>JALHMC010000033.1 GCA_022844225.1 Hyphomicrobiaceae bacterium | reverse complement strand
GAGACCGCCGTCTTCCAGCGGTCTCCGGCTCTGATCTCAGAAGTCCATTCCCGCACCCGGCATCGGCGGCGGTGCCGCCCTTTTGGGTTTCTCGGCGACCATGGCTTCCGTCGTGATCAGCAGCGACGCCACAGATGCTGCATCCTGCAGCGCGGTGCGCACGACCTTCGTCGGATCGATGATGCCCTTGGCGATCATGTCGCCGTATTCGCCAGTCTGGGCATCATAACCCCAACCGTAGGCGGTGTTGTCGAGCACCCTTCCTACAATGACCGAGCCGTCCTCCCCGGCGTTCTGGGCGATCTGGCGCGCCGGCGCCTGGATGGCGCGACGGACGATGTTGATACCAACGCGCTGATCCTCGTTCGACCACTTCACGCCGTCGAGCGCCTTCATGGCGCGTAAGAGTGCGATGCCGCCGCCTGGGACGATACCTTCCTCGACGGCGGCGCGGGTCGCGTGAAGCGCGTCGTCGACGCGGTCCTTCCGCTCCTTGACCTCGATCTCAGTGGCGCCGCCCACCTTGATTACGGCAACGCCGCCGGCGAACTTCGCCAGCCGCTCCTGCAGCTTCTCGCGATCATAGTCAGACGTTGTTTCCTCGATCTGTGCCTTGATCTGCTTGATACGCGCCTCGATGTCGGCGCGCTTGCCCGAGCCATCGACGATGGTCGTGTTCTCCTTGTCGATGCGCACGCGCTTGGCGCGGCCGAGCATGTCGAGCTTGACGTTCTCGAGCTTGATGCCGAGGTCTTCGGAGATGACCGTGCCGCCGGTCAGCGTGGCAATGTCCTCGAGCATGGCCTTTCGGCGATCGCCGAAGCCGGGCGCCTTTACAGCCGCGACCTTGAGACCACCGCGCAGTTTATTGACGACAAGCGTGGCGAGTGCCTCGTTCTCGACCTCCTCCGCAATAATGAGCAGTGGCTTGCCCGTTTGGACGATGGCCTCGAGGACGGGAAGCATCGGCTGGAGGGACGAAAGCTTTTTCTCGTGGATGAGGAGGTAGGGGTCATCCAGCTCCACGGTCATCTTGTCGGCGTTGGTGACGAAGTACGGTGAGATGTAACCGCGATCGAACTGCATTCCCTCGACTACGTCGAGCTCCGTCTCCAGGCTCTTGGCCTCCTCGACCGTGATCACGCCTTCCTTGCCAACCTTCTCCATCGCAGTGGCGATCATCTTGCCGATCTCACCGTCGCCGTTTGCCGAAATGGTACCGACCTGCGCGATCTCGCCGGAGTTTGCGACAGGGCGTGAGTTCGACTTGAGATTCTCGACGACCGCGTGGACGGCCAGATCGATGCCGCGCTTGAGGTCCATCGGATTGGCTCCGGCCGCGACGGAGCGGGCGCCTTCGCGGACGATGGCCTGGGCGAGCACGGTGGCTGTGGTGGTGCCGTCACCAGCCAGATCGGCCGTCTTGGACGCCACCTCACGGAGCATCTGGGCGCCCATATTCTCGAACTTGTCCTCGAGCTCGATCTCCTTGGCGACGGTGACGCCGTCCTTGGTGGTTCGCGGGGCGCCGAAAGACTTCTCGATGACGACGTTGCGTCCCTTGGGGCCGAGTGTCACCTTCACGGCATCTGCCAGAATGTCGACGCCGCGCAGCATCTTCTCGCGCGCGTCATGAGCAAATTTCACTTCCTTTGCGGACATTCGTTGATCTCCTCGAAACGAGCGCGGCAGGCCCTGCGCGCCGCATCAGCCACGGCAGCAAGCATGCAGAGCGCCAACAGCGCGCCCACAGCACTCAGAAGCATCGGCTTGGTTCTGCTTGGTGGAGTTCGGTAAGCGTCAGGCTGCCACTTTCATGGTGCCTTTGACTTCGAGAACTCCCATGATGTCGCTTTCTTTCATGATCAGCAGGTCCTGGCCGTCGATCTTGACCTCGGTGCCGGACCATTTGCCGAAGAGAACGCGGTCACCAACCTTGACGTCCAAGGGAACGAGACGGCCTTGCTCATCACGCGCGCCCGGGCCCACGGACAGGATCTCGCCTTGGCTCGGCTTCTCCTGGGCGGTGTCCGGAATGATGATGCCACCAGCAGATTTCTGCTCGGCGTCGATGCGGCGCACCACAACGCGGTCATGCAGGGGGCGAAACTTCATGGGTTTGACCTCCTATGTTTGCCCTAACCAGCTATGTGCCAAACGAGGTCCGAGCCCCGATCGGGCGCTCGGCCTCGGGGCGATATTTCGATAACGAATTGGCAGTTTCAAGGGGGGAGTGCTAGAAATTTCATGCGTCGTCTGGCGATCGGTTGCATCTCAAATTTATTCTTATAAGTTCGGTGGTTAGATGCATTTTCGGCATGGCGCGTGGCCACGGTGAAACGTCTCGAGCCCCTGCCGGGCTAATGCGACGGTGCCTGAACGATTTGCTGGCCGAGAAGGTCAGGGCTATTGAAGGTCCAGTCCCGGCGGGCGGGCTTTCGAGGCTTGAACATGGGCCGGTGACGCCACACTTGCTCGTGGCAGCTCTGCCCGTCACGTTGCGCGCAAACAGGAGACACCCAATGGCTACGTTGCCTGCGCTTCAATATCTCGACAAGGCGCTTACAACCGTCCGCGACATGGGCCTCAGGACGGAAAGCGCGGGACAAGATCCGATCGTGGCGCTGCTCGAGCAGATCGCCGATCTCGACAAGGACAAGATCACGATCATCGCCCGAACATTGGGTGAGGCGTCGACGTTCAACGAGATCGTCAGAAACGAGATCTCCGCAATGAAGATCGGGGAGCGTTACAACGACATCGTCGAGAGCTTCAATTCGATCCGCGACGATGCCAAGTCCATGGTCGACCAGTTGGAGGACGGACGCATCTCGACATTCGAGCGCGTCAACAACGTCTGGATGAAGGTCTCTCGCGGCGATGTCTCGCAACGCTTCGACAAGATCCATAAGACCTATCTTGCGGTTGCCGCGGACAGCGCAGATCAGATCAAGCGCGAGCAGCGGATTCTGACCGCCTACCAGGATTACCGAGGCGCCTACAAGCAGGCGCAGATCCTGGCGCTTGAAGTCTTGAAGAAGGCTGAGGCGAAGTTGGAAGGGATCAAGGCCGACCTCACCAAGGCGTCGGAAGCGGTATCCGGCTTTGCCGGGAGCGAGCCCGCTGAGCGTGCCAAGCTCGAACTCGCGCGCGACGAGAAGCTGCGTGTCCTGCAGGACGAGGACAAACGCTACCAGATCGCCAAGGATCTCGCGGACAATCTGACCATCGGCTACAACACGACCGAAGTCATCATGACCCGTCTGTTGCAGACGACCAATGCCAAGGAGCGGGTCTATCAGCAGGCCATCACCTTCTTCTCGACCAACGAGGCTGTGCTGACGGCGCTGAAGGCGTCGTTCACAGGTCTCTTCGGCCTGCACGAATCGACCGCGACGCTGGAAGCCATGAAGAAGGGCGTCTCGGACAGCCTCGAAACCATCGGTGAGATCGGTAATCAGGTTCAGGAGGCGGCGATCAAGGCCGGCTATGGGCCGACGGTTCGCGCCGACGCGGTCAAGAAGCTGGTCGACTCCGTCGTCAGTTTCCAGGAACGCTCGCGTCACATCATCAAGGAGATGCGCACGATGGCCAGCCGCAACTCCGAGGAGATCAACGAGGCGGTGGAGGACGGCAAGCGACGCCTTGCACAGCTCGCCGTCGATGCGGCGGCGCTCGGGTAAGTCATTTATCGTCTGCTCTGGTGCAGCACTGGTAGCATCCCGAGGCGGGGGCCGGCTGGCCGGGCTCGCGCGTCGCTTGACACACCCAGGATCCCGCTCGAGGTCGCGTCATGGCCGCCGAAGTGAAGTCCCATCGTCCCCTCGACGACGTCATGATCGCCATGGACGTCGTCGATACGCTGCGCCACGACAAGCGGCTGGTGGAGCGGGAACTCGACGATGCGCAGCGGCGTCAGGAGTTGATCGAACGGCTCCGGGATATCTACAAAGGGCAGGGCATCGAGGTTCCCGATCGAATACTCGAGGATGGCGTCAAGGCTCTGGAAGAGAAGCGGTTCGTCTATACGCCGCCGGCGCCCTCTTTCGAAGTCCGGCTCGCTCGCCTGTATGTGACACGGGATGTGTGGGGAAAGCGGGTCGGAGTCGCTCTTCTCGGGGCCGCTGTGGTCGCGGGCGGCTGGTACCTGGCCTTCGAGCGGCCACGTGCGCTGGAAACGGCGGCCGTTGAGCGCGAGCTGGGTCAGGAACTCCCGGGTCGTGTCGCCAGTCTCGTCCAGCAGCTCGAGCGCGAGGCGAAGTCGCAGGCGGTGATTGCTGAGGCCCGCCAGATTGCCGAGGCGGCCCGCTCGGCCGCGCTAGGCGGCGGCCGGGAAGCGGCCCGTAAGGAGGAAGCTCGACTGGTGCAGATGCTGCAGCTGCTCCGTGCGGCCTACGACGTGCGTATCGTCAACCGGGAGGGCGAAGTTACAGGGCTTTGGCGGGTCCCTCGGGTCAATCCATTGAGCCGGAACTACTACCTTGTGGTCGAAGCGATCGACGCAACGGGGAAGGCTGTGCCCCGCGACATCCTGAATGAGGAAACCGGGCAACGCGAGACGGTGACCAAGTGGGCAGTAAGAGTGCCGAAGTCTGTGTTCGACGAGGTGCAGGCCGATAAGCTCGACGACGGTATCATCCAGAAGGCCATTCTTGGCTCGAAACAGCGCGGCGAGCTGGAGCCCAGCTGGCGTCGCGAGGTTTCCGGCGGCGCCTTGACGAGGTGGTGAGGATGCAGAGCGGCCAGCAGACCCTCGCGGGGATCGAGGAGGCGTTGCGGGACCTGAAGGCCCAGCGGGCCGGCATCACCAATGAATTGGAGGTGGCGAACCGCGAGCGGGTCGGTTTCGTGGCCGAGCGGCTTGCGGCACTGCGCCGGCTTGCGGCCATACGTGCGCGGGATGCCTCCGCGGATGGGGTTATCGACGAGGCCGACAATCTCGCACACCAAGTCCGCGGCATCCTCGAAGCCCGTCTCCGGACAGTAAAGGGACTGGAGGAGCGACAAGCCAAGGCGGAGGCTGAGCGCGCGACTCAGGTGGCGCGGCAGGATGAGCTGACCCGCCGCATCGCGGTTCTGGAAGAGCAAATCGATACATTCGGTGCGGCGGCCCGCGCTTCTCTGGCTCAGGACAAGGCGCACATCGCACTGTCGGAGGATCACGCAGCGCTCGAAGCAACACTGGCGAAGGCCGTCGAGAAGGCCGAGCAGGTGACGCGGGACGAGCACGAGAAGGGGTTACCCTACCGCAACGATCCGCTGTTCATGTATCTGTGGCGCCGAGAATTCGGTTCGCCTCGCTATCAGGCGAGCGGGCTCGTGCGGATGCTCGACGAGTGGGTGGCCGGGCTTGTCAGGTACTCCGATGCCCGGGCGAACTACGCACTGCTGACCGAGATCCCGGTGCGCCTGAGGGCGCATGCCGAGGACCTGAGGCGTCAAGTTCAGGCGACCAAGGCGGCGCGAGACGAGATCGAGGCCCAACGGACGCGTGAGCTGGCGGGAGGCGATCTCATTGCCGAACTCAGGCGTGAGCGCGAGCGGCAGGCTGATCTCGACAACGAACTCGAGCGGATCACGTCGGAACTCACCGAAACGGGAAGTCAGCTCAGGATCTACGCCAAGGGCGAGGATCAATCCTTTATTGCAGCGGTCGCGGCTTACGCGACGTTTCTCGAGCGCGAGCCGCTGCGACGGCTCATTGGGCAGGCCGCGGCGACGGAGACGAAGGAGGATGACGCGGTCGTCGAGGACGTTCGTCGACTTGGACAAGCCATCGACGATCTGGAGGCTGGCAACGTCAACCGGCGCAGGCGTCTCGACCAGATTGCCGAGAGACAGGTCGAGCTGGCGCGCCTGGCTTCAAATTTTCGTCGACAACGCTACGACGACGTCGGTTCCGAATTCAACGATGGTCCGCGGGTCGAGGACCTGCTGCAGATGCTGCTCCGGGGGGCGATCACGGCTGCGGACTACTGGATGCGCATGCAGCAGCAGCAGCACTGGCGCCATCGCCCCGGCGATCCCTGGCGGCGTCAATCCGGCTTGCCACCGTTCGGTGGGTTTCCCAGTGGCTGGGGAAGCATGGGGCGAGGGCGCAGGCGTGACGACGATGATGACGATGACGATGACGATGATCGGCGACGTGGGGGCTTCAGCACAGGTGGTACCTTCTGAAGCACTTTGCTACGGACCCGATGCACGATCACATCGAAGGGGGCTCGATTTTCTGATGGCGAGCCTTTGCCGCACGTTCGAGAGCCGCGCAGCTGAGCTTGTCGAGACCGAGGCGGCCGGCCAGCATCTCAAGGAACCGGACCTCCTCCAACCGCACCTTCAGGTCGGTTGCGGCGACTTCTGCGCAGAGGACGTAAGCAGTCTCCTCCAAGTGTTCGGGCAGCGCGTCGACGATCAGGTCTAGAACCTTATCGAGGCCCGATGGACTGGCGAGCACCTTGCCGCAGTCCTGGGATTCCTTGACCAACCAGTCATAGTCGTAGTTCAGGAAGGGCGGGAGTTCCTTGACGATCGAGCCGATGCGCTGAAGCTCGTCGTCAGTGATGCGTCGGTCTACGGCCGCTGTCGTGATCATGGAGTAGATCAGGGCTTCCTCGGCAGACAGCGTGCTCATCGAATTCTCCAAGTCATTCTTCACAGGCTGGCCAGACATAGCTCGAAAATGAGCTGTTGCAAGGCACGCCTGCATTGACGCCGGGGGATGGCGCACCTAGGGTCGCCAGCCAATTCACCGAAGCAAGCAACCATGACCAACGCAATCGCTCCTGCCGAAATCGCCATAGCTGCTGAGGCTCGTGCCTGGCCATTCGAGGAAGCGCGCCGGCTGATCAAGCGGCTCGATGCGCTGGCGGGCGGAAAAGACAAGACGGTCGTTTTCGAAACAGGGTATGGCCCGTCTGGTCTGCCGCATATCGGCACGTTTGGCGAGGTGGCGCGGACCAGCATGGTGCGCCATGCCTTCGAGGTGCTGACCGAAGGCCGTCGTAAGACCCGACTGATCTGCTTTTCCGACGACATGGATGGGTTCCGCAAGGTGCCGGGTAACGTGCCCAACCAGGAGATGCTCGCCAATTACCTCGATGTGCCGCTGTCTCGTGTCCCCGATCCTTTTTTCGAGGCAGACGGCGACATGCCTTCGGGGAACCGCGCGGCCGGGAAGTTCGAGAGTTTCGCGCACCACAACAACGCGCGGCTGCGGCGTTTCCTCGATCAGTTCGGCTTCGAGTACGAGTTTTTCTCGGCGACGGAGGCGTACACATCCGGAATGATGGATGCAACGCTGCTCCGGATGCTCGAGGTCTACGACAAGGTGATGGAGATCATCCTGCCGACGTTCGGCCCAGAGCGCCGCGCGACCTACTCGCCGTTCCTGCCGATCTCTCCGAGAACAGGTAAGGTGCTCTACGTGCCGATGGTCGAGCGCAACGCTTCCAAAGGCACGATCGTCTACATAGATCCCGATACGGGCGAGAAAGTGGAAACGACCGTGACGGGCGGAGCGGTGAAGTGCCAATGGAAGGCAGACTGGGCGCTCAGATGGACCGCGCTCGGGGTCGATTACGAGATGGCGGGGAAGGACCTGATCGATTCGGTCACGCTCTCCTCAAAGATTTGCAGGGCACTTGGCGGTACGCCACCCGAGGGCTTCAACTACGAGCTGTTTCTCGACGAGAACGGCCAGAAGATCTCCAAGTCGAAAGGGAACGGGCTCACGATCGAGGAGTGGCTGACTTACGCGAGCCCCGAGAGCCTGTCCCTCTATATGTTCCAGAAGCCCAAGACGGCGAAGCGGCTCTACTTCGACGTCATTCCGCGCGCGGTCGACGAGTACCTGACTTTTCTCGCCAAGTATCCGGCGGAGGAGCCGAAGGGACGCTTGGAAAATCCGATCTGGCACATCCACAGCGGCCATCCGCCTGCGGCGGAGCTGCCGATCTCGTTCGGGCTGCTGCTCAATCTGGTCTCCGCCTCGAATGCGCACGACAAGGCCGTGCTCTGGGGCTTCATCCGGCGTCATGCGCCCGACGCGACGGCCGAACGCTATCCGCTGCTCGATCAGCTCGTCGGCTACGCCATCGCGTACTACGATGCGTTCGTGAAGCCTGAGAAGACGTTCCGCGCTCCGACGCCAGAGGAGCGGACCGCGCTCGAGGCGCTTGATGCGGCGCTCGCCGATGCTCCGGCAGAGGCCGGTGCGGAGCAGTTGCAGAACATCGTCTATGAGGCTGGCAAAGCCAACGGATTCGCCGACAGTCTAAGGCAATGGTTCCAGGCGATCTACGAGGTGCTCCTCGGACAGACGCAGGGCCCGCGGTTCGGGTCGTTCATCGAACTTTACGGCGTTGCCGAGACCCGCGCCCTGATCGGAAAAGCTCTCAAGGGTGAGCTCGCCAAAGCTGCTTGAGTTTGCGAATTCGCTCGGTCGACCAAAGCTGGGGTGCCGCCGCGCGATCTGGCGCAGAGAACATGCGGCGCTCACCCCAGCGCCAAGCCAGCGCAAAGCCCGTCAGAAGTACGGCGCCTATGAGAACAGGATTGAACACCCAGTCGATCGTCAGGCCATAGGATGCGACAAGGAACGCGTCGATGCCTGCCGGCGGATGGAGTGTGCGCGTCGCCATCATGAGCAAAGTCGCCAGTCCGACGGCGATGGCGCTGGAGGTCTCGCCGGGTCCCACCGTGTAGAGAGCCATGAAGCCACCGAGGCAGGACAGCATATGGCCACCGATGATGGCGCGTGGCTGTGCCGGCTCGCTATCCGGCAGCGCCATCGCGAGGACTATGGACGTGACGAAAGGAACGCGGACCATCGGCTCAGCTGCCAGAATCGCCAGAGCCTCCATAATGCCGATGGCTGTCCCGGCGCCCACGGAACGATAGAGAGCAATCAAGTAAACGCGGCTCACACCGAACCTCTTTCTCTTTTCGGCTTGGATCACCCGGATTCAAGCGTCGGGTGGCGTGGCAGTGCTTGTTCCACGCCCAGAAAACCAGCCTTGGCCACGTCGGACAACCCCTGAAAGGGGCACTCATTACCTGCCGGACATCAGTTTCTTCGAAAGTTCGTCCAGGGCTCCCGAAATCGGATGGAACTCGAATCTTACGCGATGACGACCGGCGGGAACCGCCACGGCGCGGAACATGACATTGGCCCGGCGGATGACGGTTCCGGCGCCATTCACCGTTGCCAGCCACCAGGGGTGCCACACATCGCCGAGCACGAGGAAACCGGCTCGAGGCGCGGTAACGGCCACCTCGATGCGGGTGTTTTCGTAGCGCACGATGACAGCTTCGGCTTCTGTCTCTTTTTCGCTGTCTGGTCCGCCGGTCGACGCGGCAGCATGGTTCGGAAATGACGCTGCTTGGAACTCGGCGACGGCCGGTCCAGGGCGCGTAGTTTGGGCAGATAATCCGAGAGACGCGGCCTCGGAGCGATCGAGCAGGACAGTTTGGCGCGGATCGAACTCCGGCCAACGCCCGTCGGCAAGAATTCGTTCAAAATCGGCAGCTAGCGTCTTCTCGACGAAGAGGACGCGAGGAAGCGCGCGTGGGTTTTCATAAATGTAAGCGTCGGTCGTTCGGCCGACGAAGTTCAGGTCCTCGTCGCCGATGCGCCGGTCGAGGCGGGAGATCGGAACGGGACTGGCAATAAATCTCAATCCGAGAAGATCCGCGAGACGGCAGCGATACGATGGGAAAAGGGGGCTGAACGCCCGCTGCTCGTAGCCAGCGATGTAGTCACCCGCGCCGAGTGCGCGGGTGACGACGGCGGTTCGCAGGGGATTGTAGCCCAGCGTCTGGTCGAAGCCATGAGCCTCGGCGGCGTTCTGCCAGTCGAAGCCGATGCCGGCGACCTCGATGCGATCACGCCACTGTGTGCCGGCTCTGCGCCTGAGATGTTGCGACAAGAACGCAATCGTCTCGTTGCGCGTCTCGGGTTTTAGAGCCTCCAAGGCTCGATCGACCGGCTTTCCAGTCGCCTCGCTCGGTCCGTTGTTGATCGTGAGGTCGGCCCCGACGACGAGGGCGGGCAGAAACGCTGCGAGGCGGCCCACCGATGCGAACGTTGAACTGGGAATGGTCAGCACTAAGGCGGCAGCAGCTATCCAAACGACGGCAACAGTGAGCGGCACGAGTACGCTACCGAGCCGTCCGTGTGCGGCGGCAAGGCCCGAGCCGAGGCACACCAGGATGAAAAGCGTCATGATGTGACGCCGGATTGCAGAACGGTCGAACGAGAGACCACCGGTGAAGTGCAAGTGGACGAGATAGCCCACCAGAATGGACAAGAAGCCGCCCAGTAAGAACGTGGCGTCGGCTGGACGGCGAAACAGGGCGACGCCTGGGATCAGCTCGTAAATCAATCGAAACATCGGCGTTCTGTCGCCAAGTGCATAAACAAGTGCAATCAGCGCGGCTGCAGAGTAGCCGGCGATCTCCGAGCGTCTCAGAGCACCTCGCGAAAGGACCCCACTCAACAGCACGAGGCAAGGCAGGGCGCCCATGTAGAGCTGGCTCATGTTAGGCGAAAGCGTCAGCTCGGTTCGGTCCCAAGCCTCGCTGTAGGGCCCCCAATAGCCAAGCGCAGCATCCTTGATGCCGAACAGGTCGGGGACGAGAAGCGTGAGGATGGATGCGGGATGAAGGGAGCCACGTGCGGCTTCGGCAAACTCGATCGAGGGGCGGTTGGACCCCGCCAGGAAGACATATGTCAGCGCCAGCGGGAGTGCGGCGATCAGCACGGTCGTTATGGCAGCGGCCGAGAGTGGGGCAACGTCGCGACGCACAGCACGGGCCAGCGAAGGGGATGACAACCAGTCTGCCGCCACGACAATCGCCAGGAGGTAGCACGCGAGTAGGGCCACCTGGTCGGGTTCAGCCAGCATCAAGCCGGCCGCGACGCCGGCGGATGCGCCCCAGGCCATGCTGCTGCGCTCGCGGGCGCGCAGCAACAGCCAGAGGGTCAGCGCAAAGAAGGCGTAGCTTTGGATCTGGCCGATGTGCTGCATGCGCCATGAGGCCGAGCCGCCGAAGGCGAAACAGAGTGCCGCCACCGCAGCACCGCCAGGGTGCCAGCCGCGGTCCCGGAACAGCATGAGCACGGCGCCGGCGGCGATGCCCAGCAGAACGAAGACGTAGACGTCGAGCAGCCAGAAGTCGGGGCTCTTGCTCAAAGCGGCCAGAAGCAAAACCGGCGAGAAGATAAATGACTGGGGGTCTGCTATTTGAGGGACGCCGACGAAACTGTGAGGGTTCCAGGCCGGCGATTGCCCCGAATGGATCGCGCTGGCGAGAAACTGTAGCTGTGCCTGGAAGAGCGCTTTGGCGTCATAGGGGATCGTGACGCGACCGATAAGCCAGGGATACGCGAACAGCGCCCAGAGTGCCAGAACCAGGAACACGCACACTTGCCAGGATCGGCGAAGCTCACTGTCAATGACCCGTAGACGGTCCTCGGCCTTCGGCATCTGAGGCGACATTTCCGGGGGCCCCATCAACTGGCTGCATGAACCGCAATAAAGGCCATCCGTGCCTGGTTGTGGCCGAGATTTGGGTGATGTCGTCGGGCGGAGAAGCCTGCAGCTTTCAGCAAGGAGACGATCGTTTCCGCTTCGTATTGTTGCAGACCCAGTTCAGCGCGGACTTTGCGATAGTCGGAGAACAGAGTTCGCACGAGGCCAGCTGCCGCGGCCAGGGTAAATCCCTCACGCCACGCGAACGATAAAAGCGCAACCGCATCGGTCAACGGTCCTACCGAGGGTGGTATGATATCGGCAAGCAGAAGGCGGCTCTTGGGAGAGAGGAGGCGGCGCCAGTCTTGAAGACAGGTCTGGAGAACGTCCGATGGCAGGTATTGAACGACCGAGTTTGCGACGACGAGATCGACGGAGCCGCCGGGCAGGCTGGCCAGCTCGTCTGGGGCGATCACGACGATGCGTGGTTCCGAGGCGAAGCGCTTGAGCAACTCTGCACGCACGCTCGGAGCGGCATCGCAAAGGTAGAGACGTCGGCACTTACGCGCGACCAAGTCCGCACTCAGGGCCTCGCCGCAGCCGTAGTCGAGCACGACGGGGTTCCCATCACCCAAATTGGCGACGATCCCGTCGGCTATGCAGCGGTAGTGAGCCTCCCGATGACGTTGGCTGACGTAAATTGTGGGCTTGTCGTCCCAGTACTCGATCCAACTCATTCCGACCGAACTCTCCTCCCTCACTTTCGGCGCCTTCTCGCGGGGCTCTCATGGGCCATGGACGCCACGGGTATTGCGTGCCCCGGTGCTCCTGAACAACAGATGAACCATGCGCCGTTGACGGAACCCTAGAGCTCCCAACGGGCGAGCGGCTTGCGTGCGGGCGAGACCTAGGACTACTGATTGACCGAGCTAGATAGGGATGAGGCGATGACGACCAACAAGAAGAAGGTACTCTTCACGGATTCCATGGGCAGTGATGGGATCGAGATCCTGAAGGCGCGGGGTGACGTTGAGGCCATTCCCTTCAACTACTTCATGAAGGGCGCGGAGTATCAGGCACTTCTGAAGTCGCAGGCGCCAGTCCACGGCGTCATCCTAGGTGCGACGCCGTTCGGGGAGGCGGATTACGTAGCATCCGGCGGGGTAGAAGTCGTCGCGCGGACGGGGGTGGGTTACGACGCCATCGATATCCCAGCCATGACGAAGCACAAGATCCCTGTGATGATTGCGGGAACAGCCAACTCGCCTTCGGTCGCCGAGCAGGCGATGACGTTCATGCTAACCTTGGCGCGGAAGGGGCCGCAGCTGACGCGCCTCGTCGCCGAAGGTCGTTGGGCGGAACGCCTGAAACCCGAATACGTCGCCGTGGATATGTTCGAGAAGACGGTGCTGATCATCGGCTTCGGTCGGATCGGCACGCGGACTGCGAAGCGCTGCCTGGCCATGGAGATGACAGTTCTCGTCTTCGATCCCTATATGAAGCCGGAGACGATCAAGGCGGCGGGCTGTGAGCCGGTCTCGGATCTCGATGCAGCGCTGCCGCGGGCCGATTTCGTAACCATCCATTGCCCGAAGACGCCCGAGACGGTCGGCATGTTCAACGCGGCGCGGCTCAAGAAGATGAAGCGCACCGCCTATCTGGTATGCACAGCGCGGGGCGGGATCATCGACGAGGTGGCTTTGCATCAGGCGCTCGTCGACGGCACTTTGCCGGCCGCTGCACTCGACGTGTTCGATCGTGAACCGCCAGACGCGACAAATCCGCTGTTCAAGCTGCCGAACATTATCCTGTCGCCGCACATGGCGGGGGTCACGGCAGAAGCGATGCAGCGAATGGCGGTCGAGGCCGCGAAGAACGTGTTGTCGGTGTTCGACGGAAATCCGCGGAAAGAGAATGCCGTCAATACAGAAGTTTTCAACTGATTATCTGTGTTCATAATAACAAACTTCAAAACGGGATCCGTGAGGGTCCCGTTTTCGTATTGAACGCCCTCCGCTGCGGCGATTGATCGTCCGCCGCAATGGACACAAAGACGAAGTCGGATTTGAAGCAACGGCTGGAACATTTCCGAGGGAGCGTAATTCCACTCGTATCGTCTGCAACTCAGGCAGAACGAAAGGAGTGGCGAATGGCAACGCAAAGCAGATATCGAGATGATGACGACGATCACCGAGGCCCGAGCGGCCGCGTGCGGGATCCCGAGCACGACCGCCGTCTGCGCGGGAACGAGTCGGATCGGCTGTACGAGTCGCGCCATCGCGGCGACGACGGACGCGGGCGGGTGACCGATCCCGATCACGATCGCCGTCTGCGCGGGAACGAGTCGGATCGCCTGTACGAGTCGCGCCATCGCGGCGATGACGGACGCGGGCGGGTGACCGATCCCGATCACGATCACCGCTTGCGCGGGAACGAGTCAGATCGGCTGTACGAGTCGCGCCACCGCGGCGACGACGGACGTGGGCGCGTAACCGATCCTGACCATGACCATCGTCTGCGGGGGAATGAGACGGATCGGCTGTACGAGTCCCGCCACCGCGGCGACGACGGTCGCGGGCGGGTAACCGATCCCGATCACGACCACCGCTTGCGCGGGAACGAGTCGGATCGGCTGTACGAGTCCCGCCACCGCGGCGACGACGGTCGCGGGCGCGTGACCGATCCCGATCACGACCACCGTCTGCGCGGGAACGAGTCAGATCGGCTGTACGAGTCGCGCCATCGCGGCGACGACGGCCGGGGGCGCGTGACCGATCCCGATCACGATCGGCGTTTGACAAATTCCGATCGATACGAGAGCAGAGGGCGTTCCACCGGTCGCTATCGTGACGACGACGACGATCGTTCGTATCGCTCCCGGTCATCTTCGCAAAGCTCGCGCTACCGGGATGACGACGATAACGGACGTGGCAGGGAGCATTACGACTCCGACGCAGACCGTTACCGCGATTCTTCGGGGCGCTTCACTCGCCGCTAAGCCGTCGAAATCAGAGCCCGGCCGCCCTCCTTTGGGGCTGGCCGGGCTCACTCTTGCCAAAGGCGCGGCCATAGCCTCATGGCAAAGACAAAAGCACTTGCGCGAGAGGTTGCCGACGCGAAGGCAGCCGGTCTGGTGTATGTTTCAGATCAGGACCCCGGTATCACGCGATCCGTGAGGGGGAGCGGCTTCAGCTATCGCAGGCCCAATGGCGAACCCGTTGAGGCCGAGCATCTGGCCCGCATCAAATCACTGGCTATCCCCCCGGCCTGGCGCGAGGTGTGGATCTCGCCTTCAGCCAACGGCCACATTCAGGCGACCGGACGGGATGCACGTGGGCGCAAGCAGTATCGCTATCATGACCAGTGGCGTATTATCAGACACCGACAAAAATTTGAGCATACCGTCGAGTTCGCTCGTTTGTTGCCGAAGATCCGGGCGCGTGTTGCGAAAGATATGAAACTTTCGGGTACACCGAGAGAGAAAGTCTTGGCGACGATCGTCAGCCTTCTCGACAAAACCCTGATCCGAGTCGGCAACGCGGAGTATGCGCGCGAAAATCGCAGCTATGGGCTCACTACGCTCAAAGCGCGGCATCTGTCGGTCAACGGGGCGGAGCTGCGTTTTGAATTCAAGGGCAAGAGCGGTAAGACATGGCGGTTACCGTTAAAAGATCGTCGGATTGCGCGCATCATAGGGAAATTGCAGGAGCTGCCGGGGCAGCATCTGTTCAAGTATCTGGATGAAGGCGGAGCTGTGATGTCGGTGGACTCGGCCGATGTGAACAACTACCTCCGCGAGATCGCAAATGCTGACGTATCGGCAAAGGATTTCCGAACCTGGGCCGGTACCGTTCTGGCCGCGGGGGCGCTCAGCGTGCTGGGTTCGCATGAGACCGAAACCCAAGCGAAAGGCCAATTGAAGCGGGCCATTCAAGAGGTTGCCGCACGTCTCGGAAACACGGTGACGATCAGTCGGAAATGCTACGTGCATCCGGAGGTGGTTGCCTGTTACCTCGAAGGTGTCTTCCCGAAGCTGGACCCTGCAGCGGACGACCGGGATGCCGCCGAGCGCGGCGAGCTCAGCTCTATCGAGCAAGCCGTGCTACAGCTGCTCGAGGAGCGACTTGATAGATCGGCGCGCGCGCCCGCCGCCCGGCGACCCGGGTAGACAAGGCGCGCCATTGGGACCTTTCAGACGATTTTCTGCCCCGTCTTGGCCCAGTCGGCGAGGAAGGCTTCCAGGCCCTTGTCCGTCAACGGATGCCTGACGAGCGACTTCAGGATCGGGGGCGGCACTGTCGCAACATCGGCGCCGATCATGGCGGCGTCGCGAACGTGATTCACGGTGCGGATGGATGCGGCGAGGATCTTCGTCTGCAGCGCGGGATAGTTGTCGTAGATGGTGCGGATCTCGCGAATGAGATCCATCCCCTCGAGACCGATGTCGTCCAGGCGACCGATGAATGGTGAGACGAACGTCGCACCGGCCTTGGCGGCCATGAGCGCTTGGTTGGCCGAAAAGCACAGAGTCACATTGACCATCGTGCCCTCGCTGGTGAGAGCCTTGCAGGCCTTGAGGCCGTCCCAGGTCAAGGGCACTTTGACCGCGACATTTTTCGCAATGCTTGCGAGTGCCCGTCCCTCGGCCAGCATGCCAGCGACATCGGTTGCGGCAACCTCAGCGGACACAGGACCGGGTACGATCTCGCAAATCTCGGCGATGATGGTCTTGAAATCGCGGCCCGCTTTGGCAATCAGCGAGGGGTTGGTAGTCACACCATCGAGCAGGCCGAGCCCCGCAAGCTCGCGGATTTCGGCCACGTCCGCCGTGTCGACAAAGAATTCCATGGGTCGTGCCCTCCTGATCAGCGCACACGGCATGCCTCACAACCGGCACATTGCGCTAGAATTTAGCTTCCTGTCCTAAATGGCGATTCGGCCTCGGACGATGGCGTTCTAGTCGGAAGGCGTGGCGGTTGGAAGACCTGCTTGATCTCGACGGTTGCGAGGAAGGGGCGCACGGGACGTTGCAGGTGCCTGTGCTGCTTCCGGTCGCGCTCGATCAAACCTACGACTATCGGGTCCCACCGCATCTGGAACTCGAGCCCGGCTGTTTCGTGCTTGTACCGTTCGGTCCGCAGGTGCGCATCGGTATCGTCTGGGATCGGCCCGTCGGCGAGGGCAAGCCTGTCGATCCTAAGAAGATGAAAACCATTACGGAGCGGCTGGACGTGCCGTCTCTCCCGGTGACGTCGCTGCGCTTTGCCGAATGGGTTGCCCGCTACACTCTCGGTCCGCTCGGCATGGTTGTGCGCATGATGATGAGCGCACAAGCGGCGTTCGAACCCGTCAAGCCACGGTTCGGGGTGACAAGTGTGCCGGACGCGGCATTGCCGTCACGGATGACGCCCGAGCGTCAAAGAGCGATCGACATCGCGGCAGATGGGCTCGTCCGGGCCAAATCGAGTCTGGCGATGGAGGCCGGGTGCACGCCCGGCGTGATTGACGGACTGGTCAGGGCGGGCTGCCTCGTCGAAGTGGCTATTCCGGAAAAGCGGTTTGCAGTGCCTTCGCACGGACATGCTGAAGTGGCGCTGTCGGCGGACCAGGCTGCAGCAGCGCACGCGTTGCGCTCGGCGATCGACGCCGATGCGTTCTCGGTTTCGCTCCTCGATGGCGTCACGGGCTCGGGTAAGACCGAGGTCTACTACGAGGCCGTGGCTCATGCCCTCTCGAAGGGACGGCAGGTCCTAATCCTGCTGCCGGAAATCGCGCTCACCAGCCAGTTCATGAACCGTTTCAAAGCGCGCTTCGGAGCGCCGCCGGCCGAGTGGCATTCGGCGTTGTCGCCGGCAGAACGCGGTCGAACTTGGAAGGCGGCCGCGACGGGGGATGCGCGCTGCATCGTCGGGGCGCGATCTGCACTGTTCCTGCCGTTCAAAGACCTCGGGCTGATCGTCATCGACGAGGAGCACGATCCAGGATTCAAGCAGGAGGATCGCGTCCATTACCAAGGTCGCGATATGGCGATCGTGAGGGCGCGTATCGGTGATGCCCCCATCGTGCTTGCGTCGGCGACGCCGTCGATCGAGAGCCACGTCAACGCTCGTACGGGACGGTATCGTCATCTCGTGCTGCCGGGCCGCTATCACGGCGCGGAACTGCCCGAGATTACGGCGATCGACATGCGCAAGACGCCGCCGGAGCGGGGCAAATGGCTGGCGCCGCCGATGGTCGATGCGGTCAATGAAACACTTGCCAAAAAGCAGCAGACGCTATTGTTCCTCAATAGGCGTGGCTATGCGCCATTGACGCTTTGCCGGACGTGCGGGCATCGCATCGAGTGCCCCCAGTGCTCGGCATGGCTGGTCGAGCACCGGTTCCGCGGCCGTCTCAATTGCCATCACTGCGGCTTCTCACTGCCGCTCCCGAAGCGCTGCCCGAAGTGCGAGGAGGAGGACACACTCGTCGCATGCGGCCCGGGTGTCGAACGCATCGCGGAGGAGGTGGCCGAGCGGTGGCCGGATGCGCGGACGCTAATTCTCTCGTCGGATCTCATTCCGGGGCTGGTCGAGATGCGGGCGATCATCAAGAAGATCGAGGATGGTGAGGCCGACATCATCATCGGCACGCAGATCGTGGCGAAGGGTCATCACTTCCCCGATCTCGCCACTGTGGGGGTGGTCGACGGAGATCTCGGGCTGGCGCAGGGCGCAGATCCCCGTGCTGGCGAGCGCACATTCCAACTTTTGCATCAGGTAACAGGGCGCGCGGGGCGTTCCTTCGCGCGGGGGCGGGGGTTCGTGCAGACGCACATGCCGGATCATCCCGTGATGCAGGCGATCGTGGCGAGCGACCGCGAAGCCTTTCTCAATCACGAGATCCTGGTCCGACAGTCGGCGATGTTGCCTCCCTATGGCCGCCTCGTGGCGCTGGTGGTCTCGGCTAAACATCGTGACGTAGCGCAGGGCTTTGCTCGCGAGGTCGCGCGGCGGGCGCCATCGGCGGAGCGAATAGAACTCTTAGGGCCGGCAGAGGCGCCCATCGCCGTTATCCGAGGCCGCTATCGGTGGCGGCTGCTGCTCAAGGCGCCGCGCGAGACTGATGTACAGGCGTATATCCGGGAGTGGCTGTCACTGCTGCCGGACGTGAAGGGCGACATCAAGCTGACCGTCGATATCGATCCCTACAGCTTCCTGTAACTTCTGAGAGTTCTAGCGATTGAGCGCCCAGATCGCACCATTGAGGGTCGAGGCGTATGCGACCCAAGCGAAATATGGCAAGAATAGCAGTGCTGCACTGCGGGCCGGCGTCCACGTGGCCGCAATAAAGCCTGCGATCAGCGCGAGCAGCACGACGATGTCGACGAAGGCGAGGCCGATCATCTGACGGCCAAAGAAGAGCCATGACCAAAGACCATTGACGATCAAAGCGACCGCCCAGACGGTGACGGCGCGACCGAAGCCCTCGGCCCGCCAAGCGAGCCAGCCGGCAATAGCTATCATGATGTAAAGAACGGTCCAGACGGGGCCGAATACCCAGTTCGGCGGGTTCCAAGACGGCTTTGCCAGCGCGGCATACCATTCGCCGGGGCGGAAAATGGCGCCGAATGCGGAGATGGCGGCGGTCGCCAGAACAAAGAGGACGAGCATAACGAGTTGGCTGGGCATTCACAGTCTCCGGTCGGCGTTAAACGCACAGTAGGCGTAACGCACGATGACGGAGGATGGATCCAAAGCTGGCGGCTCTTGCGTTCGGCCATTCGCCTTCGCCGTGATGGGGCGCTTTTGGGGAGAATTGGCGGCTCCGCTGCGTCAGCCGCCTTTGTGGTCCGAGAAACGTCCATCGCGCCAAGCCAGAGCAGCCTTCAGGCCCTGCTCCTTGCGGATGCGTGCAAATTCGGCTTTCTCGGGGCTCGGAGTGGAATTGAGAATGACGTCGATATCGAGGGAGGCACGGAGGGCGTCACGCATGCCCATGATCTCGTAGGTGCGGTTCATGGCGCGCTTCGTGAAAAACACCGATGGACCGGCTGCAGCGGCGATGTCGAGGGCCATGCGGCGGCCAAACGGAATCAGCTCTTCGGCGGGAACGACGTGATTGACGATGCCGATCTGATGCGCACGGGCTGCGTCCATCTTGTCGTTACCGGTGAGCAGCATTTCCTTGGCGTGCTTGGACAGTACAGTCCACGGAAGCAGCATGGCGACAATGCCCGTGCCGAACCGAACCTCGGGCTCCCCGAAGCGGGTGCCTTCGGCAGCGATGGTGATGTCGCAGGCGAGGGCCACCTCGAAAGCGCCCGCCATGCAAAAGCCGTGGGCCAGCGCAATGGTCGGCTTTGGGCAATCCCAGAACGCCATGATGAAATCGAACTGGCGCTCCATCTGAGCCCGGACCTTGTCCACGGTAGACATATCGCGCTCGGCTGACGCTTTCATGTCAAAGCCGGCGGAAAAGGCGCGGCCCTCGCCACGCACGAGGACGGCGCGGACGGTGTCTTCCTCAGCAATCTGCTTCAATGCGGCAACGCATTCGTCCATTGCTTCATTATGGAAGGCGTTGAGGACCTGCGGGCGGTTGAACGCAAGCGTGGCCACAGGGCCTTCGATGTCGAATTTGATGTGCTGGAAAGTCATGCGTGATTTCCGAAGGCAGGAGCGTACCAATCCCCTCAACCCGCCTGCCCCCCTTACATGGGGGAGGACGAGATGAGGGGGAGGGCGTCGTCAGCCGGCTGCGACCATCTTCGAGAGGATCTCGTCGCAATGCTTGTCAGCAAGTGCCGTTAGCTCAGCATCGGTGCGGTCCTGGATGGGGTGAGGCACCCACACCATGGTCGGCTCGTAGCCGAGAGCTTTGGACTGGACGTCAGCGGCCTGCGTGAAGGCCGTTGTTGCAACGATGAGCGCCGGGACACCGGAGAGGTCGAGATTGGATCCGTCGTGCAAACTGCACGTTGTACACGAGCCTCAATCTGCGAGGCCGATAATCGCCGCCTGCACCTCCGACGTCATCTTGTGTTTGGTGTCAGTGGACACAAGGCGGCTCGGCGTCGGCTTGGCGTAACGCTTGACCGTGATGCCGCGATCCGTCAGCCGCTCCGCGAGGCGGTTCAGGAACACGTCACCGCGCGCCTTGCCGATGTCGAGAAGTCCAACGGTGATGCCGTCAAGGGTTCCAGGGCGTACCGTTTGTTTGCGGTTCGCGGGTGCATGCTCGCCCGTCGGGTCGAGCAGAGTTCTGCTATCCATCGTCTTCAAGACACCTCCATGATGATCTCGGAGTCGCCTCCCGACCGCTGATGGTCGGGCAACTCCGTTAATCTAGGCGTGTTCGCGGCGGTGCACCAGCCCGAGTCCCGTTCTCCACCCGTCCCGCCTGCAACTCCCCGAATCTTATAAGAAGGGACAGTCAGCCTTGAGTATTCTCTCTTGATAACTGGAGGTTGTCTCATCATGATGATTTTTAGGGGATCGGCCTCGCCCTCAAATGGATGAGCGGATCGGCCGGTAAGCTATAAAAATTGATCCGAGGGGGCACGGTCCCGCCTGACGCAAAAGAAACTTACCCTCGCAGCGACCGTCAGCGGAGTTCTCACCAGATGCGGATCCTCGGTCTTGTCAGCCAGACCCACGACACGGGGGTCGCGCTTATTGAGAACGGGGAGATTCGGTACGTTCTCGAGGAGGAGCGGCACAATCGGGAAAAGCACACGCTGCAGTTCCCGCAGAAGTCGATCGAGGCATTGCTTCGCGAGACGGGATCGCGGCTAGCCGATTTCGATGTCGTGACCACGCCATGGGATACGACACGTCTGAAACGCACCTTCACGAAGGTGATTTTTCGTCGCTTTCCGTCGAGCCTCAATTTGATCCGTCCGAGCGCGCACACGACCCAGGATAGCGGTGTGATCACGCTGAATTTCTGGCTGCGGATGGATGCCCGAAAATTTCTGCCGGGCGAGCGACTGCCCAAGATCGTAAACGTCGGGCATCACGAATCGCATGCGGCGATGTTCTTCGTGTCGCCGTTCGAGGATGCGACCGTCATCGTGATGGACGGCTTTGGCGACGATGCAGCAACGAGTGTATTCACTGGTACCGGGAACGGACTCGAGAGGCGCTGGCACGGCGATTTCTTCGACAGCCTCGGCATGATTTACACATTCGTGACGCGGCATCTCGGCTTCGAGGCCTTCGAGGAAGGCACGGTGATGGCGCTGGCAGCGCTGGGCAGCGATCGCCTCGCCAACGAATTCAGGAAAGTGGTCCGGCTCGAGCCGGATGGCCGTTTCAAAGCCGATATGAGCTATTTCAGCTACGATACGTTCGGCATGATCCGACCTTTCCGGCAAAAATTCCTCGATGCGTTCGGGCCAGCAAGAAAAAGAGGTGAGCCGCTTACGTCGCATCATCACGATCTTGCCTTTGCGCTCCAGGCCATGACGGAAGACGTCGTGCTGCACGTGGCGAAGTCGGCACGCCGCCAGTTTCCGTCTCGCAATCTGTGTCTGGTCGGCGGTGTGGCGCTCAATTGCGTCGCCAATGCGCGCCTCGTTCGCGAGGCTGGCTTCGATCGGATCTGGGTGCCGCCGTGCGCCTCTGATACGGGAGCGCCGCTCGGCAGCGCGCTGTGGCATTGGCACCAGACGCTGGGTCGGCCGCGAGGCACCCCGATGGACCATGCCTATCATGGGCTAGCCTATAGCGACCGGGAGATCGAGCAGGCTCTCGGTGACGCTGGCCTCGCCTATGAGCGGCTGAGTGACGCCGAGTTGATAAAGCGGGTCGCCCAGAATCTGGCCGATGGGCGGATCGTCGGCTGGTACCAGGGTCGATACGAAATCGGGCCACGGGCGCTCGGAAATCGCTCGATCCTCGCGTCGCCGCTGAGGCCCGATGTGCGTGACACCATCAATCGGCGGGTAAAGTTCCGCGAGCCCTTCCGACCATTCGCGCCGTCGGTTCTGGAAGAAGGGGCGGGTGAGTTCTTCGAGATCGAACAGCCTGACCCGTTCATGACCATGGCCCCCCGCGTTCGGGCGGCGGCCGCGCCACGAATTCCAGCGGCCGTGCATGTCGACGGTACGGCGCGCATCCAGACGATCTCACGAACGGCTAACCCCCGTTACCACGCATTGATCGAGCGGTTCGGACAGATCACGGGTGTTCCGGTTCTGCTCAATACCAGCTTCAACAAGCAGGAGCCGATCGTGACGCGGCCGGAAGAGGCGATCTCGTGCTTTCTCCGGACGGACATGGATGTGCTGGTGCTCGGAAACTATTACACGACGGCGCGTCCCGTTGCTTCGGTCGAGCGCGCCCGCCGTGGCTTCGAAGTGATCGAGGTCAACACGCGCGGTGGCGAGTAGCCGACAATGTCAGGACACTTTGAATCCCAACCCCGGCGAGACAACGCGGGTACCCTCGTCCTCGAGGTTGGTGGTGACGAGGTGGCCGGCTGCAACCGCTTCGCGAGCGAAGACGTCCAGCGGGCGCACGACAGCAGCGGGAACCCGCGCCTCAGCGCAGCGGCGTTCGATGTCAGCACCGTCGTGACGTCGCGTTTCCGCCGAGAGGCGCGCCTTGACAGCTGGTGGGTCCTTGGCGCGGAGAAAGGCTGCCGGAGCGTCGGCAGTCAGCGGCTTCTCGAAGAGCGTCGGGTCGTTCGCGAGGTCTGCGATGCCGAGCACGCCGAGGAGGGCCAGGAACTGTCGGGGTGTGTTGGCTGCAAAAGCGATCTGGCCGCCATCACGGGTCGGGAAGAGATCCGCGGCGGGGCTGCCAGAGAAGGCCTGACTTCCCTGGCGCACGGGGCGCGTACCGTCCGTGAGCGCCTCGCAGGTCAGCGGATACATCAGCTGCAGTGCTGCGCCGGCCATTGAAACGTCGATCAACATGCCGGCGCCGCGGCGGTCGCGCTCGCGGAGTGCCGAGACGATGGCGAGGGCTGCGATGATCCCGGCACCCGCGTCGATCAGCGGAAAGCCGATCTTCTGAGGCGGATCGGTCTCGGCACCTGAGGCGAGCGTCATGCCCGTTGCAGCTTGTACGACGTGGTCGTAGGCCGAGCGGCCGGTGTCGCGGCCGAAACCGGAGATCGAGCAGTAGATCAAGCGGGGGTTGAGCGCGTTCATGGCCGTCCAGCCAAGGCCGAGGCGCTCACTGGCGCCGGGACGAAGGTTGTCGACGAAGATATCGGCCCCGGCGATCTCGGCCTTTATGCGCGCAAGATTCTCAGGCGTGCTCAGGTCGAGGCGCAGTTTGCGCTTGCCGGCGTTGAGAGCGACGAAGGCCTGGGGGCCGCGGGCTCCGCGCCGCATCACGTCGCCGGCCGGACTTTCGATCTTGAGGACGTCGGCGCCCATCTGGGTGAGGTGGAACGTGGCGAACGGTCCGGCGATGACATGACTGATATCGATCACCTTCACGCCCTCGAGGGGGCGGAAAGTGGGCTGCGCTTGCTGCATTTGGAATACTCCGATGGCGGACGTCGCGGCGCGTTATGGTCACTGTCAAGCGATCTCGCGATCGAGGCAAGCGGGGTGTGAATTGGCGGGAGAGGCAACCCAATGGCCTTGATCACGCCAAACGGATGCGTAGCCTTCAACCAAACGTAAAACGACCGAGGGCACACGACATGACGACGCTGCAGGCCTCCTCCCAAAACCAGCTCCGCCAGTACATCGAGCAGATCGAGCGACTCGAGGAGGAGAAGAAGGCGCTGGCAGCCGATATCCGCGACAAGTTCCTCGAGGCGAAGTCCGAGGGGTTCGATCCGAAGATCATGAAGAAAGTGATCTCGCTCAGGAAGAAGCCCAAGGCCGAGCGTACAGAGGAAGAGGCGCTTCTGGAGACGTATCTGCACGCCCTTGGCATGTTGGCCGACGGACCGTCGATGCAGATGCCGGACGAGATGCTCGACGCCGCGGAGTAATTTGGATCCGCCACGGGCAAACACCGCAGCACTGATCGCCATCCGGGTCGCGAGCCTCTACAATGAGGCTTGGCGATCCAAAGTAGTGGCGAGGCGATCATGGGGCAGGACACGCGCGTGGCAGCTCGCGGCTGCGAGCCTTTTCGCATAGTGCAGATCTCCGACACGCACCTATCGGCGACGCACAGTTACTTCGTCGACAATTTTCGTGTGCTGGTCGACGAGGTGAATGCGCTACGGCCTGATCTCGTCATCCATTCCGGGGATGTGTCGTTCAATGGACCGGTCTGCGAGGCCGATCTGTCGTTCGCCAGGGCGGAACTGGAACGGTTCGAGGCGCCTTGGCGCATCATTCCTGGCAATCACGACGTCGGCGAGGCGCCGCGGCATTCCCGGCTCGATCAGCCTTTGACAGATGCACGGTTGGCAGCGTGGAAGCGCCAATTCGGGCCGCTATGGTGGGCCGAGGACGTCGCTCACTGGCGGATTGTTGGGCTCGATACTTCGCTTTTCGACAGCCGCCGGCCTGAAGAGGCTCAGCAAGCTGCGTTCCTTGCGGAGGCGCTCGAGACACGGGGAGAACGGCCCGTCGTCGTATTCATGCACATGCCGCCCTTTGTGGACGAGGCGGATGATCGTCAGGCGACGACCTCCAGCATCCCATTCGACGGCCGGCTTGCATTTCTCGAGACCTGCCAGAGCGGCGGCGTTCGCGTCATCGCGTGCGGACATCTGCACGTCTACCGGCGCATGACATGGCGCAATATCGAGATCGTGTGGGCGCCGTGCACGTCATTTGTGAACATCGCCAAGTGGCAGAGGCACTTCGGCGGCTTCGCGCGATCAGGCTTTGTCGAGTGGACGCTCGAAGGACGTCAGATCTCACACCGGCTGGTGGAGCCGCCGCGGCTGTTCACGCACGATACGGGACTCTGGTCCGACATGTACGGGACGGTCACCAAGCTGCCTCCGCGACCTCTCGGTTAGCCGAGAATGGGCAGCGCGAACCAGAGCGTGAAGCCGTTGATCATGAGAAAAGTACCGGCTCCGGCCAAGGCGAAGCTCGCCATGAGGAGTGCGTCGGTACCTGCGATCAAGGCCACCGAGGCCAGTACTATGGCGATTTGGAGTAGAGCCTGGGAAAGATCGAAGTAGGGATCCTTGCGTAATGCAATGTCACGCTCGGCCTCGAGTGCTTTGGCGCGCTGGAACAGTTCGTCCAAGCCTTCATTGCGTTGTTTGTCGCTGCTGAAGGCGGCGACGGTGTCGCGGTAGCTTTTGATCTTGTCCTGGACTGCCTGGCGTGCCTCAGGCGACATGGTCCCGTTTACGGCGAGCATCAGTTCGAGTTCCTCGCCTGCGAGGGAGAATACCGTGCGACGGACGTTTTTTGCCTGGAAGAACGCCCACATGTTGGTCACCTCGATGTTGGCGCGTGTCGCGTCCTTGGACGCGTTGCCGCCGCCGACGCCGCATATAGCAAGCAATGTGGCGAGAACACCGACATAGACGCCGATCCACTTGGAGCGGTTATCCTCAGTAGCCTTCAAGTCCGAAATTTCACTCATCGACATGATCGGGTCCCCTGTAAGAATTCGGCGTGATAAGTCCCGGTCCGACCTGGTGCTGGGATTGCGCAGATTGACGCAGACATGCACCGCTGGTGCGACAGCAACGGCCCACGTGGTAGCGCTTCGAGTGAGGCCCGAGGAGGTATCCCATGAGCAACCGTTATGCTCTCAGCCTATCAGAACTCGAGGCGGCGACGGCGCTCGTGCACTCCCAGATGCCCGCGACGCCGGCCTACGTTTGGCCCTTGTTGGGAGAGCGGGCGGGCGCGGAGGTGTGGGTCAAGCACGAGAATCATACACCGACAGGTGCCTTCAAGATCCGCGGTGGCTTAGTCTATATGGACGAACTCGCCCGCAGCAACGTAGGGGCAAAAGGGGTGATCACTGCGACCCGGGGCAACCATGGGCAGTCGATTGCACGCGCTGCCAAGACAACGGGGCTCGCATCGACGATTCTCGTCCCACATGGGAACTCGGTCGAGAAAAATGCCGCTATGCGCGCTTTCGGGGCGCGACTCATCGAACACGGTAGGGATTTTGATGAGGCGAAGGACGAGGCTGCACGGCTTGCCTCGGCCGAGGGACTGCACATGGTGCCATCCTACCATCCGGCCCTGGTCAAGGGGGTGGCCACCTATGCACTGGAGCTCTTCACCGCTACTGAGCCACTCGACGCCGTGTATGTCCCGATCGGCATGGGCTCGGGCATCTCGGGGTTGATCGCGGCGCGCAACGCGCTCGGACTTCTGACGGAGATCATCGGTGTTGTTGCGGATGCTGCACCTGCCGTCGCCTTGTCTTTCGAGGCAGGGCGAGTGGTGGCAACCAACAGCGCTGCGACGTTCGCGGACGGAATGGCCTGTCGTGAGCCGCATCCCGATGCAATGGGGGTTATTGGACGTGGCGCAGCTGACATCGTGCGCGTTACGGAGGAAGAGATCGCCGATGCGATGCGACTTCTCTATGAGACCACGCACAATGTGGCGGAGGGGGCTGGTGCGGCAGCCACTGCGGCCATGCTGAAGGATCGGCGCAGGAAGCCGGGATCGAGGCTTGGAGTTATCCTGTCTGGCGGCAACGTCGACCGGCCGGTCATGGCAAAGGTGCTCGCGGGAGAGACGCCTGCCGTGTAAGAGAATTGCGGTTGCGAGCGGCGGTCGGACGGTGAAATCACCGGGACTCGTATAGTCAAGTGACGTCTAGATTTGCTAGCGTCACGAATGTTGAATCACTCATGCTGGGCGTTGTGAAGGCCCGCGAGGTGCAAGAGATGTGGAAGCGAGCCACCGTCAAGGGACGCCGGCGCGTAGCGCGGTTTCTGCTGGCTCTGCCACTGGCATGGTCGCTCGGCGGCGAAGGCGCGTTGGCCCGCACGGGCAGCGATGCAGAAGAAGCGAAATCGTTGCTCGGTAGCTATCTGGCTGGTCGGATCGCGCGAGGACAGCACGACACGACGGCTGCCTCGGACTATTACCGCGCGGCGCTGTCGCGCGACCCGAGCAACATGCCCCTCACGGAGCAAGCGTTGCTGATGGAGACGACCGAGGGGCGCTTCGAGCACGCGATCGAACTCGCCAAGCGGCTCATCGAGAAGCATCCCGAGCATCGAATGGCTCGATTGGTACTTGGACTGGAAGCCGCAAAGGGGAAGCGCTACGCTGAGGCTCTCCAGCATTTCTCGGCACCTGGAAACGGCGTGATGGAGCAACTCACCCTTGCGTTGGCGCGAGGGTGGATGAAGGTGGCCCAAGGCGATATCGCGGGTGCCATTGCCGAGGGTGACGCCGTCAATCAAGCCGAGTGGGCGCGGTTCTATGTGCGCTATCACAAGGCTCTGATGTACGATGTTGCAGGGCAGCGGTCGCAAGCTCGTCAGGGCTTCGAGCGGATATTCCGCAGCGACTCGAAGTCGTTCCGCGTCGCGCTCGCTTTCGCTCACCATGCTTCTTCTGCCGGTGACAACAAGCTGGCGGCGGCTACGCTCGACGAGCATGCCAAGAAGACCGGAGGAGCGTTGCATCCTGTCGCAAAGGGTCTCGCCGAGCAGCTCGCAAATGGCAATCGGGTCGGGCTTCTGGTTGGGACGCCCAGCCAAGGACTAGCCGAAATCTTTTACGGCCTCGGCGAGGCCCTCGCGAGTGAGGGCGGGATCAGCGTGGGTGCTGTCTATTTGCAGATGGCGCTCTTTCTCGAGCCAACCTCGCCGTTCACCCTCGCGGCATTGGCGAATGTTTACGAGACCACAAAGAACTACGAGGCTGCGATTGCGGCCTATAATCGGATCCCGGAGGGGTCACCGCTTCAGCTTGCGATCGACATTCGCAAGGCGCACAACCTGAACCTGTTGGACAGGGTCGACGAGGCCAAGTTGCTGCTCGAGCGCGTTGCGGCGCGTGATCCGAGCGATCCAAAGGCATTGGACGCGTTGGGCAACATGATGCGCGGACGTAAGCGCTTTGAAGAAGCCATCGAGTACTATTCGAAGGTGATCGCGCTGATCGACAAGCCCGAACCGAAGCATTGGCCTTACTACTATGCGCGTGGGACAAGCTACGAACGTCTGAAGAGGTGGCCCCTAGCGGAAGCCGATCTGCAGAAAGCCATGCAGCTTTCGCCGGATCAGTCACTGGTTCTCAACTACCTGGGCTACTCATGGGTCGATCAGGGCGTAAACCTCAAGCAGGGCCTGAAACTGATCGAGCGAGCCGTCCAACTGAAGCCGGATGACGGCTATATCGTCGATAGTCTCGGCTGGGCCCATTTCCGGCTCGGGAATTTTAAACAGGCGGTCAAGCATCTGGAGCGGGCGGTAGAGTTGCGACCGGAAGACCCGACTCTGAATGATCACCTTGGCGATGCGTTCTGGCGCGTCGGGCGACAGCGTGAAGCCTATTTCCAGTGGCAACAGGCGTTGACACTCAAGCCGGAGCCAGATGAAGAGGCCAAAATCAGGCAGAAGATTGCGAAAGGTCTCCCAAACTTGCCGCAGGTACGAGCCCAGAAGACGAAGAAGTCTCGAGCCGTGAAGTCCGGGGAGCAGAAGAAGCGCGTAGAGACGCGGCTTGCACCTCAAAGTCCAGGCTTGCAGTAAGTGCGGATTGGTCGTGACCTCGGCCGGAGGCAAGTGCCACTTGGTTGTCCACGATAGAAACCCGGACCGGCTGGTCGAGCCGGCTCCTGCAAAAATCAATCTGACACTTACCGTTCATGGGCGTCGACCGGACGGATACCATGACATCGAGAGCCTCGTTGTTTTTGCCGGTGGCGAGGCCAGCGACCTGGTCACGCTCGAACCGGGAGGTCCATTCCGACTCGAGGTGAGCGGGGCGGAATCTGCTGTTCTTGCCAAGGAGGGGGACCAGGCCAACCTCGTGGCGAAGGCAGTAGCGGCCGCGCTACGCCAGGCTCCGCAACTCCGTACGGGTACTTTCCGGCTGGAAAAGCGGCTACCCATCGCAGCAGGCATTGGCGGTGGGTCGGCCGATGCAGCGGCCGCCTTGCGGTTGTTACAGCGGACAAATGCGAATTCGAAACACGAGGTCGATTGGCTGAGAATTGCAGCGTCGATCGGAGCCGACGTTCCGGTTTGTCTGAGCAGCAGGGCCTCGATGATGAGGGGGGTGGGCGAACGGGTCACTGCCGTGTCGGCTCTGCCGAGGCTGTGGGCTGTCCTTGCGAACCCGCGCATTCCGATGGCGACAGGTGATATTTTCAAAGCGCTGGGTGCGAGGCCGCTGGGCGCCGACGCAATGCCGTCGCCGGAGCCAACCATGCCGGATCTTGCCGAGATCGCGAACTGCCTCACCTACTTGGCTGAGCATAACAATGATCTCGAGGATGTGGTTTGTGCACTGTGTCCTGAAGTTGCCGACTTAAGAGAACGACTAGCTGAACTCGAGGAGGCGCTACTGGCGCGCATGTCGGGGAGTGGAGCGACGTGCTTCGCGCTCTTTGACTCGCGTCAGTCGGCCGAGCGTGGCGCGCAACGTCTTGCGACGTTGCGGCCTGGATTCTGGATCGTGGCTGCGCCACTCGGTTGAGGCGGCTGCGGTCTGGGACACCAAACAACCGGCCAGTGGCAACGATCGCGCTAAGCTTCGACGAACTTGAAGTGCCCCGCCTTGTCGCGCGTGATGCGGCCTGACGAGGGCGACGGGAAGTGCCCCGTGCAGATCAGCGTCGAGGTATCGCAGAAGCGCGAGAAAAGGCGATTGCGCGTTTCGCCCGCGACCTTCGAATTCCAATCCGACATCATGCCGATCTCGGGATAACGCACCTGGATCGGGGAATGGACCATGTCTCCCGTGACCAGAGCGTCGCGGCCGGGCTTGCCTGCGAGCACGTTGTATTGATCGATGGTATGGCCAGGTGCGGGAACGAGATGGACATGGTCATTGAACGCATAGTCGCTCTTCACGATATCGACCCGTCCCGCCTCGACGACGGGCAGCACGCTGTCCGTAATCCACGCGGCAGCCTCTGGATTCTGCTTATGACGCTCGGTCCAGAACTCGAGCTCACGGTCGGAGAAGACGTAACGGGCATTGGGGAAGGTCGGCACCCAGCGGCCATTCTCGAGCCGCGTGTTCCAGCCGACGTGATCCACGTGGAGATGGGTGCACATCACGAAATCGATGTCGTTTACCGTTAGGCCGGTTGCGGCGAGGCTCTTCTCGTAACGGTCGGACTGCATCATATTCCAGAAGGGCCGGTGCGGTCGCGGCTTGTGGTTGCCGACGCAGGTGTCGACTAGAATTTTGTGATGCGGTGTTTCGATGACATAGCTCTGGATGCACAGGATCAGCATGCCGTTGCTGTCGACGAAGCGCGGCTGCAGCCAGTCGCGATTTTCAGCCAGCATCTCCTTGGTGAACGACGGGAAAAAATCGTGCACAGGGAAGAATGGGGCCTCCTGCTCGACAATGCGACGAATTTTGATGTCGCCGAGCTCGATGGCGGTGCTCATGGGCCTTCTCCCTGGATCTGTGCAAAGGGACGCGCAAACCTCGCATCCCGTGGCACGATTGCGCCTTCATGCGACATTGTCCAGAGCGGTTCAAAACGACGGCGCGAAGGCACTTTAGCTTTCGTGGACGTAACGTGATTTGATGGTCTCGACGAGATGATCGAAGCACGCGGTTATGCGTGGAACATCCTTCAAGTCCTCGTGCATGAGAACCCAAACGTCGCGCTTCATGATCGGTGCGCCCCGCGACACCCGGACCAGCTCGGGCCATGGCTCGGCCATCTGCGCGGGCAGAAGCGAAAGGCCAAGGCCAAGGCGAGTCGCTTCGATACGATTGCCCAGATGATTGAAGCGCACGGCCGTTCTGCCACCGCGGGCGATACGGTCGAGTGCCTGTGCCTCTGGCCAAGTCGCAAATTCGGGAGCGTAGCCAATGTATTCGAACAACTCGGGCTTGCGCGCGTCGACATAACTGCGGGCGCCATAGAGATGGTAGGTGAGCTCTGTGACCTTGAAACCGAATAGCCCCGAGTCTACCGCTGGCTCGGAGAGGCGAACGGCGATGTCGGCATCACTTCGAGCGAGATTCAAGTTCTGCTGGCTGATGCGAAGATCGAGGTCAAGGTCAGGGTACTGTTGACGAATTTCCTTTAGGGCCGGCATTACTACGTAGATCCCTACAGCCTCCGTAGCGGTTATCCGAACTGCGCCCGCGATCTTTGCGTGGAAGCCGGAGACTAAGCGCACAATAGCTTCCGCCCTATCGCCCATGGGGCTGGCCAGCTCAAGTATGCGTTTGCCGGCCTCTGTAAGCACGTATCGGCCGGACTCGCGGGTAAACAGAGGCTGCGCGAGATCCGTCTCGAGATTGGTGATGCGCCGGCTTACAGTTACATGCGTGACACCGAGTGCGCGCGCGGTCGCCGATAAACTCCCTCGGCGCGCCAACTCGATGAGCACACGAAGGTCCTCCCAATCGAGCCGAACTGAACGACTTTTAACAGGCATTGTACGATCTTTGCGACTGGCGACGATGACTGATCACGGGCACGTTACCAGCAATCTCATCATCGGATTTGTGCTAGCCCCAGATCCGGGCCAAGTCGTCAAATGATGACGGAGATTGGGGCAGATGCAATGGCTGTGTCTCCCGTTGATGGCAGTCGATGCGATTTGCCTTCGTGCCTGTTCAGAATAGCTGGAGGCCCCATGCTCACAAGACCAACGGAGCCCAAGACTATGACGGGTGATGAACCCAAGGCGGCCTTGACTACGTCGATTACCCATCTTCTTCATCGAGCCTGCCAAGTGGCCGACAGCGTGTTCAACGAGGAGGCGGGGAAATCGGGCCTGACGACGCGCCAATTCGCCGTCTTGATCGCCGTGGCCAACAATCGGGACATCAGCCAGACGGGGCTCGTGCAGGCGACGGGTATCGATCGTTCCACGGTGGCCGAAATCGTCAAGCGCCTGCTGCGGCGCGGCTTGATCAAACGTAAGCGGACGCGTCTCGATGCTCGCGCATATGCGGTGCGTCTCACCGACGAGGGCGAGGCCCTTCTCAGCGAAGTCCAACCGGCGGCGCAACGTGCAGAGGAGCGGCTGCACCGGGCCTTCAACGGCCGCGACGTCACAGCGTTGACCGAAGCGTTGATGCAACTCGTCGAGGTATATCCCAACTCGAAGTGACCTTGAACCGGGCATCGTGGAGTTGGCCACGACATCGCGAAGGGATGCCGGCCATGGCGGCTCTTGCGCGTCGTGATCCCTTGGCGTACCCCTCTTCCGTGATGCGCCGATGCGAGAAGAGCCGCGCCACCTCGCCACCACTTCTCGCGACAACTGAAGGCCTCGTTTGCCCCGGTGTGCAACGCGCAAGTCACGTCGCGTGCCCTGTTGCCGGAGGCCATGTCCCAAATGCATGCCAACCCTCCAGGCCGCGTCGAGCGTAGGCTCGTTCTCGTCGGCGGTGGTCATGCCCACGTCGTCGTTTTGCGTGAGCTAGCGATGACGCCCGAGCCAGGGCTGGAAGTCGTCCTGGTTGCCAAAGAACTGGACGCTCCTTACTCCGGAATGCTGCCAGGATACGTTGCCGGTCACTATGATCTCGATGCCTGTCAGATCGATCTCGTCCGACTCGCTCATTTTGCGGGCGCCCGCCTCATTCATGGGACGGCCGACGGTATCGATACGACGCTGAAGCATGTTCACATCCTAGGTCGACCGCCTATCTCGTACAATCTTCTTTCGATCGATACGGGGATCACTCCTGCGTTTGGCGAAATCGCCGGTGCCGAAGCTCATGGCATTGCGGTCAAGCCCGTTTCGACGTTTGCACCGCGGTGGAAGGCGCTCGAAGCGCGCGCCCTTAGGCACGACGGACCGCGCCGGATTGCGGTGATCGGAACGGGCGCCGCTGGGTTCGAGCTGGTGCTGGCGATCCGGCATCGATTAGGGGAACTCGGGCCTGCGCATGGAATTCCAGACGGCTCTTTCAGCTTCGCTCTGATCGGCAGTGGTGCGCTACTTGCGAGCCACAATGCGCGGGCGCAGACTCTGGCACGAAGCGAGTTGATGCGTGCGGGTGTCACCCTGATCGAGGGCGATGCCGCGGTCGCTGTGGAGCCGACTCGCGTTCGGTTGGCCAGTGGCCGTGAAATCCCGAGTGATGCGACGCTTGTGACGACGAAAGCGCTGGCGCCCGAATGGTTCGCGAGGACAGGGCTCAGCCTCGACGCCCGCGGGTTCCTGGCCGTGGAGCCGACGCTTCAGGTCATCGGCCAGCGAGATATTTTCGCGGTCGGCGACTGCGCGACCGTGCTCAAACATCCCCGGGAAAAGGCCGGAGTCTTCGCGGTGCGCCAGGGGCCACCGCTCACGCGGAACCTCCGCTTACGGGCCCGAGGTATGGGTGCTGAGCCCTTCACGCCGCAAAGGCAGTTTCTGACGCTGCTGTCGTGCGGTGGCAAGGCGGCGATCGCATCACGCGGGCCATTTGCAGCCGGCGGGCGGTGGGCCTGGCGATTGAAGGACCACATCGATCGGACGTTCATGCGTAGGTTTCAAGACCTACCCGATCCGACGGACGGTATGGTCGATGTGGCGCAGGACATGCTTTGTGCGGGGTGTGCGGCGAAGGTTGGCCCCGCACCGTTGGCCCGGGCGCTTGAGCGTTTCGCGGCAAGCGAGAGGGACCTGCGGGGCGACGGCGTCCGCAATCTTTCTCCTCACGATGACGCAGCGCTTCTTGATCTTGGCGGAGATGCTTTGCGTGTGGAGAGCATCGACTACTTCCCAGCCATCTGGCCCGAGCCTTACGTGCTCGGGGAAATTTCCGCGGCTCATGCCCTGAGCGACATTTTGGCCAAGGGAGCCAAGCCAGACCATGCCCTGGCGCTGGCGGGGCTCCCGCCGGCTGCGGCTCACCTTCAGGAAGACGACCTTTTTCAGCTTCTGGCGGGAGCACGGGCGGTTCTCGGCCGCGAAGGTGTGAGCGTCGTCGGTGGGCATACCGCACGAGCCGAGCAGATCAGCATCGGATTCTTTGTCTCGGGGGCGGTCGCCAAAGATCAGTTCTGGCTCAAGGGAGGACTCAAGGGCGGCGAAATCCTGGTGCTGACCAAGCCGCTTGGAACCGGAATCGTGTTCGCCGGGTGGATGCGAAGGCAGGCACGCGCGCAGGAGGTGGCAGCGGCGCTCGCCAGCATGCGCCGGTCGAATGCGGTTGCAGCGCGCCTGTTGAGCGAGCATGGGGCCGTAGCCGTCACTGACGTGACAGGCTTCGGCCTGGCCGGTCATCTGTCGGAAATGCTCGAGGCGTCCGGCTCTCGGGCGACGATCGGCCTTGCCCAGTGCAGGCGCTACACAGGTGTCGACCGGTTGATTGCCGCTGGTGTGCGATCGAGCCTGCTCGTGGACAATCTGGCACTACGGGACAAGATCGAACTCCATGTCGAAGACGAGGAGGCGGCATTGGCCCTCCTGCTCGATCCGCAGACGTCGGGTGGTTTGCTCGCCGGGCTATCACCGGAGGTCGTACCGTCTTTTCTCGAGGCCATGGCGGATGCCGGAGTCCAAGCGTTCGCCATCGGGTCTGTGGAGCGTGAGGGAGGGCAGACCAGCAGCGCGGTCCGCATCGTGGTGAGATCTTCGGTCGATCTATCTCCGACGGCTGAATCCACGCGATACGCTGCCGCGCCCTCGCCGCTCACGGTGTTGTAAAGTCATCGTGACTACGCCACCGAGATGCCAGCATGGTACGTCAACGGCGGATCATCGAGGGGAAAAGGCGCACCGTTGCGCCGGTCGCACCACAAATGAGGGGACGTCTCATAGTGACTCTGCCCAGCCAAGTCTTGGGATTGGCCCGTCCTGCCAAGTTCGAGCATCCCGACATCACAACCACCGGCGAGACCCGAGCCAGCGTGCCGCTCGAAAAGCTCGAGACGGTGTGGTTCAACACGGGAACTCTCTGCAATATCACATGTGCCAACTGCTACATCGACTCCAGCCCGTCGAACGATCGACTAGAGTACATCAGGGCGCGCGAGGTCGTAGAGCTTCTCGATGAAATCGTGCGTGATGGTCACGGTACCCGGGAGATCGGATTCACGGGCGGTGAGCCGTTCATGAACCCCGAATTCCTCTCGATGCTCGGAGCCACACTTGAGCGCGGGTTCGACGTTCTGGTGCTGACCAATGCCATGCAGCCGATGCAACGGGCTCCGATCAAGCGGGGCCTGCTGGCACTCAAGGATCAACACGGTGCGCGATTGAGATTGCGGGTCAGCCTGGACCACTGCACGCGGGAGCTTCACGAAGCCGAACGCGGTGTCAACACCTGGGCGAAGGCCATTGCGGGGATCGACTGGCTGAATGCCAATGGCTTCGAGATCGCGATTGCCGGTCGGACGTGCTGGAACGAACCCGAGGCCGACGAGCGTAACGGCTATGCTGCGCTCGTCGCCAGCCGTGGCTGGCGTATCGACTCCGCCAATCCGAAGCAATTGATGCTGCTACCGGAAATGGATGGCCGCCGGGAGGTTCCAGAGATCACCACACGGTGCTGGGCTATCCTCGATAAGCGGCCGCAAGATATGATGTGCGCGTCGAGCCGCATGGTGGTGAAGCGGAAGGGGGCGAGCAGACCTGTCATTGTACCCTGCACGCTGCTGCCCTACGAGCCGGCATTCGAGATGGGCACGAGCTTCAGTGAAGCGGCGTCGGCCAATCAAGGCATGTTCGCCAAAGGGGCCGTCAAGCTGTGCCATCCCCATTGCGCCAAGTTCTGTGTACTTGGCGGGGGCAGTTGCTCTTGAACGATCACGTTCGCTCAGATTTGCGAATCGCCTGTGCCGAGGGCACGTGCGATTCGCAAAAGGCTTTCGACAGGCTCAGCGCTTGCCGGCGACCAGAGCGTCGCGGATCTCCTTGAGGTAGACCTCGCTGGGTGCCGGCGGAGGGGGCGCCGCTGCCTGCTGCTTCTCGAAGCGCTTCTTGGCCATATTGATCGCCTTGATGACCATGAAGAGAACAAAGGCGATGATCGTAAAGTCGATGATCGTCTGGATGAACTCACCGTATTTCAAGAGCACGGGCTTGCCGGTCGGCGTCGGCATGTTGATGGCGAGGTCGGCAAAATTGACGCCGCCGATCATGTAGCCAATTGGCGGCATCAACACGTTCTTGACGAGCGAATCGACGATCTTGCCGAACGCGGCGCCGACGATCACGCCCACTGCGAGATCGACGACGTTGCCCTTCAGGGCGAACTCACGGAATTCTGCTATTAGCGACATCTGTACCCCGTTAATCATTGATGCTTTGCAGGGGGCCAGCCGCTCTCCCGGTCTGACGCACCCCGACCAACCCACTCTGCGCAACGCGTTTTGCTCCGACCACCGCGCGCAGTGCCGTGGCCGGAGGACATTAGGCCGTGAGTGGGCCGTATAGCAATCATCACACGACCTGCATTTCACTGAGTTGCGGCACGCAGGAAGTTCGGGAGCATCAGAGAGTTCGGGCGTTTTGCGGTAACGCCAGCCAAAAAACCAACCCGTTGTGGGCATCAGGAATGCTAACAGATGCGCTCATGGCCAAGCCGACGCTCTGGCGCGGCGAACACGGAGAGGCTAGAGCAGATCGGTCATCGGTACCGCTCGTCAGCGATTCGACGCGCTGTTCGCCTCCAAGGCGGGCATGCCTCCGGACGACCACATTGGTCGCGCTTCCTCGACGAGGCAGTAACGTCGGATGACGGCGCCTACCGATGGGCGCAGATCCAGCCGTAAAGGCGCCGGGGGGGGGGAACGACATGATCGAACGCAAGGAGCGCAAGCCTTACTGGCGTCATACGAAATGGCAGGTTCTGACCAGTCTGGTACCGTTCCTAGCCACCATGGTCGCGCTTCCACTCTATGCCGATGCCCTGAACGCGCGGCGATTTCTCGGTTTTCCGCTCGGCTATTTTCTTGCCTGCCACGGTTTGGTTCTGATCGCGATTGTTACAGCGTTCGCCTACATCAACCGTCAAGACGCGATCGACCAGTGGCACGGCGCACACGAGGATCTTTGAGCCATGCCGCACCGCCATGGGGCGCAGGTCGCAAACCCGATGGTTGGAGTGTACTTCGGCATTTTCGCGGCGTGTCTCGCGGCTGGAGTGGTGCTTCTCCTCATCCTCGAGCAGCTCGGAGTGACGGATGCCGCTCTGAAGTCGGCTATGGCGGTCATATCCGTTGCGCTTTCCGCGACGATCGGCGTCGCGGCCTACTCGAGCCGGGCACGTGAGTTCCTCATGTCGGGCAGGCGGGTGCCGGCCGTTTACACCGGCATTTCGCTCGCCATAGTCGCACCAGGGGGCGCCGGCATCGTCGGGATTTCTGGCGCCCTCTTCATCACCGGCTTCGATATGCTGTTTCTGGGCGTCGGTATCGTAGCCGGGCTGACCGTCTCATTGATGCTCTTGGCTCCGTATCTGCGCAAATTCGGGGCGCCGACGGTTCCGGCGTATCTGGGGCAGCGCTTCGAGAGTGGTACGACGAGGCTGCTCGCCGCCTCGATCTCGGTGCTCCCTCTGATGCTGGTCGCGATCGCCGAGTTCAAGATCGGCATCATGGCCGCGAAGTGGCTGATGCCGATTGCACCCGAGACAGCCGCGGGTCTCATGGTGCTGGTCATCGTCATCACGGTGGTACCTGGCGGCGTTCGATCACTGTCGTGGTCGAGTGCGGCGCAGGCGCTCATGGTCTTGATCGCTGTTCTCTTGCCGGCCACGATCGCAGCCGTCATGGAAACCAACCTTCCCTTCGGACAGTTGAGCCATGGACCGCTGATGAGGGCGGTGGGTCGGATCGAAGCGACGCAAGGAGTGCCCATTCCCGTTGCCGGTTTGATGGCGCTGGAGCTGCCCGGAACTGGCCTGCAGCCTATCGCAGGTCGATTCGCGACCGCTTTCGGCAGTGTCGGTCCCGTCGCGTTCGTGCTTGCCACACTATCAATTCTGGTCGGGGTGGCGGGCTCGCCAGCGCTGCTCGCGCGATCGATCACGACGCCGAGCGTCTTCGATACGCGAAAGTCGATCGGTTGGGCTGTCGCGCTTGCGGGAATTCTACTGCTCACCTTCTCCAGCGTCGCGGTTTTCGAGCGCGAGTTCCTTCTCAGCAATCTTGTTGGGCAGCCCACTTCGGCAATGCCGGAATCGCTGCAGCGATTGATCGAGCTTGGGCTCGCGACAACATATGGGGCGGGAGCCAAGCTGACGGCAACTTCGATCCAGTTTGATCGCGATGGAGTGCTGCTGGCTCTGCCTGTGCTGTTGGACATGCCGAGGGCCGTCGTCAATCTCTTGGCTGCGGGCGTGATGGCAGCGGCGCTGGCGGGTGCAGCAGCGAGCGTGACGCAACTCGGCATCATCATCGGAGAAGACGTGATCAGCGGTCGAGCAACCTGGCGCTCCAGCGATTCCCATCGCGTGACGATGTGCCGTGTCGCCATGATCGTTTCGGCAGCACTTGCTGGTCTGGGCGCGGTCGTCGCCAGCGGCGATCCGCTCATGCTCCTGCTCTATGCCTTCGCGATCTCAGGCTCTGCCCTGTTCCCTGTGCTTGCTCTCTCGATATGGTGGAAGCGGCTCACGGCGGCCGGAGCCATTGCAGGTATGTCGGCCGGGCTCGCAGGAGCGCTGATCGCGGTTCTAGCCGATTTCGGGACGATCGGACTGCATGGTCTGCTCGGGCCTGCGATTGGGCTACCGCTTGCCGTCGGTGCAGCCCTCGTGGTCAGTCATTTGACGCCAGTTCCCGGCCGTCACATCCTGGAAATGGTGCGCGACTTGCGTATTCCAGGAGGCGAGACGATCTATGATCGCGAGGTGAGACAGGCCCGTCACCGCGGAACAATGGGACGGTGACCGTTGTGGCGCCTGGGCACGTGGACCGGCGTGCGACGAATGAAGCGGCGGGTTTTGTGAGTATGGGCGAACAACTGTGAGCGGTGAGTTGCGGACGCCAACAATTGAGTATCCAGCGGTTGGCGCGCCACGCGGGAGGCTCGGCCTCTATCCGCCGATCGAGCCCTATGCGCGCTCTCGATTGGATGTTGGTGACGGGCACGAAATCTATTTCGAGGAAAGCGGCAACCGGCGCGGCCAGCCGGTTCTGATCGTACATGGGGGACCAGGCGGGGGGAGCAACCCGACGATGCGCCGGTTTCACGATCCGGCGCGCTATCGCATCATTCTCACGGATCAGCGGGGGTGTGGTCGGTCGCTGCCTAACGCCTCACTGGAGGCAAATACGACTTGGCACCTGGTCGCGGACATGGAGCGGCTGAGGGTGCATCTCGGGATATCCCGCTGGCAGCTCGTCGGAGGCTCTTGGGGCTCGACACTGGCGCTTGCTTACGCAGAAGCCTATCCGCACCATGTTTCATCGTTGATCTTGCGGGGTGTGTTCCTCTTACGGCGGGCAGAACTCGATTGGTTCTATCAAGAGGGCGCGAGTTGGCTCTTTCCCGATGCCTTCTCCGACTTGATGGCCGGCATCGCACTGGAAGAGCGCGGCGACGTCATCGGTGCCTATTACCGGCGTCTCACGCATCCTGACATCAAGGTACAGCTAGCGGCAGCCCGCGCGTGGAGCACGTGGGAGGCCTCGACGTTGGCGCTAGCGCCCGATCAGGAGCGCATCAGACTGTTCAGCGCCGATGCCTATGCGCTCGCGTTTGCCCGGATCGAGTGCCACTACTTCGTGCACGGGGGCTTTTTCGCGCACGATGGTCAGTTGCTGACAGAGGCTCACCGGATCGGCGACATTCCCGGCGTCATCGTTCACGGACGCTATGACGTGGTTACGCCGATCAAGTCGGCCTTCGACCTCAAGGCTCGTTGGCCCCGGGCGGAGCTGATCGTGGTTCCCGATGCCGGGCACGCGATGACAGAGCCCGGTATCGTGCACGAGCTGGTGCAGGCGACGCGTCGTCTGGGCGAGGGCTAGGGCCGGGGCGGGACGGTCTCATTCCTTCAGGCCGGCCTTGCGCAGACCGTCGAGGATGTGTTGGAGATCGTCAGGTGCCGTGTTCCACTTCTTCAGCTCGGTGAGCGCCGAAAAGTCCGGCTTGATGTCGTAAAGTTTGGCCACAGCCTCACCTGCATCCGGGTGACCGAGCTGGCCCTTTGCAGCCCCCGTAAGAAGGTGCGACCAGGCGAAATGCGGCAGGCCAATCCTCTGCATGTCCGCCAGCGTCTCGTCGTAACGTCGCTGGCTGTAGTGGAGGCGGGCGAAACCAAAATAATACCACGTCGGATGGAGGGGGTTTAGCTCCTGCGCGCGACGGGTCAGCTCCGTGCCACGCTCGAACTCGCCCATAAATGCGTAATAATGGCCGATGTCAGCCAGTGTCTCGGGATCATTGGGATTGAGGCGCAGAGCGATCTGAGCCTCGGTCTCGAACTTGTCATTCTCGAAGCGGAAGAAGTGGACAATGGAAAGCCAGCACCGGGCGTAGGCGTTTTGGGGATCTAGGCGGGTCGCGGCGAGAGCGTGGGTCAGTGCGCGCCCTATGGGGTTTGGCCGCGGGTTCATGTCGAAGCGATGCTCGCCCAGGTAGACGTTGGAGAGCAGCGCATGGGCATCAGGTGAAAGCGGGTCCAGCTCGACGGCCTTCTCGAGAAGGTCACGGGCCTCAGAGTGCATTTCGGCACTGAGCAACCACGTGTAGCGGCGTGCCCGCAGCAGGCAATCATATGCGCTCAGTTCGAGCGGGCTCTTTTTCATCGCCCTCTGCAGTGCCACCTCCTGCATCGTGACGCCGAGCGTGGCTGCGATGATGCGGGTCACCTCGTCCTGCAGGTCGAAGATATCGACCATCTCGCGGTCGTAGCGATCACCCCAAAGCTGAACGCCGGTGGAGCCGTCGACCAGCTCGACCGCGATCCGAACCCGTCCTGCCGCGCGCCTTACCGAGCCCTTTACGACATAGCCGGCGTTCGTGCGCCGGCAGACCTCGGCGATATCCGCCTCACGGCCCCGGAACTGCAGCGCAGAGGCTCCGGAGACGACACGCAAGTCCCGGAAGCGCGAAAGATTGGTGATGATGTCCTCAGTCAGACCGTCGGCGAAGTACGCATCGGCATCGGCCGCTAGGTTGGCAAGCGGCAACACGATGATGATGGGTTTCGGATCTTCGCCTGCACTACGAGTCCGCCGACCGTCCTTATCCCCGGTGGGAGCGGCGGGCTCTACAGCTACCGCAGCGACCGATTCCTTGCCGGTTACAGTCGTGGATACCTCGGCACAGAACTCGAAACCCCGCCCACGTACGGTGCGGATCAGGTTCTGGCTGTCGCCGCTGTCACCGAGCGCGCGCCTGGCCGACTTGATGCCACTCGAGATGGTGGCGTCGGAGATCGCCCGCCCTTGCCAGACCGCATCCACGATCTCGTCGCGGCCGATGACGCGGTTGGGATTTCTGGCGAGGAAGCCGATCAAATCGAACACAAGCGGTTCAACGGGCACCTGAACGCCACCGTGGCGCAGCTCATAGCGCCCGTCATCGAGCTCGAAGCCTCCGAATACATAGAGCATGGAATTACCGGACACGACCCAAGACTAATCATGATTCTAGCATGCTCCCCCGACGACTCCCCACCAAATCTGCATGAAGATTGCGGTCGGTTTCCTTGCTGCCGCCAAGCACCCTGTTTCGTTGTGGGCGATATTCAAGGCACAGGCAGACGAGAAGCAAATGCGCGACCCGGCGGCCTGATCCAAAGCACGGACAAGGAGACCGTTATGGCGCTGCGCAGGTTCATTATCGAACGCGATATTCCGAAAGTCGGCAGTTTTGAGCGCGAGCAGCTCAGGCAGGCGGCTCAGAAATCGAATGAGGTGCTCCGACAGCTCGGCCCGGACATCCAGTGGGTCGAGAGTTACGTGGCCGGCGACAAGACCTTCTGCGTCTACATGGCCAACGGCTTCGAGATCATCCAGCGGCATGCCGAGCAGAGCGGCTTTCCGGCGACCAAGATCACTGAAGTGAGCAAGGTGATCGACCCGACGACCGCCGCTTGATCCCGCCTTTCAAGCGTCCGCCCCTGGCGCTCCTCTCAGGGAGCGCATTATTCGAAGGAGGAATGTCGTGAACGTATCAAACGCCCCCGATTACGCTGCGATCAAGTCGAAACAGAACGCCGCCTGGGCATCGGGCGACTATGCCCGGATCGGCACCACGTTGCAGATCGTCGGCGAAAGCCTCGCTGAGGCAATGGACGTACGCCCCGGGGCGACCGTACTCGACGTCGCTGCCGGCAATGGCAATGCAACTCTCGCATTTGCACGCCGTTGGTGCAACGTGACGTCCACAGATTATGTCGACGCGCTGCTTGCGCGAGGGAGAGGTCGGGCCGAGGCCGAATCGCTGCCCGTGACGTTTCAAGTGGCCGATGCGGAGCAGCTGCCATTCGCCGACGCGCAGTTCGATGCGGTCGTGTCGACGTTTGGTGTCATGTTCACGCCGAATCAAGCCAAGGCCGCAAGTGAGCTGGTCCGCGTTTGCCGTCCGGGAGGGCGAATCGGTCTTGCAAACTGGACGCCGGACGGCTTCATCGGTCAGGTGTTCAAGACCCTGGGCCGTCATATCGCGCCGCCGGCTGGGGTCAGCTCTCCAGCGCTGTGGGGTACGAAAGGCTGGATCGAGGAGCGATTCGGTAGTCAGGCGCAGTCCATCGCCATGACGCCCAAGGACTTCATCTTCCGATATCGCTCGCCCGCGCATTTCATGGACGTTTTCAGGACCTATTACGGCCCCGTCCACAAGGCATTCCTGGCGCTCGATCAGGCCAGCCAAGTGGCGCTGGAAAAGGATCTTCTAGCTACGATCGCAAGTTTCGAGACGGCCACTGATGGAACCATGCGTGTCCCGTCCGCCTACCAGGAGATCGTGATCACGAAGGCTTGAGGTCGGCCGTCGCTTCGACCCTTTTGACTTGGCGATGTCGCAGCCACCCGCCCTTACCATCCGCCGATGACGGGGCGATCCCGGGACTAAAAGGGGTCGCCTCATCAAAGGGGAGTGCCTTTGCCGTTCGATGGAGATCCCGGGCTGTCGAACTCCTTCAACTTGTCCCGGAACTTCTTGAACATGCGCTCAAGGTAACTGAGTGCCTTATCGACGTCCTCTTCGCTCGGCAGCTCGAGTTTAGGCTTCGGGCGCCCGAGGCTACCATCGAGCCCGAGCGATTCTTCGAGCCGCCTTATCTCGGCCTTGAGTTGTTTGTTCTCGTCTGCCAGCCGGGCGACCTCTGATTGGAGGTCGCGGTCATCTTTCACCGGCTTGCACTCGAACGAGCTGCCGGTTCGCGCGCACAGTGAGACATCGCCCGTCACGGTGTCGAGACGTAGCAAGCCACCGTCCGTTGGTTGCATGGTGAAGCGGCCAGGCTTTTCTTCGCCCCCTGGAGGGCCCGCGAGTGCCGCGCTGGCCAGTCCAGCGACCAAAGCACCTGCCAAAACCGTTCGGTTGCCATCTTAGTCTCCCAACGCTTCTGTAGCAGCGCACATGGGCTGCCCATACGTTGCGCCAGGATACCTCGGAATTGTGGCCGTCCGGGCACAATGCCATGCATGTCGCAGAAGATGACGATACTTAACCGTTCTTTTACGCGATGCATCCACCGTCCATCTTGACGGCTTTTTCTCGTTATCAGTCAGAGCCTTGTTAATGCAACTAGCTGGCGCGTGCGAACATCGGTCAACAACCGAAGGCCGCAGGCCCTTAAACCGGACGCCCCAGCACTGCAGGCACCTGGAAACGAGTTGGCCGACGAGGACGAAAATGGCGGATGCGGAGCGATCAAAGGTCGAAGGGGATGCGCCCGGCAAGCCCGTGAAGCAACGTGAGGAGCTGGACCAGCTGCTACAGCGCATCGCGGCGCATATCGCGGAGGTCGACAAGGGCGACAATGGGCCGGCCGACGATACCGCGACGGCGGCAGCGGCGAGCCACGAGGGCGAGGGCGTCTCAAATCAGCTGGCTAATGCTTCGAAGGCTCAACGAGCCGGAGCATCGCTGAGGCGATCGCCGTCCAGCATCGAGCCACCGGCGCTGCGCTCCGCACTCGGCAGCTCAGGGTTGGCCAAGCCCGGACGCGGACCTTCAGTCCCTGCGGAAGCGCGTAGCAATGATGGTGGTGCCACACCAATCGGGGAGAGCCCGGAGGGAACCGCGCCTGACGAAAGAGCAGACGCCCGCCCGGTCCCGGGCGAAGACGCTTGCGCCAGAACGGGGGGGGCTCCCGGTGGTGCGGGGGACGAGCCGTGGGACGATGCAGCAGCCGAAGCCTTGACGCGAACCTTCGAGGCCGATCTGGCTGTTCCGCCGCTGCGCAGCATGCTCGAGGCGATGGGAGGCGGCGCCGGCAGCATGATCGAGCGGCGTGGCAGCGAACGCAGGCTCGCCGCTCCCGAGCGCGGACAGGATTTCGAAGCCGGTCAGAGCACGCGCGAGGTCGAGGCGGCACAAGGTGATCTCATCCAGGCTGCGCGCCGAGTGGAGGCGATGCTCGACCGCCTGGCGCCGCGCGAGGCAGTGGATGCTCTTGGGGCTCGGTTTGCGACGATGGAGTCCGAACTCGGGCGTACCGGCGTACAGTTGGAACGGCTCGATGGGATCGAGGCGAGGCTCGGCGAACTCGGCGATAAGCTTTCAGATGCTCAAGTCGTTGCTCTCTTCGGCTCGCTTGTGCCGACTGCCGAGGATCTTACTCAATTCGCCGAGGATGCGGCAGGACGCGCCGCCGAGCGCGTATTGGAAGCCCACTCACGGGAACTCGCGGTGCAGGCTACACCGCCGGACATGGTTGCGGGTGGCGGATCGAGCGGCCAGCTGAAGGCGCTTGGAGAGCTGCTTGCAGCGTTCATGGACGAGCGGCGTCGCTCGGATGCGGGTACGCTTGAAGCACTGGAGACTTTGCAGCTCGCCATGCAGCACGTGCTCGATCGCATCGACCGCGT
>JALHMC010000032.1 GCA_022844225.1 Hyphomicrobiaceae bacterium | reverse complement strand
AGTGCCATGGAATGGTCCTGTTTGCTGCCAGTTCTGGCCTAACCGCGCATTCCGTCGCGTGTTCCGCCCGCACCCGCGTCACCTCAGATGGCACCCCTACCCACGCATCGCCGCCTTGAATTTTCCGTTTCGACCCGCCCGCGGCTGCCTCTATCTTCGCGGCATCGCGCACCGGCACGAAAAATTCTGCCGCACGCCACTTGAACGCGGGTGTGGAAGGGCCAGTTACGGGGTCCTGCGCCGGGTGCGATCGCCGACGGGTTCGTCGATAGTCGTGCTTCGCGGGAGAGAGGCTGTTTTGCGGGCCCACAGGCGGCTCGCGGTGTGGCACTCTCTCGCATGCCGGTCCTGTCGAGGCTGTGGGTTACCCCGCAGTGGGCGAAGGATCGGTGGCACGACCGTGCCCTTCGGCGGGCACCCGGCGCAGAGGCGGTGTGCAGTGGCTTGCGTCAAGCGCAAGATGCTATAGGGCGTCAGCGACCGGCTCGGGCCCCGAGCCGCTACCCAAGCCGCGATCTGCCCATGCCACTTCTCGTTTCAGCCTTCTACAAATTCGTCGCCGTTGCCGATCCGGCTGCACTGTGCGCCGAGTTGCAGGCCCGCGCCTCGGCGCTCGCGATAAATGGGACCATCCTCGTCGCCCGCGAAGGCATCAACGGCACCATCGCCGCCGAGCCGCCTGCCGTGGCAGAGCTTCTGGCCTGGCTGCGGTCGGATACGCGTTTCGCCGATCTCGAGACCAAGGACGCTGCGGCTGACCGCCCGCCGTTTCAGCGCCTGAAGATCAAGGTGAAACCGGAGATCCTCACCTTCGGCCGTCCAGAGGCCGATCCGACGCAGCGTGTCGGAACCTACGTCGCGCCCGTCGATTGGAACACGTTGATCGCGGACCCTGAGGTCCTGCTGATCGATACACGCAATGCCTTCGAGGTGGCGGCCGGCACCTTCCCCGGCGCCGTCGATCCGGGCACGCGCAGCTTCGGTGATTTCCCTGAGTGGGTCGAGCGTTCGCTCGATCCCGCGCGCGACCGGAAGATCGCCATGTTCTGCACTGGCGGCATCCGGTGCGAGAAGGCATCCGCTTATCTGCTCGCCCACGGGTTCCCCGAAGTCTACCATCTTGAAGGCGGTATCCTGCGCTATCTGGCCGAGGTGCCCGCCGATTCGAGCCGCTGGCAGGGCGAATGCTTCGTGTTCGACGAGCGCGTCAGCGTAGGGCACGGCAAGGAAGGCGATCCAGCATGACACCCAAGCTCTACGGCGCCGTCATACTCGGGCTGCCGCTCGTTATCGTCGCGTGGGCGCTGCTATGGCGCCGGCAGCGGCCGATCTTCTGGTTCGCCCTCGCGCTGATCGCGGTCGCGCTCGGCTATCTGATGGCGACCGGCGCCACCGACGACATCGCGCGTCGCCTGATACCGGATTTCGTTGGCCCGACGCCCATTCGAGCAAACTAGGCGATACGGGGGAGTGGCGCGCATGTTCAAGACGCGAGCCTCACCTACAATGTTCTACGGCTGGCGCGTCGTCGCGGCGTGTTTCGTCATCGCCGCCGTCACCTGGGCGTTGGGCCTGTTCGGCGCCAGCGTCTACTTGCAGGCGGTCACTACCGCGCACGGCTGGCCCGTCGCCGAGGTGTCGTTCGCGATCACGCTGTTCTTCCTCGTCAGCGCCTCCGTCCAGCGCCTCGTCGGCCGCTGCATCGACCGCTACGGCCCGCGCCCTGTGCTAACCATCGGCACGTTCTGCCTCGGCCTTGGCGTCGCACTGATTGGACAGGTGCGAGCGCCTTGGCAGCTCTACCCGTGCTTCGCCCTCATCGGCATCGGCTGGTCCACGCTCTCGACCACGGGCATCTCGGCCACCGTCGCGCCCTGGTTCGAGCGCCATCAGGGTCGATCCATGACGCTGGCCATCATGGGCGCTAGCGTCGGCGCGATAGTCGGCGTGCCGCTCCTACTGCTCGCGCTGCAACGCCTCGGCTTGGAGCGTGGCCTGATCGCGGCGGGCCTCGCCGCCGTTTTCATTCTGTTGCCGCTTGTGTTGGGTGTCCTTCGATACCGCGGCCCCGCAGATCTCGGCCTCGCCCGCGACGGCGAGCCGATGGCCGTTGCGACCCCGGGCGAGCCGGTCCGGCGCCCGTCTCCGATGGTCGCCAACGGCCGCCCGCGCGTCCTGCTTTGGACAGCCGCTGCCGGCTTTGCCCTCGCGCTGACGGTCCAGATCGGCTTCATCACTCATCACGTGGCGCTCGCCAGTCCATTGCTCGGCATAGCCGGCGCAGGTCTTCTCGTCAGCGCGACCGGTGTTACCGCCTTCATCGGCCGACTGATCCTCGCCCGCATCGTCGATCGGGTGGACGTCCGCTTCCTGGCCATGAGCATCATGTTGGTGCAGACCGGCGCCCTTTTGGCGCTCGCCGCATGGCCGACGACGGCCGTCCTCGTCGGCGCCAGCCTCGTCTACGGCTACGGCATCGGCCATATCACCACGCTCGGCCCGGTGGTCGTACGCCGCGAGTTCGGCGCCGAGGCCTTTGGTGCGACCTACGGCACTGCTGCAACCGTGATCCAGCTCACCTCGGCCACGGGACCGGCACTGTTCGGCCTGCTACGCGACGCCTTTGGCGGCTACGGCCCTGGCCTCGCTATCGCGGCCGGCGTAACCACTGCCGCCTGCTTCGCACTCCTCACCGGCCGCAAGCTCGGGCACCGTCCGGCCGCAGCCGTCTGACCCGGTCCGCGCATCGCACTTGCCACGTCGCCGCCCCCGTCCTACCGATTGGGCCCCGAAATCAATCACAATCGTCGAGGAGCGCTCACCTATGAAACTCTGCCGCTTCGGCCCCGCTGGCGCCGAGAAACCCGGTCTTGTCGACGCCCAGGGTAAGATCCGCGATCTTTCGGCCCACGTGAAGGACATCGACGGCAACGTCCTGTCCGACGCCGCGATTGCCACGCTGAAGGCCATCGACCCATCGACGCTGCCCGAGGCCCCCGCTGGCTCGCGCATCGGCGCGCCGGTCGGCAACGTCCGCAACTTCATGGCGATCGGCCTCAACTACGCCGACCATGCCGCCGAGGCCGGACAGCCCGTGCCGACCGAGCCGATCATCTTCTACAAGCTGACCAACTGCATCTGCGGCCCCAACGACAACGTCATGATCCCCCGCGGTTCGACCAAGCTCGACTGGGAACTCGAAATCGCCTTCGTCGTCGGGAAGCGCTCGCGCTACGTCGAGCTGAAGGATGCACAGAGCCACATCGCCGGCTACACCATCTGCAATGACGTATCCGAGCGTCACTTCCAGATCGAGCGCGGCGGCCAGTGGATGAAGGGCAAATGCGCCGAGACGTTCGGCCCGCTCGGCCCCTGGCTCGTCACGCGCGACGAGGTCAAGGACGTCAACAACCTGCCGATGTCGCTCGATCTCAACGGCAAGCGGATGCAGACCGGCTCCACCAAGACCATGATCTTCAAGTGCGACTTCATCCTGCACTACGTCTCGCAGTTCATGGTGCTCGAGCCCGGCGACGTCGTCACCACCGGCACTCCTCCCGGCGTTGGCCTCGGCATGAAGCCGCCGCTCTTCCTCAAGGCCGGCGACGTCATGAAGCTCTCGATCGAGGGCCTCGGCACCCAGCAGCAGACGGTCGTGCCCTTCAAGCTCTGAGGTGGTGATCAGCGGGCCCGGATCCGCGATCGTGTCCCCGGACGAAGCGCGCCGCAAGGTGCGTGGAGATCCGGGGCCCTTCCACCGCCGAGAGGAGCTGCTCCGACTAGCGCATGTGGCGTCTTGTCGGCTCTGGGCTCCCCTACCTCTCCCACCCCAGCCAATCACAGATCGCCTCGCCCATAATGAGCCGCTTGTCGGCCTCCGGGATCCAGTCGATCTCCTGGAAATGCGTCACGCACTGGCGCCACGAGCACGGCATCTTGGTGATGTCGGTGCCCCAGAACAGCCGCCGCGGCCCGAATGCGTCGTACATGCGCCGGTAGTGCGGGTGCAGGCTTCGGAACGGATAAGCGTCGTCCGCATAGAACGGCCCGCCCGTCAGCTTCACGGCGACGTTTGGGTATTTCGCCAGCTTGACCAGGTCGTCCATCGCCGGGAAGGCCGCATCGCCTTTCGCGCCGCGCAGCGCCCCCATGTGATCGACGATGAGTTTCAAACCCGGATGCCGGTCCGCGATCGTCCCGAGCAGTGGCAGCCAGTCGCCCGCCAGCAGCGCCAGCGGCGTACCCGCCTTCTCTGCAGTCGGCCACAGCCAGTCGATACTTCCATCGGTCGGCCACGTCTTGTTGTTCGGTTTGTTGAAATAGAACCGATAGCCGAGCATCCCCGGCCGCGACTTCCAGCTCGCAATCAGCTGCGGACTGTCAGGGCGGTCGAGCGGCGGATTGCCGAGGATACGGAAACGCTTCGGATAGGCCTCCACGGCCTCGATCGCCTGCTCGTTGGAATCCGGGTCCCAGCTTGCCGGTGGGTGCAGGATCGCGCCGTCTACACCCGCCGCGTCCATGTCGCGGATTGCTTCCTCAACCAGATACGGTCGTCCGAGGTGCGGGGGCGTTGCCGTCCCCTTCCGCCAGAGATGAATTTGCGCATCGATGATGGCCATGGCCGACCCCGTCTCGGATGTTGCGTGTGTCGTCGGTCAGTGTCGCGCGCGCTGCCGGCAGTTCGCAACTCGTGTTTGCGCTGTTAGCCCTTCACCTTGCCGAGATAAGCGCTCGCCCCCGCGCCCAGAATGCGCGGCAGATGGTTGTAGACGTACCGGCAACCTTTCCCCACCACGTCCGGCAGCGCATCCGCCGTCGCCGGCATGCCCGGCACCTTTCCTGCGGCAACGATCTTGGCCAGCGTCTCGTCGATCACTTTCGCAACGGGCGCCGCCTTCGCATTGCCGGGAAAGCCCAATGACTGCGACAGATCCGAAGGGCCGATGAAAAACACGTCGATGCCTTCGACGCTCAGGATGTCATCGATGTTCGCGACCGCCTCACGGTCTTCGATCTGCACGCAGACGAGCGACCCGGCATTCTGCGCCGTGACGAAATCCGGCATGCGCGCCCCAAGGCCCCACCGATCCGGTCGCGTCCCTGCGGCGAGCCCGCGCCCCGCACCCGGACCGAACTTGACTGCCGCCATCGCCCGCTCGGCATCGGCACGCGAATTGACGTGCGGCACCTGCACCCCCTTCGCGCCGCGGTCCATGACCGACTGGATGTCGGCCGTCGAGTTGCTCCGCGGGCGGGCGATCGGCGTGATGCCGGCAGCATCGGCCGCCATGCACATCACCTCGACGTCCGCCAGCGAGAGTGACCCGTGCTCGCAGTCGAGCAACACCCAGTCGAAGCCCGCATAGGCCAGCATCTCGACGAGCTGCGGCGATGGGAACATCAGCGAGACGCCGAGCGCAGCGGCGCCGCCGGCGATTTTCTCCTTCATCGCGTTCTTCATGACGTCGCCTTCGGCTGCTGGTTGTCGGCTGCAGAAGCTGGAGCCGCCCGCGCGGCGCGCGCGATCGAGCGTTCCCGATAGAGCAGGTAGAGCCCCGCCCCAACAACGAGCGCCATGCCGATCAACGATATGCTGTCGGGCACATGTCCCCAGATGCCGTACCCGAGCGCCAGCGCGCCGAGGATCGATGCGTAGCGGAACGGCGCCACCACAGGGATTTCGCCCGTCCGCATGGCGATCACGCCGAAATGGTAGGCGACGAACAAGCAGCCCGCCGTCACCAGGATCAGTCCCGTGGCGCGCGGTGAGGGAACGATCCACGTCTCGAACGGCAGAAGTCCCAATCCGGCTAGCATCACAACGGCCGATGCGGCAAACGTCACCAGCATCGACGGCGTCGAGTGATCGATGAACCGGGTTGTCAGATCCCGTGTCGCAGACGCCAGCAGACACGCGAGCGCCAGCCAGATTTCAGCGCCGAAAGCGCCCGTGCCCGGCTTGATGATCAGGAGAACGCCACCGAAACCCACGAGCGACGCGCACCAGCGCCGCCAGCCGACATGGGCCCCCAGCAGCAGTGCGGCCCCGGCCGTCACGACCAGCGGCGAGACCTGCAAAATGGCGTTGACTGTCGAGAGCGGAAGATGGCGCAGCGCGGCCACGACGAACAAGGTCGAGAACGCCGCCGCCACGAGGCGCACGAGCATGGCCGGAGCCAGGAGGACGTGAAGCGGCCGCCAGGATCGCGTTGCGGTCGTGAGCACGGCGAGCAGTGCTGTCGCCGCGAGACCGCGCATGAAGATGATTTGGCCGTTGGGTAGCTCCTCCGTGATCACCTTGACGATGGCGTCATTGACGATAAAGCCGGCGGCGGAGAACAGAATCGCCAGAATACCTTTGACGTTGTCGGTCATGCCACGCCCTTTTGCCGGGCGAGCTGGCGCTCGCGGAAGAATGTGTAGAGGCCGGCCAAGATGACCAGCGCCGTGCCCATCAGCGCAATCGGGTCGGGCACTTCACCGAACAGCAGCACGCCCGCGATGATCGCCCAAAGCATAACCGAATAGCGGAACGGCGCGACGACGGCCACATCGCCTCGGCGCATCGCCTCGATGATCAGATAGTACCCGGCCAGCACGAAGAACGCCGCTCCGCCGGCCATCGCCATACCCTTCGCGGTCGGCAGGTGCCATGGCTCGACGAAGGCGTATGTCGAGGCTGCCAAGGTCACGGACAAGCTGGAAATCAGCGTCAACAGCGCTGTCGGCACCCCCCGGTCGATGCGCCGCGTCGTGAGATCGCGCAGAACGATGGCCGCCAGCGAGGCGAGCGCCACGAGAGACCATCCAGTGAAAGACGGCGTGCCGGGCCGGATGATCAACAGGACGCCAGCGAAGCCGACCGAGGTGGCGAGCCACCGCCGCCAGCCGACCCGCTCCCCGAGAAAGAGAGCCGCACCGGCCGTGATCGCCAATGGCAGGAACTGCAGAATGGCGGTCGCGTCGGCGATCGGCATGTTGAAGAGCGCAGTCAGGTAGAGCAGCGTCGCACCGACCTCGCCGACGTTGCGCAGACCGATCAGCGGCCAGTCTTTCCGCGAAGGCCAGGCTTTCAGGCTGCCCATCGCGACCGCCAGCGTGAGCGCCAGCACAATCGTGAACAGTCCCCGGATGAAGATAGCCTGACCACCCGGCACCTCGCGCGCCGCAAGTTTCATCAGCGCATCATTGACCGTGAACACGGCCTGCGAGCCGATCATCGCCGCGATCGCGGCGAAATTGCCTGAGCTGGCGCTGGCAATTGGAATTGCCGTCATGCCCGAGCTGGCTCCCGCTGTCTGGCCTGCTCACGCATGCGTTGTTGGATGAGCTTGCGTTCGCGGCCGAAGGCGTACAGCCCGGCCGCGACCACGACCGCGATGCCCACCCAAGCCACTGTATTGGGCACCTCACCCCACGCGAAATAGCCCATCAGGATAGCCCACAGCAGCGTGAAGTAGCGGAACGGCGCGATCGCCGACATCTCGGCATTGCGCATGCCCACCACGAGGCAGATGAACCCGGCGGATAGCGCAACGCCGGCCGCCACGGTGAAAGCGATGCTGCGCGGTGTGGTCGGTGCCCATCCCGTCAGTGTCGCGAGACCGCATCCGGCGAGAGAGACCGCCCCGGCCGAAACCGCGCCGATAAGCAGTGTCGGCACGCTGCGGTCGATGCGGCTCGTGGCAAGGTCTCGGGTCGACATGCACAGCATCGCCGAGACCGCGAGTAGGGACCACCATGTAAACCCGGCCGCGCCCGGCTGAAGGATCAACAGCACGCCCGCGAAACCGGCGAGGCCTGCCATCCAACGCCGCCAGCCCACCTGCTCGGCAAACAGCAGCGCCGCCGCCATCGTCGTCACCAGCGGAATGAATTGCAGGATCGCCGTCGCGTTGGCGATCGGCATGAAACCGAGCGCGCCCACCATCGAGATGCCAGCGCCCACCTCGGCCAGAATGCGCACGACGACCGGCGCCGAGAGCAGGCCCGGATGCCACCGGATCTGCCCTTGCAACAGGCCTGCCGCCGTCAGGATCAGGCACGCGACGAGGCCGCGTCCGGCGATCGTCTGTCCGAGCGTCGTCTCGGCCACGGCCACCTTGGCCAGTGCATCGGCCGACATCATCGCCGCGCCTGCGCCGATGACCGCCCCGATGCCGAGAAGATTTCTGCTCATGATGCTCCGGTGGCGTTAGCGGCGAGGGACGTGTGTCACGGCCGCGGCCGGTCGGCGAGCCGCCTGAGCGACTGCTCGCGATAGAACGTATAAAGGCCGGCTGCCACCACGATCGCCGTTCCGGTGAGCGTCAGTGCGTCCGGGAAATGTCCGAACACCAGGACGCCCGAGGCTATGGCGAACAGGATGATCGTGTACCGGAAGGGTGCCACCGCCGAGATGTCGGCCGATCTCACCGAGATGATCACACACATCTGGCCGACCAGCGAGAACATCGCGGAGAGCGCCATCACCGCCACCAGCCCCACCGAAGGTGCGCTCCACCCGGCAAATGGCGCAACAATCAGGCTGGTGATCGTCGTCGCCGCTGCCGACAGCATCATGATAATCGCCGGCGGCACGCTGCGGTCGACGTAGCGCGTGCCGAGATCCCGCACCGTCGAGCCCAGAACCGAGAGAATCCCGGCCAGCGCCCACCAGTTGAACGCACTCGAGCCCGGACGGATGATCAGCAGCACGCCTGCCAACCCAACCATCGTCGCCGTCCAGCGACGCCAGCCCACTTTCTCTCCGAGAAACAGCGCCGAGGCTGCCGTGATCGCCAGCGGCGTCAACTGCCCCACGGCGCTGAGGTCGGCGTAAGGCATCCGCGCGAGTGCCATCTGGAAGCTCCACGCGCCGGTAACGTCGCCGGCCGCCCTGATCGCCATCGCGCCCGACAGCGCCCGATGCAGGAGCGACAAAGCGCCCAGCCAGTAAGCCACGAGAAATCCGCCCAGGGTGACGAAGCAACCCCGAAGAAACAGCAGCTCGCTGGTCGGCACAGCGCCCGATGAGAGCTTCATGATCGTATCGCCGCACGCAAAAGACGCGCAGGCCGTGGTCATGAACAGGATGCCACGCACATTCGAGGTCGCGGTTGGCGCGTCGCGCAAAATCCGCGCCAGTCTCGTGCCGGCTCCCTCGCCCAAGTCGCTCTCTCCCGATTTCGTCGCCCACTCTAACGGCCGGGCTTCGGCGCGAACCTACAGCCTCCGAGCGCCCGCGATCCAGCGTAAAGGAATTCTTGTACCAGCTTAGGTTTGAACACGATTTAGGGACATCCTCGTGGAGTTCATTGCCAAGAAGCTGCCCGCTCGATGATCGATATCTCGCGCGAGGTCGTGGCCGTGTCCCCGACGCTGGCCCGCGTCGTGCCCCGGAACGCGAAACGACGGAGGACGGATGGCCCTCTGATCGAGATGATCTCGGCCTTCTAAGCCTTTACCAAGACCGGTTCCGGATCGAAGCTCTTTGCCATCTCGGGCAACAGCATCCCCGCGACCTGGCTAACTCTGGCGCCCCATCCTGCGCGCTCCCGGCCCTTGCTTCCGCCCCGCGTTCCCGGCCATATAACGCCACAATCCCAGTCCCCGGCGGAGCGCCACGCTCCTAGCCGAGATCGCCGTTGATGGAAGGAACCCTCCCTTGAAGAACTCGAGAATCGTCCTCATCGACCGCCATCCGGGCCGCTCGACCCAGACTATCGGTCTCGCCCGTGAGCTCGGCACCGATCCGGATCTCATTCACGAGCCCTCGGTGGGCGTGGTCGGCACCAAGGGCGACAGCCAATGCTACCTCGGCGTGATGTCCAAGGTCGACGCCATCCACGAGGCCCTGAAAAGCCGCATCGGCAAAGGCCCCGGCCAGCTCCAGTTGCGCCTCGTGCAGCCCGAGTACACGATTGCGACCTCGGACGGAGTGCGCAACGGCACCCGCGAAATGCGCTACTCGCTGATCGGACGCGAAGTCACGCACGACGCATTGAGCGAGCATCTGAGCGCCACCGGCCTCGCCGGCACCATTGCCGTGGTGGCCTGCGACAAGCCGCCGGTCGGCACACTCGCCGCGCTGCTCGAGCACAATCAGCCATCGATCATCATGTCGGACGGGCCGATCCATCCCGGCAAGGACCCTAACACGGGCGAGCCGCTCGACATCGTCAGCGCCTACCAGGTGGCCGGCCATCCCGATGCCGCACATCGCCATCACATCGCCTGCCATGCGTGCCCCGGCTACGGCAGCTGCGGTGGCATGTTCACCTATAACACCATGCAGACGTTCATCGGCGTCGTCGGCATGCAGCCGCTGCACATGGTTGCGCCGCCGTCCGACGATCCGCGCCGCGTGAAGGAGTTCGCGGCCGAACTCGTGACGCTGCTCTCGAACCTGATCGCCAAGGACCTCAAGCCGCGCGACATCGTCGGGCGGGATTCGCTGCGCAACGCCATGATCGTCGCCATGGCCATCGGCGGCTCGACCAACGTCGTCCTGCATGCTCCGGAGATCGCGCGGGCGGCAGGCTTCGCCGATTTCTGGAAGGAGGTCATGACTCCCGAGGAGTTCAATCACCTCTCGCAGAATGTCGTGCCGGTGCTCACCGACGCACGCCCCTACGGCAAATACTCCATGGTCGACATCGACCGGGTCGGCGGCGTGCAGGTGATCGTGCGCGAATTGCTGGAGGCGGGCCTGCTCAATGGCGACGTCATGACGTGCACTGGCGAGACGCTCAGCCAACAGGTCAAGCGTCTTGGCACAAAGAGCGCCGACGGCACTGTGATCTACCCCATCGCCAAGCCCTACAAGGCAACCGGCGGCCTGCGCGTGCTCGGCGGCAACCTCTCGCCCGACTTCTCGGCCATCCTGAAACTCGCGGGCGTCGAAGGCGGCCTCGAGGACAACACGTTTCGGGGCCGCGCGTGCGTGTTCGAAAGCGAGCAAGCGCTGCTGACGGCACTCGAGACGACCCCGGAGCGGTTTCTCAACAACGACATGGTGATCGTGCGCTACGAGGGACCGAGCGGCGCGCCGGGCATGCCGGAGTTTCTCGACCCGACCTCGCGCATCACGACGCTGTGCCGCGAGCGCGGCATTGTGGTCGGCCTGATGACCGACGGGCGGTTCTCCGGCGGTTCCGTCGGTCTCGTCATCGGTCATGTCGGACCGGAAGCAGCCCTCGGCGGTCCGATCGCGTTCGTCGAGGACGGTGACGAGATCCAGATCGACCTCAACAAGAACGAGTTGAACTGTCCGGCGCTGGCCAATCCCCAGACCTTCGCAAAGCGCAAAGCCGTCTGGGACAAAGCGGTTGCCGACAATGGTGGCGTTCATCCCAACTGCGGCATTGCCGATACCCGCCTGTTGCAGCGCGCGCGCCACATGGCGGTGCCCGCGACGCGGGGTGGCGGCATGCACCCCAATCGCGAGGTCTGGGTGCGCGACCGCCGCAACGCCGAGGCGTCCGGTTTCGTGCCGAAGAACAAGTTCAGGGGGTAGGAATGTGCCGGCGCCCGTCCGCAGCGGCGGGCGGCGAGCTTGTCCCCACGCGCTCAGCGTGGGCAGCCTGTAGGATAATCCAACCAGCCGCCTCGCCTGAAGAGGGCGGCCATTACGGGAAGGAGACCCCCAATGCTCGAAGCCTACATCTACGACGGTATTCGCACTCCCTTCGGTCGCCAGGACGGAGCGCTTTCGGGCGTGCGCCCCGACAACATGCTGGGCGACGTCATCAAGACCGTCGTCACCCGCTCGGGCTTCGCCCCGGCGTCCATCGACGACGTCAACATCGGCTGCGTCTCCCAGGCTGGCGAGGACAGCCGTAACGTCGGCCGCCACGCCATGCTGCTCGCAGGCCTCCCGATCGAGGTCCCGGCCAACACCGTGAACCGCCTCTGCGGTTCGGGCATGAACGCCCTGATCTCGGCCGCCCACGCCATCACCTGCGGCGAGGCTGACGTCGTGGTCGCCGGAGGCGTCGAGAGCATGACGCGCGCACCTTTCGTCGTCGGCCGAACCGAGGGGGCCTTCCCGAAGCGGATCGAGTCCTATGTCGCCTCTCTCGGCGCCCGCTTCCCTAACCCGCGCATCGAGAGCGATTTCGGCGACGACACCATGCCTCAGACGGCTGACAACCTCGCCCGCGAGTTCCAGGTGACGCGTGAGGCCTGCGACGTCTACGCCCTCGCCTCGCAGCAGAAGTATGAGGCTGCTCGGGCTGCCGGGTTCTTCAAGGACGAGATCCTCGCTGTGAGCATTCCGCCCGCCAAGCGTGGTGGCGAGCCGGGCTCGATCGGCGCCGACGAGCACCCCCGGCCGCAGACGGACATGGCGGGCCTCGCCAAGCTGAGGCCCATCTTCAAGGACGGCGTGACCACGGCCGGCAACGCATCGGGCATCAACGACGGCGCCGCCGCACTGATCGTGGCGAGCCGCGACGCGGGCGATAAGGCGGGCGCCAAGCCGCGCGCGCGCATCATCTCGACGGCAGTGGCGGGCGTGGCCCCACGCATCATGGGCTTTGGTCCCGTGCCCGCGGCCAAGAAGGCACTCGAACGCGCCGGCCTCGATCTCAAAGACATGGACGTGATCGAGATCAACGAGGCGTTTGCGGCGCAGGTGCTGGCCTGCTGCAAGGGACTCGACATTTCGGCGGATGACAAGCGGTTGAACCCGAACGGCGGCGCCATCGCTGTTGGTCACCCCCTTGGGGCCTCCGGCTCGCGCATCGCGATCACCGCCGTCCGTCAGCTCGAACGCACGGGCGGCAAGTACGCGCTCATTTCGATGTGCATCGGCGTCGGCCAAGGCATCGCCATGGTCATCGAGCGAACGTGAGTTGAGTTCTTGAGTGGCGCGTGTCGGCTCCCCGTGGAGCCGCGCGCTCCAAAATCAGCTACGCCGCCGACGCTCGCCCCAGATGTTGATGGCGTTGGCGGCAACGATCACGGCGGCGCCGGCAAGTAGCGTCGGCGCCAATCGCTCATCGTAGAGCACGACGCCGACGACGGCGATCAACGGCAACCTCAGAAAATCCAGTGGCGCGACCACGATCGCGTCCGCCAGCGCAAAGGCGCGGGCCAATGCGTAGTGCGCCACGAGACCGATCACCGTGAGCGCCACGATCCAGAGCGCGGTGACGGGATCAGGGACTTTGAGCGACGTGATGGTGAGAGCGATGGCCATCACGCCCTGGATCACGTGTGTATAGAAGAGCAGGAGAAATGCGCTGTCGCGCCGCGTGAGCTGCTTGGTCATCAGGTAGTGCAGCGCGAAGCCGACCGCTGCCACGAAAGCATAGATCGTCCCCGGACCAATTGTCAGGCTGCCGGGTGACACCACGATCAGGATGCCGACGAACCCCAGCGCGGCAGCAAGCAGGCGCGTGCCCGTCAACCGCTCCTTCAAAAAGAGCGGCGCTAGCAGCGCAGTCCAGAGCGGCGCCGTGAATTCGATCGCGAAGAGTTCGGCGAGGGGGATCAGAGTCACCGCTACGAGCCAAGCGTATTGCGCGATGAAGTGGATGAAGCTGCGTAGGCACAGCAGCGGCATCTGCGTCGTGCGCAGGTCGATCACGCTTTTGCCGGAGCCGTATTGGACGATCGCCAGGATCGAGACGCCGAGCCAACTGCGGTAGAACATGATGTCGAGCGCGCCCATGCCTCGACCGGCCTCACGCGCGGCAACGCCGATCGCGGAAAAGGCGAAAAGCGCGACCGTCATCCATTTCAAGGCCGAGAGGATGTTGCTTCTGTGTTCCGCGTCGCCGGGCTGTGTTGCATGCATGCGCGGCGCGTCTCTCATCAGCTGGAGCCAGGGGTGGTTGAGCCGGCCCGTGACGCTCACTTGAAAGTTGGCGGCCAGCCTCAAGGCATCGTTCGATCGAACAGACATCATACGCTGTCCGTTCGACCGGTTAAGGTTATGCGTGAACTCACGTCATCGGCCGAGCGAGACCGGTTGTAGACTTGACGCAGGTATGCCGTGAACGGCGGGCTGACGGTGGCAAGGGATGGCGACGCTATGGTGAACGCGAAGAGTGGTGTCCCGAGGGGCTATCAGGCGGTCATGCCCTACCTGCGGGTGCGCGATGCGGCAAGCGCGATCAAGTTCTACAAGAAGGTTTTTGGTGCCGAGGAACGCTTTCGCCTGAAAATGGCAGGCAAGGTCGGGCACGCCGAGCTGGTGATGGGCGGCGCCGTCGTGATGTTGTCTGACGAGTTTCCGGAAGCGAAGGCGGTCGGTCCCCAGGCGCTCAGGGGAACGAGTGTCGTCATGACAGTGTATGTCGACGATGTTGACCGGCTGGTGGCTAAGGCGGTTAAGGCAGGCGCCAAGGTGCGCCGGCCGGTGGCCGATCAGTTCTACGGCGATAGGACGGGTCAGATCGAGGATCCGTTTGGTCACGTCTGGTCGATCCAGACTCGCGTCGAAAGGGTCAGCCCGAAAGAGATGCAGAAGCGGCTGAACGCCCTTCTGCGGGCCGAGGCATCGGCCCTGCTCGCGAAACGGAAGGGAACCGCAGGACCGGCGGGGGCAAGCGCTGCCTCTAAGAAGGCATCAGCTGCCAAGACGCGTCGGACCACAGCGAAGATCGCGGTCGAGAAAGCGCCTCGGCGGCAGGCCACCGCTGGAAAGGGTGAGAGTGCTCGGAGGATCAAAGCCACAGCGACCACGACGGCCCGGAAGGTTCCGAACAAGGCGGGCCGTCGCGCCCGTTAGTCCATGACTTGCAGTTGATGCCACCTGCGGTGATCAGCAGATCGGCGTCGCGTCACTCGGCAGCATGTGGCCGCTGCTCGGGCCAATGAGCTGTGCCTGTTCGCGTCTCCGGCAAGTCGAAGCTACCGCGCCCCCACGTGATCCGAACGATGGCACCGTGCTCTGGCGGCAGGCGGTTCTCGAGTGTGACACGCGCACCGGATCGTTCGAGTAGAGTCTTGGCGATGAAGAAACCGAGTCCCAGCCCCGAGGCCTCTTTGCCGGACCGACCAAGCCTCTGGCCCGTTCCACGAGTCGTGACGTAGGGCTCGCCCAGCGTATCGATAATGTCGGGAGCAAAGCCAGGGCCGTCGTCGGTGATCGTCATCTCGATCTCGCGCTCGTCCCAAACGGCGGCTACGTCGACGGCCGAGCCCGCGAAATCGACGGCATTCTCGATGATGTTGCCGATGCCGTAGATCAGGCCCGGCCGACGCTCACCGATGGGCTCGCGCCGGTCGGCGCTCCCAGCTCCGTCGCGCGGGGCGGCCGAAATGCGGATGCGCACCTGAGACGAGGAATACGGACCGGCCGCTTCCTGTAGCAACTGGGTGACGGGAAGGCTGACGTGGTGGGGATCCTGTTCGGTCGGGCTGCGGGTGAGCTTGCGGAGAATATCCCGGCAGCGCTCGGCCTGGGTCCGGAGCAAGGTGATGTCTTCGCTCAGTTCCGGCCATTGCACGCTGCCACGCTCGAGTTCCTTTGTAACGAGGGCGATGGTCGCGAGCGGGGTGCCCAGTTCATGTGCCGCCGCTGCGGCCAACCCGTCGAGCGCATGCAACTTTTGCTCGCGCGCGAGCACGTGCTCGGTTGCCGCCAGAGCTTCCGACATGAGACGAGCCTCTTTGGAGAGGCGCGCCGCGTAGAGAGCCAGGAACGCCATTCCGGCGGCGATCGACGCCAGCATGCCGAGCTTATACAGGACGGGGAGGCTGACAGGATCCTCGGGAGTCCACGGTAATGGCAGATGCCAGCCGACGAGCACGACCGACGAAGCGAGCGCTATGGCGCCCAGTAACACGGTATTGCGTGCCGGAAGGGTAGCGGCAGAGACCGTAACAGGGGCGACGAGCAGAAACGCGAACGGATTCTGCAGACCGCCAGTCAAGAAAAGCAGGGCAGCGAGTTCGAAAATGTCCCAGGCGAGCAGGGCCGTCGCGAACGATCGGCTTAGGCGATGCCGCGCGGGATAGGCGATACGCAAATAGACGTTGAGCCAAGCCGACATTGAGACGAGCGCGAGACACCAGCCGACCGGGAAGTCATAGCCCAACAGCCAGTAGACGAACGCGACGGTTACGAGCTGTCCGCCGACGCCGAACCATCGGAGCCGAATGATGGTCTGCATGCGCAGCCGGCTGTCCTCCTGACCGCTCAGACGTGAGATCACGCCGAAGCCGCCTTGAAGGCTGGTGGCAATCGATTGAACGCGCATCGCTCGAGCTCCGGCCCAGTCCCGCTCCTTGATGACTGCGACCTCTTGTAGCGGACGCCACTCTCACCGCAAGGTCCGAGAAGGAATAAGCGGATTGATGGGCTGTCGAGGGGTGGCGATATGCTCGTCGCATTCGCGCATGACCTCGCCTATCTAGGTTTTGGCCACGCCACCGTCCCCTGCGCACCCGAAGCGGGGTGCGTCCGGGTTTTGCCGGATGGACAAGAGCCGCTGGATCGAATGTTACGGACCACGCCAATGCGTCCTCGTCTCGTTATCATCGCTGTGTTGGCGTTCGCGCTGGGGGGTCTCGTCGCGTTGTTGGCGTTGCCCTCGGCTCGAGAGGCGCTGCTGCCGAAAGACCTCTCCGTTGGCCAGGCTCTCGTGGGCGGTCCGTTCCAGCTGACCGATCACAAAGGCCGCCGGGTCACCGATGCCGATTTTCGCGGCAAGCATATGCTGATCATGTTCGGCTTCACGTACTGCCCCGACATCTGCCCCTCGGGACTTCAGGTGATGTCGGCGGCGCTCGAGCAGCTGGGCGCCAAGGCGGATCGGATCGTGCCGGTTTTCGTTTCGGTCGATCACGAGCGGGATACGCCGGAACAACTCGCACTTTACGTGGCGAGCTTCCACCCGCGCCTTGTCGGATTGACGGGCTCGGCAGAGGAGATCGCGGCGGCAGCGAAGGCTTATCGTGTCTATTATAAGAAGGTCGTCGACGAAAAAACGACCGCAGGCTTCACTTACGATCATTCGGCGCTGATGTATCTGATGGGACCGGACGGACGCTACGTGGCGCACTTCTCCCACACATCTACGCCCGATGCGATTGCAGCGCGCCTGGCGAAGCTTTTGTGAGAAAGACGCGGCTTTAACCAACCGTCGAATCGCTGCAAGCTGCTCTCCGGGGAAAATGCGACAAGACTTCGATCGGTAACCGGAAGAGCGTCCTCAGACGCCGCGGGCCCGGTCGACGTGCCCTGGTGACAGGGCGGGGCTGATTGGGGGAACGTCTCGATGCTCTACCACTGGTATGAGCTGGGTCACGCTGCTGTGCGGCCGGCTCGGGTTGCGGCGGACTCCTGCCGATTGATGCTGAGCAATCCCTTCAACCCTTTGACGCATACGAGCATCGGCCGCCACGCAGCGGCCGCACTCGAAGTCTTCGAGCGAACCACGCGTCGCTATGACAAGCCCGAGTTCGGCCTGACCCAAACGGCTGTCGACGGCGTTCGGACCGGCGTGCACGAGGAAGTGGTGTGGCGCCATCCCTTTTGCCGCGTGATCCATTTCCGGCGTGACGTGCCAGATGAACGTCGGGCGCGCGATCCTCGCCTGCTGTTGGTCGCGCCGATGTCCGGGCATTACGCCACCTTGTTGCGCGGCACCGTCGAAGCATTCCTGCCTGACCACGAGGTCTACATCACCGACTGGCAGGATGCCCGCAACGTTCCGGCTGCCGCCGGAGAGTTCGACTTGGACACTTACATCTCTGTTATGCGCGACGTGTTCCGTCATTTCCGTGGAGACGTCCACGTGTTTGCCGTCTGCCAGCCGTCGGTGCCGGTGCTGGCCGCGACGGCACTCATGGAGGCGGACGGGGATCCGCACGTTCCTCAATCCCTGATCCTGGCGGGCGGTCCGATCGACACGCGGGTCTCGCCTACGGTCGTCAACCAGCTCGCCGAGAAGCGCGGCACCGACTGGTTTCGCCGGAACGTCATTACCAGCGTGCCGTGGCCTGGTGCAGGACATGGACGCAAGGTCTATCCGGGTTTCCTGCAGCTCTCCGGGTTCATGACCATGAACCTCGACCGGCATCTGATGGCGCACAAGGAGCTGTTCCAGCATCTCGTGGCAGGCGACGGCGATAGCGCGGAGAAGCACCGCGAATTCTACGACGAATACCTCGCCGTAATGGACCTCACGGCAGAGTTCTTCCTGCAGACCGTCGACACGGTGTTCGTCAACCATCACATGCCCAAGGGCGAGATGATGCATCGCAACCGGCGCGTCGATCTCGGTCGTATCCGGCGTGTATCCTTGATGACGGTCGAAGGCGAGAAGGACGACATTACCGGCATCGGCCAGTGTCGTGCGGCTCAAGACCTGTGCACCGGAATTCCTTCCGAGCGCAAATCGCACTTCGAGTGTCCCAAGGTCGGGCATTACGGGATCTTCAACGGCAGCCGCTTCCGGCGCGAGATCGCCCCTCGCATTGCCGAATTCACCCGCCTCTACGACGGACGTACGGCGCGCGGCATCATGATGCCTCCGATCGATCGGAGGGCGGCCGCGTCCCCGCCGTTCGAGACGGCGGCGGAACCCTCGGCGGCGGCGTTCAATTTCGGCTCGGCCGACAGCTACGGCTCGCAAGGAGGACCTGCGGTGCCCGTCGGAGCGTTGGCGGCGACTCCAAAGAGCTGACGTATCCCGCGAACCGGATCCGCGACTTGATCCGACGGCACATCATTCAACGCACAATTCGTCGCGTGGCGTGATCGCAACGTGCGACATGCACTGTTGCTCGACGAGGCAACGAGTGCTCGCGTCGGATGACGAATGGGTGCTAGTTGTGCGTTAGCGAAATCACTGCCGCAGCGTCGCCTTAAACGACTGCGCATCTCGCGTTCGGGTGCCGCCAGGATGGGGCGCCCGCAAGGCCCGGCCAGTGGGTCGCGTCGGTCGCCTTTCCCGATAACGGTTCCGAGGTTCACCATGTCGCGGTCCCGAGCCAAGACGCCGCCGGTGCAGCTTCTGAAAGTCCACGGCCTTCCGGCTCCAGTGGAAATCCGCCGCCACCCAACGGCGCGACGTCTTACGCTTCGCGTCAGCCATTCGGCCCGCGCGGTGGTGCTGACGATCCCCCGTTATACGGATGTGCGCGAGGCTGATCGATTCCTGGCCAAGAGCCTCGACTGGGTGAAAGCGCGGCTCGAAGGCGTTCCCGACGCCGTTCCGTTTGCGGACGGCTCCATCATCCCCCTTCGCGGAGTTGCTCACCAAGTGTGCTTGGCCGGGCGGAAGCCGGGGCGGGGCGTTGTCGAGGTGGAAACCGGCGGCACCGTCGGCACCCCGCGCCTCATCGTATTCGGCGCCGAAGAACATGGCGCGCGCCGGCTGCGCGATTGGCTGATGAGCGAGGCGAAGCGCGATCTCGAGGAGCGAGTCGAGGTTCACGCCGATCGCCTCTCGCTGACGGCGCGGCGGATCGCGGTGCGTGACCAGAAGAGCCGCTGGGGCTCATGCACGAGCGACGGTCAGCTCTCGTTCTCGTGGCGGCTGATTCTGGCACCGCCGCTGGTGCTCGACTACGTGGCGGCGCACGAGGTGGCGCATCTGGCTGAGATGAACCACGGACCTCGCTTCTGGCGTCTGGTCAAGCAGACGATGCCGCGTCTCGAAGAAGCCAAGCGATGGCTGCACCTGAACGGCATGGGGCTTTATCGCTACGGACAATAGCGAGTTGCTTCACAAGCTCAGAGAAATCCTCAACGTCGCCTGTACTGCACGAAGGGCGCACGTTGTGCCATCCCATCGTAGAGCCGGCGAGCGATCGCGTTATCGTCTTCGGTCACCCAATAGGTCCGGGTAGCTCCACGCGCATCGGCGGCCGAATACACGGCTTCGATCAGAGCCCGACCGACGCCCTGTCCTCGAGCGCGGGGAGCGACATAGAGATCTTCCAGATAGCAGTATCCGGTTGCCGACCACGTCGAGCGGTGGAACACGATGAGGGCCATGCCGACCAGTTGCTGATCAACCGTCGCTCCGATCCCAGTCATACTCTCGTCGTCACCCATCAGTCGTGACCACGTGAGATCGATCACTGATGCAGGTACGTCAGCCTTGTAGAACGCCACGTAGTCGTTGAACAACGCGAGCCACTCCGGATGATCGCGCCGCTGCAGTGGTCTGACCTCTAATCGCATGACGGGTCCTTAGAGCAGGAAGAGCGTTGCCAGACCGAGAAATGCGAAGAAGCCGACGACGTCGGTCACCGTCGTAACGAACACGCCGGAGGACACGGCCGGGTCGAAGCCCCATCGCTCGAGCGTCAATGGAATCAGTATGCCTGCGAGTGCTGCTGCCATGAGATTGCAGATCATGGCCGCGGCGATCACCAGGCCAAGCGTCCCCAAACCGAACCATATCAGGACGACGGTTCCCATCAGAAACCCGAAAACCAGTCCGTTGATGAGACCCACCCATGATTCGCGAAGTATCACCCGCATCATGTTGGCAGGACCGAGATCGCGCGTTCCGAGGGCACGAACGGCGACGGTCATGGTCTGCGTAGCGGCATTGCCACCCATCGACGCGACGATTGGCATGAGCACGGCCAATGCGACCATCTGATTGATCGAGGCGTCGAAAAGTTGGATGACCGAGGACGCGAGCAAGGCGGTCCCGAGATTGATGAAGAGCCATAGAAAGCGGCTTTTCACGGTCGGAATAACCGTATCGGCGAGGCTTTCGTCACCGACGCCGGACAGACGACGATAATCCTCTTCCGTCTCCTCTGAAATCACCTCCACGACGTCGTCCACGGTGACCACGCCGACAAGGCGGTCATTGGCGTCGACGACAGGTGCCGATTTCAAGTCGTAGCGCTCGAACTGCCGGGCCATCTCCTCCTGATCGGACGTTGCGAGGACGACGTGGCGGTCGGCGTCCATGATGGAGCCGATATTGATGTGCCGCTTCGTTCGCAGCAGACGCGAGAGATCGACGCTGCCAAGGACTCGGTACGCGGGGTCGACCACGAAAATGTCGGAGAACGTCTCGGGGAGTTCCTCGGCCTCGCGCATATGGTCGATGACTTGGCCGACCGTCCAGAACTGAGGCACGGCGACAAAATCCGTCTGCATGAGACGGCCGGCCGTTTCCTCCGGATATTCGAGGTTGCGCTCGAGCGCCGCACGGTCGCTCGAGGGCATCTGCGAGAGGATTTCTTGTTGGTCTTCCTTCTCGAGGCTGGCGATGACATAGGCGGCGTCGTCGGTGTCGAGATCAGTCACGATGCGAGCCAACAGCTCGTTCGGAAGATCTTCGGAAAGCTGATCGCGAACGCTCGGATCGAGTTCCGAGAACACCTCTGGATTAAAAGCGGGGCCCAGCGTGTCGATCAGACGCACGCGTTCGGCGGGCTCCAGGAGTTCGATCAAGTCCGCGAAATCGGGCGCCTTCAGGGAGTCCGTGATTCGTCGCAGTAGCTCGACGGAACCGCCCTGCAAGAATTCGCGCACCGCCGCGACCACGTCAGGGCGCGTCCCCGGGTTGTCCTCGATCTCGTCCTCGGGAATCGGCTGCTGCATGACGTCCGAGATCCTGGGGGATGATGACGGCTGGAGTGATCGTTGCCGGGCACGCTCGGGACCGGAGCGCTCTCCGTAATGACGGCAAATGGCCGCGAAGCATCTCGATACACGGACTTCGGGGGCGCTGGAACCAGTCGTCGGGCCGATCCGCAGCATGTCGCATGTCGCCACAATCTTTTTCCAGTATTTTCCCACCGGGTTGGTTCGCGTCGAAGATTGCGTCTCGTCTTCCGGTGAGCCGCCCTGGGGGGCCGTCGCAAGCGCGGTGGCGACGAAGAACGACGAATGGGGATGGGGATGCGCAGCTCAACTTTGCTGCGGCTTGCGAGTGCCGCTGTTATGGCGCTCTCGGCCGGCCATGCGTTTGCACAATGCGCCCCAGGTGCGATTGGTACGTCGCGCCACCTGCAGATCGACACGACCGGCGGGCCGAAGCTCGGTCACCTGCAATACCCCGGTCCCGAACTCCTGAAGCCCGGTGAGGTCGTGCTGACGTTCGACGACGGGCCGCACAGACAGTTGACGCCGGTGATCCTCGATATTCTGGCGCAGCACTGCGCCAAGGCCACGTTCTTCATGGTCGGTCAGCGGGCCATGGGCTATTCGGATCTGGTGCGCGAAGTGGCGCGCCAGGGGCATACGGTTGCCACCCACACTTGGTCGCACCCCAATCTCAAGCAGAAGTCCCCGGACGGTGCCGTGGCCGAGATCGAGCTCGGCATCAGCGCCATTCAAAAGGCACTCGGAGGGCCGGCGGCTCCGTTCTTCCGGTTTCCCTACCTGAGCGATCCCCAGCACGCGATTGCACACCTAAAGCGGCGCAATACGGCGATGCTCTCGATCGATGTCGATTCCTACGACTTTCGGACCCGGAGCCCGACCGTCGTCATCCGCAACGTGATGGGGCAGCTCAAGTCCAAGGGACGCGGGATTATACTGTTCCACGATATTCAGCCCTCGACTGCGGGCGCCCTCGGCGCGCTGCTGTCCGATCTCAAGGCCGGCGGCTATCGCGTCGTTCATCTGGTGCCACAGCACGGCCAGGTCACAATCGCCGACTACGATCAACGGGTGGGTGTGCCGTCGCGCAGTATCGCAGCGGCGGGCATACCGGTGCGCCAGCGGTCGGCTGTAGCACCCGCGTGGGAGCAAAGGGTTCTGCCCGTAGTTCCGCCGCCCCCACGCATTGCGGTGGCCATTCCGGAGGCCCAGAACGCGCCTCGGCCAGCACCCGAGCGTCCGGTGCGCGAGAGACCGGCTGGCGAGGACTGGCGTCGAGACGCCTTCAGGGGATGGTAGGCACGCCGGCTGACCGCGCTTAGTCGGTATCCGTGACGGGCCATGGCACGGCCGAGCTCCAAGGGACACCGCCTTAACCAGAAATTTGCCTTGTCGGGATTCAATGCCCGGAGTCGGCCGCTGCCGCTCATCGAGCCCTGCTGCTTGGGCACGTGTCGCGCGCCGTCATGGAGACGCGCCGTTTCACTTTGGTAGCGAGGAAGTGGGATCATGGCCGCCGGCCGAATGCTGCTGACCCTGACCTTCATCGCCGTCGGATTGCTGGGCGCAGCACTCGCGCTCTCGGCGGGTGGCGGGTCATCCCTGACCACCATTCTGCAGCAGTTCGCGCCATTCTCGATCTGGCCCTCAGGCGATGGTGCTGCGGCTGCGGGCGCGCCGGCCCCGGCGCGCAGCGAAGCCTTCGCTTTGCTGGTCGGTTTCCTCGCAGGTTGGTGGCTCCGCTGGCTCTACGGATTGCCGTGGTCATCGCTACCGGCTGCCGTGGGTGCATGGCTGCTCGGCTGGCGAGCCAGTGCCGCCATGGCAGGACTGGCCATCGGGTGTACCGTCATCCTGCTGTTCTATTGATGAGGTCTTGTCGCGATCGGGAGCCGGTGAAGCCGCGCGACGGTCGATGGCGCTCGACGCGTCGGGCGGCGTGGCTTAGGCACTTGGCTCTGGGAGACGGGAGCGCGCCCTCCGGCGGCTCGACGAAGTCTTGAGGAGACGGGGCGTCGATGGCTACCGCGCTGATGGACGAGCTGCGGAGATTCGGCCGGCAGATCCGCCTGCAACCCATGCTTTCGGGTGCCGTGGTGGCGATCGCGGCGTTCATCGTCATCGCGTATCTCGCAGCGGGCTTTCCGGCCGCCATCGCAGGAGCAATCGGTGCCGCCGCTGGCGTTGCTCTCGTCAAATTCCCGGCTAGCGGGCCGCTCGATGAGTCAGTGGACGGGGCGCGGCACCTCCCGCCGATGCGCCGGGACCCCAGGGTGCGCCCGTTTCGTGCGGATGCGCCGTGGGCCCGAATGATCGATGCCCTGCCTGACCCGGTGATCGCCGTCGACCGGGATCACATCGTCTTGCATGCCAACAGAGCGGCCCTCGATATCTTCCCGTCCATGAGGATCGGTGCCGTGATCGCGCTCGCCAGTCGCTCGCCGGAGCTGACCGAGACGATCGATCACGTCGTCCAGTATCAGGAGCCTCGCAGCGTGAGGCTTCACGAGCGCATGCCCGTGGAGCGGCGACTGGACGCGACGGTATCGTCACTGGAGAACGATGGCGGCGATCTCTCGGCAATCATCATTGTCCTGCACGATGTTTCCGAGCGCGAGCGGCTCGCCCAGATGCGCGCCGATTTCATAGCGCACGCCAGTCACGAGCTGCGAACTCCTTTGGCCGCGCTGCGCGGGTTCATCGAGACGCTGCAAGGCGCAGCGAAGAATGACGTGGTGGCCCGGGAGCGGTTTCTCGGCATCATGTCCAGCGAAGCGCAGCGGATGAGCCGCATCCTCGATGATCTGCTGTCGCTGGCCCGTCTTGAAATGCGCGCCCATATCGTTCCGACCGGCCATGTCGATGTCAACGAGGTGCTGTCCGAGGTTGTCGAGTCGCTCGAGCCGATCGCCGCCGCTGTGGAGACGACGATCCAGGTGGATGGCCCCGGCGATCCATGCCTCGTCCGCGGTGACCGGGACGAGATCGTGCAAGTTCTCGTGAACATCCTGCAGAACGCTATCAAGTACGGTCGACACGGCGGCGCAGTCACGGTGCGGGTATCGTTCGCGGACGACGAGCGCCGACAGCTTCGGATCGCGATCGCGGACGACGGACCGGGAATTGCCGAGGCGCATCTGCCGAGACTGACGGAGCGTTTTTACAGAGTGGATGAGAAATCCAGCCGCGAGAAAGGCGGCACGGGGTTGGGGCTGGCTATCGTCAAGCACATCCTGGCGCGTCACCGGGGCAAGCTGACGATTTCCTCTGCGCTCGGCGTCGGTTCCGTGTTCACGGTGGAGTTACCCGTCGACGATCGAGAATAATGTAAGTATTGCAACGAACTGAAGTGTCATATTTCGGTTGTCACAGTTCGCTAGAACTGCCGTGTCGGCACGCTTGCCGAGCAGCGTGCGGCTATTGGGGTGACACATGGAGCATACCGTAAAGTCCTACGAGGCCGAGCTTTCGCAGCTCGACCAGAAGATCAGCCACATGGGTGGCCTCGTCGAGCAGTTGCTCGGCAATGCCTTCGCGTCACTCGAGCGTCGCGACCCTCGGCTTGCCTCGGAAGCGATCGCCAGCGACCGCGCCATCGATCTCATGCAGAAGGAGATCGAGGAGTTGGCGATCAGCATGATCGCTCGCCGGCAACCGATGGCTCAGGACCTGAGAACCATCGTGTCGACGCTGAAAGTTGCCGGAGACCTGGAGCGTATTGGCGATCTCGCGAAGAACGTGGCCAAACGCGCGCTGGCCATCGCGCCGGAGACACGGCCGCAGTCCCTGATCCTCGGCCTGCGCCACATGACGGAGCTGGCGACGGCGAGCCTCAAGAATGTGCTCGATGCGTACATGACGCGTGATGACGTCAAGGCCATGAAGGTCTGGAACTCCGACGCCGATCTCGATGCGCTCTACAACTCCGTCTTCCGCGAACTGCTCACGTACATGATGGAAGATCCGCGCAACATCGGACTGTGCACGCACTTGCTGTTCGGCGCGAAGAACATCGAGCGCATCGGTGACCACGCCACGAATATCGCCGAGACCGTTCACTACATGGTTCGTGGCAAGCCTCTGGAGGATGACCGTCCTAAGGGCGACAAAACCAGCGTCACGATGATCGACACTCCGTGAGCGACGAGCTGGGAGCACCTTCCGTATGGCACCGCGGCTACTGATCGTCGAGGACGACGAAGCCTTGATTGCTCTCCTTGAGTATAATCTGACGAGTCAGGGGTACGATTGCCGCGTCGCGCGTTCGGGCGACGAGGCGATGATCTCTCTCGACGAAGAAATGGTGGATCTCGTGCTCCTCGACTGGATGCTGCCTGACGGCGTCTCGGGAATTGAGGTATGCCGCCGTATCCGTGCCAAGCCCGAGATCAAGGGCTTGCCGGTCATCATGCTTACGGCCCGCGGCGAGGAAGCGGATCGCATTCGCGGCCTGACAACGGGGGCCGACGACTACGTGGTGAAGCCGTTCTCGGTGGCAGAGCTGTCGGCCCGGGTCGAGGCTTTGCTGCGCCGTTCCTCGCCTGAACGCATCGCCAACGAGATCCAGGTCGGAACGGTCCGGCTCGACCGCAATGCCCATCGCGTGACACGTGGCGGCCGTGAGGTACGGTTGGGACCGACCGAATACCGGCTCCTCGAAGTCTTTCTGGAGAGTGCCGGACGCGTGCTCTCAAGGCCGCAATTGCTCGATGCGGTATGGGGGAGGGACGGCGAAATCGACGAGCGGACGGTGGATGTGCACGTTGGCCGCCTTCGCAAGGCGCTGATCCGTGGCAACGAGACCGACCCTATCAGAACGGTGCGGGGCGCAGGCTATGTGCTCGAGAAGGATTCGACGCACGCTTGAGGGCCTGTCACCTTTGCGAATGCCCATGTCGGGTGCATTATCCTCTGCAACGCAGGCCAGCGACACTGCAGAGGGAACGCCATGCTCGCAAGCATTGACCGGATTCTGACAACGCACGTCGGCAGTCTGCCGCGAAACGAGAAGTTGGCGGACATGCTGATCCGCCAGGAGGATGGTCAGGCCATCGACAAGGCCGAACTCGCCAGGCTGATCCAGGCCGCAACCGAGTACGTCATTGCAAGTCAGGTCAAGGCCGGCGTCGACATCGGCAATGACGGTGAGCAGTCCCGGGTCGGCTTTCAGACCTACGTACCGCGCTGCATGTGTGGCTTTGGTGGTGAATCGAAGCGTCCGCCCGCGCGCGACCAGAATGAGTTTCCCGGCTACGTTCGGCAGATGGCGGCACGCTTCCCCCACTCGGCAAAGCTCTCCAACGCGCCGGCCGCAATTGCCGAGGTACGATACGTCGACGCGACGCCGATCCGCGAGGACGCCGAGCGATTAAAGAAGCTCGGGACGGGATTCGCCGAGACATTCATGACCGCGCCGTCCCCGGGCATCGTGGCAACGACCATGATCAACCAGCATTACGACAGCCACGAAGCCTACCTGATGGCACTGGCCCAGGCCCTCTCGCACGAGTACCGCGCCATTCACGAGGCCGGGCACGTGCTGCAGATCGATAGTCCCGACCTTGCCATGGAGCGTCACCGCTTTTTCGCGAAGCTCGACGAGCGCGGCTTCCTTGAGCAGCTCGCGCTGCATATCGCGGCGATCAACAAGGGGCTGGAAGGCATTCCCCGAGACCGCGTGCGGCTGCATGTCTGCTGGGGCAACAATGATGCGCCGCACATTTACGACATTGCCATGTCCACCATTCTGCCCGAACTCTATCGCGCCAACGTCGGCGCCCTCTCCATCGAATTTGCCAATCCTCGCCACCAGCACGAGTACGAGGCGTTGAAGTCGAACCCCTTGCCGTCCCACATGCTGCTCGTTCCCGGCGTGCTCGACACGACCACGAATTTCGTAGAGCACCCGCAAGTCGTTGCGCGGCGTTTGAGGGAGGCAGTTGCTTCGGTCGGTGACAAGGAGCGCATCATCGCCGGTACGGACTGTGGCTTTGGCACGTTCGCGGGACGCGAGTACGTGGCTGAGGAGGTGGTGTGGCTGAAGCTCGCTGCGGCCGCTGAGGGTGCCAGGATCATCTCCAAGGAGCTTTGGGGCCGATGACCACCAGCACAGAGAGTGCCACGGAGAGCGGTCTGCCCCTGTCAGGCGTCCGCGTCCTCGATATCGGGACGCTGATCGCTGGTCCGTTCGCGGCGACGATGCTCGGCGATTTCGGCGCCGAGATCATTAAGGTCGAGCAGCCGGGACGCGGTGACGCACTGCGCGGCAGCCCCGAGAGCGACGGTACGGCGGCTCGCTCTGGGAATTGGCTGGTTGAAGGCCGCAACAAGAAGTCGATCACGCTCGACCTGAGGCAGGAAGCAGGACAAGCTGTGCTCCGCGAGCTGATCGCTAAGGTGGACGTGCTGGTCGAAAACTTCACCCCCGGCACGCTCGAGAAGTGGAACCTGGGCTGGGATGCAGTGCACGCCATCAACCCACGGCTGATCATGACTCGGGTTTCCGGCTACGGCCAGAAAGGTCCCTACGCCAAGCGGGCGGGATACGATCGAATTGCGCTCGGATTCTCGGGCTATATGTACCCTACAGGATTTCCGGACCGGTTTCCCGTACGACCGGCATTTCCGACCGCCGACTACAATACCGGCACGTTCGCGGCTCTCGCGACGATGTTCGCGCTCTATGGGCGCGACGCGAATGGCGGTGGTACCGGAAAGGGGCAGCTTATTGATCTTGCCCTCTATGAGGCGCCGTTCCGCATCACCTCGGATATGATGGTTGAGTTTGCCCGTTCAGGGGCCATTCGCGAGCGCATCGGTAATCGCAATCCGACGTTCGCGCCGGCTGGCACCTTCCAGACGCGCGATGGTCGCTATGTGCAGATCGCGGCCGGCGGCGATGGCGTTTGGCCGCGCCTGGCCGCTGCCATCGACCGACCCGAGCTGGCCGAGGATCCCCGTTACAAGACGAGCAGGGAACGGATCGCACGCGCGGACGAACTCGAGGCGCTACTGGCCCAGTGGATCGGCCACCACGATTTCGCAGACATCGAGAAGCGACTCGTCGGTGCCAACGTGCCATTCGGGGGCATATATACCGCAGCCGACATCTCAAGCGACCCGCACTTCAAGGCGCGCGACAATCTCGCGACGATCGAAGACCGGGACCTGGGGCCGGTCGTCATGCCGGCTGTCATACCCCGCCTCGAAGGGACGCCGGGCCGGATCACGTTTGCGGGACCGCCCCTCGGCTCGCACAATGACGAGATCTATAAGGGGCTCCTCGCCAAGTCGGACGCGGAGTTGGCCGCACTGCGCAAGCAGCGTGTAATTTGAGGCAGCCCGACGTTACCCGCCCGCTCCACAGGTTGAAGCGGGCACTTGAACCGGGTCGGCGGATCAAGGAACGACGTGCGATCAGGTCTTCACCAGTCGGATCACGACGTCGATGTGGCTGATCCGATGGCCCTCGGGCGGCTCGGGCAGCCCCTCTACGCGAACGCCGGAGATGTCCATCAGCCGGCCTTCGTTCTCAAGATAGAAGTGGTTGTGGTTGGACGTATTGGTATCGAAGTAAGCCTTCGACCCTTCGAGCGCCAATTCACGCAGGAGCCCGGCGCCCTTGAACTGGTGCAGCGCATTGTAGACAGTCGCCAGTGAGACATGCTCGCCCAGCCCTGCCACCTCGCTGTGCAGGCTCTCGGCCGTTACATGCCGGTCGCCTTGACCGAACAGGAGTGAAGCCAGAAGAAGGCGCTGACGTGTAGGCCGCAGCCCTGCTGCTGCCAGCAAGGCACGGATATCCGCCTCCGTCCTGATTGCGTCCGGTGGGCCTTCCACAGTGGTCGCTCCATCCGCGAAGATCGACGTCTCGATCCTGAGCCGCAGCAAATCTCGCTCAGGCATGATGCCTCAGCGATTGGTCCATTGACAAGCTTCCAATATTACGCTCGTTGAGTTCGAGGGGCAACATATTGGCAAGGCCACTGAGAGCCGAGCCATGAATGCTGCCTTGTGGACAGGGGAAGGGGTGTGCGACCAACGCCGACAGAGGTGGCGTCGGAACACGCCAGTGACGTCGGGCTCGCCGTTATCGCGGCAGGACATCGGCGAATTGCAGGCCTGCGGGGAGCACGGAATGGCGGAACGACGTTCGAGCTTCGAGTACGAGGATCTCCTGAGCTGCGGTCGGGGCGAGCTGTTCGGACCCGGTAATGCGCAGCTGCCGCTCCCCCCGATGCTGATGTTCGAGCGTATCGGCTCCATCAGTGAAACCGGGGGCGCGCACGGCAAGGGTCAAGTCACGGCTGAGCTGAAAATTGCAGGAAACCCAGCTTGCGATTGGTTTTTCGCATGCCATTTCAAAGGGGATCCGGTGATGCCGGGTTGCCTGGGTCTTGATGCGCTGTGGCAGCTGACAGGCTTCTTCCTTGGTTGGATGGGCGCTCCGGGGCGCGGCCGTGCGCTGGGCGTCGGCGAGGTCAAATTCACCGGCATGGTGTTGCCCACGGTGCAGCGGATTGAGTATGTGGTCGACTTGAAGCGGGTTATCCTGCGGCGACTGAAGCTGGCGATCGCCGATGGCCTCGTGAAGGCCGACGGACAGGTCATTTACCAGGCGACGGACATGAAGGTGGGCTTGTTCGAGGCCGGTGCTGGGCCGGCTGCGGCCGACGCGTGAGTTCGGCTCCGGCGTGTCCCGGCTGTGCGTAGGTGTCAGCGCCGGGTGCGACGGAATGCGCTGAGCAACTCGCCGGCAAGAGACTCCGCCGAGGGCCAGGGGGCGCGGATCTGAGCAGCAAGCGACGAGACAGACTAGACCACCAGCAGTGAATTCGGGAGGGGTGCCGGCAAATGAGACGGGTCGTGGTCACCGGAATGGGCGTGGTTTCGTCCATCGGCAACAGCACGCAGGAGGTTCTGTCGTCGCTGCGGGAGGGTCGTTCCGGCATAACCCGCGCAGATAAGTATGCAGAACTCGGTTTCCGATGCCAGGTGCATGGGGAGCCTCAGCTCGACTGGGAAACTGGCGTTCCCCGCAAGGCGAAGCGCTTCATGAACGCGGGTATGGGCTGGAATTACATTGCCATGGATCAAGCGATCCGCGATGCCGGTCTCGAAGCTGCCGACGTTTCCAATGAACGAACCGGCATCATCATGGGCTCTGGCGGACCATCCACGGTCGCCATTGTCGCGGCTGCCGATACCACACGCGCCAATAAGAGCCCCAAGCGTGTCGGCCCCTTCGAAGTACCAAAAGCGATGTGCTCGGGTCCATCGGGCGTGCTTGCAACGGCGTTCCAGGTCAAGGGCACGAACTACTCGCTCTCCTCAGCCTGTGCCACCAGCGCCCATTGCATCGGCAATGCCACTGAGCTGATCCAGTGGGGCAAGCAGGATGTGATGTTCGCGGGCGGTTGCGAGGAACTCGACTGGACGCTTTCGTCGCTGTTTGACGCCATGGGCGCCATGTCCTCGCGCTTCAACGATACGCCCGCCAGGGCCAGTCGCGCCTACGATAAGGACCGCGATGGCTTCGTCATTGCGGGAGGAGCCGGCGTTCTGATCCTCGAGGAGCGTGAGCGGGCCAAGGCGCGCGGCGCGCGGATCTACGGCGAGGTCGTCGGCTATGGCGCCACCTCCGACGGCTTCGACATGGTCGCCCCGTCTGGAGAAGGCGCCATACGCTGCATGCAGCAGGCGCTAGCGGGTTTCGATGGCAAGGGCGTCGGCCTACCCGTCGACTACATCAATCCGCACGGCACCGGTACCCCGGTCGGCGACGCCAAGGAGATCGATGCAATTAGAACGGTGTTCAAAAATGCCGTTCCGCCCATTTCGTCTACCAAGTCGCTGACCGGCCACTCACTAGGAGCGATAGGCGTCCAGGAGGCGATCTTCTCGCTTCTCATGATGGGCAACGGCTTCGTCGCCGAAAGCGCCAACATCGACGAGCTGGACCCTGCCTTCGCTGACGTGCCGATTGCCCGGACACGGATCGATCGCGAGCTTAACTGTGTACTATCGAATAGCTTCGGTTTCGGAGGAACTAATGCAACCCTCGTTTTCCGCCGCGACGGCTGAGGCAAGGGGTCGAATTCGCCTCCCGTGACGCCTAGCGCGGCTTGGCCGGCCAGATGGCCGAGATGGGTCGCGACGTCATGGAGCATTGGGGCAAGGGGAAGTGGGCCGGCATTCGGCTCGAGGGGTCGGGCACTGCCTGGCTCCAAGTTGTTGGACGGCACGAACGAGCCAGATCGGGAACGCGCATGAACCAGTCGGATAGCATTCAGCCTGGGCCGCTCCTCGCAGGCAAGCGGGGCCTCGTCATGGGCGTCGCCAACGAGCGGTCGATCGCTTGGGGCATCGCGAAAACGTGTGCGCTTCACGGCGCCAAGCTCGCGTTCACTTACCAGGGCGAGCAGTTCGGCCGCCGTGCCGTTCCGCTGGCTGAGTCGGTCGGTTCGGACGTCATCGTCTCGTGCGACGTGGCAGACCTCGCCAGCGTCGACAACGTCTTCGCCGAGATCGAGAAATCCTGGGGCGGCCTCGATTTCATCGTCCACGCGCTGGCCTTTTCCGACCGCCGCGAGCTGCAGGGTCGCTATTCCGATACCTCCCGCGAGAACTTCACCAACACCATGGTGATCTCGTGCTTCTCCTTCACCGAGGTCGCCAAGCGCGCCGCACCGCTGATGAAGAAGGGCGGGTCGATGCTGACCCTCACCTACGGCGGCTCGCAGCGCGTCGTGCCCTCCTACAACGTGATGGGTGTCGCCAAGGCTGCGCTCGAGGCGTCAGTCCGCTATCTCGCGGCCGACTTCGGTCCCCAGGGCATCCGCGTCAATGCCCTATCGGCGGGCCCGATGCGCACGCTCGCAGGGGCCGGCATCTCGGATGCGCGCATCATCTTCAACTACCAGGGCGAAACATCACCCCTGAAGCGCACGCCCACCCTCGACGAAGTCGGCGGCGCGGCGCTCTACCTGCTCTCCGATCTGTCCGGCGCGGTCACAGGCGAAATCCACTACGTCGATTGCGGCTACAATGCCGTGTCCATGCCCTCGCTCGAGATGCTGAAAGAGCAGGAGGCGCAGCAGGCGCAGGGGTCCAACCAGGCCGCCGAGTAGCGCTGACGAGTCCGTTGCCGGTGCCGGGGAATAGCTCCCCGCGCCACAACGCCAACAAGACGGCTCCGTATGCGTATTGCCGTTCAACACGAGCGGAGCAGACGGGCATGATCGGCGTCTTCGATTCCGGGCACGGCGGGCTGACGGTGCTCGGCGCGCTGCTTCGCCGTTTCCCCACACAATCCTTCGTCTACCTCGGCGATCACGGCAACGCCCCCTACGGCAATCGTCCGGCCGGCGACGTGATCGATCTCACCCGCCACTCCTGCGAGACGCTGTTCGGCCTCGGCTGCCGCCTCGTGGTCCTCGCGTGCAACACGGCCACCTGCGTTGCGGCCCGCCCCCTTCAGCGGGAGTGGCTGCCGGTCAGCCCTTACGCCGGCAGGCACAATATCCTTGGCATCGCAGCCCCCACGGTCGAGGCCGCCACGCAGACGCCGTGGGGCGTCACCACCCCGCAATACCCGCAGAAGTACAATAGCGACGTCATCGCCGTCTTCGGCACCACGCGTACCATCTCGTCCGGCGTCTACCCCGAGGAGATCAGGAAGCGCTGCCCGCGCATCACGGTGGTGCAGCAGGCTTGCCCGGATCTTGCCGGCGCCATCGAGGCCGGCCGCCCCGACGCCGAGCTCGAACGGATTGTCGCCACCGCCGTCGCCGCCCTCGATGCTCAGACCGGCGGCGAACCACCCCATCGCGCCATCCTCGGCTGCACCCACTATCCCCTGGTCGAGCACCTCTTCCGTCGCCACCTGCCCCGGTTCACCCGCCTCCTCTCCCAGCCCGAAGTCGTCGCCGATAGCCTAGAGGACTACCTCACCCGCCACCCCCGCTACGCCGGCCAGAACAGCGGTCACGCCCACCTCCGCCTCCTGACCACCGGCGACCCCGCGGATGTTTCCCGCATCGCAAACGTTTTTATGCCCGATGCGCCATCGTTCGAACGTGAGCAGGTGGAGTGAAGGAGGTGCGTCAGTCGTCACGCCCTTTTCACACCGCGATCTTCCCGCCGCCCTTCCGGGTGATAGCGACGATCGACGGGCGTGGCGGCATGTCGTCCTTGAAGTCCGGCCAGCGCGTCGCCGGCTTTTCGAATGTGGCGCCGGCCTCGTCGCCTGGATGCTGGACGGCGACGAAGAAGGTCTCCAGATCCGGCGTCGTCTCGGGGCCACACAACTCGGCGCCGACCGGGCAGCGGAAGAACAGCTTCGAGGTGGCGCGCGCAGGCCCTTCCGTCTCGACGGCGTAGAGGCCGTCCGTGCGCCCGGTCACCTTCAGGTTCATGCCGTCGGTGCCGATCCATAGCCGGCCCTCGGCATCGATGGCGATCTGGTCGGGCATGCCGAACCAGCCGTCCTTGGACGTCGCCGGGTTGAAGGTGGCGCCCACGCTTGCGACTGACGGGTCGCCACACTTCACCAGCATCTCCCAGTTAAAGCGGGTCGAGGCATGGTCGCCACCCTCGGGAATCATCTCGATGATGTGGCCGAACCTGTTGTCGGCACGAGGGTTTGCTGCGTCCTCTTCGCCGACCTTGCGGCGGGAGTTGTTGGTCAGCGCGACATAGACCTTGCCGGTCTTCTTGTTGGCCTCGACGTCCTCCGGGCGGTCCATCTTGGTGGCGCCGTGCAAATCGGCAGCGAGGCGCGCAAAGATCACGACGTCGCCCTGGTTGGCGAACCCGTTCTCGGCCGTCAGCTTGCCCTGGCCATGCACGAGGGGCAGCCACTCGCCAGTGCCGTCGGCGTTGTACCTGGCGGCGTAGAGCGTGCCCTTGTCGAGGATGTCCTTGTTGGCGGCCGGGTTGGCGGTGTCGACCTTGCCCTCGGTGACGAACTTGTAGACGTAGTCGAACCGCTCGTCGTCGCCCTGGTAGACGACGAATCGGCCGTCCGAATTGATCACGTTGGCGGCGCCTTCATGCTTGAAGCGGCCCATCGAGGTGCGCTTCACCGGCACCGAGTTCGGATCCATCGGATCGATCTCGACCACCCAGCCGAAGCGGTTCACCTCGTTGGGCTCTTTGGCGTAGTCGAAGCGATCGTAGTAAGTGCCCCAGTTGAACCACTCGCCGGGCGCGCCGTAACGCTTCAGCGCCTTCGCGTCAGGGCCTTCTTCGCCAGCCTTCTTCGACCAGAAATAGCCGTTGAAGTTCTCTTCGCAGGTCAGCCACGTGCCCCACGGCGTGGTCGCGCCGGCGCAGTTGTTGAGCATGCCGAGCACCTTGGTGCCGGTCGGGTCGGCCTTGGTCTTCATCTTGTCGTGGCCGGCGGCCGGACCCGAAACGCGCATCTCGGTCGACGCGGTGATGCGGCGGGCGTACTTCGAGCCATCGACGACCTTCCACTTGCCTGCTTCGCGCTTCACCTCGAGGACCGAGCCGCCGTGCGCCATGATCTCGATGTCGGCGAGATCCTTTGTCATGCCGGCGAATTTCGCGTCGCGGTCTTGGCGACCGAGCCCAGGGAACATCAACTCCTCGTTGGTGTACTCGTGATTGACCACCAGCAGGCCGTGGTCCGAGCGTCCATTCAACGGGATGTAGCCGAGATAGTCGTTGTTGTAGCCGAACTGTCCGGCCTGAGCGTCGGCCGTCTGCTTGGTCGGATCGAACGCCGGTGCGTCGGCTGCCACTTTGTCTCCCCAACGGATCAACACGTCGGCGTCGTAACCTTCGGCGACATAGTGGTTCTCGTCGGAGCCGGCGACGACTTCCTTGAAATTGAAGCTCGGTGTTGTGTTGCCACCCTGCGCGCGCGCCTCACTCGCCGCCATCAACGCCAGCGGCGACACGGTCGCCGTGATTGCGGAAACGCCGAGCAGGCCCTTCATCAGGTCGCGGCGCGACAGGCGCGCTGCGATGACGTCGCCGAGCGTCGGGTTGGCGGAGTGATTGGAGCCATTGTTCTCGGATTGCTCGTACTGCTGCGAGATCGGCAGGTGCTCGAGATCGGACGTGGACAAGATGGACCCCCTCGTGGATGAGCCGTGCGGCGGAGCAGGAGAGATCTGCCTATTGCGCGTGTGTGAACGTAAAATGACAGGTCGAAGCGCATCTTAAGGACGGTTCAGTGTGAGGTGTCGCTTGCGCCGCGACCGCTGCCGCCCCCGCCACGACAATGAGGACGACACAGTGGGTCGGCGTGCGATATTCGTACTGATCGAACCGTGGTGCGCCGCCGGTCAGCCCGTTTCCGCGCGGACATCGACGTCGGCCCGTGCAGATGGGCGTCAGTTGTGCCCGTAGTAGCCCTTGAACCACGTGACGAACCGCTCGATGCCGACCTCGATCGGCGTCGACGGCCTGAATCCGACATCCGCCGCCAAGGCCTCGATGTCGGCATAAGTATCCGGCACATCGCCGGGCTGCATCGGCAGGAAGCGCTTCTGTGCCGTTCGCCCCAGCTCCTTCTCGAGGCAGGCGATGAAATGCATCAGCTCGACCGGCTGGTTGTTGCCGATATTGTAGAGCCGGTAAGGTGCGCTCGAACTCGCCGGATCGGGCTTCGCACCGCTCCACTGTGGGTCCGGCTCAGCGGCCCGATCGAGCACGCGCACCACGCCCTCCACGATATCGTCGATGTACGTGAAGTCCCGCCGGTGCCGGCCATGGTTGAACACGTCGATGGGCTGCCCTGCCGCGATCCGCGACGCGAACACGATGGGCGACATGTCGGGCCGCCCCCACGGCCCGTAGACGGTGAAAAACCTGAGCCCGGTCACCGGCAGGCGATAGAGATGCGCATACGAGTGCGCCATCAGCTCGTTGGCCTTCTTGGTTGCGGCGTAGAGACTGACTGGATGATCCACCGCCTGGTTGACCGCGAACGGCATCGTCGTATTGGCCCCGTAGACCGACGACGAAGACGCATAGACTAGATGCTCGACGCTCCCATGCCGGCAGCCTTCGAGGACGTTGAGAAAGCCGGTGAGGTTCGAATCCGCATAGGCATGGGGGTTGGTTGCCCCGTAGCGAACCCCTGCCTGTGCCGCGAGGTGTACGACCCGCTCTGGCTTGGCCTGCCGGAAAACCCGCTCCATGCCGGCCCGGTCCGCAAGATCGACGCGTTCGAGCCGAAACGTCTTCGATGGCGTCAATTGCGCCAGCCGAGCTTCCTTCAGGCGGACGTCGTAATAGTCGTTGACGTTGTCGAGGCCGATGACCTCGTCGCCGCGAGCCACGAGTGCTTTCGCCGTGTGATAACCGATGAAGCCGGCGGCGCCGGTGACGAGTACCCGCATGGAACCACCCTTGGCTATAGCGGCTCCCGCAGCGCCTTCTGCTGCGGTGCACGCCCAGCCCTTAGTCCGGTTCGGGGCCGAGATAAAGCGAGCCAAGCATGTCCGTCATCGGGCCCGATTGGTTCGTCCTGTTTTGTGCCGTGTCTTCGCACTCGCGAAACCCTGATCATGAGCCTCGCGCAGGCATGAGCATTGAGCGATATTGTCTTTGTAGAAACAAATCATTGAGAGAGCTATGCAAGAACGGCATGCCTAGTTTGTTCCATTGTGCGTTGCGGAATCTGCCTTCCGGACTCATGTTCAGTCCACGAGCAAGGCGACACGAATCGCCCCACGGGATGGCGAAATAGCCACCGCCTCAGAGATGAGATTGATCAATGGCAACCAAAGCAGCTTCAAGTTCGCACGCCGTCAACTCAGCCGAAGGTTTTGCGGGCTCCACCAAGCGACTTCTGGCGGATGTGTTTGGCGCGGTCGGTGAGGGTTTGCGCGCGCGAAACGAGTATTTAGCTCGCGTCGGGCAAGGCGCCGATCCAGTCCAGGCGGCCGAGATCGCTCTGCGCCACGCCGAGCACAACTGACACCTGCGGGACGCGAACTGACCGCGCGGTTGCACAGACTTGTTCGTCGATGCGCCCGTGCGATCCGTTTGCCCTGCGAGTGCGATAACGGCTAGGGTCGGGGTCCAGAATGGAGCCACCCTATGCTTGCGGAGCGCCATCGCGCGCAGTTGCTGGTCATTGACGTCCAGGAAAAACTGGCACCGCACGTCGTCGAAAGCGAGGCGGCGGTAACCAATTGCGAGCGGCTTGTCCGCTACGCACGACGGCTCGAAGTGCCCGTCACGCTGACCGAGCACTATCCAAAGGGCCTCGGCGCGACCGTTGCATCGCTGCGTGATGCGGCCGGCAACAAGACGCCCTGCTTCGAGAAAATCGCCTTCTCCTGTTGGCGCGACGATGCGATCCGCGATCGGATCGAACATCTGTGTCGCAGCGGCCGCGACCAGATCGTCGTGGCCGGTATGGAAGCGCACGTCTGCGTCGGCCAGACCGTTCTCGATCTCCGATCGGAAAATTGCAATGTCCTCGTCGTCGCCGATGCTGTCGGGTCGCGGGATGCCAGAGTGCGCGATCTGGCCGTTGAGAGATTCCGCGCTGCGGGGGCCGCCATCGTCACCCACGAGATGATCGCCTTCGAATGGCTCGAGCGCGGCGATGACCCCGCGTTCAAGGACCTCATCCGGCTCATCAAATAACAAGCCTTTCGAAATCGGAGGAAACCACATGCGACTGAAGGACAAGGTGGCGATTGTGACCGGCGCAGCGTCCGGGATGGGGGCTGCCACGGCCCGCATCTTCGCGCGCGAGGGCGCGTTCGTCATTCTGACGGATATGAACGACGCCGACGGCCAGATGGTCGCCCGCGAGATCGGCAACCGCGCCACCTTCATGCACCTCGATGTTTCCAAGGAGGCCGACTGGGAGCGTGTCGTCGCGGATACGCTGAAGGCGCATGGCAAGGTCGACATCCTGATCAACAACGCCGGTGTCTCAGGCTCCGATCCCGACCGCTTCTCGATGAAGACTTGGGATCAGCAGATGGAGATCAATGCCAAGGGCGTCTTCCTCGGCATGCGGGCCGTCATCCCCGAGATGCAGAAGGCTAAGAAGGGCTCCATCGTCAACATTTCCTCGATCTCCGGCATCGCTGGCCAGAGTTTCGTGCACATGGGCTACAACGCCGCCAAGGGCGCGGTTCGCACCATGTCGAAGGCAGCCGCCGTCCAGTTTGGTCGCGACAACATTCGCGTCAATTCGGTCCACCCGGGCGTCATGCCGCCGATGCGCACATCGCAGATGAGCGCCGATCCCGAGGTCAGGGCGCGTGTCCTCAAGGCCATACCGATGGGCCGCTTCGGCGAGGTCGACGAGGTCGCCAACGCCAACCTGTTCCTGGCCTCCGACGAGGCCTCCTACATCTCGGGGGCAGAGATCGTCGTCGACGGCGGCTTCATCGCGCAGTAGGAACCCTGCAGACCCCATGAATCCGGCAGCGCTCAGGCGCGGGCCTGCCGGCCAACAAGCGAGCAGGCAACATGCAGGACAAGGCACCGGCGAAGGGCGACAGGGTTGCGTTCCAGTGGGAGGACCCGTTCCTCCTCGATGACCAGCTCACAGAAGACGAGCGCGCGATCCGCGACACCGCCCGCGACTACTGCCAGGAGAAGCTCGCCCCCCGTGTGATCCAATCCTACCTCGAAGAGAAGACCGACCCGGGAATCTTCCGCGAAATGGGCGCGCTCGGCCTCCTCGGGGTCACCATCCCGGACAAATATGGCTGCGCCGGCGCCAATTACGTCTCCTACGGTCTCGTCGCACGCGAGGTCGAGCGCATCGATAGCGGCTACCGCTCCATGATGAGCGTGCAGTCGAGCCTCGTCATGCATCCAATTTATGCGTACGGCTCGGAAGAGCAGCGGTTGAAGTATCTGCCGAAGCTCGCGAGCGGCGAGTGGATCGGCTGTTTCGGCCTGACTGAACCAGACGCCGGTTCCGACCCCGGCGGCATGACGACACGCGCCGAGAAGATCGACGGCGGCTACCGCCTCACCGGCTCAAAGATGTGGATCTCGAACGCCCCCATCGCCGATGTCTTCGTCGTCTGGGCGAAGTCCGAGGCGCACGGCGGCGGCATCAAGGGCTTCATTCTCGAGAAAGGCATGAAAGGTCTCTCGGCGCCGAAAGTTGGCGGCAAGCTCTCTCTACGCTGCTCCATCACCGGCGAAATCGTCATGGACGGCGTCGAGGTGTCCGAGGACCACATACTCCCCAACGTTCAAGGCCTCGCCGGCCCATTCGGCTGTCTGAACCGTGCCCGCTACGGCATCGCCTGGGGGGCCATGGGCGCAGCCGAGGACTGCTTCCACCGCGCTCGCCAGTACACACTGGACCGCAAGCAGTTCGGCCGGCCGCTGGCGAATACGCAGCTCGTCCAGAAGAAGCTCGCCGATATGATGACCGAGATCTCGCTCGGTCTGCAGGGCGCTCTGCGAGTCGGCCGCCTTTTCGACGAAGGCAAGCTCGGCATCGAAGCGATCTCGATCGTCAAGCGAAACAATTGCGGCAAGGCGCTCGACATTGCCCGTACCGCCCGCGACATGCACGGCGGCAACGGCATCCAGATCGAGTACCATGTGATGCGCCACGCCGCGAACCTCGAGACGGTCAACACCTACGAGGGCACCCACGACGTCCACGCCCTGATCCTCGGCCGCGCAATTACGGGGCTCCAGGCGTTTTTCTGAGCGGCTCCAGCCCATTGGCAACAGCCGAATACCAGGAACCTCATATCTCTCCGCCCCTTCCCTCTCCCCTTCATAGGAGGGGGCGCGGGTGGGTGAGCGTCCGGCGCTAATTGCCTTGGCAATCCGTCCTGCGCGAGATCTACCCGATCTCACTCGGATCGTACGCCAGCCCGGCCGCGCCGTAGCCGCCATCGACGTTGAGCACGTGCCCAGTCACCCACTGGCTCTCGTCGGATGCGAGATAGAGCGCCGCGTTAGCGACCGCCTCGACCGTGCCGTAGGCCCCCGTCGGAATGCGGCTCAGGTAATTCTGCTTCCGCGACGGCCCGTGCACGCTGATCCCCGTCTCGATCGGGCCGGGCGCGATCGCATTCACCATGACCCCCTTGCTCGAAAGCTCCACCGCCAGCACCTTGCAGACGTGCATAACGGCCGCCTTAGAGGCGCCGTAGGCGATACCACCCATGTTGCCGCGCTGCCCTGAGATCGATCCGATTTGTACGATCCGCCCGCCGCCCTGGGCGACCATGTGTTTCGCTGCAGCCTTCGCCGTCAGGAACGAGCCTGTCAGATTGATGCGCATGACGCGCTCCCAATCCTCCAGGCTGGTGTCGAGCGCCAGCTTGTGCATGCCGATCCCGGCGTTGTTGACCAGGATGTCGATCCGCCCGTGGCGTCGCACGGCTTCCTCGACCTGCGCCTCGCACTCGGCCGCTACGGCCACGTCCGCACGGAAAGCGATCGCCGTCCCACCGGCCGCGGTGATGGCCTTGGCTGTCACTTGCGCCTTGGCGAGATCCCGGTCCGTGCACAGCACCGCTGCGCCTTCGTCCGCGAAACGCCGCGCGATCGCACCGCCGAGTCCCCCGCCGGCTCCGGTCACGAGGGCACTCTTTCCTTTGAGCCTCATCGAGGATCTCCTTTGTCCGCCAGTAAGTAGGAACTCGGACAGAGTTGGTGCGTTGGTCCCGATGGTCAACATGCGTGGCCGCAAATTGCAGTCCCGGCCCCTGACTCATTGACCGCGGTCAAAAGTTCGCGCTCGGGACAAGACCATGCTGCCTCGGCGGCAATCGCATTTGTCCGTCAATGACCTCACTATGGAAGGAATCGGCAAATGGTGGCCTTGCATCCGTTTCTGAGCGCGGCCCTGACGGTCGCGGTGCTTACCGGCGGGACGACGGCGCTCGCCCAGCAAGGTCCTGGCATGATGGGCCCTGGCATGATGCGAGACGGCAAGGGGCCGGGCTGGGGAATGGGCTGGGGAATGGGCCACGGCGGTATGCAACGCGGGATGGGTTACGGCATGATGGGCGGTGGTTGTCCCATGTTCGGAGGTGATGGCGGAACCTATGCCGACGGTCGGCTCGCGTTCTTGAGGGCGGAATTAGGCATCACGGACGCGCAAAAAACGGCATGGGATGCCTACGCGGCTGCACTCCGCAAGAATCTCGAGAATATGCAGGCCATGCACGCGACCATGCGCCAATCCATGGAGCAGGAGAAGTCGCCTGTCGAGCGCCTCGACACCCATGTCACGACGATGGAGGCACGGCTGGCTGCCCTGAAAGAGATGAAGCCCGCGCTCGCGACTCTGTACGGGGCAATGACGGACGATCAAAAGAAGAAAGCTGCTGATATTCTGACAGGCATGGGCTGCATGATGTAGCGCGAACAGAAAGGTCCATCTGTCGTCAGCAGTGGGTTCAGCCGAGCGATAACCCGCCGTCGACCGCGATCGCTTGTCCCGTGATGTGGCGCGCTTCCGGCGAGAGAAGGAAGGCGATCAGTGCTGCGATGTCGTCCGGCTCGGCGATCCGTCCGAGGGGCGTCGCGGCGGCTGCGGCCTTCCACGCATCGGCGCCGAGTGCCGTGTGCCCCCCATCCTTCCTCGTATAGCCTGGCACCACCGCGTTCACCGTCACACCTGACACGGCGAGTTCGGCCGCTAGAGTGCGCATGAGGGCCTCGCCTGCCGCTTTGGCCGCTGCCGACACCGGAAACAACGACCCTTGCGCGTAGCGATGCGCCACGAACGAGGATAGATAGACGACGCGTCCCTGTGGCGATCGCGTCAGCGCATCGCGCGCACCTTGGGCGAGCTCAAGGAACGCCCCGGCCATCGTCGCCAACGAGCGATCGAGATCGGCACGCGTGATATCCGCTGTGCTTCGCCGGTCGGCGAAGCCGGCGTTCGCAACCACGTGGTCGAGCCTGCCGAACCGCCTGATGGTCTCCTGGACGAGGTGGAGGGCCGAGCCTGCCTCTGCGAGGTCGCCGTAAAGCTCCAGCACCTCTGCTCCGGCGTCCCGCGCAGCCTTTGATACAGCGGACAACCGTTCCCGGCTCGCGGAACTCGTCCCGCGCGTATGCAACGCAAGCCCATCACAGCCGCTGGCGATCTTTCGCACGGTCGCGGCCCCAATGCCGGATGCGGCCCCCGTGACGAGTGCGACGGGCTTGGACGGTGCGCGATTCATAGCGGATCTCCCGGCGGCGGGCAGCTTTCGACGACAAACCATAGCCACACGGGTGCGCCGCGTCAGTCGCATCGAACATGCTGCATCGCGAACCATACCGATGGCGTCGGTAATCCGTCTCTGCCAGTGTGCCGCCCGACGGCCGGTTATCCGGGGCAGAAGCGCGAGGCGCGACGCATGCGAAACCGGGGCGTCACAGGCAGGCGTCGTCAGCGCCACTGAGGAGTGCAACCCCTTTGAGCACCGATGCCGTTGAAAGCGCTAGGCGCGCCGAAAGCGCCACTTATGCTTCGGGCGTCATGCTGCTGGTGGCGGGCACCGTGGCATTCTCGAGTGCGGGCCTTTTCGTGCGCATCCTGGGCAAGGACGCAGCGACCACCCTTTTTTGGCGCGGCATCTTCACCGCGCTGATCGTGATCCTTTACGTCGCCTGGCGCGAAGGTCCGCGAACCCTCGCCGCCTTCCGGTCCGTGGGGCGGGCCGGGGTTGCCATCTCGTTCCTGAACGCAGCATCGATGGGCTGCTTCATCGCCTCGCTGCAGTACACGACGGTCGCCAACAACTCGATCATCTTCGGCATCAGCCCGTTCATGACTGCGGCGATCGCCTGGCTTTTGATCCGCGAGCGACCTACGGCGTCGACTTTGGCGTTCTCGGCATTGGCGCTGACCGGCGCCGCGCTCGTCGTCGGCAGCTCGTTTCGGCTATCGGCATCAGGCTTGTTCGGTGATGCGCTTGCGGTGCTCATGACGCTGTCGTTTGCGGTCAAGACGGTCCTGGTCAGGAAGCACGCTACGGTCTCGATGGTGCCGACCGGCGCAATCGGAGCCCTGATCGGCTGTGCGGGCGCGGCCCCGTTCGTTACGCAATGGTCTCTGACGACGAGCGAGCTGGCGACGTTTGCCCTGTTCGGCTTCACGCAGCAAGGCCTGGGCCTCATCCTGACGACGATCGGCATCGCGCGCGTACCGTCGGCCCACGCCGCGCTGCTGATGGCACTCGACGTCCCCATGTCGCCGACCTGGGTGTGGCTCGCCGTTGGCGAGCGTCCAGAGGCGCTTGCGCTGACAGGCGGTGCGATCGTGCTTGTAGCCGTCGTCGGGCACATTCTCGTAGAAGGGCGCCGCCGCCGTTCGTGAACGTGTCACACCAGCGGGAATTCGTTCTCCACGACGTATGGGCCGCCACCGACGCGCGGGCGCGACGAATAGAGCAGGAACCGGTCGACCGTAATCGGGCCGATCGCCAGGCTCCCCCGCGAACCAAGGAAGCGCGCCACGACATCTGGGCTGGCCCCTTTCAATCGCGCAAGCGTGATATGCGCCTTGAATGAGCGTGGCTCCGGCGCGACACCCGCCGACCGGCAGGCCCGCTCGACTGCCCGCTGCAGGGCGTCCAGCTCCGGCCCGGCCTCGACGCCCGCCCAGATCACGCGTGGATCGCGGCCCCCGAAGGCGCCGACTTCCCGAATCATGATTTCGAACGGGGCCACCTCGATCCCGTCCAGAAACCCGACCAGCTCGTCGGCTTGCGGGTTGTCCACATCACCCACGAAACGCAGCGTGAGGTGCAGGTCGTCGGGCTCGATCCATTTCGCCCCGGGCAGAGGGCCTCGAACGAGACCCAGGCGCATGCGCACCATCTCGGGCAGCTCAAGGCCGACGAAGAGTCTCGGCATGTCGCGTCGATCCCCGGCTATTTGCGCGATATGGAACTACTTCGCCGCGCTGACACTGCTTTTCGTGGCGATCTCTGTGAGTTTCTCGACAAACGGTAGCATGCGCTCTGCGATCCGGCGAACGCCCTCGGCCGTCGGATGAATGCCGTCCGGTTGATTGAGTTTCGGATCCAGCACCACACCCTCCAGCAAGAACGGATAGAGCAGCACGCCGTGCTTCTGCGCCAGATTTTCATAGATTTTGTCGAACGCGTTCGCGTAGTCGTCGCCGAGACTTCGGCTGGCGCGCATGCCGGCGAGGAGAACCGGAAGTTTTCGAGCTTTCAGCCGCTCGAGGATGGCATCTATGTTCCTTTGGGCTCGCTCGATACTTTGGCCCGTCAGCATGTCATTTGCGCCGAGCGCCACGATCACGCCATCGGTACCCTCCGGAACCGCCCAGTCGAGCCGGGCCAGCCCGCCTCCTGTCGTATCTCCTGAAACGCCAGCGTTTTGGATCTCGACCGTCTTTCCCGTCGCCTTCATGAGTCGCTCGAGCACGGCCGGCAGCGCCTCATCGGGTCCGAGGCCGTAACCCGCGGTTAGGCTGTCGCCGAGGGCGACGATCCGCACCGGGCGATCGGGCGTAGCAGCAAGTGTCGACGGAACGAGGCCGATCGCCACGTTGACGATGAGAGCCAGGAGCACCATTTGGCCTGAAAGCCGCAGTATCATAGGCACACGTCCCTGTCCCTGTCGTGAAGTTAGGTTTGACGCCGTTCGCGATGCACCGAGTGTGCGTTCGTGACTTGAAATGAGCATCGCGGGGGAATGCGGCAAGACCTCGCCCGGGTCCAACGATCGATTGAGCGGTCCTTCACGGACCAGAGGGAGCCTTTGATTTGCCTGGTCACGATTCTTCGGTTGCCCCCGTCGTCGCACTCACCCGTGTCGACCTGACCCTCTCGAGCCGTGCTGGCGATGTCGAGATCCTGAAAGGTATCTCGATGGAGGTTCCGCCTGGACAGTCGGTCGCGATCGTCGGGCCATCGGGCTCCGGCAAGACCTCACTGCTGATGCTGATCGGCGGGCTGGAACGCGCGACCGGGGGCGAAATCGTCGTGGCCGGACACTCCCTGTCTGGATTGGACGAGGACGCGCTGGCACGTATCCGCAGCCAGACGATCGGCATCGTTTTTCAGTCGTTCCATCTCGTTCCGACCATGACCGCGCTCGAGAATGTGGCGCTTCCCCTGGAGTTCCGCGG
>JALHMC010000031.1 GCA_022844225.1 Hyphomicrobiaceae bacterium | reverse complement strand
TGGTGCCCCAGGAGGGACTCGAACCCCCACACCCTTGCGGATATCAGATTTTGAGTCTGACGCGTCTACCGTTCCGCCACTGGGGCTTGGCCTGCACCGGGACCGGTGCATCCGAGGGGCGGGACCATGCCCGAGACCGATAGGTCGGGTCAAGCGCTTCGCATAAGCCGTGCTCCTCGCTACGGGCGCGACAGGCGATCATGGGGCCAGCTCGACCCGAGGCTCGCAAACAACCGGGAAGTTCACCGAGTTGGCGATGAAACATTTGGCGTGTGCCGCCTCGTGAAGGGATTTTGCCTTGCCGAGGTCGCCGCCGGCCGCAATCGTCACTTCGGGGCGCAGCACCACGCGCTCGAACCAGCCGCCGCGGTCCTCGTCCTCGACCATGGTGCCGACCGGCCGATCGCGATAGCCGACCACGATCACGCCCGCCTCTGCGGCGAGGTGCAGATACCAGAGCATGTGGCAGGCCGAGAGCGAGGCAACGAGCAGATCCTCGGGATTGTGTCTCGCGGCATCGCCGCGAAATGCGGGGTCGGACGAGCCGGGGATATCGGGCCGTCCTTCGACGGTGATCACGTGGTCGCGCGAATAGGCCTTGTAGCTGGTCGTACCCGCGCCGGAGTTGCCGGTCCACGTGACGGTGGGCGAATAGTGATGTTGACGGCCAGTCATGACGACTTCTCCCTGTGTGTACCCGCCGCCGACTTCTCCGGGCATTACGGCGGCCGGAGACTCTTATCGGCAAAGGCGTTCGCGTGTGGTGCAGCGGGCACTTTCCCCCGCCGCGAACCCGCACTAGAAAGCGTGGCATCGCTCCCGGATCGGCGGCAATCCGAAACCGGACACGCTGAGCCGTCTCTCCGCGCCGCGGCCGGAGGCCAAACCGCACGAGGAACGCATGACGATCGGTTTCCGTATCCTGAAGCGCCGGCGTGTCGTCTCACCCGTGCTCGTCGCGGCGTTCCGCGAGATGCCGGTCGCCAACATTTCGGACAACATGAGTCGGATGTTCGCGGGCGGAGCGCGGCTGAGCCCCATGCATGCCGGCGGCGTGATGGCGGGACCGGCCCTCACCGTTCGCACCCGGCCAGGCGACAACCTGATGGTGCATAAGGCGCTCGACATGGCCGCGCCCGGCGACATCGTCGTGGTCGATGCCGGTGGTGACCTCTCCAACGCCATCATCGGCGAGATCATGACCAGCTACGCCCAGACGCGATCGATCGGCGGCATCGTCGTCAATGGCGCCATTCGCGACGCCGGCACGATCCGCGATGGCGATTTTCCTGTCTATGCGGCGGGCGTTACGCATCGCGGGCCCTACAAGCGGCGAGATCAACGTCACGATTGCCATCGGCGGCATGACGATCGAGCCCGGCGATCTCGTGATCGGCGACGAGGATGGACTGCTTTGCGTGCCCTTCGACGCTTGCGAGACCGTGCTCGCAGCAACTCAGGCCAAGCACGCAGCCGAACTCGAGCAGCTTGCTGACATCGCTGCCGGCAAGGCCGATCGCAGCTGGGTCGACGCCACCTTGAAGCGCCTCGGCTGCGAGATCGAGACCTGACCGGCAGCGTGTGCCGGTGCCAACCTTCAACGCCACAACGCGAAAGTCACCCCATGAGCAACACCGCCGACGGCAAGCCCGCCAAGCAACTCCTGCACCTCGTTTTCGGTGGTGAACTGGCGAAGCTCGACCATCTCGAGTTCAAGGACCTGTCCAAGCTCGACATGGTCGGCATGTATCCGAACTACGCCGAGGCTCAGAAAGCGTGGAAGGCCGCTGCCCAGCGGACCGTCGACAATGCCGAGATGCGCTATTTCATCGTGCATCTGCATCGCCTTCTCGATCCCGAGACCGGTAAGCAGCATTGAGGTCCCGGTGAGCCGCCCGTAACGGGGCATCTGCACCCCGTACCTCCCGAAACTGTCCACGATCAATTCCTTTCCCCCCGCACCTTGTTAGGCTGGCTCACTGCGGCTGACGGGGGAGGGCGATTGGCGTGCGCGAGCAGTGGGGATCTCAAACCGGTTTCGTTCTCGCAACGATCGGCGCTGCCGTGGGGCTCGGCAATATCTGGCGCTTCGCCTATATCGCCGGCGAGAACGGCGGGGCAGTGTTTCTGCTCGTTTATCTTCTGTTCGTTCTTCTGATCGGCCTACCGCTGATGATTGCCGAACTTGCGCTTGGTCGGCGGGGCGGGGGCGATGCCGTCGCCGCATTCGAGATCGACCGCACGGGCAGCCCATGGCGTTTGGCGGGATGGGTCTCGGTCGTCGGCGCCGCGTTGATCCTCAGCTACTACGCCGTCATCGCCGGCTGGGCGCTCAAGTACTTTCTCGGAGCCGCGACCGGCGACCTCTGGCAAGCTGCCGAGGGTGGCTTCGGTGGCTATTTCGACCGTTTCATTGCTGGATCCGTCGAACCGGTGCTCTGGCAAGGCGTCATGCTGGCACTGGCGGCGGCCGTCGTCGCCGGTGGCGTGAAGAAGGGCATCGAGCGCATCAACCTCTGGCTGATGCCGGTCCTCGCCGTCATCGTCATCGGCCTCGCTGGCTATGCGCTCACGCTACCAGGCTCGGCCAAGGGTGTGCACTTTCTCTTCGCGCCGGACTGGAGCGTGCTCGCACGTCCCGAGATGTACCTGAACGCATTAGGGCAAGCGTTCTTCTCGCTGGGCATCGGCATGGCGGTCTTCATCACTTATGGCAGCTATGTGGGGAGGAACTCGCGCCTTCCGCGCTCCGCCGTCGCCGTCGCGCTCGGAGATACGGCTTTCGCGCTCGTCGCCGGCTTGGCGATATTCCCTGCCGTGTTCGCTCTGGGCGGCGATCCGGCGGCCGGGCCTCGACTGGCCTTCATCACGTTTCCGCAGGTCCTCCTCGCGATGCCGGGCGGAACCTGGATCGGGATCGTTTTCTTCCTGCTCCTCACCGCAGCCGCGCTCACCTCGATGATCTCGCTCCTCGAGGTGCCGGTCTCCGTGGCTTGCGACCGGCTTGGTGCCATGCGCTCGCGGGCAGCATTGACCGTAACGCTAATAATCTTTCTGATCGGCATTCCCTCCGCTTTGAGCTACGGCCTTCTAGCTGACTGGGAGGTCTTCGGACGACCACTCTTGGACACGATCGATCACGGCGTCTCGAATTTTCTCCTGCCGTTTGGCGGGCTCGCGATCGCGGCCTACGTCGGCTGGCGGTTGACCCCCGTCGTCGCCTTGGAGGCGTCGGACTTTTCCGGCTCACTCAGTGGCCGGCTATGGCTGTGGCTTTTGCGCGTCGCCGTGCCGTTGACGATTAGCGTCATTCTCATGCGCTCGGTCGGCGTCTTGTGAGGTCATCCCGAGAAACGGCCTTGCATCAGCCGTCCTTCAGAACGACCAGCGCATCGGCCGCCCGGCAACCCTTGCCGACGGGGCCAACGAACACGGGGTTGATGTCCATCTCCTTCAGCCGTGGTCCCAGCGCCGCGGCCATCCGCGATACCTCGACCAGCATGGACGCCAGCGCCTCCTTGTCCGCCGCCGGCTGGCCACGATAGCCGTCGAAAAGCTTGGCGCCGCGCAGCTCGCCGATCATGTCGCGTGCCGTCTCGATGTCGAACGGTGCGATGCGGAACGTCACGTCTTTCAGAACCTCGGTGAGGACGCCGCCGAGGCCGAAGGTCACACAGGGCCCGAAACTCTCGTCGTTGACCACGCCGATCAGCGCCTCGAGGCCCGACGCCATCTCCGAGACGAGCACGCCGTCGATGCTCGCATCGGGCTTGTAGGCGCGCCCGTTCGCGATCACTTTACTGGCCGCTTTCGCCAGATCGGCTGCCGCCACCTTGAGCTTTACGCCTCCTGCCTCGGTCTTGTGGGCAATGTCGCGGGAAACGATCTTTACCGCGAATGGCCCCTCCAGGCCCTTCGCTGCCGCCGCGACATCGGCCCCAACCGGCACCAGAATCTCGCTCGTCACGCCCACTCCGAAAGCTTTCAGCACACCTTTGCTTTCCACCTCGGAGAGGGTCACCCCGCCATCCGGCAGCTGCAAACCGGCAGGCATGGCGAAGGCTGGTGCCTTGCGACCGACCAGGCGGCGCCGATCCTCCGCGAACCTGGCGAGCGTTGCCGCTGCCTTGGCGCCGCGTGCCGGCGTCGGCAGGAACGGGATGCCGTTGTCGGTGAAGACCTTCCACGCCTCCTCCGATTTCGCCTTGCGGCCGGACCAGACCACCTGCACCGGCTTGTCGGTCTTCGCTGCCGCGGCCGCGATGGCCACCGCGCAGTTGTAGGCGCCCTTGCCCGGCAAGGACGCTAGCAGCAGCGAAAGCTGGTCGATGCCGGGATCGGCGAGGACGATATCGAGGGTCGACGTGAACAACTCCGGCTGGTTGATCACGGCCGCCGTCGTATCGGCCGGATTGTCGGCGGCCCCGAACGACGGAATGATCGCACGGAGCGCCTTGAACGTCTCCGGCGCGAATGGCGGCAGCGTCAACCCCTCCTTCGCCGCGCGATCGGCAAACACCACGCCCGAACCGCCGGAAATCGACAGGACGCCGATCGAGCGCCCTTTCGGCCAGCGCTTCTGACTCGCGACCTTCGCGAAATCGACGATCTCCTCGACGTCCTGCGTCTCGATCAGGCCCGACTGGCGGAAGGCGGCGCGGAACAAGTCGTAGTTGCCTGTGAGATTGGCCGTATGCGAGGCTGCTGCCTTCGTGCCGATCTCGGTTTGCGCGCCTTTCCAGATCAGCACGGGCTTCGCCATTTCCAGCGACTTCCGGCCGAGATCGAGCAGCATGCGCCCCTCGGGTGTGCCTTCCATATAACCGAACGCCAGCTCGGTGCCGGGGTCGTCGAGCATGGCCGAGAGCAACTCCGGCATGGTGATGTCGGTCTCATTACCGGTCGAGACGACCGTCCGGAAGCCGACGCCCTGCACCTCGGCGAGATTGACGACCGCATAGCCGAACCCGCCTGATTGGAACGCGCACGACACCGGTCCGCGCGCCAATCCCGTCTCCTCGGCAACCGAACCGAACACGCACCACATGCGGCTGTCGGTCGAGAGCGCGCCTTGGCAGTTGGGACCGATCGCGCGGACGCCGCTCTCGCGGCAGGCTTTGGCTAGCTCGGCCTCGAGCGCGCGCCCCTCGTCTCCCGACTCGCGGAAGCCTGCCGTCAGGATGATCGCGAACGGGATCTTCGCCGCGCCGCAATCGCGCACCGCAGCCGGTACGCCCGCCGCGGGCACCGCGATCACCGCGAGATCGACCGGCTCGCCGATCGCCGCCGCGTTCGGATAGCATTTGCGCCCGTGCAGCTCGGAATAGCGAGGATTGACGAGATGAACCGGGCCTTTGTAGCCCGAGTTGACCAGGGCCTGAATCGGCTGGCCGGAAATGCGCGTGAGGTCGCCGGAGGCACCGATGATGGCGATGGCGCGCGGCGAGAACAGACGCTCGAAGGACGGCGTGGACATTTTAAGCGTTTCCCAGATGGCTCGTTTTTATGTGTGGGCTCGTTCTTTGTCGGCGCTGGGGATTTGCATCCGGCACCGTTGGCCCATGCTGAACTCGAAATCGACGGCGGCTATACCGTGTTTCAACTTAGGAATTGCCACCGTCTCGCTTCAGCGCGACTTCCCCTCCGGCGCGCTCAGCGGCAGGCCCAGCATGACGCGGCGCTTCAGCCAGGCCGACGGCCGGTAGCGCGGCTCCTGGTAGAACTCCTGCAGCCGCTCGAGGATGAAGAGCACGCGCTTCGGCCCAATGCGGTCGCCCCATTCGATCGGGCCATACGGATAGCCGAGGCCGAGCTTGGCGCCCTTGTCGACGTCGCCCGGCACGCCCACGCCACGCTGCGCCACATTGCAGCCGACGTTGATGAGCGCTGCAACCGCGCGCTGCGCGACAAAGCCTGGGCTGTCGTTGATCACCACCACCGGCTGGCCGTCTGCGGCCATCATCGCGTGCGCCATGTCCCGGTATTCCGGCGCGGTAGCCGGCGAAACCATGACCGTCCGCGGGCCCTTCAGGCCGAACAGGACGTCGACGGCGACCGTACGGGCGCCATCAACCTTGAGATCCTGCACGGCTGTCGTCACGTCGTAGCCGACCGGCGTGATGACGATCAAAGCGTCTTTGGATGGCGCCGACGACCGCTCGATCTCGAAGCCCTGGGCCTTCAGATACTCGAGGAATGGGTTCTGCAGGTCCTGGTTATGATCCGACGGCCGCACCCACACGGACTTGGGTCGCGTTGTCGGAACCGGCTTCAGCGCCGGCTCGAGCTTCTTGCCGTCCTTGTAAGTGTACCAGCCCGAGCCCGTCTTCTGGCCGTAGAGGCCGCCCGCCGCACGCAGCGCCATCAGCGGCGACGGCGCGTAGGCCGGCTCGTGGAAGAACTGCTCGTACATCGACGCCATTGCTGCATTGCCGACGTCGATCCCGACCATGTCGCCGAGCGTGAACGGCCCCATGCGGAAGCCCGGCGCGCCAGTCAGAATGCGATCGATCTCGTCGATCGTGGCGATGCCTTCCTGCAGGATGCGCTGCGTCTCCGGCCCGAGGCCGCGCCCGATGTGATTGACGAGGAACCCCGGGCTGTCGACACATAGTACCGGTTCACGCGTCATGCGCCGGCCGATCGTCATCAGTGCTTCGGACACCCATTCCGCCGTCTTAAGTCCGGGAATGACCTCGACAAGGCGCATCAGCGGCACGGGATTGAAGAAGTGCAGCCCGGCGCAGCGTTCGGGATGCTTGGTGCGGGCCGCGATGGCCGTCACCGGCAGCGACGACGTATTCGAAGCCAGGATCGTGGTCGGGGGACAGACCGCATCGAGCTTCTCGAAGAGGTCCTGCTTGATGTCGAGCCGCTCGAACACCGCTTCGACCACCACGTCGGCCTTTGCAACTTCGGCGAGACTGGAAGCGACCGAGATCCTGTCGACGGCCGCCTTGGCCGCCTCCGGCGACATCTGGCCCTTTTCGACGTTGCGCTCGAGCATCTTGGCCGTGAAGTCCTTGGCCGCCTGCGCGCCGCCCGCCTTCTCGTCGTAGGCGATGACGTTCATGCCGCCGGCCGCCGACACCTGCACGATGCCGCGCCCCATGGTTCCGGTGCCGATGACGGCGATGGTGAGATCTGCTCGATTGGCATCGAAGGCCATGGATCGTCCTCGGTTTCAGGCTCCGGCGCACGGGGCGCCGGGGTGTTGCTCGGCGAATGGCCAACCGTAGGCGCCGAAACGCCGCCCCGCAACCCGAGGCACGACGGTGGCTTGTCCGATAGCGCGAGGATGGGACGACCCGGATCAGCCGCGTGCGTGGCGCGCCGCTTCGAGCTGGCGGGCCATATGACGGTAGGCCTCGATGCCGGGCGTCGCTAGACCCGCCACCTTCGCCTCGTCGTCGATCATGCGCAGGGCCAGCGCCGCGGCCCGATGATCGAGGCGATCGAAGGCCGCGAGTTCATCCGCCGTCATGGGCCCGCCCTGCAGTGCGAGCGACTCCTTCGAGTCCTGCGAGAGCTTGCCGTAGTAGACCGGGTTCACGCCGCACAGATAGCGCTTGGCGGCGACATGCAAGCGGACGGGCTCCGCAACCTCGGGCCCGTAGATGTTGGTGAGCACCTTCGCCGCCGCCTCCTCGTGCAGATCGTCGATGCCCTCGGCGGCCAGGTTGACGTCCTCACCGACAACCAGATGCCCGACGTCGTGCAACAGCGCCGCAATTACCAGCGCATCGCCCAACTGTCGCTGTTGTGCCAATGCTGCCGACTGCAGCGCGTGCTCGAGTTGCGTGACCGCCGACAGGCCATAACGTCCGGTTCCGCGGCTGGACATGAGATCGAAAACGGTGTCCGTCGTCATGCGCATCGGTTTCGCCTCGCCCTGCTTTGCCATTGCCTCCAGGCCAATAGTGCCAGCGGCTGTCACAAACAATCCCGCAAGCGATGGCCACCGACTGAGGCCGATGCCATCATGAGGGCGTCCGCGCGTCCATCCTGGCCGCCCGGCCCAAGGCAATCCGGACTGCCCGGACAATTCCGAGGAACGCTCTCATGAAGCTCGGCTATTTCGACGACTACAAGCTCGGCGTGGTGATCGGAGACGGCATCGTGGATGTCATGTCCGCAGTCCGCGACATCCCCCATCTCGGCCCGGCCGACCTCATCAACGGCGTCATCGCCCGCTTCGATGCGTACCGGCCGCGGATCGAGGCCGCTGCCGCTGCCGGCAAGCCCGTGCCACTCGCCTCGGTGCGCCTGCGCCCACCCCTGCCTAAGCCCGCCACCATCGACTGCATGGCCGTCAACTACATGGAGGACGGCACGCGGGACGCGCCGGCGCCGATCAATGCCTTCCACAAATCGCCCAGCGCGATCATCGGTCCCGGCGACACGATGGTGCTGCCCGACGTACCCGCCTCCGTCTTCGAGGGCGAGGCCGAGGTCGCCGTCGTGATCGGCAAGCGAGCCAGCAACGTCAACGCTGCCGACGCGATGCAGTACGTGTTCGGCTACATGAATTTCATCGACGGCTCCGCGCGCGGACTGCCGCCGCCGAACAACGTCTTCTTTCAAATGAAATCGCGCGATACCTTCGCCCCGATCGGCCCCTGGATCGTGACGGCCGACGAGATTGCCGATCCGCAGAACCTGCAGGTGAGGCTATGGAACGACGGCGTTCTGCGCCAGAACTTCAACACCAGCGACATGGCGCACGACATCAAGCGCTGCATCGAGTGGGCGACGTCGATCCACACGCTCGAGCCCGGCGACATTCTCGCCACCGGAACCAACCATCGGGGGCTGCACCCCTTCCAGAACGGCGAGACGATCGAGATCGAGACGCAGGGCCTCGGGCGCCTGACGTTCAAGATCCGCGACGATCTCGAGCGGAAGTGGGAGAAGATCACACGATTGGAGCGTCAGGATAAAGGCCTCGACCCCATCGCTCCCCAGATCGCCGGCAAGTACGCCAAGGGCAAAGCCTGAGGCGCGAGCCGCAACGGTACGAGTTCCGGGTCTCCGAAGCGGAGACCCGGTCCTTATCCTCGACGGAATGCGATCAGCCTTCGGCCGCCTCGGCCGCGCGCGGCGTTCGCTCGCCCTGAACGGGCGCCAGGATCGTCACCGCCAGGTCGCGTCCGCGTGGAACGTCGACCACCTCGAGTACCTCGTCGAGCCCGTCCACCTCGACGCTGCTGATGAGATCGTCTTCCGGGTTCCAGCCGGCCAGCCGCGCCACATCGTGCGAAAGCACGAGCTGCACGTCGCGCTGCTTGGCAAAGGCCTCGAGTTGCAACGCGATCTTGACGGCCGGCCCGACCACCGTCAGGTCCACCGTGGCGCCATGCCCGATCCGCCCCAGAATGAGGTGGCCCGCATGCAGGCCCGCGGCAATGCGCACCGGACGTCCAAGCTCGGGACCGATCACGGAGTTGAGATGATCGAGCGCCAGATCGATGGCGCGGATCGCGCGCAACGCCTGGCGGCAGCCGGCCTCGACACCTTGCCGTTGTCCGAAGACGGCGATCATGCCGTCGCCGATGTACTTGTCGATCGTGCCCCCTTGTGAGCGCACCGCGGTCCCGACCGCCGTGAAGAACTGATTGAGCAGGAACACCACGTCGTAGGGCAGCTTGGTTCGCGTGAGCTCGTTGAACTCGCGCATGTTGACATAGAGCACCGCCAGCGGCTTCTCGGTGCCGCTCGAGTCCGACTCCGGAACGCCGGCGGCGTCTGGGCCCGTACCCACGGGACGGAGCAACCGGGTGACGACGATCGGTTTCGACGGTCTGATCTGACAAGCGAGGCGGACGTTGGCGGGGGCCTCGATCGCAGCCAAGGTCACGGACTCCGGAAACACGGCAGCGGGCAGATTCTCACCGCCCTCCTCGATGCGAACCCGGCACGTCGAGCACCGCGCACGTCCGCCGCAAACTGAGGCATGCGGAATCTTGTTGATGCGCGAGATCTCGAGCAGAGTCGGGCCGATCGGGACGTTGACGGTGGGGCCGCCTGCATAGCTGATCGCAACCTTCGGCGCGGACAGCCACGAAATGTAGCGAATGGCGAAGATGCTGGCGATAATCCCCAGCACACCCAGGAAACCAAGACGCACCCAGACCCGATACGTGCCCAGCAGCTCATTGGCCTCGGCGTTCGGCCATCGCGTCAGCTCGCGCACACGCTGGAACGCTTCCGGGTTCTCGATCAGGGACGCGACGGCTCGTCCCGAGACCATGAAGCCCGCGAGCGATGCCAGCGGGATCGTGATCGCGAGGAACAACAGGACGGGTTGCATCGCCCGATAGGGCGTGTGCAATCGGAGCCAGAAATGGATGCCGAGACATCCGTGTATCCAAACGATCAGCAGAAGGGTGCTCTGAATGATGGCGTTGGCGGGCCAGAGGCGGGCCAACTCGTAGAGGTAGTTGTCCTCGACATTGAAGAAATTGTTGGCGATGCGCGTATTGACGATATGCGGGAAGAGCAGGAATGGGATCAGCAGGCCGAGCACGATCTGCAGCAGTTCCCACCAGGGAAGGCGATAGGTCGTCCTCGTTGCGACCTTCCACAATGCGAAAAACATATGGATGACCAGCGCCGACGCCAGAATGATCGTGCCCGGTAGCGAGCGGATCACGACCACGCGCCAGCGATCAATCTGGTCCATCTGCTCGAGGCTGACCAGACCGACAGCGGTGTTGAGGAAGTGGGTCAGCGCGAAGATGAAGAGGATCAATCCGGAGATCAGCCGCAACCTTTGCGGAATGTCGCCACGCGTCAAAATATGCATCGATCATCACCCTCGAAAAGCCCCGTACGACGTTCACTCGAAGCTACACGCCATGCGAGGTGTGAAAAAGTCAAAACCGATAGAAGCACCAAGCAACCCGGTTAAAATATTTCAGATCATCAAAGCATCGCTGAACGAGGCACGCGGCAGCGATGCCACGCCACCTCCGAAAGTGTCAGTTCGCGTCCACCAGATCGAAGCGCAATTCGGACTGCCCGGCCGAGCCGACGAGCGTGGCGCGGATGGACCGCCCCTTGAGATCCGAAAGATCTGCACCATCGGTGAGGTCCACGACAAAGCGCCTTGCCGTGCCTTCTCCCTGCCCGGCCGCCTGTGGCAACGGAATCCAGATGCCATCCGGCGCTTCGAGGAAGACATCGCCCCGGTCGGCATCGCCTGGGAAGACAGCCTCGATCACCACTTCAGGCTTATCGCCGGCCAGACGAGTGGTGACGCGTGAGAGGCGCGGCGCATTCGGGCCCGAGGCGTCAACGAGCGGAACTCGCGAAAGCGCCGACGCCAATCGACTATCGATTGATTCCGGCGGCATATCTGGCGGCACGATCAGACTGAGCGCGGGCTGAACCGGAATGCACACCTCGCGGCAGATGCCGAACTCGGCGGCGACCTTGAGCACGATCGGCTTCGACGGGTCCTTCGCGGTCAGCGCGACCGGCAGCACGACAGAGGTCTTGTAGCCGATGGTATCGCCGTCGCGGTCCTTGAAGCGAAGGGGTGCAGGAAACAGCAGCTCCGCCTTCGCCAGGTTCTCCGACCCTTCGAGTTCGATCCGCGGAGGCACGCCCGAGGAACCCGGATTGCGCCAGTAGGTTTTCCAACCGTCGTCGAGTTCGATCTCGAGACCGGCGTATATCCTCGGAACGCCGCTGCCTTCGATTCGGCCGGCGATCATCCGGGAGCGCGATGCCTGTTCCGTAACCCAGGAGGAGGCTATGCGAGGCTCGCCACTTCCGGCAGCCTCTACTGCAGTGGTCGCCCAGGTCGATGCGAAAAGGCTTCCCGCGACGACAAGCCGAGAGGCCCAAACGATGCCGGTCCAACGCCACGTCATGCCCATCGATCCCACTCTCCGCCGCCACGCCATTCATCTAGGCATACCGTTGCGTCGCGCCAATCCAATTCAGGGCCCCTCACGGTGGATTGATAAGATGTTTGATGGCTTCACGTCGGACGCGCGCAAGGTTAATCTCAGTCGATGAGCACCAAGACAACGCCCAGCAAATGGGCCGAGGACCGATACCTGGAAGGCCAGCTCCTGCTGGCGATGCCGACCATGACCGACAAGCGGTTCCGGCGGTCTGTGATTTACATGTGCCGGCATTCCGATGACGGCGCGATGGGCATCATCGTCAACCAGCGCGCCAAGTCTCTGACGTTTCGCGGCCTGCTGAAACAGCTCGACCTGCTTCCCGATGACGTCGATGCCGCTCTGGCGGACAGCCTCGAGGCACGCTCAGTGCACGTAGGCGGCCCGGTCTCCGCGGAACGTGGCTTCGTCCTTCACAGCGACGATTTCGTGGTCGAGGACTCGACATTGCCCATCGCGGACGGCATTTGCCTCACCGCCACCACCGAGATCCTAAAGGCCATCGCCGAGGGCAAAGGGCCAGCGGAATGCATGCTGGCTTTGGGTTATTCCGGATGGGCGCCCGGCCAGCTCGAACAGGAGATCCAGGCCAATGGCTGGCTGCATTGTGCCGCTGATCGGACGCTGATCTTCTCCGATGACCTCGACCAGACCTACGAGCGAGCTCTATCAAGCCTCGGGATCGACCCGACCTTTCTGGTGGCTGGCGCCGGCCATGCCTGACCCATCGACGCGCGACAGACATTTGGGCGCGGCTGTCCCGAAAAGTGTCTGGCGGTGCCTACTCCGCAGCCTTGGTCTTGGCCATTGCCGCCGGCGTCACGTCGGGGACTTGCTCTTCGGACGGCATTTTATCCGCTTGGCCAGCGAGGCGCGCGAGACTGGCCGCGACGGCCGGCGACAGAGACGCCGTCGAGACCCGGCGCACGGCCGGTTGTGTGGGACTGATTGGCCGCGCTGGAAGATCTGGCGGCAGCATTGGTCCACCGGCAGCTGCGGCGGGATCGCTCGTCGGTGATGCCTGTTGGCGCAAGCCGTCCGAGGTGCTCCGACCATGACTATGCGCGGGACCGCCCTGAACAGGCGACTGGTCACGTGCAGGATGGCTCGGCACCGGCTCCGACACCCGCATCGTCGGTTGTGGCGGAGCGGGGCGTGCAACCGGTTGCGTTTGACGCGCGAAGCTCTGCGCGGGCGGCTGAGCGGCGCCACGAGGCGCACCATTCTGCGTCAAGCCATTGGCGGCCGCGGGCTGCGGACCGGACGGTGGGCGCGGCTGCGATAACGGTGGGGCAGCGGAAATGCCACGCTCGCCCGCCGGCGGCCGGGCCGCAGGGAGTGGTGGCGCCGTTCTCGGAGCCGGAGCACCGTCGGTGCGCTGGGGGGGGCGCGAGGAGCCTGAAGGTGCGGACTGGACGCGTGACCCGCCACCCGGAGGCACGCCCGGAATCGGGCCCGGACCACTCACCGGTGGTGCGGGTGAGACGGTCGCGACCGGCGTGCCCTGGGGCGCCGGGGACACCGCAGCTGGAACGCTGGAGCCCACGTTCGGTTGAGCGGCGCGAGGATCGACGGCGACGGTTTCCCCGGATTTCTTCTTCTCCTGCCCGCGGACCATGCCGCGACGACGCATGCGCCGCTCGGACTTGCGGATCAGCCGCAGCAGGCGGACCACCTCATCCTCGCCCATCGCCTCGCCGTAGTGGAACCCCTGGGCATAGTGGCAACCGATCGAACGCAAGAAGGCTGCATCCTCTGACGTCGCCACGCCGTCGCCAATGACTTTCCGGCCAAGCTCGTGGGCAATGGCCACGACCGAGCGGACCAGCGCCGCGTCCCTCTCGCCATGGCTCGACCATTCGACGAGCGCCTTGTCGATCTTGAAGGCGTCAAACGGGAACCGTCCGAGATAGGCGAGAGAGCTGTATCCCGTGCCGAAGCCGTCCATCCACAACTCGATCCCCGCTTCGCGCAGAAGTTCGAGCACGTGGGTCGCTTGCTCCGGATTATCCATGACCACGCCTTCCGGCACCGAAACTCTCAGCGTTCCGGCTGGCAGGACGGAGTGCGATCTCGCGTTACGAACCTCCTGAATGATCTCGGGCGAGAGCAGCTGACGGCTCGACAGGCTCATTGTAACGAACAATGGGTGCTCAGGCCTCGGAAGCTCCTGCTGCCAGCGTGAGATGTCGGCCACCACCCGCGCGAGGACGAGGGAACCGAGACGCGCTGCGAGGTCCGCCCGCTCGGCCAGCGGCACCAGTTCGGCCGGTGACACGACACCAAGCTTCGGATGCTGCCAGCGAACCACCGCTTCGAAGCCGATCAACTCGTCGTTCGAAAGTGCGACGACCGGCTGATAAAGCAGCGTCAACCGCCGGTCCTGGATCGCCTGGGCGAGATCGTGCTCGAGCTGCTGTCTCTCGGCGCGCTCGTTGTGTAGCTGTGGGCCATAGATTTCGGCACGATCGCTGCCGAGTCGCTTGGCGCGGTGCATGGCGACTTCGGCATCGCGCAACAGCTCGCGGGGTGTTGCCGCGGTCCCATCGTGAAGAGCGATGCCGATCGAGCCCGTCAGCACGATCTCCTGACCGGCGATACGGATCGGCGAACGCAGCGAAAGCCGAAGGCGCTCCGCGAAGGCCGCCAGCTCGCGGGGATCGCTCTGATCGACGAGGAACAGCGCAAACTGATCACCCCCGATCCGCGCCAAGGTACCTTCCTGCCCAAGTATCCGGGTGAGGCGGCGCGACACCGTGAGAATGATGCTATCGCCGACGACAAGACCGAACGACGTATTCACCGAGCGGAACTTGTCCACATCGACGACGATCACGGCGACCTGTCGAATGATGCCGTCAGGTGCGGGCTTCATCACCCCGCCAAGGCGATCGAGAAACAGCTCGCGGTTCGGGAGCGACGTCAGGCTGTCGTACACCGCGTTGTGCAGCAGCCGTTCCTGCGCCCTCTTCTGGTCGGTCATGTCCCGGACCAAGCCGACGCAGCGCTGGTTCCGGCGATCCGAGGTCGGCACACTGGCGCCCTCGAAGTCGAGCCAACGATATGAGCTGTCGGCGTGCCGCAGCCGTATGCCGGTGTGCAACGTGCCGCCCTCGCGCTCCCGGATCGACTGCAGCTCGAGCCGAAAGCGCTCCCGGTCTGCAGGATGGACGTAGGCCAGGAGCGCGTCGACGCTGTTCGGCAATTCCCCCGGCCCCAACCCGAGCGCAGCTTCGATCTCCGGATCCAGCCGAAGCTCGTCGCGTCGCATATTCCACTCCCAGAACGCGACGCCGGCACGATCCATGGCCGCTAGCCTCAGCTGCTGGCCGCCATGGGCGACGCCGTGCATCGGCTCGGTGGAGCGGAACGCATATTGCGTGACGGTGAACCCGATGAGCACCAGGATCAGGACGAGCCCGGCGACCAATCCCGATATCGCAAACTCACCCGACAGCCGCCCGGTCAGGGTGACCGCGGCGCCGAACAACCACACCAGGTAGAGAATCCACGTCGGCATCAGCGCCAGCGCGCGGTCGAGGCCTCGGAGCGAAAGCACCAGAATTAGAACGAAGCCGAGGCCGCCAATGAGGCCGAGTGACAGACGTGCCACGGTGGCGGCCAGCCGAGGATCGAGAATGGCGACGGCGACGATGGCAAGCTGGGCCGCGATCCAGACGACGAACAACGTCCGGGCGAAACCGCTCCACAAGTTCACCCTGAGGAACGCCGTCAGGAAGATGACGAGACTGGCCGCCAGAGCCGCCTCGGCGGCGGCCCTGTATTGAGCGTTGTCCTCGGGCTTCATCTGGAAGAGCTTGTGCCAGAATCCGAAGTCGACGCAGAGAAGCCCGAGCGCACACCACGCCACGAGCCCCGCCATTGGGAAAATCGATTTGTGATTGGCCGCAAATACCGCGGTCAGGAAAACGGCGAGCAGGCCCGTGATCCCGAGCATGATGCCGTTGAATAGCTGGCGCTCGCGCTGGCGCTGCTCAAACTCGATGGGCTTCCACAAGTTGATGCGCGAAAAGCGCTCTGAGGCGAGTTCCGCCACGTAGGTCACGGTCTGCCCGCGCTCGACCGTCAATCGGAAGATGTCGACGCGGTCATTCCTGACCCGCTCCGGTGCATAGCCGGCGGAATGCGTGACAGCCGCGATGCGGCGAGCGTCGAGGTCGGGCCAAACGATACCGGAGCCGATCGGCGAGTAGCGATCGGCCGTCAGCCAGAGCTCGATCGCCTTGTTGGTCGGGTTGGAGAGGGCGAACACGATCCAGTTGGGGCTCGTCCCCGGCGTCGATGCCTTGACGGCCATGCGCGCCGTGGCGCCGTCGGCCCCGGGCGCCATGTCGATCTGGAGGGTATCCCCCCGGCCTTCGTAGGCCTCGCCCAGCGCCGAGATCTCGAGCCAGTCCTGCTCGCCCGTCAGTGTGATCGGCTTCAGAGCATGCGCCGGAAGCGCCGCACACAGCGCGACGACCAGCACAAAAACCCAGGAGAGAAGAGTTCGGGCCAATGACAAGCGACGCGCGCCGGCTATCGCACCGCGCGACCGTAGCATCCCCCCGTTGTGTCCGAGCCCCCCCGTCGTCATGCCGCGTGTCCCTCCGCGGCGGCTGCCGGCGGTCCTGCCCCAACAGGCCTGATCGGCGTTTCAGCACCCAATCTGGAAATGCGCCTGTCATCTCCGACGGCCAGTCGCGCATCCTGGCGCAGGCGCGCAAACAAAAGATGGTCCTCGAAGACGCGATTTATCATCAAGTAACCCCGCGCGAGGCCTTCGCGACGAAACCCACCTCTCTCGAGGACGCCGATGGAGGCATGGTTGGACGGCATGCAAGCCGCCTCGATGCGATTGAGGCCGAGATCATCGAAGGCATACCGGAGCACTCCGGCCAGGGCCTCGCTCGCATAACCGCGCCGCACGAAAGGCAGTCCGATCCAATAACCCACCGAAGCCGATTGCGTCACCCCGCGCCTGATCCCCGTAAGCGTCACTCCACCGAGAAGCGCTTCGTCCGCAGCGCGCACCACGAAAAAGGCAGCTCCCGTGCCGCGCCTCCGGTCGGCACGATAGCGCTTCAGGCGCCGGCGGAACGCAGCGCGTGACAGCTCGTCGGGCGCCCAGGCCGGCTCGAACGGCTCCAAATGCCGGCGGCTCGTCTCACGCAGCAGCGACCACGCCTCGAAATGGCGGCGCGCCGGCTCGACGAGCAGCACGCGACCGCTTCGAAGCGGCGGCACCGACCTCACGAACAGCCTATTGAGCGTCCATCCCATCGCCCCAAGCCGCGTTGCCGCTCCCCTTCGCTCAACCTGCTGCCGCCGATTGCTCCAGGACGTCGTGCAGGTCTTCACCGTCATTGCCGCCCACCAGCGCAATCGCCAACTCCGACCCCGTCACCAAGCGTTCGGCGGCGTCCCGCACCGCATCGGCCGTCACAGCGTCCACGCGTCCGATCAGTTCGTCGGCCGGAATCAACCGGTCGAACGCGAGCAGTTGGCGTGCCATCTGCTCGGCGCGCGACACGGAGCTTTCGAGACTCATCAGAAGTCCCGTTTTGAGCTGTGCCTTGGCGCGCTGGATTTCACGCTCATCGGGCTTTTCCGAGACGGATCGGGCAAGCTCGTGGCGAATGACCTCCACCAGTTCCCTGAGCGTTTCCGGGCCAGTCGACGCGTGGACCGAGAGCAGGCCTGTGTCGCCGAGTCCCCAGGCGGAGGAGTAGATGGAATAGCACAAGCCCCGCTTCTCCCGGACTTCTTGGAAGAGTCGCGAGGACATCCCGCCGCCCAGCAATCCCGAGTAGACCTGCGTCGTGTAGAATGCCGGGTCGATATAGGACAGGCCGCGGTACCCCATAACCACGTGCGCCTGCTCGAAATTGCGCGATGAGATTCGGGGACCTCCGACGTAGATGGCGGGCACGGCCTTCGGCGCCTCCCCGGAAGGCAAGCCCCCAAACAGCTTCTCGGCAGCCTTCACGAGCGTGTCGTGCGTGATATTGCCGGCTGCCGAAAGCACCATGCTGCCAGCGAGGTAGCGAGACCGGAGAAAGGTTCTGAGATCGTCGGCCGAGAAACTCGTGACGCTGTCGGGAGTCCCGAGAATGGGCCTTCCCAACGGCTGCCCCGGAAACGCCGCCTCCTGGAACATGTCGTAGACGGTGTCGTCGGGACTGTCCCGCGTCGAGGCGATCTCCTGCAGGATGACCTCGCGCTCGCGCTCGAGTTCATCCTCGGAGTAGAGCGGGTTCTGAATGATGTCGGCAAGGATATCGAGGGCCACGCCCACGTCATCCTTCAGGACGCGCGCGTAATAACACGTCGTATCGAGGCTAGTCGCGGCGTTGAGATCGGCGCCGACCTGCTCGATCTCCTCGGCAATGTCTCGCGCCGACCGGCGGCTCGTTCCCTTGAATGCCATGTGCTCGAGCAGATGCGAAATGCCGTGCTCCGAGGCCGCCTCATGGCGCGCACCGGATGCGACCCAGACACCGAGCGCCACGGTCCCGAGATGGGGCATCTCGTGCGAAACGACCCTGAGGCCGTTCGACAGACGTGACTGGGTGGTGGTCATGACTATACGCTCCTCCGTCGAGTGGTCCGCGCCTCGATCAATTTTGCGATCTGCGCGACGTCGCCCGGCACACGATTGATCCGCTCCGGCAGGCCAGCCTGATGCGCCACCGACGCCGGGACAGCGGGTGGACGTCCGATCGCCTTGGCGATGGCTTCGGGGAACTTGGCCGGATGGGCAGTGGCGAGCGTTATCATCGGCACCTCGAGATCGCGCTTTACCCGTGCCGCGACGGCGGTTCCAACGGCCGTATGCGGGTCCGCTACGTAGCCGGTCTCAGCTTCCAGGCGGCGGATCTCGGCAAGCGTCTCGTCTTCGCTGGCTCGTCCGGCATCGAAGAACTTGCGCAGAATGGCAAGCTCGTGATGCTCGAGGGCAAACCGGCCATCGTCGCGCAATCCGGTCATCTGCTCATTAAGCCGGTCCGGATCGCGGTCGGCGAGTTCGAAGAGGAGGCGCTCGAAGTTGGACGAGATCTGGATGTCCATGCTCGGCGAATGCGTTGCGACCACGCCGCGAGGCTCGTAGACGCCTGTTTCGAGTGTCCGCACGAGAATATCGTTCACGTTCGTCGCAACGACCAGCCGCTCGATCGGGAGGCCCATGCTGAGGGCGCCGTAGCCTGCGAAGATGTCTCCGAAATTGCCGGTCGGCACCGTGAAACTGACATTGCGCTCCGGTGCACCAAGCGCCACGGCCGAGGTGAAGTAGTAGACAATCTGGGAGACGAGCCGGGCCCAGTTGATGGAATTGACCCCCGCGAGCCCCAGCCGGTCGCGCAGGGTGAGATCGTTGAACAGGGCCTTCACGATATTCTGGCAATCGTCGAACGTGCCGTCGACAGCCAGCGCATGCACATTGGAGTCCACCGCCGTCGTCATCTGCCGACGCTGCACGTCGCTGACGCGGCCATGCGGATAGAGAATGAAGATGTCGATCGAGGCCCGGCCTCGGAACGCTTCGATCGCGGCCCCGCCCGTGTCGCCCGAAGTCGCCCCGACGATAGTGGCGCGCTGGCCGCGCTTCTGAAGGGCGCGGTCCATCAGCCGCGCCAGCACCTGCATAGCGATGTCCTTGAAGGCCAGGGTCGGGCCGTGAAACAGCTCCAGCACCCAGTCGGCGGGACCAATCTGCACGAGCGGAGCAACGGTGCTGTGCCGGAACGTCGCGTAGGCCTCTTCGACAATACCGCGGAACTCGTGGTCGCTCACCTCGCCTGCCACGAAAGGCCGCATGACCTCCTGCGCCACCGACTGGTAGGGGCGCCCGGCCATTCGCGCAATCTCGGCTGGTGAGAACTGCGGCCAGTGATCAGGCAGGTAGAGGCCGCCGTCCCGGGCCAACCCGGTCAGCAACACGTCCTCGAAGCCAAGCTCGGGAGCTTTCCCCCGGGTGCTGACGTATCTCACGGCGACAACGGCCCTCGATCTGAGAAGCACTTGAGGACGGTAACGAACAATCGGGCGACCCTATCGATGAAGCAAGCCTGCCACAAGGCTACCCCGATCCGCACTCCCGGCTGTCCCCAGCATAAACCGCTACTTCAGGTTGCTGAAGGAGCATCCTCGCGGACACGCTGCAATCGGGCTCGAGCGAAGGCCACATACACCCCGACAAGTGTTGCGGCGAGGCCATACCACGTCATCGCGTACTGCAAGTGGTTGTTTGCGATTTCGAGCCGCGTGACGCCGCCCTGGGGTCCCAGAGGACCAGCGCGCGCGCCCTTCTCTGCGTCGAGAAGAAACGGAGCCAGAGGTGTGGCGGTCTCGGGCACCATGGATTGCGCCATTCCCACGAGATCGCGCCAGTGCCAGATGTTGCGCGCCACATCGTTGTCCGGCGTGAACGCCGTCTTGACCTCGGGCTTTCTGAGCAATCCGACCAGCGTCACCTCGTCGGCGAGCCCGGGCTCCGGACGTGACGCTGCCGCCCGGCGGGCATCCGGCACGAAACCACGATTGACGATCACGACCGGCCCCGCCCCGCCCCGCGTCACCATCGGCGCGTAGACATGCCATCCCGGCCCAGCCGCCGACGCTACCCAGAGATGCCGCTCGCGACCCGGTATGAATTGGCCGGTTACGGCGACGCGCGTGTACTCCAGGTCCTCACCTCGGCGAGCGCGTTCGAGCGCCTCCGTGAACGGCACCGGGGCCGCCGCAACCCGCGCCTCGATCTGCGCGATAAGGTTGTTCTTCCATGCAAGGCGCTGCATCTGCCAGGTGCCAAGCCCGATCAAAATGGCGAGCGCCACGACACTCAATACGGTTGGCCAAAACAGCCCTGCCTGTCGGCCCGACATCAGCCCCTCGGCTCCTGGATATCGGCGTGTCCAGCCTCGCGCGCCTTGTAGCGGAATTGCAGGGCTGCAAGCGTTCCCTTGAGGACCTTCAGCAGCCCAAGTGCGACGAGGGGAGTCAAAATGCCCCAAAGCAGCACGTGTCCCCAGACCGGGACCGCGAACACGAACTCGGCGATCATCGCCCCGCCGAGGATTAGGAAGCCGAGAATGAAGATGGCGAATACCGCCGGCCCGTCACCCGCATCGATGAAGGCGAAATCGAGGCCACATGCCTCGCATCTGTCCTTGAGTCCAAGCGACAGCAGTCCGGGGAACAGATCTCCCTTCCCGCAACGCGGGCACCGGCATCCTAGCCCGGCCGCGAACGGTGAGGGAACGGGATCAGTCATCGAGCTGCTAGCCTCGGTATAAGGTGGACAACTTCAGTCAGGCATGTGGACTCACCCTCGGCACCGGGCAATCCCGCCAATCGACGCGGTCCAAATCCAGGCGTCGTTTGCCAGCTGTTCAACCGCCGCTTGTCCGGACTATTTATAGCGTCCACGGTCGGCATCGACCGCCGACCCCATCGAACGAGGCAAGCATCATGCAGCGGGAAGCGAAATCGGAGACGAGTGCCGGAAGCTGGAAGGCGAGCCCGGATGAGCGCTACGGCCTCACGGTCGAGGACGCGATCCGCGGCCGTCAGTCGATCCGGGGCTTCCTGAAGACGCCCGTACCAAGACCGCTGATTGCCCGTATCCTGGAGACGGCAGGCCGTGCGCCATCGGGAACCAATATCCAGCCGTGGAAGGTCTATGTCGTCGACGGTGCCATTCGCGACCAGATCACCGCAGAGATGTGCCACGCCTACGACACCGCTCCCGAGCCCGAGCGACCTTACAATTACTACCCCCAGAAGTGGCGCGAGCCCTACATCGGCCGCCGCCGCGCCTGTGGCTGGGGTCTTTACGGCACGCTCGGCATCACCCGCGACAACAAGGAAGGGATGCGCCTGCAACGGCGCGGCAACTACGAGCTTTTCGGCGCGCCCGTCGGCCTGTTCTTCACCATCGACAAAGACATGGAGATCGGCTCCTGGCTCGATAGCGGCATGTTCATCCAATCCGTGATGATCGCCGCCCGGCAGTTCGGCCTAGAGACGTGCCCGCAGGCGGCACTGGCCAACTACCACGCGCTGCTGCGCAAGCGTCTCGGCATCCCGGATGTCGAGCAAGTGGTTTGCGGCATGGCGCTCGGGTATCCCGACCCCGACGCCAAGGTGAATACCTTCCGCACCGACCGCGAACCGGTCGAGGTGTTCACGACTTTTGTCGACGAGATCAAAGGGTAGAGAGCCGGCCTCTGCGCGACTGGTGGCGAAGAGGCGGCGTCCCCATGTCGGTTCGGGCCAGCAGCGTCACCGACGGCGTCCAGCATTTTCGTACTCGTTACCGGATTTCAGCAGAGAGATTGAGATGGATCGCAGGTTTTTCGTGATGCTCGTCGCGAGCGTGTCCACGTGTGCTGGCAGCGCCGTCGTATTGGCAGCCGACGCGGCCGGCACGGTCACTGCAATGACAGGCAAGGCCGTGGCGATCAGTTCGGAGGGCGAGCGCGCGCTGGCCCCAGGGGCCGCGATCCGCAACGGCGATGAGATCACAACGGCCGCCGCAAGCAGGCTCACTCTGCGGCTTGGACGATCCACCATCGTTCATCTCGGTCCTGCCACCCGCCTCAAAGTCGAGCCGCACCTCGCCGAGGCCGGCGGCGTGCTCGAGCTGGTCGACGGCAGCATGCTCTATGATCACGTTCGCTCCTCCGGCAGCGGCTCCTCGAACGCGCTGATCCGCAGTCCCTACGGCCTCATCGCCGTGCGCGGCACGCGTTTCTGGGCCGGCCCGTCCAAGGGACGGTTCGGAATTTTCCTGGACCATGGGCGAGTCGACGTCAGCGCGTCCGGACATACGGTACGGCTGACGCCCGGGCTCGGCACGGACATCGCATGGCCCGGCGATGCACCGACGGCCCCCCGGCGCTGGCCGGCGGCTCGTGTGCGCGAGGCGCTAACCCAGACGACGGGCCGCCCGCGCATGCCGTCGCGGAAATAGGAGCGGCGGACGGCCAGCAACGGTCGAGCCTCACTCCGCGACGCTTTGCGAGGCGCGCTCCGCGAGACGGGCGAGTGCACTGTCCTCCGGGTTCTCGTCCGCGAGCCTCGCCAGCAGGGACATCGCCCGCGCGGGGGCAGTTGCGAGGTCCGATACGGCACCGCGATAGCGCTCGCGGTCGGCTTCGCGGAATGCCTTGGGCCAGGGCTCGTAGACGGACATTGCCTCTGAGACCCCCCTGAGCCTAATCTCGCCCAGTGGCCTCAGCCGAGACGCCCCGATGCGCGCAGCTGCATCCGGTCCGACGGCGATCGCCGAGCCGAGTTCCTTGTTGGCCGCCTCGAGCCGTGCCGCCCGGTTCATGACGTTGCCGTAAGCCGTGTAGTCGAGCTTGCGACCCCCTCCGACGTCGCCGACGATGACGGGCCCCGTCTCGATCCCGATCCGAGTCCGGCCGAGGCCGAGGCGCTGCGCATCGGGCTCGAGTCTGAGGCGCTCGGAAAACGCCTGAAGGTCCAGCGCCGCCGCCAGCGCATGGGATGGATGATCGGCGAGATCGAGCGGGGCATTAAAGAGCGCGTGCAAGCCGTCGCCGACGATTTTCTCCACCATCCCGCCGTGCTCGACGATGATTCGGCTGGCACCGTCGATGTACCTGTCGAGCAAAGCGACTAGCTCGTCCGGTGCCGCCCGCTCGGTCATCGACGTGAAGCCCTCGATGTCCGTGAAGACGGCCGTCACCTCCCGCGCCTCCCCCTTGAGCTTGAGCAGCCCCGGCTCCGAGACGATACGAGCCACCACAGCCGGCGCGAGGTGTTGCTCGAACCGACGGCGGATCAGAGCCTCTCGCCGCCGTGTCCGGGTCGCGGTTGCCAGCACGGCAAGACCGTAGCCTGCGAGCGCAACGACCGGCACTAGGAGCGGATCGAGCAGCACTCCCCATTGCCGCGCGGCGCCGAGCGCCAGACCACCCCATGCCCCCGCCAGCGCCAAGGCCAGCAGCCCGGCGACCAGAGGTGCGAGCCGAGCCGCCGCGAGCATCGCGAATGCTGCGAAAGTGACCGCCATTGCCATCTCGGTGACCCAACCTCGCCGGGTGCGTAGCGGGGCATCGCCCGCCAGGATCTGGCCGAGCGCATCCGCGTGCAGTACCACCGACGGGACAAGGGCTCCCGACGCGCCCGGGCGAAGCCCGCCGACCTCAGGGGCGGAGCTCCCGACCAGCACGGGCTTTCCGGCAAGACCGGCACGGGTGTCGGGGTTCCGCAGAACCGTGATGGCCGAGAGCGTCAAATGCGCTTGGCCGCCGGACGATCGCGGTCTCAGCCGCAGCATCCCGTCGTGTCCGAGCGGCAAGCGCAAGCGTCCGGTCTGCACGACTGCGGGGTCGCTGCCGACGAGATAGCTCGAGGCTCCGCTCGAGGCTCGAGCGACTTCGAGAGCAAGTCCGGGATAGAGGCCATTCGGAGTCGCGACCAGGAGCGGCGCGCGCCTGATCCGCGCATCGTCGTCTCCAGGCAAAAGCAACACGCCGTGACCTGCCGCCGCCCGCCCGAGCACCTCGCCTGCGCCAACGGCTCCTTCATCTTGCCACAGCCCTCTCAAATCCGGTCGGCCGCGCATCAGGAACGGAACGGCGCGCGGCGTCGGCTGTTCGGGTTGAGGGTCGAGGACCATGCCAAGCACGGACGGCACTCTGCGCAGCGCCGCCGCCAGTCGGACATCGTCGTCGGGCAATCGATCCGATAGAGACAGGGCGAGGCTTTTGACCGATGCGTCCGACGTTGCGCCGGCGAGTTGCCGAGCCAAGGCGCGTGCCGATCGTTCGTCCGCGCCAGCCAGGAGGATGTCGAGACCGACCGCGCTCGGCTTCGCTGAAGCAATGGCGTCTATCAGGTCGGCGAGTTGCTCGCGGGTCCACGGCCACGCTCCGACTTCCGCCAGCGACGTACGATCGATATCGACGATCGCGACCGCACCGGAGTTGGCCGGTGACGCGGGCCGCTCGAGCAGCAGATCGGTGACCCGCTCTCGCAGCACCGTCACGGGCGCCGTTGCGGACAACAGAGCGGCGACGGCGACGAGCCCGATACTCGCGAGTCCGATGCCGACCGCACTCGTCAGCTCGAGTCCCCGCACTGCGACCTCCGACTCCAGGGCCTCAACGATCAGCGTTCAGCATAAGATCAAGAGGCGGTGTCGCGAAAGTCCGCCCGGACGGCGCATGGTAAGCCGGTTCGTGCGCAGATCGCTTCCGATTCACCCGAGCCTGATCTCGGGCCGGCATCCCAACAACTCTGCAAGGGCTCCAAACCGTCGCTGCAGCCGCTCGCCATCGAGATGTCGATGTGCAGGTGGAAGCTTCAGCACCAGTCGGTCGCCCTCGTAACTCACCGGCGTCTCGTCGATGGTGCCCGGCATGCCGATCGACAACATATGCGCTGCTCGGATCGCGGCGCCGAGTATCCGCGCCCGCCGATACAGACGCCGCGGCACCAGCCCTTTCAAGCGCTCGGAGATGTCGTCCGGGCCGTCGGCCTCACCTGGGCCGACATGTCGGAAATAGACCGTCAAAGCGAGAAAGAGGCGTCCGGGATGATCGATGCCGTTCAGTGCCGCATGAGCGATCACGTTCAGACTCTGCTCGCCGCGATAGTCAGGCATGGCGCGCCAGCCGATGTCTGACAGCAGGCATGCGGCATGCCGGAGGCGGCGGTCCTCGTCCGTTTCCTTCGGGCCGGGCGGGGAGAACAATGGCTCGGTCCAAGCCGTCAGCTCGTGCGCGTGGTCGAGCGAGCGTGATCGGAGCCGCGCATAATCCTCGGCGAAGGCGATCAGAGGATCCTTGCTCTGCTCGGCCGGCGACAGCAACGAGTAGATCAGTCCCTCGCGAATCCCGAAGACGGAGAACACGACTTCCGACGGCTGCATCCGCTGCACGAGCCGTTCGAGCACGAGCGCTCCGAAGGGCAGCACTTCGCGCCGGGCCCGAGACACGAACTGACCGCCCTTGATATCAGCCAAGCGCTTGGCCCTGCGTACCGTCTCTGTCAAAGCCAGCGCATCGCGCCCACTCAACCGGTAGCCGTGCATCACGCGTAGAGGGTAGTCGCTCATCGCCATGTGCAGCTTGCCGAGAGCGCGCCACGTACCGCCGACTGCGAAGAAGGTGCGTCCCCGGCCGGCGTCGATCCACGGCAGCCGGGAGAGTTGCTGGTCGACGATTTCGAGCGCCTTCTCGATGCGCCCGCCGGCCTGGTCGATCAAGCGCAATCCGCCGAGCGGCAATGTCACCGCCGCTCTCCGGCGCCCGCCCTGCACGTCGATGAGCTCCAGACTGCCGCCGCCCAGATCGCCGGCAAAACCGTCCGGATTGCGAAAGCCCATCTCAATCCCGTAGGCCGCGAGCTCGGCCTCGCGCTCGCCTGACAGCACCTGGATCGGTTCGCCGAGCACGCTCGCCGCGGAGGCGATGAATTGAGCGCCGTTGCTCGCCTCTCTGACCGCCGCAGTCGCAACGGCACGGATGTTCTTGACGTGCAGGTTGCGCGCGATGCCCTTGAACCGCCGGAGCGCCGCGATCGCCCGTTCCACGCCGTCGGCGCTGAGGCGACCCGTCGTCACCAGCCCACGCCCCAGCGCGCAGGGCACCTTCTCATTGAAGAGAGGAACGGGGCTGCGGACGGCGCCCTCATACACGACGAGGCGGACCGAATGCGAGCCGATGTCGATGACCCCGATCGGCTCGAGGTCCACGAGCCGGCCTTGGCTTCCTTGCATGCTGCCGTGATCCGCCACGCCGTCAGCCTCGATGTCGCATCAGCTTCTGTCTCGGAACCGCACGCGCGGGGGAAAGCTCCCCGCCAGCGATTGGCCTCTGCCGGAAAGAGACGGGTTGGTCATGAAGTAGGTGTGTGCATTGAACGCCTCTTCGCCGGCGGTCGGTTGGATTCTTTCGCAACTGCCATCGCCGAGCACCCGCCAGCTCTGCTGGTTGTCCTTGAGATTCGCCACCATGATCTGGTCGAGGATCTGCTCGTGAACCGTCGGGTTGCTGATCGGGACCATCGCCTCGACTCGCCGGTCGAGGTTGCGCGGCATCATGTCTGCGGAGCTGATGTAGACCAGTGCGCGCCGATCGGGAAGCCCATAGCCGTTGCCAAAGCAATAGATGCGTCCGTGCTCCAGAAAACGACCGACGATGCTCTTGACACGAATGTTTTCGGACAGGCCAGACACACCTGGCCGCAGGCAGCAGATGCCACGGACGACGAGATCAATCTGGACACCTGCGGCGCCCGCCGCATAAAGCGCCTCGATAATCTGGCCATCGACCAGCGAGTTCATCTTGCCCCAGATCGCAGCGGGGCGGCCGGCCTTGGCGTGAACCGCCTCTGCGGCGATGTGCTCCAGCATGCGCTGGCGAATGCCGCGCGGGCTCGCCGCCAGCACCTCGAGTTCGGCCGGCTCCGCGTAGCCGGTGACGAAATTAAAGATCCGCGTGGCATCGCGGGCAATGGCTGCGTTCGCAGTAAAAAACGACAGGTCGGTGTAGATTCGGGCCGTCTGCGGGTGATAGTTGCCGGTGCCGATATGACAATAGCTGACCACGCCATCGCCCTCCCGACGGACCACGATGCCGAGCTTGGCATGCGTCTTGAGCTCGATGAAGCCATACACAACGTGCACACCGGCACTTTCCAGGTCCTTCGCCCAGCGAATGTTCGCTTCCTCATCGAACCTGGCCTTCAGCTCGACGACCGCCGTCACCGACTTGCCGAGATCGGCCGCATCTTTCAGGGCCTTGACGATCGGACTGTCCGTCGACGTTCGATAGAGTGTCCACTTGATCGCCATTACGTCCGGGTCGAGCGCTGCCTGTCGCAGGAATTGAACGACGACGTCGAAGGACTCGTAGGGATGGTGGACGAGGATGTCCTTCGCCCCGATCGCCGCGAAGCAGTCACCATCGTACTCGCGGATCCGCTCTGGAAAGCGGATGTTGAAAGGCCGGAACAGCAGATTGGGCCGATCGGCGACGATGAGTTGGCTCAGATCAGCCAGACCCAGCAGATGTGCCTTCATGTAGACGTCCGCCTCGCGGACGTTCAGATGTCCGGTGACGAACTCGCGCAGCTCCCGCGGCATCGACGCCTCGACCTGGAGGCGGATCACCGACCCGCGCTTGCGCCGCCTGAGCGCGCTCTCGAAAAAGCGGACCAGATCCTCGGCCTCCTCTTCGACCTCGATGTCGCTGTCGCGGAGCACCCTGAACGCGCCCTGCCGGGTGACGCGATAGCCTGGAAAGAGGCGCCCGACGTAGTGGGCCACCAGCGTCTCGATGGGGAGAAAGCGGATCGGGGCCATCGCTCCCGGAGCGTCGTCGCTTGCCGGGTCACGCGGCATTCTGATGAATCGCTTAAGCTGGCCCGGGATCGGCATGATGGCGTGCATCAGCCCGCCGCTGCCCTCGCGTTCCAGCTCGAGCCCGAGCGTGAAGCCCTTGTTCGGAATGAACGGGAACGGGTGCACCGGGTCGACGGCAATCGGCGTCAGTACAGGAAAGACGTGGTTGATGAAGTAATCGTCCAGCCAAGCCAGTTCGAAAGGTTCCAGGCTCGACGGTTCGATCACTTCGATCCCGCTTTCGGCGAGCAGCGCCTTGAGATCGATCCATGCCGACTGCTGCTTGCCCGAAAGCTCGGCGACAAAGCGGTTGATGGCGGCCAGCTGCTGCTCAGGCGTCAGTCCATCCTGGCTGACCGTCCTGACTTTCGCGAGAACCTGCCCATGCAGTCCAGCGACGCGAACCATGAAGAACTCGTCGAGGTTCGACGCCGAGATCGACAGGAAGCGCAGCCGCTCGAGTAGTGGATGCTTGAGGTTGCCGGCCTCCTCGAGGACGCGCGCATTGAATTGCAGCCAAGACAACTCACGGTTGTAGAAACGGCTCGGCGCTGCGGGCGTCGGGGCCGGCGCTGCCAGAGGCGTCGTCGTTACCGGCTTTCGTTGCGCCGCCGTTCCCCTCGGACGCCGTTTGGACGTGGTCAAGGCTCACTCCCAGAAGTCTGCCGGATCGAGCGCCGAGGCGCTTCCTTATCAGCGCCCGAATGTTCGAACGCGCTGTCAGTCTGCCCGATGACTGTGGCACAGGTACGAACCCGAGAACATCCGAGCCGATGCCATCACTTTTCAGAGCCGATCAAGAAATCGGGCCAATCCATGGTTACAACTGACATCGCTCGATTCGACTTAACGCCCTCTATACGTCGGACGTGCAAGGTGCGAGGAATGCGACGGTGCCGAGTTGGCGACCTCGCTCGAGAGAGCCGGGACCTTGGAGCTCCGATGAGCGCACGCCCTTTCCGCTCCATGCTCGTCCGCTGTGCGACTCTGGTGACCTGGGTTGCATCCACTCCCGTTACTGCGGAGACCGTTAGGCTTTCGCTGCCGGTTCGGTGCGAAATCGGCCGAACGTGCTTCGTTCAGCACCATGTCGACACCGATCCATCCTCCGAGGTCCGCGATTTCGGGTGCGGACGGGCCAGCTATGATGGTCACGAGGGTGTCGACTTCAGGCTTCTGTCCGCCGCATCGGCGCGGTCGGGCATCGACGTTGTTGCCGCCGCCGATGGCCATGTTCTTCGCGCCAGAGATCATATGCCCGACGCCTTCGCCCGCGAGACGGGGCGCGCCGCGGTTTCCGACCGCGAGTGCGGCAACGGCTTGGTCGTCGCGCATCAGGGTGGCCTGGAGACACAGTACTGCCACCTGCTCCGAGGGAGCATCGCCGTCGCGGCGGGCCAGCCCGTGAAACGGGGTGCGGTTATCGGCAAGGTCGGCTACTCGGGCCTCGCGGACTTTGCGCACCTCCATTTCACGGTGCGACGCGACGGTCGGGTTCTCGATCCCTTCACGGGCCTGCCAGGCGGCAGGAACGCTGAAGCGGGCCGCACGTGTCGCAACTCCGATGCCGCCATGATTCCGCCCGGCTCGCTCTGGCAACCCGCCGCAGCACGCCTCCTCGCCTATCGGCCTGCCGAGATCATTCAAACCGGTTTTGCAGCCGCCATCCCAAGCTGGGCCGTGCTCGAGCACGATCACACTCGCGTTGCTGCGGTCACAGCCGACAGCAGCGGGCTCGTGCTGTTTGCGCGCCTCATCAACCTTGCCGCTGGGGACCGCGTCCGGTTCGCCGTCGATGGCCCCGCTGGCTTTCGCGTTGACCACGTCATACCGCCGCTCGAGAGCGCGAAGGCGATCTACGTCGCCGGCGCCGGCAAGCGCCTCACGGCGCAACGCTGGTCGCCGGGACAGTACCGCGGCACGGTCGAGATCCAGCGCGACGGACGGATCATCGCTTCGGCGAAAGCGGAGTTCCAGCTGCCCTGATCGCTCGGTTGGCTGCCTGGAGCAATCTCCGATCTGACGGAACCGCCTTCGGCGATCCGCAGACCGGACGAAATTGCTCTAGTTTCACACGAGTAGAGCATCTTTCGCGGATCGCCCGGTCGCGAAAAGCGACCGCATGCAATCGGATGATGCTCTAGCGCATCACGCCGCGATCGGCCACCTGCTCCTCTACCCAGCGAGCGACCGCGAGAAGCCGTCCCTCGTCGCGGCGCTTGCCAATCAGCTGCACGCCGCATGGCATCCCGCCCACAGTCATCAATGGTAGCGTCACGCAGGGGACGCCGAGGTAGGTCCACATCGCATTGAAGACGGCGTTGCCGGTCGAGCCGAGCCCTTTCGGGGCCGGGCCGCAGGATGGCAATGTGATCAAGGCGGAGAATTCGCTCAGAACCTGCTCGACGGCCCCATAGAGAACATCGCGGGCCGCGAGCGCCCGCACGTAGTCACCGGCCGGGACCTTGGCGGCGTTCTTCAGGCGCTCCGTCAGATTGGGACTGACCCCTTCTGGATTGCGCTCGAGCAGAGGGCCGTAGTAGCCGGAGTTCTCAGCCGCCATCACGGCGGCATGATGCTGGATGATGCCGTCGAGAGCCGGAATTCGAATCTCTGCCGCATTGCCGCCGAGGCGGCCGACGAAGGCTTCCAGCGCCTCGCGGGCGGCAGGTTCCGCCTGATCCCATGCGGGCGAGCGGAAGAAGGCCAGTTTCGGCTTGCCGGTCGCCCCTGCAGCCAACGCGGCTGAAATGCTCGGCCTCGCCCGATCGTAGCTCACCGCGTCGCTCGGATCGTACTGCGACAGCGCATCCGTGATGAGGGCCAGGTCGGCGAGCGAGCGACCGTAAACGCCAACCGTATCGAGCGTATGCGATTGGAGCGTGACACCGGTGCGGGAGATGAGACCGAGCGTCGGTTTCATGGCATGGACGCCACAGAACGAACCCGGCCGGATTACCGAGCCTCCCGTTTGCGTGCCAAGTGCCAGCGGGATCATGCGAGCCGCCACACCGGCTGCTGAGCCGGAGGACGAGCCGCCCGGCGTGTGTGCCGGGTTGTGCGGGTTTTTGGTCTTGTTCGGTGTCGTGTTGGCGAGTTCCGTGGTGACCGTCTTGCCGATGATCACTGCGCCGGCAGCCCGCAACACCGAGACGCACGTCGCGTCCTTCGAGGGCTGGTAGCCCTTGAACAGTGGCGAACCGTTCTGTGTCGGCATATCGGCCGTGTCGATGATGTCCTTGATGCCGACCGGCAGCCCGTGCAGGGGCCCCGTGCCGCGTCCCGAAGCACGCTGCTTATCCAGGGCGCGGGCTTGCGCCAGGGCATGCGCCGGATCGAGATGAACCCACGCCTCGACTTCGGGGTCACGTTTTGCAATCTGGCCGAGGCAGGCCTCGGTGTAGGCCTCGGCCGTGAAGTCGCCCTGCACCATGCGGTCGCGGGCCTCGGTGGCAGACAGTTCGAGCATCGCACTCTGTGACACGGTAGGTCTCCTCTCGGCGTTTCCTCGATTGAAGCACGATCTTTGTCGCAATGTCAGCGACCGGCCTCTCGACAGACGCGCGAAGTGACCACACTCTGCCGGACTTACAGGCAGTCAGCCGTCGTTCCGTCCCCGCGGAAGGCTATGGCGTCGTCGACCTGAGCGCATCCCTCAGCACGAGCGCGACGTGCCGTGCCTCGCGGGTTGCCCCGTCCGCGATCTGGTGCCGGCACGAGAAGCCGTCCGCGGCAATCGTGTCATCGGGGCTGGCCGTGCGAACCGCTGGCAACAGCGCCAGTTCACCCATCGCCATCGAGACCGCCTGCGTCTCAGCCTGATACCCGAAGCTACCGGCCATCCCGCAACAGCCGGATTCGATCGGCTTCACCGTAAGTCCGTCGACCAGTTTTAGCGCCTGCTCGACGGCGCCAGCGACGCCGAACGCCTTCTGGTGGCAATGAGTGTGGAGATGCACCGTCGTTTTCAGCCGCCCGACAGGTCCATTGATGCGTCCCGCCTTGTGCTCAGCGACGAGCAGCTCTTCGAGCATCACCGCCTGATCGGCGAGCCGCTCGGCTTCGGCTCCCAATCCGAGCGCCAGCATTTCGTCCCTGAGCGTCAAAACGCACGACGGCTCGATGCCTACGATCGGATGCCCCGCCTCGAGATGCGGCCGCACGGCGTCCAGCAAACGGCGGGCCTCGCTGCGCGCCACGTCCACCAAGCCGGCAGCGAGGAACGTCCGCCCGCAACAAACCGGCCGGCCGCCGTCGGCAGCTGCGATCACGTCCACGTGGTAGCCGAGCCTTCCCAGCACCTCGATCGTCGCCTCGAGGTTCTCCGGCTCGAAGTTGCTGTTGAACGTATCCGCCAGCAGCGCGACGCGTTTTGCAGTCCCCTTGGTTCCGACTGTGGCGTCTGCCCCCGATGACATGTCGAAGCCGCGCCGACGCCACACGGGCAGCTTGCGTTCAGCCGAGAAGCCCGTTGTTCGTTCCATCAGGCGAGCAAGCACCGGCCAGCGATTGCGCAGATTCATGAGGGGCGCCAGGGCACGTGCCGTACGCGCGTACCGCGGGAGATAGGCGACGAGCCGGTCACCAAGCGAAAGCCAACCGTGCCGTGCAGCGTTGCGTGCGGCCAGCGTCTCGATCTTCATCTTCGCCATGTCCACGCCCGTCGGACATTCCCGCCGGCAGGCCTTGCACGAGACGCAAAGCTTCATCGCGTCGGCGACCGCTTGCGATGCCATCGCATCCGGGCCGAGCTGTCCTGACATCGCGAGCCGCAGTGTATTGGCCCGCCCGCGCGTCACGTCGCGCTCGTCTCGCGTGACCCGATAGCTCGGGCACATGGCGCCACCGCCGAGCTTTCGGCACTCGCCGTTGTTGTTGCACATCTCGACGGCGCCTTGGAAACCGCCTGCCGCGCCGGGCCAGGCCGACCAGTCGAGCACGCTCTTCACATCGCGAACGCCATAGCCCGGCGGGTATCGAAACAGCGAGCGATCGTCCATGCGCGGCGGCCGAACGATCTTGCCCGGATTCATCAGTCCCTTGGGGTCGAACCGGTCCTTCACCGCCTCGAACAGCTCGACGGTGCGGCGCCCGTACATGCTCTCGTGGAACTCGGAGCGCACCAACCCGTCACCATGCTCGCCCGAGTGGGCACCCTTGTACTCGCGCACCATCTCGAACGCGGCTTCGGCGATGGCACGCATCGTCTTGACGTCATGCTCGAGCTTGAGGTTGAGGACGGGGCGTACATGCAGGCATCCGACAGAGGCGTGCGCATACCAGGTGCCCTTGGTGCCATGCTGCTCGAACACCGCCGTCAGTCGCTCCGTGTAGTCGGCGAGATGCTCGAGCGGCACAGCGCAGTCCTCGATGAACGATACGGGCTTTCCCTCCGTCTTCATGCTCATCATGATGTTGAGGCCGGCCGCCCGCACCTCCCACACCGCTCGCTGTTCCGCGGCATCCGCGACCTTCACCACCGCCTTCGGATGTCCGAGATCGCCCATCAATTCCTCGAGCCGGTCGAGGCGACGCAGGTTCTCGGCCTGATCGTCCTCTGCGAACTCGACGAGCAGCAGCGCATCCGGCTTGCCGCGCACATGACGCTCCATAACCGGACGAAACATCGCAATATCGCGGGCCAGCTCGATCAACGTCCGATCCACAAGCTCGACGGCCACCGGCCCGAGCTTGACGATGTGCTGCGCGGCCTCCATCGCCTTTCGAAACGTCGCGAAGTGACAGATGCCGAGTGCCTTGTTCTTCGGCAGCGGCGACAGTTTGAGCTTGATGCGCTCCGACAGCGCAAGCGTCCCCTCGGAACCGCACAGGATCGTTGCCAGGTTGCGAGGACCATCATTCGGCAGCAAGCCGTCTATGAGATAGCCGCCGACGCGACGCGTCACCTCGGGAAAGGCCTGCCGAATATGTTCAGCGTCGCGCTCTCCGAGGCGCAAAAGGTCACGAAACAGATCGCGCGCCGCATCGGGGGCATTGATCTTCGCAAAGTCCGCGGGCACCTCGCCGAAGTGCGCCTTGGTGCCGTCCGCGAGCATCGCATCGATGGCCAGCACGTTGTCGCGCATGATCCCGTAACGGATCGAGCGGGTGCCGCAGGAGTTGTTGCCGGTCATGCCGCCGATGGTCGCCCGGCTCGATGTCGAGACATCCACCGGAAACCAGAGGCCTGTCGATTTCAGCTGGCGGTTCAGCTCGTCGAGCACGATGCCCGGCTCGACGAGGCAGGTGGCCCCGACGGAGTCGGTCTCGATCAGGCGGTTGACGTGCTTGGAATAGTCGATGACCAGAGCGCGCCCTACGGTCTGGCCCGACTGCGAAGTCCCGCCGCCACGAGGCAACAGCGGCACGCCTGCCTCTCTGGCGATCAGGTGCGCCGCCTCGACGTCAGCAAGCGTCCGCGGCACAACCACGCCGACGGGCTCGATCTGGTAGATCGACGCATCGGTCGCGTACCGCCCTCGGCTGGCCGCATCGAACAGCACCTCGCCCTCGATCTCCCGCTTCAGGCGGTCGGCAAGCGCAAGGTGGGGAGGCACGTGGACGTTCATGGATGGGCTTTCAGGGCGGATTTGCTTGACGGGCCGCGGGGCCGGAACCTATCGCTGACATAGGCGGCCAGGAGGCTGCAAGCCTTTACCTTTGCGAGGAACCGCGTCCCATGTCCAACGAGCCGCGCCGCGCCGGTCGTCATTTCCTGCAGATCCCGGGTCCGTCGCCCGTGCCGGATCGCATTCTGCGCGCCATGGACATGCCCGTCCTTGATCATCGCGGTCCCGAGTTCGGCAAGCTCGGCCTCAAGGTGCTGTCCGGCATCAAGACGATCTTCAAGACGAAGAGCCCTGTCGTGATCTTTCCGGCTTCCGGCACCGGCGCCTGGGAGGCGGCCCTCGTCAACACGCTGTCCGCTGGGGACACGGTCCTGATGTACGAGACCGGCCACTTCGCTTCACTCTGGAAGAGCCTTGCGACCAAGCTCGGCCTGAAGCCCGAGTTCATCGAGAGCGACTGGCGTGCCGGCGCCGATCCAGCCCGCATCGAGGCACGCCTCAAGGCCGACACGGCACGCACCATCAAGGCGGTTTGCGTCGTCCACAACGAGACCTCATCGGGCTCGCTGACGCGCGTCGACGAGATCCGCAGGGCCATCGACGCAGCCGGCCATCCAGCACTGCTAATGGTCGATACCATTTCCTCGCTCGGCTCGGCTGATTACCGGCACGACGAATGGGGCGTCGATGTCACTGTCGGCGGCTCGCAGAAGGGGTTGATGCTCCCGCCCGGCCTCTCGTTCAACGCGGTGTCGGACAAGGCGATCGCGGCCTCCAAGGACGCAAAGCTGCCGCGGAGTTTCTGGGCCTGGGACGAGATGATCGCCAACAACAAGGGCGGCTACTTCCCCTATACGCCCGCCACGAACATGCTCTACGCGCTGTCGGCCGCCATCGACATGCTGCATGAGGAAGGCCTCGACAACGTCTTCGCCCGCCACCAGCGCCACGCCGAGGCGACCCGTCGCGCGGTTGCTGCGTGGGGCCTCCAGAACCTCTGCAAGGAGCCGCGCCATTACTCGCCCGTGCTAACCGCCGTCATCATGCCGGAGGGCCACAACGCCGACGCTCTTCGGAAAACCATCCTCGACCACTTCGACCTTTCGCTCGGCACCGGTCTGTCGAAGGTCGCCGGCAAGGTGTTCCGCATCGGACACCTTGGCGACACCAACGACCTGACCATTCTCGGCACACTGGCTGGCGTCGAGATGGGACTGGGCCTCGCCAAGGTGCCGCATAAGGCGGGTGGCGTTGCCGCCGCCATGCAGTATCTCGCCGAGACCGCAAAACCGTTTCCCGGCTGATTCCTCCATTTTGGATGCGCGCGAACATGCCATCGTTCCCACACCGCGAATTCCTCGCGCTCGACCCCGACGGGCCGTGGACACCGGTTGCCGGCTATCCTCCCGGCATCTGGTATCGCGAGGTGGCGGGGACTCTCGAGGAAAACGGGCTGCGCGCGCGTCTGGTGAAGTTCGATTCCGGGGCTTTCACCACCGAGCCCGTCGTTCACGACACTGCCGAACTGGTGCTCATCTACTCAGGAGATCTTATCGTCGGCAGTGACGCGAACGGACACGGTGGCACGAGCTTCGCTGCCCCGACTTTCGCCATCCGCCCACATCGGATTGCCCACGGCCCCTTCGCTTCGCGGACAGGCTGCATCATGCTCGAGCTTCACGCGCGCTCAGACTGAGCCCTATACGGCCCGAGCGTTGACGTCAGCGCCTGTGCTTGTTCGGGATCGAGCCAGCCTCCCCCCTCAGCCTTTCCGCGAGTCCTCATGCCCCTTCTCGCCCTCCTTGCACTCGCGGCGTTCTCCAGCTCGCTCGCGATCCGCATCCTCGATCCGATCGTGCCGGAAGTGGCGCGCGATCTCGGCACGGAGGTTGCCACGGTGGCGCTGCTCGCCTCGGCGTTCGCGTTTCCTTGCGCGCTCGGCCAACCGATCCTCGGCGCGCTCGGCGACGCGGTCGGCAAAGCCCGCATGATCAAAGTCTGCCTGTCGCTGCTGGCTTTGGGATCGATGGGCGCCATGCTGGCCCCGACCATCGAGGTGTTGTTCATCGCGCGCATCCTCACCGGCTTCGCATCGGGCGGGATCGTGCCGCTGTGCTTCGCGACGGTCGGCGACCGCTTCGAGATGAAGGACCGCCAAGTCGCATTGTCGCGTATCCTGACGGCAATCCTCACCGGCCAGCTTGCCGGTGCGATCGGGGCGGGACTGATCGCAGGCGCGACCGGCTGGCGCGTCGTCATGTCGTTGACGGTGCTGGCCAGCCTGATTGCGTTCGCAGCGGCGTGGCGATGGCTGCTGCCCCTGCCTGGATCGGTCCGAAAGCCCTTCACCGTATCCGGCATGATGACCGGCTATGCCCGCGTCCTGGCGCATCCCAAGGCGATTGTTTGCTACGCGGCCGTCTTCGTCGAGGGCATGGTGATTTTTGGCATCCTGCCCTATCTCGCAGCGATGCTCGAGGCCGACCGAACGGGCAGCATCCGGGAGGCGGGGTTCATCATTTCCGGAATGGCGATCGGCGGAATTCTCTACACGCTGAGCGTCCGCGCCATGCTGCGCCGGCTGACTTATCTCGATCTCGTCCGATGGGGCGGGGTCGTGAGCGCTGCCGGCTTTGCCGCACTGGCGCTGCTGCACGCCTGGCCTCCGAAAGTCCTGGCCTTCGTCGCCGTGGGCTTCGGCTTCTACATGATTCACAACTCGATCCAGACCCAGGTGACCGAACTGGCACCCGAGGCCCGCGGCTCGTCGGTCGCGCTGCACGCTTTCAATTTCTTTCTCGGCCAAGCCTTCGGGCCGGTGATGTACGGGCTCGCGCTGCCGCGCCTCGGCGCTGCGCCCACCCTCGCCATTGCCGCAACCGTGATGATGCTGCTTGGATTCGCGACGGCGGCGGGTTTTGCGCGGCGATCGTGAAGCGCGGGCGCGCTACTCCGCAGCCGCGGCCTTTTTCGCCGGTTTCGGCCAGCGCCGCGCTACCTCGGGGATGACCTCCTCAACGAGGCGCCGCGTCTGGGTCATCATGGCCTCGTCACCCCGCGCGACCGGGCGAACGACGAACTTCTCGACGCCGTTCTCGACGTACTCGGCGATCCGCTGGACGATGTCGGCCGCCTCACCCACGGCGAAGTAGCCGGCCGGATCTCGCTTGGTGCGCTTCTGATAGGACTCGCGGACCCTGTCGAGAACGGGGTCGCCCTCGCGACCGAAATAGAACGGGAAACCCGCACCGTAGTGATCCTCGTCGATCGTCCGCCCATGTCGGGCGGCCGCCGCCTTGATGGCTTTGACCACAACGCCGGCCTGCTCGGGTGTCTCTGGCCCCGCCTGCCAGCCCGTGCCGACACGCGCGGTGCGCTCAATGGCTGCTTCCGAGTTGCCGCCGATCCACATCGGGATGTCCGCCTGCAAAGGGCGAGGCGAGATCGAGGCGCCCTTGAGCTTGTAGTGGCGGCCGTCGAAATCGACGCTTTCCTCGCTCCACAGGCGCCTGATGATCTCGAGCCCCTCGTCGGTCTTGCCGCCGCGGCCCTTGGTGTCGATGCCGAGCGCCTTCCATTCGGGCGCGGCCGGGCTGCCAACGCCGAACGCCGGCAAGAGCCGCCCCTCCGACAGCACGTCGATGGTGGCGCACTGCTTGGCGACGAGTACTGGATCGCGGAGCGCCAACGAAATGACGTTCATGCCGAACTTGAGTCGCTTGGTGCGCCCGGCAACCGCGGCGATGGCTGTCATGCATTCGAGGATCGGTTCGCGGCTGACGACGCGATCCGTCTGCCAGAAGCTGTCGACGCCGCCCTGCTCGCACAGATCGACCCAGCGCCAGTAGCCGGCGGGCGAGTCGAACGGAAACTCCATGAGGCCAATGCCGACGGCAACGGTCATCTCCAGTCCTCCGATCGAGACTCCGGTCCGCATCGTGGCCGGCACCGCAGGCATAACATGCCTGTCACATACGGTTGCTATTGGCTCCCCAACGATTGAGAGAGCCTTGCAGCATCCCGCAATAGGATCGTCACGGCGAGCAAGTCGTTCGTCAAGGGCGAGCGTATCCTCAAGGACGTGTCGCTCAGGATCGCGTCCGGTGAGATGGTGGCACTGATCGGCGCGTCTGGTTTTCGTGATCGAAGCGGCGTGCTCGGTTTTCGGCGTTGCGTCGCGAGCCGAGGCTGGCGATGGTGCGGACTTCCGGCTCTGCCGATGTGCCATCACCATCGAGGACTTGCCATGCCCGATACGACCGCTGCCGCCACCCTCGAGCGGGTGAAAAGCTACCAGGACGCACTGGTGGCCGTCCGCCGCGACATTCACGCCCATCCCGAGCTCGGCCTCGAGACCCATCGCACGGCCGACATCGTGGCGGGGCTGCTCGAATCGTGGGGTATCGAGGTTCACCGCATGGTCGGCGGGGCCGGCGTGGTCGGTGTGCTACGCAACGGCAATGGCCCGCGCTCCATCGGACTGAGAGCCGATATGGATGCGCTGCCCATCCACGAGGCCACCGGGGCTGCTTACAAGAGCACCAAGGCCGGCATCCAGCACGCCTGCGGTCACGACGGCCATACCGCGATGCTGCTGGGCGCGGCGCGCTACCTCGCCGAGACCAAGGCGTTCAACGGCACCGTCAACTTCATCTTCCAGCCCGGCGAGGAAGGTGCCGGCGGCGCACTCGCCATGCTGAACGAGGGCCTGCTCGAGAAATTCCCGGCCGACGAACTCTACGGCATGCACAATCATCCCGGCACGCCCGTCGGCACTTTCGGCATATCGCCCGGCACGGGCATGGCCGGCGGCGCCTTCTTCGACATCACGGTGACCGGTCGCGGCGCGCATGGGGCCCGGCCGAGCGCGGGCATCGATCCGGTCGTCGCGGCCTGTCAGATCGTCACCGCACTGCAGACCGTCGTTGCCCGCAACGTCCCACCCGGCGATATGGGCGTGCTCAGCGTCACCAAGTTCGAGGGCGGCGACGCCTACAACGTCATCCCAGAGCGGGCGCGCATGGGCGGGACCGTCCGGGCCATGAAGCGGGACACGATTTCGTTGATCGAGGCTGGCATGAAGCGCATCGCGACCGGTGTTGCCGAAGGCCTGGGCGCCAAGGCCGATGTCGATTTCAGGTTTATCTTCGCGCCCTTGGTCAATGCGCCAGAGCCGACCGCGGCTATCGCCGATGCCGCCGCCGAGCTTGTGGGGGAGGCGCGCGTCGACCGCAACAGGCCGCCGGCATCGGCCTCCGAGGACTTCGCCTTCATGCTGGAGAAGGTGCCGGGCGCCTACATCAACCTCGGCAATGGGGAGAAGAGCGCGCCCGTCCACAACGACCGCTACGACTTCAACGACGACGCCATCCCCTTCGGCGCCGCCATGTTCGCCCGTCTCATCGAGCGGCGACTGGTCCCGGAGCCCGGGGCCGTCTGAGCGCGTCCGCTTTCGGGTCGCCCGCAACCTTGTCCGGCGTTAGCGTGCCGAGGCTGTCAGTTGCGAAGGCGGAGCGCCTTGCGATGACCGGGACGAACGAGGCCAACCCATGAAGCGCCGCCCATCAGCGACGATCCTTGACCGTGTCGGCGGCCTCGACTGGGAGACCATCAAGGCCGATCTCGACCAGCGGGGTGCGGCGTCGGTCGGGCCGCTCCTCTCCGCGGAGGAGTGCCGTGCCGTAACGTCGCTCTATGACGTGGACGCCAAGTTCCGGTCGCGGATCGTCATGGCGAGGCACGGCTTCGGATCCGGGGAGTACAAGTACTTCGATTATCCCCTGCCGGACGTTGTCGCCGACCTTCGACGCACGCTCTACGGGCGCCTTGCCCCGATTGCGTCACGATGGATGGCACGCATGGGGCGCGACGCTGCTTTTCCGGCCGATCACCAGAGCTTTCTCGAGCGCTGCCACGCGGCCGGCCAACCGCGACCTACGCCGCTGCTCCTGCGCTACGAGGCCGGCGACTACAACTGCCTGCATCAGGATCTCTATGGACCGACGGTCTTCCCGATCCAGGTCGCCGTGCTGCTGTCCATGCCGGAGGAAGATTTCACCGGGGGCGAGTTCGTCCTCGTCGAGCAGCGGCCGCGCATGCAATCCCGCCCAGAGGTGATTGCCCTCGGCCAGGGCGAGGCCGTTATCTTTGCCGTTAATGAGCGGCCGGTCGCTGGCGCACGGGGCGATTATCGCGTAAAAATGCGCCACGGGGTGAGCCGGATCAAATCCGGCCGACGGCACACCCTCGGGATCATTTTTCATGATGCCGCCTGACCGGACCGATGCCGCTGCCGCGCCTCATCCTGGCCATTGATTAACGGACTTTTTGCCATAACCCCCGCCAATCATCGTCGTTAACAGCACCGAAAAACCGCTCAGGCTACCGTTCCCGAGGAAAGAGCAAGCAGAACGTCGTGAACCGATCAGGTGGCGATCTGCACAACAAGGCGGCGGACGACACTTCGTTGCGGACCGTTTTTCACGAGCGGCACGTCGAAGACTGCTGTGACGGTTTGGGGGATGGAATGGTCACGTTTCGGACGCGCCAAAGCATCGGCGAGGTCCTCGACCGTCAGAAAGGCCTGTCAGCGGGATTCGATGTCCTGCGCTGGGGCCTCGCGCTTCTGATCTTCTACGGCCATTGCAAGTGGCTGGCCGGATCGGGAGCCCTATCGGTGCCCGTCGAGGTGGTCACCTCCATGTCCGAGCGCGGTTGGTCCGGGTGGCGACGCCCCCTCCAAGTCGCGCTCATTCCGATGTTCTTTGCGCTCAGCGGTTTTCTCGTGACGGCCAGCGCGCTGCGAGTGCGCGAAGTTGCGAGCTTCCTGACATTGCGCGCTCTGCGGATCTTTCCCGCGCTCACGGTCGAGGTCATGCTATCGGCGCTGGTGCTGGGTCCGTTGCTGACCACGCTGATCCTGAGCGACTACTTCGCGCACTGGTCGTTCTGGCGGTACTTCGGCAACATCGTCGGATTGATTTCGTACGATCTGCCGGGCGTTTTCTACGAGAACAAGACGACCAATATCGTCAATGCCAACCTGTGGACGCTGCCGGCCGAATTCTATTGTTATCTCGTTTCGGCGGCATTGATGGCATCTGGCCATCTGCTGGATCGCGCCGCCTTTACCCGCGTCTTCGCCATCGTCACAGTTCTGGCCATCGTTGCCAGCATCGCAACCGGCTTCGGGCTCACGCCCACCACCGCCAGCACGCCGTTGCTGGTCTACTACTTCTTCGCTGGATGCCTATTCTACCACTGGAGGCACGAGATTCCCCGTGACTTCGGACTGTTCGCCATCTCTGCCGTACTCAGCTATGCGCTGCTCTATTGGCAAGCGACCACATTTCTGGCTCCGATATTCGTCGTCTACGCCACGGTCTATATCGGGCTCTTCCATCACGATCGGATCGCGGGACTGAGAAAGTACGATTACTCCTACGGCATCTATCTCTACGGCTTCCCGATCACCCAGGCCGTCCTGGCGCTTGCTCCCTCATTCCACGGTCACGGCAAGTGGCTCGCCGTCGTCGCGGGCATCGGCACGCTCGCCTTCGCGGCCATGTCTTGGCACTGGATCGAGAAGCCGATGCTGGGCCTGAAGTCGCGCTTTCTTGCGCGACGGTCGGGCAGCAGGGCCACCCCCGGCACAGCCGATTCTCATCCTGCCGGGCGGCCGGTCTGACGCATCCCGCAACTCGACCGCGCTAAACACCCGACCCGGTGGCCCGCGCCTTCGGCGATCAACGACAGCTTGTCTGGACATATCAAAAAGCCTTGCTATTTTGCCGCCCAAGCCCGCCAACTGAGGCGCGGGAAAAATTGTCTTGGGAGGAAAGTCATGACCAGTCGCAACCGACATGCCGTCGGACGCCGGAGCGTGCTCAAGGGTGCCGGCGCCGCGGCCGCAACGGCCATCGCAGGGTTCCCATTTATCTCGCGTGCCCAGAATAAGCCGATCAAGGCCGGCATGGTGACTATCGGCTCTGGCCGTGGCGCCATGGTTGGATCGGCATCCTCCAAGGGCGCCAGCTGGGAGATCGAGAAATTCAATGCCGCCGGCGGCCTAAACGGACGGCCGATCGAGCTGATCGTTCGCGATTCAAAGGGAAAGCCCGAGGAATCGGCGCGCATCGCCCGCGAGTTCGTCAACAGCGACGGCGTTGACATTCTCTTCGACGCCGACAGCTCAGCGGCGGCCTTCGCCATCCAAGAGGTGGCAAAGGAGACCGGCGTTCTCACGGTGCATATGAATTCCGAGACGTCGTCACTGACGGCCGATCCGAAGATCCGCTCGTGGAACGCCTTCCGTTCGGCACGCCAGGGCATTCACGATTCGATCGCCGGCGGCAGCTATGCTGCTGAGGTATCGAAGACCAAAGGGCTCAAGACGTGGATGGGCTGCTCGCCCGACTACGCCTACGGACGCGACTCGAATAAATTGTTTTTCGAGTATCTTAAGCATTTCCACAAGGACGCCGAGGTCATCGGCGAGAGCTGGCCGAAGCTGTTCCAGCCAGACTATACCGAGCAGCTGACCAAGATCCTCCAGACCAAGCCACAAGCGGTCTACACGTGCCTGTGGGGCGGCGATCTCACGGCGTTCATCGACCAATCGAACATTTACAATCTTTTCGCTCAGATCCAGGTGTTCGCGATCAACATCGCCGACTACTCGATCCTGACGGCCGTGAAGAACCTGCCGAAGGGCATCCACTCCGGCAGTCGCTACCTGTCGACCTTCCCCGCGACAAAGGAGAACGCCGACTGGGCCGCGGAGTATCGCAAGAAGTTCAACGAGCACCCCGTGAACTGGTCCTGGGAGAATGCCAGTGGCGCCAAGTTCGTCACCGAGGCAATCAAGAAGACGAACAGCGTCGACCCCAAGAAGCTCGCCGAGGCAATGTCCGGCATGACCATCGACAGTCCTTTTGGCGTCGGCGGCAAGCTGACCCTTCGCGCCGAGGACAATACGCTGGTCAACTACGCGACGGGATGGGGCGAGACGATCCAGAAGGATCCGTACGTGCCTGACGTCAAGGCGGTCGACTGGAAGGTCATTCTCGAGCTCGAGCACGAGTGGAAGAAGGCCAACAAGTACATCTGATCGTTCCCGCCTGCTTGTCGGTCACACGGGTGGCAAAGGACGGCCACCCGTGTGTCATGTCTGCTCCACAAACGACTAGGGTGACCTTCCCTTGGATCTCAGTGCTCTCGGCAGCTGCCTGATCTCGCCGTCGTGCGTCATCACGCAGTCGACCAGCGGCCTCATCATCGGCCTGCTGCTTTTCCTGGTGGCGGCCGGCGTGTCGCTGATCTTCGGTGTGTTGAAGGTCGTCAACTTCGCGCACGGGGCATTCTATATGCTCGGCGCCTACTTTGCGTATTCGGCCTATCAGCTTTCGGGGAGCTACCTCATCGCCGTGCTCGCGGGCGGCATAGGCGTCGCGATCTTCGGCGTTTTGTTCGAGCGCCTGCTGATATCGCGGGTCTACGGCTCGCCTGTGCTGATGCAGATCCTGGTCTGCTACGCGATGATCCTCATCCTCGACGATGTCGTCAAAATCATCTGGGGAGCGGATTTCCTCTCCTTCGGCATGCCACCGGCCTTCCAGCAATTGCCCATCTTGTTCGCGGGCGGCGTCGTGCCGGTGTTCTACCTGTTCCTGATCGTCATTACTCTCATCATTGCGGCCCTGCTCGGCCTGCTGATCACCAAGACACGCTACGGCAAGATCGTGCGCGCCGCTGCGGTCAATCCGTCGATGGTGTCTGCGCTCGGGATCAATACGGGCGTGGTCTATGCGAGCGTTTTCATGCTGGGAGGTCTGCTCGCCGGACTTGCCGGCGGACTTGCCGCCCCGGTGCGCTCGCTGACGGCGGGCATGGGCACCTCGATCATCATCGAAAGCTTCATCGTGACCGTGATCGGGGGCATGGGCTCAGTTGCAGGCGCTCTCGTCGGCTCGATCCTGATCGGCCTCGTGCGCAGCTTCGGCAGCATTGGATTTCCGCTCTTCACCGAGGGCTTGATGTTCGTGATGATGGCCGTCGTCCTCGTGCTGAAGCCCAGCGGTCTCTTCGGCAAGGAGGGCCGCTGACATGAGCGCACGCTCCTCACTGCTGCGTGACAGCCTGATCGCGATCGCAGCCTTTCTCGTCCTCGCCGCACTGCCCTACATCTTCCCATCGAAGGGCTTCACCGATTTCGTGGTGCGCCTCGCCGCGTTCGGCATCTTCGCCACCTCGCTGAACCTGCTGGTGGGCTACTCGGGGATGGAGAGCTTCGGGCACGGGCTCTATTTCGGACTCGGCTGCTACACGTTCGCGCTCATCATGCAGAACTTCGCCGTATCGATACCGGTGGCGTTCCTCTTGACCATCTTCCTGTCGATCCTCGTTGCAGTTGTCGTCGGATCCATCTGCGTCAATCTCAGTGAGATATACTTCGCGTTCCTGACGCTGGCATTCCAGATGCTGCTGCACAGCCTGATCATCGCCTGGACCCCAATCACCGGAGGGGACCAGGGCTTGACCGGCGGCATTCCGCGACCGCCATTCCTCGGCATCCGACTCGACAACTACTATCACCTCTATCTATTCAGCTCCGGGCTGTTGGTCGTCTGTCTTCTTGCCATGCATCACATCGTGCAGTCGCCGTTCGGCTATACGTTGCGCATGATCCGCGACAACGTCTCCCGCGCTCCCTTTCTTGGCATCAACGTGTTTCGGGTGCGCCTGATGGCCTACGTCATCGCCGGAGCCTTCGGTGCGGTCGGCGGCATCGTGATGAGCCTGTTCGTCTCGGGCGCGTTCCCCGACTTTGCCTACTGGACCATCTCCGGCGAAGCGATCTTCATGATCATGCTCGGCGGTCTGACGGTGTTCCTCGGGCCGTTGGTCGGCGCGGTCATGCTGCTGTTGCTCAATGACGTCGTCACGAAGCTGACCAGCCACTACGGGATCGTACTCGGCGGGATCATCCTTCTCTTTGCGCTCGGCTTGAGAAAGGGCGTCCTCGACTTCGTTGCCGACATGTGGCGTGACCGCCGCCAGGCGACCCTGTCCGCCGAGAACAGGTCCGAAGTGGCGGCTTCCGCCAAGCCGGCCGTCGCGGCGGGGGAGTAAAGCGTCATGCTGACAATCGAAAACCTCTCCAAGTCGTTCGGCGGTGTTGCCGCGACCAACGACGTCTCGCTGCACTTTCCGAAAGGCTCGCTCTCGGCCGTGATCGGCCCGAACGGTGCCGGCAAGACGACGTTCTTCAACCTCATCACGGGTGCCTTCCGCCCGGACAAGGGCCGCATCCTGCTCGACGGGACCGACATCGCGGGTCTGTCGCCGCCCGAGATCGTGCGTCGCGGGATCGGCCGGGCGTTCCAGATCGCTCGTATCTTCCCGACGTTGACGGTGCACGACGCAATCCTCGGTGCCGTGCAGGCACATCGCCATCAACACACCGTCATCGGCCGGCGGTTCCCGCTGCCGGAACTCGAGGACCGAGCCGCGCACGTAATGCAACTGGCCGGCCTCACGAGCAAGGCCAAGATCGTCTCGCGCAACCTCAGCCATGGCGACCAGAAACTGCTCGATATCGCACTCGCCCTGGTGCTCGAGCCGCAGGTGCTGTTGCTCGACGAGCCGACCGCCGGCATGGGCCCCGAAGAGCGGTGGGCCATGATCGACACCGTGCACCGCATGTGGGAACTGGAGCGCATGACGCTGATCTTCATCGAGCACGACATGTCGATCGTGTTCAAGATCGCGCAATCCGTGAAGGTCCTGAGCTATGGCCGCGTGCTCGCCGAGGGAACGCCGGATGAAATCCGGCGCCATCCGGAGGTGATCAAGGCTTACCTTGGCGACGAGTTCGAGGCCGCGCACGCATGACGACGACCACCAATCGCACCATCTTCTCGGCCGAGAACATCGACGTGTTCTACGGTACCAGCCAGATCCTGTTCGACGTCTCCATCGCCGTCTCCGAGGGCCAGACCATGGCGTTACTCGGACGTAACGGCGCCGGCAAATCGACGACGTTGAAAGCGCTCGCGGGACTCGCGCCACCGAAGCGCGGGAAAACCACCGTGCTCGGTACCGAGATGCAGCGCAGAAAGCCGCACGTGATTGCGCGCGCCGGACTCGGCTATGTGCCCGAAGACCGGCAGGTGTTTCCCGAGCATTCGGTCGAGGACAACCTGCTCATCGCGGAGAAGAAAGGGCCGAACGGCGAGGACTATTGGACCCTGGCGCGCATCTTCGAAATGTTGCCGATGCTGGAGCCGCTCAAGGGCCGCATGGCCGGGCGCCTCTCGGGCGGCGAGCAACAAATGCTCACCATTGGCCGCACCTTGATGGGCAACCCCGTCGGCCTGCTACTCGACGAGCCAAGCGAAGGCCTGGCTCCCGTCATCGTGCAGCAGATCGGCGCGCTGTTGCGCAAGCTACGCGACATGGGCGTCACCGTGCTGCTCGCGGAGCAGAACATGCACTTCTGCCTCGGCATCGCCAGCCACGCGACCGTGATCGACAAGGGCGAGATCGTCTATCGTGATACCATCGAGGCGTTGAGGGCGAACGAGGACGTCAAGGCACGCTACCTCGCGCTTTGAAGATAGCGTGGCGGCCCGCCGAGAGGTGCAAGCGCATGGCGTTCATCGACCGCATCGGGATCGACGTCGGGCGCAAGCTCTCGGTCGAGGAGGCCATCGACTGGGCCGCCGCGAACGATGTGCGCGCCATCGACGTGCAATGCGACATCGCACCGAATGCCCTCGAGAGTTTCGACGAC
>JALHMC010000030.1 GCA_022844225.1 Hyphomicrobiaceae bacterium | reverse complement strand
CCGGCGAAGACCTGCGTGAAATCGAGGATACGGACGCCGTGGAAGGGTTTGGACATGCGATCGGGTTTCCTCACCTGGGCTCGGCGGAGATTGCCATAAATACACCAATCCAGCGGCCCGGGGATAAGTCCCGACCGTGTGGTTCGTTCAGATGCTGAGGTCCAGCAGATTGTAGTCGCGGATGCCGGCCTTGGCCTTCGCGTCCCAGGTGTAAGTGAGACCCTCGTCGGCGTGCGGCTTGTAGACGAAGCGTCTTTCATTGGGGAAGCGCTGCTGGCGGGCATCGATGCCATAGCCGAGCATGGCGGCGCGCTCGCGGATGCGATCGGCCGTGTAGACGGCGCGTGCGGCGTGCAGGCCACCGGCCTCGACGTTCAGCACGGACTTGCGACGGTGGAAACCCTGGTTGACGGTCACGCGCCAGTCCTTGGAGGTGTTGGCGAACGAGCCGTGCAGCGACTGGCGGTTAGTGATGGCGACGTCGCCGGGCTTGCAGATGATCGGCACGGCCTCGGGCAATCGCGTGCTGCCGGCCTCGGCGACCCACTTCTTGATGTCGATCTTGCCGAGCTTTTGCGAGCCGGGCACGACCCAGACGCCGTTGGCGGCCGTGCAGCCGTAGAGCTGGGCCATCATGTTGAAGCCATGCGTGCCCTCGTCCCAGTCGGGCGCATCCCAGTGCGTGACGCCGTCCTGATGCCAAGCGACGGACGCGCCGCGCCCCGGCTCCTTGATGAACAGTGCCTCGTTGAACGGGGTGAAATCGTCACCGTTGATAGAGGCGACCACGCCGAGGAGGTCGGGATGGCCGTAGACGCGCAGGCACGCCTCCGAGAACTGCAGTGAGCCCAGGATCAGATAGACGACCTCCTTGGGTGCATCAGCGGCGGCCTCCGGCTCGTGCATCTTGACCGGATGGCGGCCGTTGGCCAACTCGGTTCCGCCGAACGGGTCGCCGAGCGGCTTCGACCAGAAGAGGTTGGGCGCCTTCAGGTCATGGCACAGCGCCGGGCGGCCGTGCCGGTCGATGGCCGACTCCTTCGCGACCGGCAAGCGATCGAGGATGTCCTTGAAATCGCGCTCGATGTCGGCCAGCTCGTCAGCCTTCAGCACGCCCTCGAAGACGTAGAAGCCGACGCGCCAGTAGGCGTCGAGGATATCTTTCGTCAGGCGCCCGTTGGCATCGAAGCGGATCGGCCCGCGATTGCCGAGCTGGAAGGCCTTCCTCTCGCCTTCGGCGAGGTAGGCCTGCATGGCGGCTGCCTCACTATCGTAGGCGGCGGCGCCGGATGCGGATGTGATGGCCATGGGCGTCCTCCTCGGGGGTGGTGATCGGCCGGTTGGCTTCGGCCATTGTGTCGTCAGCTTGGGTCGCCCGGAGGAGTGTCGTCAAGGCTCACGGCGCGCACCGCGCGAACGGGGTCAGCCCCGTACCCCGCCGGAGGGACACCCTCCAGACCGCCCGCTCTTTTTGGAGATCAGGTAGCGAAGCACGCGCCGGTAATGACCGCGGCCGGCGCGGCACTGTCGTGCGTTCGAGCGCACGGCAAAGGTTTCCCCGATGCCGCGTCGGGGCGACGTCATTGGCCAGCAACTGCAACCCCGAGACACGGATCATCAGACAGCGCGTGCGCGAGTACGGCGGAATTCGCTTCTTGAAGAGAGGCCCGCCGCCGCACGTCTCGCACCGTAACTCCCGCACCACAATTGTTCTGCAACCGAGCAGAGCACTGGTGCCCACCACATTCTTTGGTTGTTTTTAACTTTCGAATCAACCTTAACGTGCTGCATATGAAGAGTCTGCATGTTGTCGTGCTGTCGGGTCGTGTGTTGGCAACTTCAGAAATCGATGGGCGATCCGGCATGCAGACGCATTCAACCCAGTTCGGTCGCTATCGCGGTCGCTTTGCCCGCTTCGGCTTTATCGTCTGGTTGCTTGCCCTCGGGTCGCTGTGGCCCTCGCTGGCAAGCGCCCAGCACACCTCCTCAGAGTGTGCTGCTCAGACAGCCACGGTTTCCGCCGGTGGTACGGTCACGATCAATATCAGCGACTGTGAATTCGACTACCAATTCGGCGGTATTGGTGACATTGACGGTGGTGCCTTTGGCGCTCCCGACTTTGAAGACCATGGCACGGCCACCACCCGGCACACGGCTGGTCAGTGGTTCCTGGACTACAGCCACAACGGCACGACCGGCATTGGCGGGACTGACGTCTTCGAGTTCGCCGATGGTTCGCTCACCGGCAATGGTGACGTGCGGGTCACGATCACCATCACTGCTTCCGCATCGCCGATCACGGTGTCGCCGGCATCCCTGCCGACTCTGACAGCAGGCACCCCGTTCTCACAGACGCTGACCTCGGCGGGCGGTCTTTCGCCCTACACCTACGCCCCGCAGAGTGGCGCTTTGCCCGCAGGTATATCGCTCACCAGCGTTGGCGTCCTCAGCGGCACGCCGACCGAGCGCGGCGCTTACAGCTTCAGCGTCCGTTCGACCGATTTGATCGGGCAGTTCGTCGATCGCGGTTACACGGGAACGGTGCAGAACCCGTCGCTGGCCATCAACGCGGCCAGTGGCACCGCCATCCAGAGTGTCGCGTTCTCGCAGACGCTCAGCGTCACCGGGGGTGTTGCGCCGTATACCTTCCAGCTGGAAACCGGCTCTTTCCCGGCCGGCATCTCCATTTCCAGCGGGGGCGTCATCAGCGGCACCACGGCCGCCGCGCCAGGCAACTACCCGGTCACGATCCGCGTCACCGATGCGAGCACGGGTCCGGGCAGCTATTTCGAAGTCGAGAACTTCACGCTCACCGTCAGCCCGCCGCCATCGGTGTCCATCGCGGTGTCGCCAGCCAGTGTGAGTGAAGACGGGGCGACCAACCTGACCTACACCGTTACCCGCAGTCTCAATATTTCCTCGCCGACGACTGTCAACATCACCACCAGCGGGACCGCGACCTCCGGAACGGACTACATCGGCGGCGTCGCCACGGTGGTCATCCCGGCCGGCGCCACGACAGCAACCATCACCATCGACCCGAGTGTCGATGGCAGCGTGGAGGCTAACGAGACCGCCATCCTGACGGTCGCTGCAGGTACCGGCTACACCGTTGGCGTACCTTCAAGCGCCACCGGCACCATCCTCAATGACGATGTGCCAAGCGCGACGATCAGCGTTTCACCGGCATCTGTGAGCGAGGACGGGGCGCCGAACCTCGTTTTCACCGTCACACTGAACCAGGCATCCCTGAGCGCGACATCGGTGGGCTATACCATCGGCGGCACGGGCACCAACGGCACCGACTACGCAACGATCACGTCTCCACTGGTCATTCCGGCCGGCAGCACCACCGGCACGGTCACAGTCAACCCGACCGCGGATGCGACGATCGAATCGGACGAGACAGTCATTCTTACCCTCAACGCCGGCGCCGGTTACACCGTTGGCGTACCTTCAAGCGCCACCGGCACCATCCTCAACGACGATCTACCTAACCTGACGATCAACGACGTCACCGCCAACGAAGGCAACGCCGGCACGACGAATTTCACCTTCACGGTGAGCCTGAGCGCTCCGGCTGGCCCGGGCGGAGTGACGTTCGACATCGCGACTGCCAACGGCTCGTCCACGGCGGGCGTGGACTACGTCGCCAGCAGCCTGACCGCCCAGACCATTCCGGCTGGCAGCAGCACCTACAGCTTCACCGTGCTGGTCAACGGCGACACGCTGAACGAGCCGAGCGAGACCTTCTTCGTCAACGTCACCGGCGTGGTCAACGCGGTCGTGGTCGATGGCCAGGGCGTGGGCACGATCACCAATGATGACCCATTGCCATCGCTGTCGATCAACGACGTGACGGTGACCGAAGGCAACAGCGGCACGACGAACGCGGTATTCACGGTCTCCTTGAGCGCGGCCTCCGGCCAGACGGTGAGCGTGAACTACGCCACCGCCGACGGTACCGCGACCCAGCCGGCCGACTACGCAAATTCAAGCGGCACGCTCACCTTCCCTGCAGGCCAGACAACCGGCACGATCACCGTGCCTGTTATCGGCGATGCCGTTGCGGAGGCGAACGAAGCCTTTTTTGTCAACGTCAGCGGCGCCACGAACGCAACGATTGCTGACAATCAGGGTGTCGGAACAATCACGAACGACGACGTGCCGGTGACGGTCAGCCCGGGTTCGCTGACGAACGGCACGGTGGCGGCGGCCTATAGCCGGACGGCCACCGCCAGTGGCGGAGTAGCGCCGTACGCGTTTGCAGTTACTGCCGGCGCGTTGCCAGCCGGTCTCACCCTGTCTTCAGGGGGCGTTCTCTCAGGCACACCGACAGCGGGCGGCACTTTCAATTTCACTGTCTCCGCTACCGACAGCAGCCCGTTTCCAGGACCTTTCTCAGGCGCTCAAGCGTACACACTCACGATAGCTCCGCCGACGATCTCGTTGCCGGCCAGCGCTCTTGCGGGGGGCACCCGGGGCACGCCGTATTCGGCCTCTATCACGCCTGGCTCGGGCGGCACTGCACCATACGCCTATGCCGTCACTGCCGGTGCGCTGCCTGGCGGGTTGACGCTCAGTCCGTCGAACGGCTCCATCACGGGAACGCCGAACGCACTGGGCACCTTCAACTTCAGCGTTACGGCGACCGACAGCAGCACGGGCACCGGTCCGTACACCGCGACTCAGTCCTACAGCATCGTCGTCATCGCTGAGCCGCCGGTCGCGAACAGTTCCTCGCTGACCGTTGCCTACAACGCGGCTGCAACCAATGTGCCGCTAAATATCATCGGCGGTGCGGCGACCTCGGTCGCAATCGCCACGCCCGCCGGCAACGGCACCGCCGTCGCGACCGGCACCACGATCACCTATCAGCCGACGGCAGGCTTTGCCGGCAGCGACACCTTCACCTACACCGCGACCAACAGCGGCGGCACCTCGGCGCCGGCCACGATTACGGTTACGGTCAACGACCCGATCGTCACCATCTCGGTCAGCAGTGGCTTCGCAGCCACCGTCAGCGCGGCGTACAGCCAGACCTTCACCTTCAACGGCGGGGCGCAGCCTTGGAGCGGCTACCAGGTCACCAACCTGCCGGCCGGCCTGTCGATCACCGGCAGTACGGCCAACAGTGTAACCATTTCCGGCACTCCGACCCAGGTCGGCAGCTTCACGCTGAATGCCTCGGCCACCGACAGCAGCACCGGCAACGGCCCGTACTCGGTCGGTCAGGCGTTCATGCTGACGGTGTATGCACCGACGCTGTCGCTGACCCCGGCGGCGACGACGTTCACGCCCGCGTATGCCACACCGTTCTCGCAGGGCTTCACTGCTGCGGGTGGGATCGGGCCCTACACTTATGCCGTCACCGGGACGCTGCCGCCGGGCTTGACGCTCACCGGCAACAGCGTCTCGGGTACGCCGACGCAGCCAGGCATTTACGTCGTCTCGATCACGGCCACCGATACCGGATCAACCGGAACAGGCTCACCGTTTTCGATTGGCCTGAGCTACGGATTCAATGTCAGTGCCCCGACCATCGTAGTGAACCCGGGTTCGCTGCCGAACCCCCAGGTGGGCACGGCCTACAGCGAGACGGTCACCGCAAACGGAGGACGTGGACCGTACAGCTTCACCGTGACGGCCGGTGCACTGCCTGCCGGATTGAGCCTGTCATCGCCTGGTGTCCTCAGCGGGACGCCGACCGCGGGCGGCACGTTCAACTTCTCCGTCACCGCGTCCGACACCCATGGGCAGACCGGCAATCGGGCTTATGCGATCACGCCGGCCGCATCGACGATGACGCTGCCCTCGGTGGCCCTCGCGGGGGCCACGTTCGGCACGCCTTATACAGCCGCGATCACACCGGCTACGGGCGGCACAGCGCCGTACTCGTACTCCGTGACTGCCGGTGAGCTGCCCGGTGGCCTGACACTCACACCGGCGACAGGGGCCATCAACGGCACGCCGACGGCAGCCGGCACCTTCAATTTCAGTCTCACGGCCACGGACAGCAGCACCGGCACCGGGCCCTACACCGCCTCGCAAAGCTTCAGCATCGTAAGCGGCAAGGCGGCACAAACGATCACTTTTACCAAACCGGCCGACGTGACGTTCCAAGCGGGCGGGACGGTGATCCTGATCGCCACTGCGTCGTCCGGGCTTCCCATTGCCTTCGCGTCCACGTCGCCGGCCGTGTGCACCGTCGCGGGCACGACCGTGTCAATGGTCAGCCCGGGCGACTGCTCCATCACGGCTTCGCAAGCCGGGAATAACAACTACGCCGCGGCCACGCCTGTCGCGCAGACGTTCGGCGTCGATCAGATGGCCACGACCACGACACTGACTTCGTCGGCCAATCCGGTGTTGCTCAACCAGCCGTTCACACTGACCGCTGTCGTGAGCTTGTCGGGTGGTTCGCCGGGTGCTGGGGCCTCCCACGGTCGGGCGTCGGTCGGCGCTCTGGGTTCGCCCGTTCCGGTCTCGGGCACCGTGACGTTCACCAGTTCATCGGCAACGCTGTGCAGCAACGTTGCGCTGTCCGGCGGTGTTGCCACGTGCATGGCGTCGATCTCGACGTCGGGCGAACAGACCTTGACGGCAACTTTCAACGGTGGTGGCGCCACGGCTCAATCGACATCGAACGTGGTGGCGCAAACCGTTGTCGATCAGGCGCCTCGGACCGCCGAGGCGATCGGTCGGTTCCTCGGAGCCCGAAACAACCAGATCCTGAGCAACGAACCCGACGCCAACCGACAGATCGACCGGCTGATCGAGGCTGGGGGTAAGCAAGGTGGCCAGACGGGGCAAGGTGCAGGCTTTGCCGCTGGCCGTGGCGTCGGTGACGGCGGCCACATTCCATCGCGATTGGGTGAAGGCCCCGACGGCTCGGCGATCTCGCGCATGCGTCTGGCGGGTGGGCCCGTTCGAAGCATCGAGAATTCGTTCTCGAACCCCTTCGCGGGAGATCGCAGCACTGAACCTTGGATGGCGGGCATGGGAGGACAAGGCGGTGAGACGGAAGGATTGCCTGGGATCAACCAATACCGGCCGGACTTCGCGGGCTCGAACACCGGGTCTGGGCAAATGGGTGGCTTGCGCTTTTCAGGCACCGGCCAGGACGACACGACGCGCTTTGCATTCGCTACCAGTTTGCGCGACATGACGATGGCTGCCGATGCAGCCGAGAAGCAGAAGCTCGCAGCCTCGGATTTGGCCTACGATGGCGCTCGTGGTGCCGGCGGCAATCGTGACCCCAATCCATTCGACGTCTGGGTGGAAGGGAAATACACGAGCTTCCGCGACAGCCGTTCGGGCGGTGATCTCGACGGCCAGTTCGGTTTGATGACGCTCGGCGCCGACTACGTGGTGAACCCCAGCCTCCTCGTCGGTGTCGTCGTGCAGTTCGATCATATGCAGCAGCTTTCGACGAGGGTTGCAACGGAGGTTTCCGGCCATGGCTGGATGGTCGGTCCCTATGCCACGCTGCGTCTGAGCGAGAATGTCTTCTGGCAAGGTCGGACGGCTTGGGGACAGTCACGCAATACGGTGAGCCCGTTCCTGACCTACGTCGATCGCTTCGACACGGATCGGTGGCTGGCCGCCACGTCCTTATCAGGGCGCTGGACCTATGGGGCTTGGTCTTTCCGTCCCTCGGCATCGGTCGCCTACATCGAAGACACCTCGCAGAGCTACGCCGACACGTTCGGCGTGGTCATCCCGTCGATCAAGGCAAGCCTCGGCCAGGCAAAGGCTGGTCCTGAGTTCAGCTATCGATTCGAGTTCGGTGACGCTGTCTTCATGCCGCGCGTTGGTTTGCAGGCGATCTGGAACTTCGCTGGCGATACCTCGTCTGTGGGCTCGGGGTCGATCGGCGATGACGCGGCGGGCCCGGAGGGTGTGCGTGGACGCGTCGAACTCGGAGTGACGGCAACCATCAAGGATGGCGTCGGGGTCGATTTGTCCGGCAGCTACGATGGTATCGGTGCCAATGGATACAGCGCCGTGACGGGACGGGCGACGGTGCGCGTGCCGCTCAACTAATTTCGCCTCAAGGCATTGGGCGAGAGGGCTGTCGGGACGCGATCGAATGGCCGCTTCCCGATTTGCATTCTGGCTTCCATATTGCGGTCGTGCGTTGGCGCGTGTGCCGGTTAGCCGCCCGCTGTGTGGGCGCGGTGCGCCATGTCACGGATGCGCGTGCCTCGGCCAACACATCACGTTCTCACCCCCATGCCGGTTGCGCCGCCGCATTGCGCCCGGCGATGCGGCCGAAGCCGAGGCATTCGCCGAGGTTGCCGGTGCCCTGGTAGAGGTAGGAGTAGATCGAGCCCAGCTCGCCGGCGCTGTAGAGGCGAGGGATCGGCGTGCCGTCGGGGCGCACGATCTCGGCCTTCTCGTTGCGGCGCGGCCCGCCCTGGGTATTGAGCATCGAGGGCGAGAGCTCGATGGCGTAGAAGGGTCCGCGGCTGAGCGGGGTGAGCATCAGCGTGCGGCCGAACTCGGTGTCGCGGCCGGCCTCGCTGTCGGCGTTCCAGCGCGAGACGGTGGCTTCGAGCACCGCCGGGTCGAGGCCGATCGCCTTGGCGAGACCTGCCACGGTATCCGCCTTTTTGATCCAGCCGCTGGCCAGTTCCTTCGAGTTGTCGTGGCTCCAGTCGTATTTCTCGATGATCTGCGTCCAGCCGTGGCTCGGGGTCTTGTCGTAGAGGGGGCCGGCCGAGAAATGCACGTGGTCGAGGATCATGTACATCGGCACGGGCGTCGGCAGCGGCATCCAGCGGCCGTTGATCGGCACCTTGCCGTGACGCGTCTTGAACTTCTCGTCGCAGAAGCGGCGGCCGTCCGGCCCCACGACGATGGCGCCGCCTGGGATGACCTTGGAGTAGTGGAAGGCCTGCATCGAGAACGAGGTGGGGACCTCGGGCACTTTCAGCGCCATCGACGGCCCTGCGTAGTTGTTCATGTGCCAGAGATCAGCGCCGACCATCTGGGCCATCGTGATGCCGTCACCCTCGTTGAAGGGCGAGCCCGATGTGTAACAGTAGGCACGCCCGGCAGGTAGTTGCGGATCATCTCCTGGTTGTTCTCGAAGCCGCCGCAGGTGAGGACCACTCCCTTGCGCGCCTTGACGTTGAGGCTCTTGCCGCAGGTTTGCGCGCGCACACCGACGATCTCCTTGGTGATGTCGTGCTGGATGAGCCCTTTTGCCGGCGTCTCGTAGCGAACGTCGATCGGCCGTTCGAGGACGCACCGCTCGAAGGCGTTCCAGGTGAGCGAATAGCCGTAGGTTGGACCGTCGTGGAACTTGTGCACGCAGTCGGCGCCGGGAAGCTCTGGAAACTCGATGCCGACCGGCTGGTGCTGGTGCTCCTGCGGATCGCAGCCGAGGGACGCGAGCCAGTCGTTGTTCCTGGCCATCTCCTCGGCCCAGACCTTGACCATGACCTCGGGCACCTTGAACTCGCCGCAGAGCGCGGTGAGGTACTGCTCGGCCTTCGTGACAGACGAGACGTTGAGGTAGCCCTGGCCGGCGACTCGGGTGTTGCCGCCGTGCTTGCCCTGGGGCGCCTTTTCGAGCAGCACCACCTTGGCGCCGGCCTCGTGCGCCGTCACGGCAGTCGCCATGCCCGCCGCGCCGAAGCCGCACACAACGACATCGGCCTCGACGTCCCACTTCGACGGAACGGACGGCGCTTGCTGCATGACGGGTCCCCGTTGACAAAAAAGGGGGGCGCTCGAACCGGCGCCCCACCGAATGATGCTGAGAACCGCCGCTCTCGTCCAGTGAGAGACGGCGGCGTTGTCTGTTCCTACTTCGCCATGGCCGGGGCGCGCTGCAGCTCGAAGCCCTCGTAGCCTTTGGCCGCGACCTCGTCGCAGATGTCCTTGTAACGGGCCATGCCGCCGGCATAGGGCATGAAGACGCGGGGCTTACCGGGGACGTTGGCGCCGAGGTACCAGGAGTGGTGCGCCTCAGGCAGCAACGTGGCGTTTGCGGCCTCGTTGACGTGGGCAACCCACCTGTCCATCGACTCGGGCTTGGCCTCGATCCGCTCGATGCCGTTGCGGCGCATATGATCGATGCAGTCGGCGATCCACTCGGCGTGCTGCTCGATGGGCACCGGCATATTGCAGAGCACCGACGGGCTTCCGGGCCCCGTGATGGTGAACATGTTGGGGAAGCCCGCCACCTGCAGGCCCAGATAATTCCGCGGGCCGGCCTCCCAGGCCTTGGCCAGCGGGAGACCGCCGCGTCCCTTGATGTTGAGCTTCACGAGCGACCCGGTCATCGCGTCGAAGCCGGTCGCGAAGACAATGATGTCGACCTCGTGCTCGGCGCCACTTTTCAGGCGGATGCCTTTCGGCGTGATGGCCTCGATGGGGTCGGAGCGGACGTCTACGAGCGTGACGTGCGGCTGGTTGAAGGTCTCGAAATAGAAGCTGTCGATCGGCGGACGCTTGGCCGCGTAGGGGTGGTCGATGTCGGCCAGAATCTGGGCGGTCTTCGGGTCCTTGACGATCTGGCGGATCTTGTCCTTCAGGAACTCGGCGGCCGTGTCGTTCGCCTTCTTGCTGGTCGTGATGTCGTTGAAGGCCGCGCGGAACTGCAGGCCGCCCTTCTCCCACTGCTTCTCGAAGATCTGGCGACGCTCCTCGTCCGAGACGTCGAAGACTGAGCGGTCCTCGATGGTGAAGGGATGGCCGTTCGGAGTCGAGCGCATGGTGCGTCGCGTCTCGCCGATCCGCGCTTTCAGCTCCTTCTTGCGCTCGGGCGATAGCGGCGCATTGTGGGCCGGCACCGAGTAGTTGGCCGTGCGCTGGAAGACGGTGAGGTGCCCGGCGGTCTTGGCGATGACCGGCGCCGCCTGAATGCCGGTCGATCCGGTGCCGATCTGCGCAACGCGCTTGCCGCGGAAATCGACGCCCTCGTGGGGCCAAAGCCCGGTGTGGTACCACTTGCCCTGGAACGTCTCGAGGCCGGGAATTTTCGGCACGTTGGCGGTCGACAGGCACCCGACGGCGGTGATCAGGAATTTGGCCGAGACCTTATCACCGGCCTCGGTCGTGACCGTCCAGCGGTTGGCGGCCTCGTCGTAGGTGGCGCCTGTGACGCGGGTGTTGAAACGGATGTCGCGCTTTAGGTCGAGCTTGTCGGCGACGAAGTTCATGTAGCGCAGGATTTCCGGCTGCTCCGGGTAGCGCTCGGACCACTCCCACTCGTTGAGCAGGTCGTCCGAGAACTGGAAGCAATAGGAATGGCTCTCACTGTCGCAGCGCGCACCCGGGTAACGGTTCCAGTACCACGTGCCGCCGACGCCACCGGCCGCCTCCAAAACGGTGGCCTTGAGGCCGAGCCGATCGCGCAGGCAGTGGAGTTGGTACATGCCGGAGAGACCAGCGCCGATGATGATAGCGTCGAGGTCGGTTGCCGTGGTGCGGGCAGCGGAAGTGGAGTTGGCCATCGTATCTCCTCGAGGCGGTGCGGACGCGCGGCGCGAACACGGGCGCCAACGCATCGGTTGGGATTGCTGTCCGGACATATAGGACGAATGACATGTCTGAGCAATCGGGCAGGGAAGCCTTCGTCGAGAATGCTTAGCTTGCGGCTTGCAGTTTCCGTGAACCGATGACTGTGACGTACCGATTTCGACATGACGGGCTCGGTCATGGGTGTTAAGATTTTTCTTGGCGCAGCGGACGATATTGTTCCGTGCCCCCGAATCGGCGTGGACCAAGTCACAGCTGCCTGCCGCTACGCGAGGCATGGAGAGTGTCATGGCCGAAAGCGTCTACAAGATCATCGAACTCGTCGGCACCAGCACCGAATCCTGGGAGAAAGCGGCAAACGCCGCGGTGGACAGGGCTTCACAATCGTTGAGAGATCTTCGTATCGCCGAGATTTCCCAACTCGACATGCACTTGAAAGATGGAAAGGTCGAAGCCTACCGGGCAAAAATCAAAGTCTCGTTCAAATATGAAGACGGGGATTAACCGCGCCATTTGCAGAACCCGACCAGCCGGCGGTTTATCGAAGCTATAGTTTCACCCGAGATGGATAAGCAGCGACCGCGGCAGCATCCGTTGCTTGTCCGCCATCGCATGGAGCTTCCCGATGTATATGCGTATCGTTTGGGGAAAAATCCTCCCAGGCAAATGGGACGCGTTCGAGGCCGCATTCAAAGCGGCTATGGCTGCGCGCGGCGACCAGACGGGCCTCGAGAACCATTGGCTGGCGCGAGATCAAAACGATCCTGACGCCGGCTACTCGATCACGCTGTGGGCTAGCGAGGCCGACATTAAATCTTTCTGGGACAGCCCAAAACGCAAGGAGATCATGGCGCCGCTCGAGCCCTTCTACGTCAATCAGTTCACCACGACGCATTGCGCGGTTGCCTATGCGCTGAAGGGCTAAACTTTCCGGTGCCGGTCCTGGAGCCGAACCCGAGGCGCTCCCGACCCCAACACGAAGCTGAGCGCCACCAAGGGCGCCCGGCTTCAGTGGCGAACTACTCCGCCGCGCCCTTTTTCTTCAGATCCTCGGCGAGGCGCTGCTTGGCGATCTCCTTGCCGCGGTCGAATTCCTCGCGGCGCTTAGCGATCTCCTCGGCTGATAGTTGCTCGACGTTGGAATAGTCGAGCTTCCATTTGCCGTCGGCGTTCCAGCGGATCTGATTCTGGATCGTGGTGCGCGGCCCGATCGCCGCGGGAAGCAGGCGCAGAGCCAGTTCGAGCGTCGCCATCTGGGACGCCTTGTCCTTCGGCTTACCGCAAGGATTACCGAGCGGGAAATCGGAAAACAGGAAACGGGGCACGCCGGCGTGCTCCACGATGTCCTTGGCGCAGCCCATGACGACGGTCGGAATGCCTGCGGCTTCGAGGGTGCGAGCGGCCAGACTCACGGTCTGGTGACACACCGGTCAATTACCGGCAATCAGTGCCGCGTCGGCTCGGTCCTCCTTCACCCGGCGGACCAGTTCCTCGCAATCGACCTCGAGGGTCGTCTTGTGGCTGCGGTTGGTCGGCATGCCGTGAAAACGGGGCGCCACCTTGCCGATCACACCGCGTGCGGCCGCCTCGCGTAGCGCCGGCAGCGGGAACCAGGTGTTGGAATCCTCGGCCGTAGTGTGCTTGCGGTCGATGCCGATGTGCGAGACGCGGAGGTCGTGGTCTTCGGCGCTGTCGCCGGAATAGACCGTGTAGAACTTGGCCGCCGAGTTGTAGGGCGCGCCCGGACCCTGATCGCCGGCCTCGGGGCGGTATGGCGCTGCGGTCGTCACCAGAGCAATGGTCGCCTCGGCGAGAGGCTTGGTCATCGGCGTGAAGGGCACATCGCGGTAGTGCGCCCAACGATACGGCGCACCGTAACCGAGCGTCTGATAATATGTGCGGATCCGGTGCATGTACGGGATCGGCGCGTCGTAGTCGGGTGCAAACCCGAACTCGTCGTCGCTCGGCTGGCTCAACATGGCCTCCTGTTGCCGTGGCGTTTCCGACTCATACTTTCCAGGGGTTCGCGCGCTAGCGCAAGCGCTTGCTGTTTGCAGCGGCCAGTGCTGCAGGGGCATGTCAGCTGCATCATCCCGACCTCGTCACGAGCCCGAGGCAACGGCTCCTTGCACGAACCAAGTCACGTCTGCATACCCCAGCGACGAACGGTTCGACTCTCGATCGCGCGGAATATCAAGTTCTCCACCAGCAGTCCGATCATGATCACGGTGAACAGGCCAGCGAAGACCGAAGGTATTTCAAGCTGGTTCTTGGCCTCGTAGATGAACCAACCAAGTCCACCCTTTCCGGACGCCGCGCCATAGACGAGCTCGGCCGCGATTAGGGTACGCCACGCGAACGCCCATCCGATCTTGAGGCCGGTCAGGATCGAAGGGAATGCAGCCGGAATCAGCACCTTGACGACAAAACCAATGCCGCCGAGGCCATAATTGCGACCGACCATGCGAAGGGTGTTCGAGACGGAGCGGAAGCCAGAGTGCGTGTTGAGCGCCACGGCCCACAGCACGGAATGCACGACGACGAAGATGATGCTGTTGTCGCCGAGGCCGAACCAGATCAGTGCCAGCGGTAGCAATGCGATGGCAGGCAACGGATTGAACATCGACGTCAACGTCTCGAGAAGATCGTTGCCGAGCCGGAACGTCATCGCCGTGGCCGTGAAGACCAGAGCCAGCCCCAGGCCGATCGCGTAACCCTGGAGAAGCAGGCGAATCGAGGTCACGGCACGGCCGGGAAGCTCGCCGAGATAGATGGCCTGCCAGAACGCGCGCAGCGTCTCCGACAGCGTCGGAACGAGCAACGGATTGTTGAGGCGTTGCGCGTACCACTCCCAGATGATGCCGAGGGCGATGAGGAGAAACGTCTTCCGCGCTGCACCATTGTTGTAAATCCGCTCCCACATCGTCAAAGGCTTTTCGACGACGCCGAAATCCTTGTTCAACTCCGTCTTCAGGATGAACTCGGGACGGGACTCGCTTGGGAGGGCTGCGCGATTGGCATCGTTCATGACACGTGCGCTCCCGTTTCCTCGACCTGCTCGGCAAACAGCATGTTGTGGATCCGGTCAGAGAGCTTGGCACCCGAAGCATCCGCGGGATCAGAACCGTCGCTGTTGAGTTCAGCCTTGACCTGACCGGGATGTGGCGACAGCAGCAGGATGCGGTTGCCGATCAATACAGCCTCGGGAATCGAGTGCGTGACGAACAACACCGTGAACCTGGTATCGTCCCACAGCTGGAGCAGTTCTTCCTGCATCTTACGCCTCGTCAAGGCGTCGAGCGCCGCGAATGGCTCGTCCATCAGCAATATGTCGGGCTCCATGGCCATGGCGCGGGCAATGGCGACGCGCTGCTTCATGCCGCCGGAAAGCGTGTGGGGGTAGCTGTCTGCAAATTTCGTGAGGTTCACCTTCTCGATGTATTGCATGGCTTTCTCCTCGGCCGCCTTGCCGCGGAGCTTGCCTGACGATTCAAGCCCGAACATCACGTTGAGCTTGACCGTCTTCCAGGGCAGGAGCTGGTCGAACTCCTGGAACACCATGCAACGATCAGGGCCGGGCTTCCTGATTGTCTGGCCCTTCAGCTTGAGCGTGCCCTCGGTCGGGGCCATGTACCCACCGACCGCCTTGAGCAGCGTGGATTTCCCGCAGCCGGAAGGCCCCAACAGCACGAAGCGGTCGGATGGAAGCACATCGAAGCTCACCCGATAGGTCGCAGTCACGAGGTGTTCGCGGGTCTTGTACTGCAGTGTCACGCCACTCACCTGGAGGAGTGGCGCCAGTGCTTGCGGCATCGGGTTCACGTCGATCGCGCTCCGAGGGAAATGGCAGCTTTTGGTCTGGATCGGGCGCCGCGCCGGACCCGACCATCGGGCCCAGCGCGTGCGTCGCGGTTTCGCTCTCAGCTACCGGGGAGACTGTGGACCTCGGGGAAGAACAGGTCCTTCCAGGACTCGGGCTTCGTTTTGACGATGCCGACCCGATGCATGAACTCCATCATTTTGGCGACCTGCTTGGGCACCTTGGTGAACTCCATGTCGGGCGAGCTGAAGAGCGCGCTCAGCTCGTCCTCCGACATGCGCTTCTCCTTGGCCAGCTCGATGTAGAGCTTGGCGGCGCGACGCTTGTCGGCATTGATCCACTCGAAGGATTCGTCGAATGCCTTCGACACGGCGGCAAAAACCTTCGGGTTCTCCTTGCGGAACTTCTCGTTGGACGTGAACGTGAGGCCGCAGAACGGACCGTCCATGATCTCGGTTGCCGTTGTCACCGTTCGTAATCCCGCCTTCATCTCGCCTTCGTGGAAGGGGGACGTGGCGAAATGCGTGGTAATCTCGTGCGTCGGGCTCGTCACGGCAGCCAATGCCTCCGGATGAGGCAGTGCGACGGTAATGTGGTCGAGCCTGGTGTGATTGCCTTTGCCCCACAGTTTCTCCGCAGCCATGTGCAGCATCAGGGCTTGCGTCGAAACTTTCAACGATGGCACCGCAATGCGGTCCTTCTCGGTGAAGTCCTTCAGCGACTTGATGTTCGGGTTCTTGGTGTTCAGCCAAATGTTGTTGTTGGCGACCGAGCCCAGAGCCTTAACGCCGATATTGCTGCGCGTGCGATCCCAGATGATCGCGGTCGACGGTACGCCTTGTGCTGCAAAGTGAAGGCTTCCGGAGATCATCGCATCATTGAGTGCGGCCGGGCCGCCGAGCCGCGCCCAGCGCACCTTGACCTGCCCCATCCCAGCGGCCGCGAGATGCTTCTCGACGAGCTTCTCGCTCTCCATGACCATTTGCGGCATGTAAACCGCGCCGAACTGCTGCCCCAGCACGACCTCCGCGACCTCGGCACGCGCCGTTTGACCCATCCCGGTCATCACGGCGCCCGCGAGCAACAAACCACCAAACAACCTCATGCAAACCTCCCTGCTCATTTTCTCGTTGTCGCTCGGCCGCCGACGCCCCTCCCATCGGCGAGCCTCGCATCGACCACGAGGCGAGAATGTCTTCTAGCGGACTGACACGCAAGCGCGTCTCGACGCGATGACTGAGCAAGCCCTGTTGCAAGCCTGACCGATTTGACGATTGACGGCCCCAGCTGCGCCTGCGGATCATGCCCCAGAGGAAACCAAGCTTAGGAGACAGCAGTGGCTAAGGCAGCGAAGCAGGCGAAGCCGTCGGTGCTCATCACCGGCGCCGGCTCGGGCATCGGACGAGCGACCGCCGAGCTGCTGCTCGAGGACGGCTGGTCTGTCGCCCTGCTCGATAAGAACGAGGCGGCGCTGGCGGATGCCAAATCCCAGCTCGGCGAGAAAAAGACCATACAGTACGTTGCCGCCGATGTGACCGACGAAGGTGCCGTCGAACGCGCTGTGGCAGAGGTTTCGCGCATTTTCGGCGGCCTCCAAGGCGTGCTGAACAGCGCCGGGATGGGTTTGAACAAAAGCCTGTTCGAGACGTCCGCTGCCGACTTCCGGCGTGTATTGGAGCTGAACGTGGTCGCGACCTTCATGGTGGGGCGCGCCGCCGCACGGATCATGCGCGACCGCCAGACCGGCGGGTCTATCGTCAACGTCGCGTCGATCTCCGGCGTACGCGGCTCGTTCCATCGGTCGGCCTATGGCGCCTCGAAGGGCGGTGTGATGACGCTCACCATGGTGATGGCCAACGAGCTCGCGCCGCTCGGCATCCGCGTCAATGCCATCGCGCCGGGACCGGTCGATACGCCCATGGTGCGCGAGCACCACACCGCCGAGGATCGCAAAACCTATGCCCGCACGATCCCTATGAAGCGCTATGCCGAGCCGATCGAGATCGCACGCGCGGCGCGCTTCCTGCTCGATCCCGTGCAATCGAGCTACGTAACGGGCGAAATCCTGGCCGTCGATGGCGGCTATCGCGGCGCCGGACTGATTGCCGGACGGGATTGAAGCCGAACCCCGCCGATCCACCGGTCGGCTGCAGTGCGAGAGGAGTACCAAGGCCATGAAAATCGGCATCTCGATGTTCGTCACGGATTCTTCGATTTCGCCGGGGGAACTCGGTGCGGCGGTTGAGGCGCGAGGCTTCGAATCGCTGTGGATGCCGGAGCACACGCACATTCCCGTCAGCCGCAAGTCGCCTTGGGGTGGCGGGCCGGTGCTGCCGGATCACTACAAGCAGACACTCGAACCATTCATGTCGCTGACCGCCGCCGCGATGACGACGAAACGCATCAAGCTCGCCACAGGCATCTGTCTCGTCGTCGAGCGCGATCCGATCCACACGGCAAAGCAGGTCGCCTCGATCGACTACCTGTCGGGCGGCCGCTTCATCTTCGGCATAGGTGGCGGCTGGAACGCCGAGGAAATGGCGAGTCACGGCACCGACTTCAAAACGCGCTTTTCGCTGATGCGCGAAAGGGTCGAGGCGATGAAGGCGATCTGGACCAACGACGTCGCAGAATACCATGGGCAGTTCGTCGACTTCGAGCCGATGTGGTGCTGGCCGAAGCCGGTGCAAAAGCCGTATCCGCCGATTATTCTCGGCGGGGCATTCCCCTATGGCGCGCGGCGCGCCGTCGAGTACGGCGACGGCTGGATGCCGATCGGCGGACGCGATCAGGATCCGTTGGAGATCGGCCGGCGCTTCCGGCAGATGGTTGCCGAATCAGGTCGCGACCCCGCTTCTATCCCGATGAGCGTCTACGGCCCGCGACATGAGATCGATCAGCTCCGCGCACTCCGCGATGCCGGCATGGACCGCGCCGTGTTGGCAATGGCGACGGCGCCACGGGATGCGGCGCTGAGAAAACTCGACGAGCTGGCGGAGTTGGTGGCAGGGCTGAGCTGATCCTGCGAATGGGGAGCGGCACACACAGCCGCTCCCGTACCGCCTGAGCCAGCTTCACGCCGGCGATTTCCCCGCGAGCATTCCCAGCGGCACCAGGAATGCGGCCAGGAAGACGGCGTTCAGCACTACGTTGAGCGGCGCGCCGGCGAGGATCGAAGCCGTGCTGTCTACCGCGAACCACGCGATAAGGCTGGCTCGCACCAGGGTTGCAGCTAGCGCCGGATCGAACGGGAGAATGCGGGTCGCGACCATCCAGAGCAAAGCGCCCCAGCCGACCATCACGCCGCCGGATATCGCCGCGAGCAGACGTGCGGCCGGCGCGTCGAGCGTCGGTTGGCCGTCGAATGGCCAGAAGATAACGTCGGCGAGGAGCGTCGTGATGCCCGCCGTCGCCGGGTGTGCCGCCAATGCCAGGACGAGCCCCACGCCAACAACGGCGGTGGACGCGAGCTTGAGTGTCGTTTGAATGCTTGAAGGATGCACCATGGGAGGTCTCCTTTTTTGAACTGCTGCGGTGAGCCAGACCTAGGCGCGTGGGGAGACCGCGCCAATTACGCGGGAGGTAAGTGCCAGCCCACATCGGACGCTATAGATTTCGGTGAGCCGATGCAGGGATGAGCACTCGAGGATCACGCATGCCCTTCGCAGACAGCCTCAAGGACTGGCGCCGGCGCCGTGGCCTCAGTCAATTACGCCTCGGGCTCGAGGCCGACGTGTCCGCGCGCCACATCGCGTTTCTCGAGACCGGTCGCTCCAATCCCACACGCGCCATGGTGATCCGACTCTCTGAAGCCCTCGGCGTGCCGCGGCCCGAGCGCAATGCCCTGCTCGAGGCCGCCGGCTTTGCAGCCGCGTATCGTCGGCGCGAGCTCGACGATGCCGAAATGGCCTCGATCCGCGCGGCCGTCGATTGGACCCTCGCTCGACATGCGCCCTATCCCGCCTTCGCCTACGATCGCCACTGGCGGCTCGTGGCACTGAACGACCCGGCGAAGCGACTACTCGGGGCGGCGGGAATCGCGGTGGGAGCAAGCCTGCTGGATGCGTTTCTCACGCACGGCCCGTTCCGTCAGGCGATCGTGAATTGGACGGAGGTCGCCACGCACATCTCGGCCCGGCTGAAAACCGAGAGCCGGCATCTCGGCGGCGACCCAGACCTCGATGCGGTAGCCGATCGGCTGCTGTGCGAAATTTCGCCGCCCTACTATCCGGCCGGAGCGCTTCCAGCGATCTTCACGACACGGTTCCAGGTTGGCGAATTGGTCCTTTCGTTGTTCTCCACCATCGCCCAGTTCGGTTCGGCCGAGGACATCGCGCTGGCGGAATTGAAGATTGAGCTGCTGTTTCCGGCTGACGAGGCAACTGCCCTCATCCTGCAGGCGGATTGAACACGACCGCCGCATCCGACACCGTTTGTCCCCCGCTCTGATTGCGGCCGCCTACCGGACCATTCGTCGGCATGCTACGACGTGGGCAAGAATCGGTCGTTCGGACTCGGGGGAGCCACGGCACATGGACACCACTTCGGGGATTGCCTGCCGCATCGCGAGCATCGTTGTGGCGCTCGCCCTTGGTGCTTGCTCGTCGGGAAGTGGTCTCACCACGGGAACGCTGCTCGGCGGTGCGCCCAAACAGGCCGCAGCGCCGCCTCCTCCGGAGACGGCGACCGACCGCGCACTCCACGTTGGCACGACAGCCGCGCGGGCGCAGCGTTGTGGCTACGTGTTCAATGCCAATGAGCTGCGTCAGTCCTACCTAGCATTCGAGGCTCAGCAGGCCCCCGATCAGCGTGCCAAGGCCGAGCAGAGCTACGATTTCACCGTCGCCAAGGTTGCCAAAGGGATCGCCACCGATGCGGACTACTGCTCGGAAGGGCAAACCGCGGTCATCAAGCGCGATTTGAACCAAGTGCTGGCCGGTAACTATTCGACGGCCACGCGCGCCGCGCAGCCTAATGTCGGCTGGTGGTCGGCCTCGAAATCTGAGAAACCGCTCGATCGCGAGAAGCTGTTCAGGCCCGAGCGCTAGGGCGGCGGTAGCCGTCTGCCGCTTTCGGCGATCCGAACTTCTCTCACGGCTGATCAGTCGTCGATGAGGCCTTGACTGTCGATGGCGACCGCTGGTCCTTGCCGAGTGCGTCCTTTACGTACAGTTCTTTGACCAGAACATAGGCGACGAGGGTCAGCGGCCCGGCAACGAGCACTCCGACGAGCCCGAAGACGAGCCCGAACGCGATCAACCCAAAGAGCACGAGGAACGGTGGGATCTCGACCATCGCATCTTGCGCGATCGGCGTGATGACGTTCGCTTCGAGCTGCTGGATGACCAGGAGCAAAAGGCCCGCAAGCACGATGGCTTGCATTCCCTGACCGACGGCCAGCAGCAGCACTGGCACCGCGCCGAGCCAGGGTCCGATGATGGGAAAGAACTCGAGGATGCCGGAGATCACCCCTATGGCGAGCGGAGCGGGCAACCCGATCAGCCAAGCGCCCACGCCAGTGAGCACGCCTACCGCGACCATCGCCGCGAATTGCGCGCGGAGCCAGCGCTCGAGCGCATGGCCGCAAGCACCGATTGCGCCATTCATCTTGTCCTGATGCCTTTTAGGGACGAGTTGAACGATGCCACGACGGTAGCGGTCTGGATCGGACGCGACGTAAATTCCTCCGACGGCCACCACGAGCAAGCCGGCGATCGCACTCAGGACGAAACTGCCAGCCATACCCAATTGGCTCACGACCATTCGCGCCAGGCGAATGCCATCCGCGATCAGATCGCGGCTTCCATCGTTCCCATTGGCCGCGCTCGTTCCGGTGGCGTCTTTCAGCAGCTCTTCAAAACTGATACCGAACCTTTGCTCAATGGACCGGATGCCTGCCGGCACGGCCTCTGCGAAGGCGCTGAGCTGCGCTTGGAGTTCGGGCCCGATCAAAATGAACCCGACGAGCGGCAGCGCCAACAGCAAGATCGCGGCGACTGGCACCGTCAGTGCGCGTGGCAGGCCAAGTCGCGCATTCAATGGTCTCGAAACGGCCAGCAGCATCGTGGCGAAAATGACGGCCGCGAAGGCCATCAGCAATGCGGCGCGCGCTTGCCACGCCGCCAGCATCAACGCGAGGATCAGAGCCCCTACCAGCCAAAACACGGCTGCCGCCCGGGGGGGCGACGTCCGTGCACCTCGTTCAACCCTTCTCCTGCGCATCATCCGCACTCCCACCACTGCCGCCAGGAAGCGCGCGGTGGGGGAATGGGTTCCGTCGAGCCTACTTGCAGAGCCTCGCCTGCATCTTGCAATTGAAGCCGAGACCGCCGGGGCCGCACTTCGATTTGACCTGGGATACCTTGTAGCCCGGGGCGGTGCCGATCTTGCCGCTCGAGGTCATGAACGACGCCCAAGAGCCCCAATCGGTCGCTTGGAGAACAGCCTCCCAAGCCTGGAACATGGCACCGTCCTTCGTGGTGTTGGTGCCGCTGGCGGCCTTGTTCACACAGACCGGCGCAGCGCCCTTCTTGCCTTGTGCGAGAGCGGCGTCGGTGGCGGACAGCGAGAGGACGGATGCGAGCGCGACAGTGCTCATCAGGATGGTCGGGCGCAGCATGGCTGAATCTCCTAGAACCGTTGAGGATTACAACCGCAGATGATCGACACCGACCGCTTGCGCCAACGGTAAAACGCGATGCTCGTGGTTATCCCCGCCGTTTCGGCAGCGAGCGTTGCGCAGCAGCCCCAGTCCGGCCTGCGAAGCCGCTTCGCCTCGGGTGCCGACGCCGTATAGACTGCAACAAACGGTTCAGACACGGGAGACAGTGCCATGGCCGACAGGCTGAAGGGCAAGACGGCATTCTGTACGGCCTCCGGCGCGGGAATCGGCCGCGCGACGGCGCTGGCCTTCGCGCGCGAGGGCGCCCGCGTCATCGCCACCGACCTCGACGAGGGCCGGATGCAAGGTCTCAAGGAGGCCGGAATCGCCGAGTGCCTGAAGCTCGATCTGCTGGATACCGACGCCGTCAACGCCATGGCGAAACGCGTGGGGCCGGTCGACATCCTCTTCAACTGCGGCGGCTTCGTACATCACGGCGATGCACTGCACTGCTCGGAGAAGGACTGGGATTTCTCGTTCGACCTCAACGTCAAGTCGATGCACCGCGGCATCCAGGCGTTCCTTCCCGGCATGGTGGAGCGCGGCAAAGGCGTGATCATCAATATGGCCTCGGGCGCAGGGCCGTCGAAGGCGGTCGCCAACCGCTACGTCTATACGGCGACCAAAGCGGCGGTCGTGGGCCTCACCAAAGCCGTGGCGTTCGACTTCATCAAGAAGGGCGTGCGCTGCAACTGCATCTGCCCGGGTACGATCCAGTCGCCCTCGCTGGATGATCGTATTGCAGCACTCGGGCGCGAAGTCGGCAGCACCGAGAAAGCGCGGCAGATGTTCATCGATCGCCAACCGATGGGCCGCCTCGGTACCGCCGAGGAGGTGGCGCACGTTGCCGTCTACCTCGCCTCCGACGAGAGCGCCTTCACGACAGGCCAGTCGTTCTTCGTGGACGGGGGATTTGCGCTGTGAACTCCATCCACGACGGCCAGATCCCGCAGGAGATCGACGCGGCGACGGGCCTCCCGATCGGACCCCACGTCGATCCGGCCCCCGCGCCGCGGCCGGAGCGCATCGTGCTCGACGGGCAGTACTGCCGCCTCGAGCCGATCGACGCCAAGCGGCATCGGGACGAGCTTTACGCCGCCTCTACGCCACCCGATGCGGCGCGCCGCTTTCGATACTTGTTCGAGGAGCCGCCCGCCTCGCTCGGCGACATGGATGCGTGGCTCGCCAAAGCCGAGGCGTCGAAAGATCCGCTCGTCTTCGCCGTGATCGACAAGCGGACGGGACGCTGTGAAGGCCGCCAGACCCTGATGCGGATCACGCCGGAGCACCGCTGCATCGAAACCGGAAGCATCTACTGGGGGCCCGCTATTTCGCGATCGGCCGTATCGACCGAAGCCAACTTCCTGTTCGCCAAGTATGTCTTCGACGATCTGGGCTACCGGCGATTCGAGTGGAAGTGCGATGCGCTCAATGCGCCCTCCCGGCGTGCCGCCGAGCGCTTCGGCTTCACCTACGAGGGCCACTTCCGCCGCGCCGTCATCGTGAAGGGGCGCACGCGGGATACGACGTGGTTCGCCATGGTCGACGACGACTGGCCGAAGTTGAAGGAGGCCTACGAGACTTGGCTCGATCCGGCCAATTTCGATGGCTCGGGTCAGCAGAAAACGAGCCTGGGCGAGTTGACCAGGGCGGCGCTCGAGCGAAGGGTGTAAGACCGGCGCACGTCGATTCAGCAGAAGCAGATTCGGACACTCGACTTGCCCGCACGCTGCGGATCAGGGTTGCTGCCCTCCCGCCCTCACCCAAGGCTCGCGCACCGTGTGGCTTCTCATCACCTGCACGCTGGTCACGACGCTCTACGCGACCACCATCACCATCGCCAACGTGTCGCTGCCGCAGATCCAAGGCGCGCTTTCGGCCAGCCCCGATCAGGTCGCGTGGGTCGTCACGTCGAACCTGATCGCGACCGCCGTCACTATTCCGCTCGCCGGATGGATCTCCGGCCGTTTCGGGCGCCGCCGCGCCATGATCTGGGGCGTCGCGGGCTTCGGCGCGGCCACCTTGATGTGCGGGCTTTCGAACTCGCTCTCAGAGCTGATCTTCTGGCGCGTGCTGCAGTCGGCTTTCGGCTCGCCGCTGACGCCAATCGCGCAGTCGATCGTGATCGACCAGTTCACGGGGACGAAGCGCGGGCCGGCGCTTTCGATCTACTCGATGGGCGTCGGCATCCCGCCAACGATCGCGCCGCTGCTCGGGGGATATGTCAGCGAGGAATACTCCTGGCGGTGGGTGTTCTTCATTCTACTGCCGCTGGCAGTAATCGCCCTGGTCGGCACACTGACCGCGATCAAGCCCGATCCGCCCCACGAGGAACGACCGAGGCTCGACTGGATCGGGTTCCTCAGCCTGTCGATTTGCGTTGCCTCGATCCAGTTGATGCTCGATCGCGGCGAACGGGCGGAATGGTTCACGTCGACGGAGATCATCGTCGAGTGTGCGTTGGCGGCGCTGTTCGGCTGGATCTTCCTGGCACACAGCCTCACGAAAGATCGACCCTTCCTCGATCCGCGGCTGCTGCTCGAGCGGAACTTCGCTTTGGGCATCGGCATCGCCGCCATCTTCGGGATGCTGTTCGTGACGCCCATGGTGCTCATACCGGCCATGCTGCAGCAGCTCCAGCACTTGCCGGAGTTCACCGTCGGCCTGCTGATCACGGCACGTGGAGCGGGAACCGCGCTCTCCATGCTGCTGATGATCCTGTTCGCGAACAGTTGGAATCCGCGCCTGCTGTTCCTGATCGGCTTCGGGCTGCACACCTATGCGGGGATCGAGATGGCGCGCTTCGATATGAACGTGCCGCTCGGCGACGTTGCCTGGGCGATGGCGGTGCAGGGGTTCGGTGTCGGCTGGCTCTGGGTGCCGATGTCGCTCGTGGTGTTTTCGAATCTCGACCCTCGGCGCTCGGCGGAAGGCGCCGCGATGTTCCATTTCGTTCGCAGCGTGGCATCCAGCTACTACATCTCGGCAAGCATCGTCGTCGTGTTTCACACCCAGAAAATCAGCTACGCCGAGTTGGTGCAGTGGATCAACCCGTTCAACGACCGCCTGACCCTTCAAACGGTGATGGGGCGATGGACCACCGAGACGAGTGGCGGGCTTGCCGGGATCGCGGGCGAAATGAGCCGGCAGGCCACGGGTATCGGATACATCAACGCCTTCAATTTGTTCCTGTGGACGTCGCTGCTCGTCTACCCACTCATCGCGTTGATCGTGTGGCCCCCGACGGGTTTTCGCCAGAGGACTTGAGGGGCGCAGTTCGCTTCGCCTGTCACGTGAAGAGCGTCAGCACGCCCGTATAGCCGTAGACGCGGTCGTTCGAAATCTCGCCATTGCCGAAAAAACCTGCGATCGGGATGTCGCCAAACGTCTCGCGGATCGCGCGCATCTCGTGGCTCTCACCGCCGAACAGGTTTGGGCCACGCGCGACGCAGGAGAAATAGAGCCCTGCCTTCGGCGTCTTGGTCAGCCGCCCCTTCAGGCCGGACAGCATTCGAACGAGATCCTTTTCGGCACTCTCCTGGTCGCGCCGAACGAACATCACCCGGTCGCCCACCTGCAGGTTCTCGGCCACCGCCACGAGGCCTTGTCGCGGATCGATGCCGATTAGGTGGCGCACGACGTAGTCGGCCTCGTTGGAGCCCGCGACCGGGAGCGCGGCGTGCACATTGGTGAGCCAGGGTCGCGGATCCGCCCCTTCGGCGATGCCGACGTCCTCGCACATCACATCATAGGCGCGCTGGCGATCGAGCCCCGCGATGATCTGGCCTTCGCAGCGAGTGATCTCGTGCGCCGGTCCGATCGGCGTGCAACCTTGCGTCAATCCTACCGCGACACTGAGGCGTCCGCCGAGCAGGATGCCAGACACCCCACCATCGATAACGGTCGTGCCGGCGACCTGAGGGTAAGTGCCGTCGGACGACGTGAGCCCGCCCACCAGATAGGCGCCCCGCTCTCTCGACAGCGCCGCAACGATGTCCATCACCGCGCCGTTGCGTGGATCGGCATGAACGACGCCGAGACCAGCTGCAAATAAGCCGCCGGCCGGGTCGGCTGCGGCTTCAGCATCCGTGATCGAGGGCAGCAGGCGATAACTGCCCTCCGCAAGGCGGCACGTAAGGACGACTGCCGCGGGCCCATCCCAGTGCTCGACGCCGCCGGCACAGACGCCATGGCCCGCGGTGCCGACCCAGTCCTCGATCCCTGTGCTCACCTTCAAGCTCGCGACGACGCTCGCGAGATCGTTGGCGAGGAGGCTGGTCACGTAGATGAAGCCGAGGTTATGGCCATGCGCGTCCGTGAGGCGGTCGGCGAGCGTTCGTGCGATCACACGAGGCGTGCCACCCACGGCCTCGGCTAAAGCGAACTCAGTCATGAACGCGTGCCCTCATGCAACGGATGGCTGCAGGTTGCTCCTGCATGCCGCCGCACCGTGACACAAGACGGGGCCGCCTGTCATCCGGCGAGGCGCGTTCCTTGCCGATTGATGATCGTCGACCGGCGTTATCCATCCGGCGGGCAGTTGGGAGACGCCGCCGAATCATGATCGGGTGTCGATTGGCCACCGGCCGCAGCCGCCTCGACGAGAGAGACCGTGACGTATCTCGATAGCCTCAATGCCGCCCAGCGCCGCGCCGTCGAGCACGGCGTCAGCCCGGGGGATACGACATCCTGCGGGCCGCTTCTGGTGATTGCCGGCGCGGGCTCAGGCAAGACGACGACGCTCGCCAGCCGGGTCGCGCACCTCATCCTCAATGGGGCCGATCCCGGCCGCATACTGCTGCTGACCTTCTCGCGCCGGGCCGCCGACGACATGACACGCCGCGTCGAGCGGATCGTCGCGTCGGCGCTCGCGGGGGCAACCGGACCGCGATCCCGTTCGGCCGCTTCGATACCCTGGTCCGGGACGTTCCACGCCACGGGCGCGCGCCTCTTGCGGCTTTATGCCGACCGCATCGGCCTCGCTCCAAGCTTCACCATCCACGACCGTGAGGACGCGGCCGATCTTCTCAATCTGGTCCGCCACGAACTTGGGCTGTCCGACAAAGCGACGCGATTTCCGCTGAAGGCGACGTGCCTTTCGATCTACTCGCACGCCGTGAACTCGGGGCTGGATTTGCCCGTCGTGCTCGCGCGACAGTTTCCCTGGGTGGCCAACTTCGAGGCCGAGCTGCGTAGCCTGTTCGACGGCTATGTGGCGGCAAAGCAAGCGAGTGGCGTCCTCGACTACGACGACCTGCTGCTCTATTGGGCCGAGATGATGCGCGCCGACGGGATCGCGGCCGACGTGCGTGCCAGGTTCGATCATGTGCTCGTCGACGAGTACCAGGATACGAATCCCTTGCAGGCTGCGATCCTGAAGGGGCTTTCGCCCGATGGACAGGGACTGACCGTGGTCGGCGACGACGCGCAGGCGATCTACGGCTTTCGCGCCGCGACTGTGCGCAACATCCTCGACATGCCCGGCCAGTACGATCCGCCGGCAGCGGTCGTCACACTCGAGGAGAACTACCGCTCGACGGTGCCTATTTTGGCGGCGGCCAACGCCGTCATTGCCTTTGCCGCGGAACGGTTCACCAAAAACCTTCGCTCGGTCCGCGATAGCGCCCAGAAGCCGCGCCTCGTCAGCGTCACCGACGACATCGCGCAGGCCACCTGCATCGCGGAGCGCGTCCTCGCCAATCGCGAGGCCGGAATGGCGCTCAAATCGCAGGCCGTCCTTTTCCGGACCGCGCACCACAGCATGCTGCTCGAGCTCGAACTCGCCCGGCGCAACATCCCCTTCGTCAAGTTCGGGGGGCTGAAGTTCCTCGAAGCGGCGCACGTCAAGGACCTGATCGCCATCCTCCGCTGGGGCGAGAACCCGCGCGATCGTATCGCCGCCTTCCGCGTGTTGCAGATGCTGCCCGGCGTCGGCCCTGGCACGGCGGCGAAAATGCTCGATCGGGTCGCGACCGGGGATAGCCCGTTCGCGCCCCTCGCGATCTATCGGCCGCCTGCAGCCGCGCTCGCGGCTTGGCCCGAGTTCGTCGCCCTGATGGAGGACCTTGCCGCACGACGCACGCCTTGGCCGGCCGAGCTGGGGGCGATCCATTCCTGGTTCCTGCCGCACTTCGAGATGCGCTATCCGGATGCAGCCGTGCGCAGCGGCGATCTCGAACAACTCGTCCGTCTCTCGGGCCAGTATCGGTCGCGCGCGCAATTCCTGACCGAGCTGACGCTGGACCCGCCCGATGCCACGAGCGACGAGGCAGGTGCGCCGCTGCTGGATGAGGATTATCTGATCCTGTCGACCATCCATTCAGCAAAGGGGCAGGAATGGCAGGCCGTGTTCGTCCTCAACGTGGTCGACGGCTGCATTCCGTCCGACATGGCGACGGGTCGGCAGGAGGATATCGAGGAGGAGCGGCGTCTGCTCTATGTCGCCATGACGAGGGCAAAGGACGAGCTGCATCTGCTGTTGCCGCAGCGCTTCCACGTCCACCTGCAGGCCCGCAACGGCGACCGTCATCTCTATGCGTCGCGGACGCGATTCATACCGGCGACGATCGCTGGCTGCTTCGAGCAGGCAAGCTGGCCGCCACGACGTCGCGAGGTTGTTCCCGCGCCGCCCGGCCAGACGGCAACCCTCGATCTCAAGGCCCGGGTCGGCGGCATGTGGAAAGCCAGGGCGTGACAGGCGGGAACTCGCTGCTCCCGCCGGGGCTGGATATGGCTGGTCAGCCCAACTTGTGTACCCAGCCGTGCGGATCGGGGGCGACGCCACGCTGGATATCGACGAGCTTCTGCTTGATGCGCATCGTCGTCTGTCCGGGGCCACCGGCCCCCATCTTGAACTCGCCCTCGGGGCTCGCGACCTTGCCGATCGGCGTGACGACTGCGGCCGTTCCGCACGCGAAGCACTCGGTCAGCTTGCCGCTGGCAGCATCGCGCTTCCACTGATCGAACGAATAGGGCTCCTCGCGAACCGTCAGCCCTTCGGAGCGGGCGAGCGTCATCAGGCTGTCACGCGTGATGCCGGGGAGAATGGTGCCGGAGAGCGGCGGCGTCTGGAGAGAGCCGTCCTCGAAGACGAAGAAGACGTTCATCCCGCCGAGTTCCTCGACCCACTTGTGCTCCGCGGCATCGAGGAAGACGACCTGGTCGCAGCCGTGCTTGGAGGCCTCGGCCTGGGCCACGAGGCTCGAGGCGTAGTTGCCGCCGCACTTGGCCGCGCCCGTGCCACCGGGCGCCGCGCGGGTGTAGTTCTGCGACACCCAGATCGAGACGGCCGGAGCCCCACTCTTGAAGTAGCCACCAACCGGGGAAATGATGACCAGGTAAAGGTATTCGGACGACGGCTTGACGCCGAGGAACACTTCGTTGGCGAACATGAACGGCCGAATATAGAGCGAGCCACCCTCGACCGTCGGGAACCAGTCCTTGTCGATGGCGACGAGCTGCCGGATCGATTCGATGAACAGTTCCTCGGGCAGCTCGGCCATGGCGAGACGCTGCGCTGACTGGCGGAAACGGCGCGCGTTGGCGTCGGGCCGGAACATGGCCATGCCGCCGTCGGCGGTCTTGTAGGCCTTCAACCCCTCGAAAATCTCCTGCGCGTAGTGGAGGACGGCGGAGGCCGGGTCGAGCATCAAGGGCTTGCGCGCAGTGATCCTGGCGTCGTGCCAACCCTTGCCCTCGCTGTAGCGGATGAGCGCCATGTGATCGGTGAAGACGCGGCCGAAGCCGGGGTCGGCCAGCACCTTGGCGCGGTCGGCTACACCAACGGGCTCGGGATTCCGTTCGATGACGAAGGACTGCCTGCTGTCAGCCATTGGCGCATCTCCTCTCGCGTGTGTGCACGACCTTGCGTGGGCCGTGCTCCTGTTCGGCTGCCAGTCCGGCTGAGCCAGCCGCTGTCGCCGTCTTTGGGCCTCAATTCGGGTGCCTGTCTCGCCGTCTCAAATGCGAAGCATGCATCGCTCGTGGCCGGACACCAGCCGGCTTGAAGCGAGCGACGACCGGCGCAAAAGGTGGGATGTGATGCGCGGTGCAACGCCTCGAAAAGCCTTGCCATGGGTACCGATCACCCTCAAATATGTCAACATGGCTGACTTAAATTCGCGGAGTGGCGGAGGGGAGGCACAGACGGCCGCCGCTCCAGGGGCGAAACCGCTTGCGACCGACGACGAGGCACGCCTCGTCGCGATGGTGGAGCTGCTGTTCTTTGCCTACCGCGACTTCGTGGCGGGGCCGGACGAGATCCTGGCCGAACTCGGCTTCGGACGCGCGCACCACCGCGTTCTGCATTTCGTCAATCGGAATCCGGGTCTGCGGGTCGCCGATCTTCTCGGCCTTCTGAAGATTACGAAGCAGAGCCTTGCACGTGTCTTGAAGCAACTCGTCGACGAAGGCTACATTCTGCAGGAGACGGGTGCCGTGGACCGGCGTGAGCGGAGACTGCACCCGACGGAGCGCGGGCGCTGCCTTGCGAGCCGCCTCCTCGCGTTGCAGACGCAGAGACTCGGCGAAGCCCTGGCGGCCGCGGGTCCCGGCAGCGAGCCTGCGGCGGCGGCTTTTCTTGCAGGCGTGATCACTCCCGAAGACCAGGAGAGGGCAATGGAGCTGGTGCGGCGGGCGACGCAGGCGGCTTCGATTCCGGGGGGGCATCGGGGATAACAATGCACCGAGAGACATCCGTCCAGAAGCGAGAACCCCTGCCCGACAACGCTGCGCATATTCTCGTCGTGGACGACGACCAGCGTATCCGGGATCTCATCGCGCGCTTCCTGTTCGAGGCGGGCTATCGTGTTTCGACGGCCGCGGATGCGAAGGCGGCCCGTGCCGCCATGCGGGGGCTCTCGTTCGATCTCGTCATTCTCGATGTGATGATGCCCGGAGAGTCGGGTCTCGAACTCGCTCGCGATCTGAAACAGATCTCGCCGGTGCCCATCTGCATGCTGACTGCGCTCGCCGATCCCGAACAGCGCATCGCGGGCCTCGAGGCCGGTGTCGACGACTACGTAGGCAAGCCCTTCGAGCCGCGCGAGCTGCTGCTTCGGATCCAGAACATCCTCAGGCGCGGCAAGGACGGCTCGACTATCCCGCGTGACGAGGTCCGGATGGGGGATTTCCTCTTTCATATGGCTCGGGGCGAGCTCAGGCGCGGCGACGAGATCATCAAGCTCACGGAGCGCGAGCGCGACCTTCTGCGGCTCTTCGCCGGCCGCCCCGGTTCGCCGATCGCCCGTCACGAGCTTGCCAACGACGATTCGACCGGCAGCGAGCGCGCGATCGATGTGCAGATCAACCGATTGCGGCGCAAGATCGAGGCTGACAGCTCGAATCCGATCTATTTGCAGACCGTGCGTGGCAAAGGCTACATCCTTTACGTCGACTAGTGCGGCGACGCGTTGACGCCGGAGCGCGGCGACGGTCGGGCGACCCACGGGAGACCACCGAATGGTGGCTGCAAACGACAGTGCCCAAGATGCGACAGCGGCGCCCAAAGTGGCGACGCAGCTTTCCGCTTGGCTCGGTCCCGAGGCGTTGCGCAGCCTTGGTCACGCCGTGATGCAGCGGCTGTCCGGCCTCTTGCCAACGGGCCTCTATGCCCGTGCGTTGCTCATCATCATCACTCCTATCGTCCTGCTCGAAGGCGTAGTCGCGTTCAGCTTCATGGAGCGGCACTGGCAGGCCGTTACCGGGCGACTTTCGGAGGCCACCGCGCGCAACATCGCCGCCCTGATCGACGTCTATGAAGATTACCCGCGCGCCGACAACTACGCGCGGATGCTCGAGATGGCGCGCGAGCGCCTCGGCCTCTCGATGACCGTGTTGCCGGCCGGCGATCTGCCTGTACCACAGCCGAAGCCGTTCTTCGCCCTGCTCGACCGAACGTTGTCGCGCGAGCTCGGCAAACTGATCGACCGCCCGTTCTGGATCGACACCGTCGGCCAATCCGATCACGTCGAGATCCGCGTCAAGCATGACAAGGCGGTGCTGCGCTTCGTTGCGCGGCGCAGCCAGACCTACGCCTCGAACTCGCACATCTTCCTGATGTGGATGGTCGGCACCTCCGTCGTGTTGCTGACGGTGTCAATCATGTTCCTGAGGAACCAGATCAAGCCGATTTTGCGGCTCGCCGAGGCCGCAGACGCGTTCGGCAAGGGACGCCCCGTGCCCGATGATTTTCGCCCCCGCGGCGCGCGTGAGGTGCGGCAGGCGAGCCAGGCCTTCTTCGAGATGCGCGAGCGCATTACGCAGCATGTCGACCAGCGAACGACGATGCTCGCGGGCGTCAGCCACGACCTCAGAACCGTACTTACCCGCCTGCGACTACAGCTCGCGTTCCTCGGTGAAGGGCCGGAGGTCGCTGCGATGAAGGGCGACCTGAAAGAGATGCAGAGCATGCTCGAGGACTATCTCGCATTCGCCAAAGGCGACGGCGGCGAGGTCGCGACGCAGACGCATGTCGCCGGCCTTCTGGAGGAGATCGTCGCGGAGGCACAGCATCTTGAGGTCCCAATCACGCTGCGAATCCGGCGTCGCCAGCGCGAAATCGTCATTCCGCTGAAGCGAAACGCGATGAAGCGGGCGATCGCCAACCTCGTTTCCAACTCGGCGCGGTTCGGAGATCAGATCGTCATCCGGGCCGCAACCGAGCGGGGCTGGCTCAGGATCGAGGTCGACGACAATGGCCCGGGCATTCCGAAGGCGGAGCGAGAAAACGTGTTTCGCCCCTTCTACCGGCTCGACCACGCCCGCAACCAGGACGAGGGCAATTCGGGCCTCGGGCTCGCGATCGCCCGCGACATCGCGAAGAGCCATGGCGGCGACGTGACGCTCGGCGAGAGTTCGATGGGCGGCCTCAGAGCCATCATTCGCGTGCCGCTGTAGCAGGAACCGCCATGTCGACCGCCGACGAGATCCGCGAGCGCTTACGCCTTCAACCGCATCCCGAGGGCGGTTTCTATCGCGAAACTTTCCGTGACGTGCCGGCTGAGGGCACGGGCCGGGCGGCCTCGACCGCGATCTATTTCCTGCTCGAGATGGGGCAGGTCTCGCGCTGGCACAGGGTCGATGCCGCCGAGATCTGGCACTTCCATGCGGGAGCTCCGCTGGCGCTCTCCATGTCGCCGGACGCGGACCAGAGCCCGACCGAACTCCGCCTCGGGATCGATTTCGCCAGCGGCGAGGTTCCGCAGATCGTCGTCCCGGCTGGCTACTGGCAGCAAGCCCGCTCGCTCGGGGCGTGGACGTTGGTCGGTTGCACGGTAGCGCCAGGCTTCACGTTCGACCGGTTCGAGCTGGCGGCGGAGGACTTCGAGCCGGGCCCGACCAGAGGCCCGGGTCGTCACTGATCAGGCCGGCAAGCGAGCATCTCCGGCGGGACGGGAATGTGGGAGATGTCGCGCGACACGATCAGGATTGCGGTGACATCGCCGCTCTCGTCGCGCACGGGGTCGAAGCGCGACGCGTAGACGATCGAGGGGTCGCGCCCGGGGGGAGAAGCGATGCAGGACGCGGCTTGGCCGGCCAGGCATTGCTCGAGCCGAGGCCGGCTCACGGCCTCAAAGAATCGCGTCCCCAAGATCCGCCAAATCGGCCGCCCAATGAAGGCATCGGCAGGCATCGCGTGAAATTTGGCGTTCGCCGTATTGGTGAACAGAAAGCGGAGGCTGGTGTCGAGCACGCCGACGCGATCGCTCAACAGGTCGAGTTGGCGAAGGCTCGCATCGGATAGGGCATTGACACGAAGTCGCGCCAATGGCGGCTGAGCCTGCTGCTTCGGTGGCGTGTCGCGAGTTGGGGCGACATGGCTCGCGATACGGTCGAGATGTTGCAAGCAGGCCGATTGCAGCTCGCGCGATATGCCGTCGTCGACCGACATGCGATCCAGGTTCGAGATGATGAAGCGGAGTTGTGCAACGGTGACACGCACGTCGTCAGAGGTGTGCGACACGATCCCGGAAAACGTGGACGCCAGCTCGGTACGCAGTCGGCGCAATTCATCGCTCGCCATCCGGGTGCCGTACTCCGAAAGGGCCAGATCGAGGAACTGGTAAGTCTTGAGCAGGCGAGGCAGTGATTCGCTCATCGACTGGACGTCCGATTTTCGCGACTGACAGGACTTTGTTTGTCTGCCGTTTGTGAGATATGGACAAGTGCGGCTAAACCGCGCCAGATAACTATCAATCCGCTATCGGATCATAATCGGTTGGGCAATTAACGGGGGATAGCCTGCCGCCTGCTGCGACCGCGCCTTGCTGCCTGCCGCCGACTCAGTGATCTCTGCCGCAAGGCGCATGACTCGCGCAATCAAGTGGGGCAGCTCGGGGGCACGTAGAGATGAGGCGGCAACAATCAGGTCCGTTCTTGAGCGCAGTCTTCGTCGACTACGACAACATCTACCTGTCGCTGCGTCGCAAGAGCGAGGAAGCCGCCAAGCGCTTCGCCAAGGACGCGATCGGCTGGCTGAAGCAGATTGAGAGCGGCGGTTTGATTACCCCGACGAACGGGCTGTCACTCGACGCGCCGCGCCGTATCGTCATGAACCGGTGCTACGGGAACCCGGTGCCGCGCCGGAATACCTCCGACAACTCGACCGACATGAGCTCGTTCCCGTTCGTGCGGCATCACTTCCTGCGCGCGGGCTTCGAGGTGGTCGACTGCCCGCCGCTGACCGCGCAGCTCAAGAACTCGTCCGACATTCGCATGGTCATGGACCTGCGCGACTACCTCGACCACGACACGCACTTCGACGAATTCGTGATCCTGTCCGGAGATGCCGACTTCACGCCCGTGTTGCATCGACTGCGTGCGCACGCGCGCCGGACCGTGATCTACGCGACCGAATACACGGCCGTGCCCTACACGGCGATCAGCGACGGCGAAGTTCGTGAAATGGACCTGATCGAGCTGCTGACGCAGGGTCGGTCAGCCAGCGACGAGGCGCCAGCCGAGACGGCCCCGAACACGGAAGCGATCCGGCGCTCGATCATCGAGGAGGTCGTCGCGGCCGTGCGTGCGGCCAACGCGCCCGTGCCCCTCGAAGTTCTGGCGGATCGCGCCGTGCGCAGTATCGGCCACGATCGGACCATCGGAACCAGCTGGGCTGGCGCCGGTGGGTTCCGCGAGCTGCTGCTGCAGGGGCTCCCGCAAGGCATGCGGCTGTCCGGCGAGCCGCCGTACGTCGTGATTGATATGCAGCGTCACATGACGCAACCGGCTGCTGCTACCGCTCCGCCCGCGCCGCGCCTTGAGGTCCGGCCAATGCCGCCGGTCCTGGAGATCGGAGAGCCACGTCTCGAGCGCCAGCCGATGGTCTCGCGCGAGGACGTTGGCGACTCACGTCCCTTCGCCGGGCTCGGTCAGAGCAGAGCCATTGAGCCCGCTCCGGCACACGCCGCTGCAGCACAACCGGGGTCGGCTGGAACTGTTGTCGGGCAGAGTGGGAACATGCTCGCGCGGCGTCCGTCGCTGGACCACACTCCCGTTGCCGCTGCCACGCCGCTGAAGCCCGAGGCTCCGCAGCAATCCCCGGCCGCGACCCCGGCACAAGCCGGAGGCAGTATCCAGCACTCGATCGCGCGCATACACGAGGCCTGCAAGGCGCCGCCACTGGCGCCGCCCGAGTATCGGATGCTGTTCGAGACGATCGCGCAGGAGATCACCGAGAACGGGTTGATCGGTGCGCAGACCATCCAGAATATCGTCCTTCGAGCGCAAGAGCGCGGCATCGATGTGCGTCGCGACGACGTACGCTTCGTGCTGGAGGTGGTGAGCGAGGCCGATCCGTGGTTCGAGCAAGGCGCGTCGGCTAACCTTTTCGCAGGACGCTTCCGCAACTTCGTCGTGGCGCGCTGCCGCTCCCAGGGACTGACGCTGTCCGCGGACGAACTCGATCTCGTCGAGGCCTGGTTCGCCGGGACAGGATTGCCGGCAGCCGCCGCTCGCCAGCCGATGACGCAGCAGACTTACGCTCCGGCGGCGCCGCCGCGGTCGACTGCGCCGTCACCCGAAGCCATGTACTGGGCCGGTCTGGAGGAGAACCGCCAACAACAGGCGGCGGAAGCGCGGGGTCGCATGCAGCCCCAGCCGCAGGAAACGGGCGAAATTACCGGCGACGACTTCCCGCGCATCGTGCGCACGCGGCTGAGAGGATAGTTTTCCTCATACCCACTGCCGAGTCTCGAAGCCATCGCACCCCGCGCCTGAGGCCGGGGTGCCTTTCGCTGGACTCAGTGCTTCTGCGAGCGATGGTCGGGCACGTGGGCCAACCGATCGACGTAGGCTATGCCGACCGCCGAGAGAATGAAGATGGTGTGGATGATGGTTTGCCACATCACGCCGGCCTCGGTGAACTTGGCGCCCGGCTGGCCCAGATTGCCCGCCTCGATAAACGTCTTCAGCAGATGGATCGACGAGATCCCGATGATCGCCATCGCGAGCTTGATCTTGAGGACGCTGGCGTTGACGTGGTCGAGCCACTCGGGTTGGTCAGGATGCCCCTGCAGGCGCAGTCGCGACACGAACGTCTCGTAGCCACCGACGATCACCATTACGAGCAGGTTCGAGATCATGACGACGTCGATCAGCGCCAGCACGATCAGCATGATCTGCTGCTCGCTGAACGAAGCCGCGTGACTGACGAGGTGCCATAGTTCCTTGAGGAACAGAACGACGTAGACGCACTGGGCCAGGATCAGGCCCAGATAAAGGGGCACCTGCAGCCAGCGCGATCCGAAGATCAAAGAAGCCAGCACGCCAAGAGGCGCCCTCTCTGTCGGCAAAGGCGAGGGGATCGGGGATTTGCTCATGGTCGCTTATCGGTTGGACGGTTGCTCGCCGCCCGGCAATGCCCCGGCGGCGGCCGAGACATGGGGGCGGCGCACAAGGATTGTCAATCGGGCCGCCAGAGCGGCGGCCTCAGACTTGGCATCAGAATTTCTGGGCCGTCAGCTCTACTGGGGCATCAGATTTTCTGGTTGTACTCGCCGACCTCGGGAAACTTTGCGAGGCGGGCCTCGATGTCGCGGAAGATCGCGATCTTGTTCGCCTCGGAGACCGGGCTTTCGACGACGACGACGAGCTCCGGCTTGTTCGACGACGCGCGGACCAAGCCCCATGTGCCATCAGCCAGCGTGACGCGGACACCGTTGACGGTCACGAGATCGCGGATCGCCTGGCCGGCGACTTTGCCGCCAGCCTTGGCTTCGGCCTCGAATTGCTTCACGATTTTCTCGACCACGCCGTACTTCTTCTCGTCGTCGCAGTGCGGGGACATGGTCGGCGACTGGTAGGTCTTCGGCAGTTCGCGCTTCAAATCGGCCATCGACTTCGTCGGCGCGCGATCGAGCATGTCGCACACGGCCAGTGCCGCAACGAGACCATCGTCGTAGCCCCGACCGAGCGGCGGCTGGAAAAAGTAGTGGCCGCTCTTCTCGAAGCCGACCAGGGCCTTCTGCTCGAACGTGTAACGCTTCATGTAGGAGTGCCCGGTCTTCCAGTAGAGCGCCTTGGCGCCGTTGGCCTGAAGGACGGGGTCGGTCATGAAAAGGCCGGTCGACTTGACGTCGGCGACGAAGGTCGCGTTCTTGTGGAGGGCCGAAATATCGCGCGCCAGCATGACACCCACGGTGTCGGCGAAGATTTCGTGGCCTTCGTTGTCGACCACGCCGCAACGGTCGCCATCGCCGTCGAAGCCGAGGCCGACGTCGGCCTTGTGCTCGAGGACAGCCGCACTGATCGCGTGCAGCATCTTCATGTCCTCGGGATTCGGATTGTAGCGCGGGAAGGAGTGATCGAGGTTGCAGTCGAGCGGGATCACCTCGCAGCCGATCGCCTCAAGAACGTGAGGCGCGAAGGCACCTGCCGTGCCGTTACCGCAAGCCGCAACCACCTTCAGGCGGCGCTTCAACTTCGGGCGCTTCGAGAGATCGGCCATGTAGCGCTCGGGAATGTCCGGCACATGGATGTAGCGGCCGCCTCCCTTGGTCTCGTAGCTGCCCGACAACACAATCTCCTTCAGCTCCGACATATCGTCGGGTCCGAAGGTGAGCGGGCGGGCAAGGCCCATCTTGATGCCGGTCCAGCCATTGTCGTTGTGGCTGGCAGTGACCATCGCGACGCAAGGGACATCGAGTTCGAACTGAGCGAAGTAGGCCATCGGCGACAACGCGAGGCCGATGTCATGCACCTCGGCGCCACCCGCCAGCAGGCCGGTCATCAGCGCCTGCTTGACGCTCGCCGAGTACCACCGGAAGTCGTGACCGACAACGATCCGGGGAGCTACCCCCCGACGGTTGATGAGCGTCGCCAGGCCGAGACCGATGGCGTTCAACCCCATCAGGTTGATCTCTCCCGGGAACAACCAGCGCGCATCGTACTCACGAAAACCCGTCGGCTTCACGAGCGGCAACCGCTCGAAATCGGCAGTGTTGGGCTTGAGGTCGGCGCGCGGCTTGGGCAACATGGACATCCTCGTCGGTCGTGGCGGCAGGGGAGCGCTAACGCAAAATGGTGGCGGGGTCGAGACCGATGCACCGCACCGATTAACGTCGCATACGAATGAATGTTCCCACGCCGAGTTGCTGTTACTGCTCGAGGATCAGCAGCCCGTCCTTCATTTCCATGCGCAACTGCCCGAGGAACGACATGCCGAGCAAGGTCGTGTTGAGCTTGCCGGGCTGACTGACGGCAGCAGCGACGTTGTGTACAGAAACGCTACCGATACGGACGGTGTCGAGCGTGACCCGGGCGAAGCGAGCTTGGCCGTTGGCCGTGTTCGAGACGTATCGGAAATCGTCAGGCCGGACCGAAATACCGGCCGACTGCGCATCCTCGTAGCTCATCGCAACGAGGGTGGCGCCGGTGTCGACGAGGACGGGAACGCTCCGCCCGTTGATCTGGGCATCGGCGTGGAAATGACCGTCCCGGCTGCGTGGCAGTGCGACAGAGAGCTTGAACAGCTCGGCGTCGCGATTGGCACCCCCGGAGGGGCGTTTGCGACGTTCGTCGCCGCGGTCGACCGGCGGGCGTTCGACATACTGGATGACGGTACGCACCTCGGGCTCGGGGCGCGCGTCGGCCGTCATTCCGAGATCCTCAGGGCTGAGCGTCAAGCCGAGCCGGGTGCGGATCTCCTCCATATTGATAAGGGAGAACGCCAAAACGCCGGCAGCAAGGGTCCAGCTTCCGACGAGCTTAGCAAGATTTCTGGTGCCAGAAGACAGCATCGCGGTTCGCCCAAAGCTCACACGCCAGGGCGGCCGCGTGTGCGGCCATCACATCCTGAAAGTCACGAACTCCCCGGCGAACTCATAAGAACGCAACCGGCTTAAGAAACTCATACCCAGGAGGCTCTCTTTGAGCACACCAGGTTGAGCGACAAGGGCATCCACGTTGCGAACTTCGATCGAGCCGATAGAGACGTGCCGCAGGCGAGCGTGAGCCGCGTACGCCAACCCGTTGGCGGTCTGCACGGGCACCGAATAGCGCAAATTCCGCGTATCGACCCCGAGAAGCCGGGCATCCGACTGGCGAAGGACAACGGTCGAAGCGCCGGTGTCGACCAGCATCGAGACGCTCGCCCCGTCGACCGCGACCCGCGCCACGAAATGGCCGTCACCCCGCTTCCGGATGCGTACGGCATGCTCCCCGGCTTGACGCTGCTCGACGGCCAGCGAGGAGCCGGGTGGCGAGAACTCACCTGCAATCCGGAAGGCGATCCGGCCGAGTTCATCTCGGTAGCTGTAGCCGGCCATCAAGACCAGCGCGATGGCCGTCCAACTGACCAAATCGCGAATTGCGCCTCCGACGCGACCCCGATAGCCGCCGAAGACAGCCGGCAGCACGATAACGATGAGTGCGAGCGATGCTGCTAACGCAGCAAGCTCCTGCGCGTCGGCGGTGAGCGCACCCTCATGCTCTCCGAACAGGGCCTTGAGCCAGCCGCCTTCGAAACTCAGCAGGAGGAGGGCTACAAGGGCCACTGCAATGACGAGGACGAGAGCGCGTATCATTCGATCTCTCCAACACTCCGGTCCCGGCGCGCCTTGAGCCCGGTCATGATCCGACGCCTCTCGGCCGGCGTCAGCCGAGACCAGCCGGCAATCTGCTCGACCGACCGACCACACCCCGAGCAAAGTCCTGAGGTCCGGTCCAAATTGCATATGCCCACACAAGGGGTCTCTATGCTCATGCGCCGGTTTCCATCGGATGAGCGGTGCGCTCGGTTATACGTGTCGGACGTGTCTTGGTCGCTTCAGAGGTGGCTTCACCATGAACGCAGCGGGCCACGCGCGTTGAGACGATTACCGGCCTCGTCGAGCATAATTTAGGCAACCGACCCGCGGCCGACAATCTCCCGGGCCTCAACTCGACGACATCGCGCCGTGAGTTGTCGAGTTCCCAAGGCTTCCGTCACCCGCCGATCCGCAGCCTGGGCCTGCGCCGCATGCCGTCCGTGGGACTTGGGGGCGGCGGATCACCGGCGAACGCACGCGGAGCTCCGTGCCGCTCACGCCCCAGCGGCTGCAGCGGTGGCATGGCCTCGAGCACGCGCTTCCGGGGCAGCTCGATCGTGGCCTCGGTCCCCTTGCGAAGCTCCGAGGCCAACTCGAACGTACCGCCGTGCAACTCGACCAGATTCTGCACGATGGGGAGCCCGAGGCCGGTGCCGCCCTCCGCGGTCTGATGGGCGAGCGATCCTTGTCCGAACGCCTGCAAGACCTTGGGAATTTCCTCCTTGGGAATGCCCGGCCCAGTGTCCTTGACCGAGACGAGTTGCCCTCCGGAAGCCGCTCTCGCCACGCGCACCGTGATCGTGCCCCCCTTGGGCGTGAACTTGAGCGCGTTGGACAGCAGGTTCAGGCAAATCTGGCGTATGGCACGCTCGTCGACCCAAATCTGGGGCAGGCCTTCCTCGAGATCGAGCACGATCGTCAGGCCTTTACTCTCGGCCCGCAACTTCAGAAGGCGATGGCAATCCTCGACGATATCGGTCAGGCGAGCCGCCTCTTCGTTCAGCTCGTAGCGCCCGGCCTCGATGCGCGACAGATCGAGGATCTCGTTGATGAGGTGCAGGAGATGGCGTCCGCTGTCGTGAATGTTGCCGGCATACTCCTTGTAGGTCGGGTTCTGCATCGGCCCGAGGATCTCGGTCTTCATCACCTCGGAGAAGCCCAGGATGGCGTTGAGCGGCGTGCGAAGCTCGTGGCTCATGGTGGCGAGAAAGCGGGATTTGGCCACGTTCGCGGCCTCTGCCCGGCGACGGCCCTCGTCGGAGATCGCCTTTTCCTTCTCCAGCTCACCGATCAGGGCATCTTTCTCGGCCCGGAACTCGAGCATGGCGACAGCGGTCGAGTTGAGGCCTTTCGCCAGGAACACGAAGTAGACGTGAACGCCGACGGCCATCGAGGCCATGGCCCAATAGAACGGATGGCCGAGGGCCAGTAATCGGACGACCACGGCGACGGTCATCGGGATGGTCCCGACGTAGAGGATCGGCATCACGGTCGAGGCAAACGTCATGCGGATGGCAAGCACGACGATAAGAGATGCGAAGATGAAGACGTGACTAGCGGAATCGAGCGTTCCCCGACCGACCAACGCGAATCCAGCCCAGACCAGCCCGCCGATCAACTCGGCCATGATCAAACGCCGTCGCCAGACCTTGATGTCGATTTCCGCGCGCGGGGTCGCCACAAAGCGGCGGCATAGCTCGAGTAACGCGACCTTGGCGAAAATGACCAGCAGAAGCCAGGCGATCGCCTCCCCCACCGGGGCCCAGAACATCGAGGCGAGCGAGAAAATGACGGCCAGCAGCTGGATTGTGGCTATCGCACCGAGCTCGTTGCGCACGAACATCGACACGAGTTCGTACTGGAATTCCGGGCGAACATCCGACCTTTGGACCAGTCGGGCCCGGACCTCGCTGAGAGGCGTGCGCCGGCCATCGGCTCCCTGAACGCCCTCGGTAGCGTTCGGGCGGTTGCCGTTAGGCGCGTTTATGGATCCGGCCGTCTTCAAGTGCCCGCGACCTCGACGTCTCCCAAGGCCGATGCCCCGGACGACGCGGCTCTCACCGGCCTCATTCCGGCACCACCTCCGCCCGACCCCTCCGGATTATGTCGAGAACTCGCTAATTTCGGGTTATCGCGCGGTCCAAGTCGACGGGGGGCCGGCTTGCGCGGACGGGCCGGCTTCTCTACCGTCCGCAGCGTCCATCGGCGCGGTAGTAAGCGCTGGCTGCTAGTCCAGAGGCGTCGTCATGAAGATCATCGAAACCCGGCAGGCTCCAAACCCGCGCCGCGTGCGAATTTTTCTGGCTGAGAAGGGCATCACGGTCGCTTTCGAGGAGATCGACCTAATGAAGGGCGCTCTCAAGTCGGAAGAGATGACCCGCCTCAACCCTATGCAGAGGGTTCCCATCCTGGTCCTCGACGATGGCACCACCATTTCGGAGACCATGGCCATCTGCCGCTATTTCGAGGAGACCAAGCCGGAGCCGGCGTTGTTCGGCCACTCGGCCATTGGGCGTGCCAATGTCGAAATGTGGAACCGGCGCATGGAACTCGGCCTGCTGACCCACGTCTCGCAGGCTTTCCGGCATACCCACCCCGCGATGGCTCATCTCGAGGTGCCGCAAGTCAAGGAATGGGGCGAGGCCAACAAACAGAAGGCGCTCGAGGTGCTCGCCATGCTCGACGCGGAGCTTGCGGGCAACGCATTCGTTGCGGGCGATGCCTATACGGTGGCCGACATCACGGCGCTGGTCGCGGTCGATTTCATGCGCCCGGCCCGGATCGCGATCCCCGAAACCCTGGCCAACGTCAAACGGTGGCATGCCGAAGTCTCAGCGCGACCCAGCGCCAAGGCCTGAGACGGCTGACCCGGCATCTTGGAGGTCCCCCAGGAGACCAGCATGAAACTTACCGTCGTCGGTTGCGGTGATGCGTTCGGCTCGGGCGGCCGGTTGCAGACCTGCTACCACCTGGATACCGGCCGGGAGCGGCTCCTGCTCGACTGCGGGGCCACGTCGATCATCGGGCTGAACCGTCTCGGGCTCGAGGCCAATTCCATTGCTACCATCGTCATCTCGCATCTCCATGGCGACCATTTCGGCGGGCTCGTCTGGTGGCTGCTCCACGCGCAGCACGTGGCGAAACGGACGACGCCGCTGACGATTGCCGGTCCAGTCGGCATCGAGGCGCGTTTCGTGGCTGCGGCAGAGGCGTTGTTTGCGGGCTCGACCAAGGTGCCGCGGCGGTTCGATCTTCGATTCGTCGAGATGACGGCTGGAACACCGGTCAGGCTCGCGGACGCGAACATCATGGCCTACGAGGTGAGCCACCCATCGGGTGCTGCCTCGCATGCCCTTCGCATGGACTTCGGAGCCAAAACGCTCGCTTTCACCGGCGACACCGAATGGGTCGAGCCGCTGGTCGACTGCGGGCGCGACGCCGACCTCTACATCATGGAGTGCTACGCCTACGACGGCCCGGTCCGCTTCCACATGAGCTGGGAGACGATCTCGGCCAACCTCGGCCGGATCGGTGCGCGCAGAGTGATGCTGACGCACATGAATGCAGGCATGCTGGCCAATCGGCACAAGGTCGCCGGGGCCGGAATTGTGCTGGCAGAGGACGGGCTTGTCATCGAGATCTAGGCGAGCAGCGGCAACACCGACGTCGGGCGAGATCTCTCCGGCACCGGGAGCTTGCCTCGACGACGTCGTCGCCGAACTGCGAGCCTGCCGCCGATGTCTCGACGATCCGACCGGGGCTCCGCTCCCCCATGCACCGCGACCGGTGCTGCGGGTCAGCTCCAGTGCGCGTCTCGCCGTCGCCGGTCAGGCGCCCGGCACGCGTGTGCATCAATCGGGGGTGCCGTTCACCGATCCGTCGGGCGACCGGCTCAGGGCGTGGATGGGTGTCACGCCAGAGGAGTTCTACGACGGCTCGCGCATCGCCATTATTCCGATGGGCTTCTGTTTTCCCGGCCTCGATGCCAACGGCGGTGATCTGCCCCCGCGCCGCGAGTGCGCCCCGTTGTGGCGCGATCGTCTGTTTGCGTCGCTGCCCAACCTCGAGCTGGTCTTACTCGTCGGGCTCTATGCGCATCGCTGGCACTTGCCCAAAGCCGCGGGCGGGCCCGTTACCGACGTCGTCAGCCGGGCCGCGGAAATCCTCTCACTCGACTCGCGCCCTCGACTATTCCCGTTGCCGCATCCCTCGTGGCGCAATAACCATTGGATCAAGGCGAACCCATGGTTCGTAGAGCAGGTGCTGCCGCTCTTGCGCCAAGAAGTGCGCCGCACGATCAGTTGAAGCGCCCGAAAACCGGCCAAATGCAGCGAAAGCTCCGACGGGTGGGAAGCCGTGACGCGTGAGAAAGACGGTTGGAAAGCGGGGACCGTTCTCACGACCTCTTTACAGCTACGCCCCGCTCGCCTTAAGGCATTGAGCTGCGGGCGGTTAGCTCAGCGGTAGAGCGCCTCGTTTACACCGAGGATGTCGGGGGTTCGAACCCCTCACCGCCCACCAGAACTCTGCGGGTCCGTTCCAGCCACGCCCAAACTTGGGGCTTCTTAGCAACACGACCCTTTCGCAGAGCATGAGGCCAATCCAGGTCTTGTCGGGTTCAGCTTGCGTTCATACGTGCAACCCTATGGGCTACTTGCGATCGGATCGGACCGGCGAACTCAGCGGCCGCGTTTGCGAGCCGCAGGTCGCGGAGAGGGAACTCCGGAGCCGGCTGGAACTTTGCGCCACGTCGCCTGGTCACGAGGGCGCGCTGGCGACGGTGAGCTGGTCAAGGGACATATGGGAGGGCGCGACGTGCTTCGGCGCATCATGTGCAGTGCGGCTCTCGCGGCGGTCATCGGTTGGGCGGCGAGCGGGGGCTTGGCCGAGGCAGAGCCGCAGAAGTCAGCAGAGCCGACACCGCAATCGACGGTTCCGGCCAGTGGTGCGCCGCCCGTGACCGTCGCCCAGAGCGCCGGCTGTGTAAGTGACTGCCAGGCCCAGCATGATCGTTGCCGTGTCGCGACCAAGGGCAGCCGCAGCTGCGACGAGGAGCGCCAGCGCTGCCTCGAGATTTGCCTGCAGAAGAAAAAGAAGTAGGGCGAAGCCGCCCCCGGCCTCGACGGTCCGCTCAGCCGACGACCATCACGCACAGCCGGCGCGGTCCATGCGCACCCGTCACGAGGCGACCGCCAACGTCGGCCGTACGCGACGGCCCAGAAACCAGGTTGAGCGTGCGCGGCATCGTCCCGCGACCGTAACGCTGGCGGATGAGATCGAATGCGGCCTCGTAGGGGCCGACCAAATCCGCTGCGCGCACGACAATGATGCTCGTCTCCGGAAGAAACGTCACGGTCACGGGGTTCGCCGGTCCGGAGGCCAGGACCAGCGTACCGGTTTCGGCGACAGCCGCCACGGCATGCGTCAACCCAACCTCGTCATCCGGTACCGCAGGGCCCTCGGCAATCGAGAGCGCCGGCTCGCGCGACCAGTCGATGGCGCGCAACCAGGTGTCGTTACCGGCCCGCATGGCGAGCGGCAGGTTCTGTCCACGGAGATAGGCGGCAACCGCTGCCGGGAGATCAGCCTCGCTCGCGACCGCGACGACCGTAGCGTTGCCGGCGCGAAGCTGAGTGGCGAACAGCTCTTTCAGGCCGGCGGCGTCGCGTCGAGACCGCTCGGGCACGAGATGCGGGGCCTGTCCAGCGATGCGCGACGCTGCCGTCCGGCTTCGCCCGTCGGATTGACCCAATCGCGAACGGATGGCCCCAAGGACCTTGTCGCGGCGCAATGCTGCTGCTGAGTCGCTCACCTCGGCACCCCCTGCTTGTGCTCGGCCCACAGTTGCTGGAACGTGCGTCCCTGCGGTGCCGCGAGATCGCGATGGCGCGTCCACCCGCCCGCGAGCGGCAGGCTGCGGAACGCCCCCCGCGTGCGCCCCAGCGCCGACAGCGTCGCGATGCCGAGGCGCGTCGCGAGATGGTAGAGGCGCGGACGGCGCGCGAGGTAGCTCCAGGCTTTCAGTGCCGAACGCCCCACCGCCGAGCCCGCACCCGAGGCGAATTCCTGGCGGCGCCATTCGCGCATGAGGCCCGGAAGCGGAATTTTCATGGGGCACACGCTCTCGCATCGCCCGCAAAAGGTCGAGGCGTTGGGCAGGTGGGACGCTTCGTCGAGCCCGATCAGCGCCGGGTTGAGGACAGCCCCGATCGGGCCCGGATAGACCCATCCGTAGGCATGCCCACCGACCGCGCCGTAGACCGGGCAGTGGTTCATGCAGGCACCACAGCGGATGCAGCGGAGCACCTCACGGAACGGCGTGTCGAGTAGCGCGGAACGGCCGTTGTCGAGCACGACGACGTGGTACTGCTCGGGGCCGTCAGCATCCTCCGGCCGGCGTGGACCGGTCGAGAAGGTCGTGTAGACGGAGAATTCCTGGCCCGTTGCCGAGCGTGCGAGGAGGCGCAAGAGCGTTGCGGCGTCCTCGAGCGTCGGCACGACCTTGTCGATCGACGTGACGACAACGTGCACCTTGGCGAGCGATTGCGTCAGGTCACCGTTGCCCTCATTGGTGACGATGATCGACGATCCCGTCTCGGCGATCAGGAAATTGGCGCCCGTGATCCCGACATCGGCCTTGATGAACTTCTCGCGCAGGATATCGCGCGCTTCGCTGACGATCTGCACCGGCTCGTCGAGCGGGCGGTCCTTCGGCAGGTGCGTATGCTGGCGACGGAAGTCGGCCTCGATCTGCGCTTCGGTCAGGTGGATGGCGGGCGCGATGATGTGGCTCGGCGTCTCGTGCCGGATCTGGACCAGATATTCGCCGAGGTCGGTCTCGACCACCTCGAGCCCCTGCGCTTCCAGGTGGGCATTGAGCGCGATCTCCTCGGAGACCATGGATTTGCCCTTCGTGACCAGCCGCGCGTTGGCCTCCCGGCAGATGCCGGCCACGATCTCGCGCGCGTCGGCCGCGGTTGGCGCCCAGTGCACCTTGGCGCCTGCGGCGGTCGCCTTCTTTTCCCAGGCCTCGAGATAGAGATCGAGGTGCGCCAGCGTGTGGTCCTTGATGTCGCGACCAACGTCGCGCAGCGCCTCGAATTCGGGCAGCTTCGCCTTCGCGGCCGTGCGCTGCGCGACCAGCCCGGTCGGCAGGCCAGACAGCGCGCGCTGCAGTTGCATGTCCTTCAATGCGGCCTTGACGTTCGACTTGAAAGCGTGGGCGGTGACGTCCATGCGCGATCCCGGCTCCTGGTTCCTGTCCCTTCTTAGGGCGAAGCGCGCGTCAGCGCGAGGGGGAGCTGCAGTCGGGAAGCTGGCGGCGTGCGATCGGCATCTGCTACCACGGCGTATTGCGAAGGAGAGCCCGGCCCATGATCTACGAGTTCCGCACCTACACGCTGCGCGTCCGCACGATGCCGGAGTTCCTGAAGCGCTTCGGCGAGGCGTTGCCAAAGCGGCTCGAGTTGTCGCCGCTCGCCGCCTGCTGGATGACGGAGTTCGGACCGCTCAACCAGGTGATCCACGTCTGGGCCTACAAGGACACCAACGAGCGGGCGCGGATCCGGGCCGAGGCCGTGAAGACCGGAGTCTGGCCGCCGAAGGTCGCCGAATTCATCACCGACATGAAATCGGAGATCCTTGAGCCGCTGCCGTTCTCGCCGCTGCTGGAGCCGTCGAGCCACGGGCCGTACTTCGAGATGCGCCGCTACGTCCTGCGCGCCGGTGGCGTGCCTGAGATGGCGGCAAAGTGGGAAAAGCACCTCGCGCCGCGCCTCGAGCTGTCACCGCTGATCGGCGTCCTCACGTCCGACATCGGCGGTCTCAACCAGTGGGTGCACATCTGGGCCTACAAGAGCCTCGACCAGCGCATGGAGGTGAGGAAAACCATGCAGGAAAAGGGCATCTGGCCGCCGCCACCCCCGGTGCCGACGCTCACTCAAGACGCCTGGCTGATGCTTCCGGCGCCATTCTCACCGATCAAATAGGCTTGCTGGCCTCGGCGAGCATCGGGCCGGTTTCCAGCCTCGGTGGGGCCTTCCCGATTGCGAGCCCGGCAGAGCCTGCTAGGTTCTCAGGCCATATCGCGCATCGAGCCCAAGGAGCCCGAACGTGACCATTCGCAATGGCGTTGCCGATGCCGTCGGCCGGACGCCGCTGATCAAACTGAAGCGGGCCTCAGAGGAGACCGGCTGCACGATCCTCGGCAAGGCCGAGTTCATGAACCCTGGCGGCTCCGTCAAGGACCGCGCGGCGCTCTACATCATCGAGGATGCCGTGAAGCGCGGCACGCTGAAACCCGGCGGCACCATCGTCGAGGGCACGGCGGGCAATACCGGGATCGGCCTCGCCGTGGTCGGCAACGCGCTCGGCTTCAAGACCGTGATCGTGATCCCCGAGACGCAGAGCCAGGAAAAGAAGGACACGCTGCGCCTGCTCGGTGCCGAGCTGGTCGAGGTGCCGGCCGTTCCGTACAAGAACCCGAACAACTACGTGAAGTATTCGGCCCGTCTTGCCGAAGCCTTGGCAAAGACCGAGCCGAACGGCGCCATCTGGGCCAACCAGTTCGACAATACGGCGAACCGCGACGCGCACATCGCGACGACGGCGCCGGAGATCTGGGCGGACACGAACGGCAAGGTCGACGGGTTCGTCTCGGCGGTGGGCTCCGGCGGCACGTTGGCCGGCATCGCCATGGGTCTTCGCTCCAAGCGCTCGGATGTGAAGATCGCGCTCGCCGACCCGCCCGGAGCTGCGCTGCATGCCTACTACACGACGGGCGTCCTCAAGTCCGAGGGCTCGTCGATCACCGAAGGCATCGGCCAGGGGCGCATCACGGCGAACCTCGAAGGGCTGACGGTCGACAAGTCCTATCAGATCCCCGACGCGGAAGCCGTTTCCATCGTTTTCCAGCTTCTGGAAGAGGAAGGCCTTTGCCTCGGCTCGTCATCCGGCGTCAACGTGGCGGGCGCCATTCGTTTGGCCAAGGACCTCGGCCCGGGCCACACCATCGTGACCATCCTCTGCGACTACGGCACGCGCTACCAGTCTAAGCTCTTCAATCCGGATTTCCTGCGCGAGAAGGGCCTGCCCGTGCCGCGCTGGATGGCCGAAAAGCGGGCCGCGCCACCGAAGGTGTTCGTCGATCCGGACAAGGGGTGAGGGTGGAGGCAACTCCCCGTCGCGCTCGAGCGTCACGTGCTCGTGGATGGACAGGAGGCTCGCCCTCCGGGCGAGTTTCGAAGGGCCGCCGGCCCTTCGAGCATCCCTGGCCAGGGGCGGGGCCCCTGGACCCATGCGAATGGCAATTCGGTCGTCCCCCAACTATCATCCCGGGGCTTGTCACCGGAACCCATCGGGCCGCCATCGAGGCGTCAGCGACCGCCGGAGTGACGCGCCGGTTCCGGTGCGTGACGGCAACATGGGTCAGTAGTGAGATTCAACCGCCCCACGAGCACACGACACGCTCGCAGTTGCGCGCGTTACCGATCGTGCAGCGCGAGCGCACCGTCCGGCATACCCGGCACGTATATGACGAGAGACAGCCGCGTACCGCACCCGTCCGCGAGAAGTTGCAGGTGCGCACAGTCTGGCAATCGCGGCCCGGATTGGGCGTCGGGATGATTTGCGCGGTTGCCGAGACTGTCGCTGCCGTCAGCATCAGCAGGCTGCCAAGCGCCACAGCCCCGAGCCGCCGCCCTGCGCGCGCAATGCCTCGTCTCGCGATGTCCAGCATGACACGCCCTCGCCCGAGCCGCGCCCAATGGCG
>JALHMC010000029.1:5920-51330 GCA_022844225.1 Hyphomicrobiaceae bacterium | reverse complement strand
ACGATTGATAGGCGATCCACAAAGGACGGTTGACGGCCGACAGCCGTCCTGTCCACGTTCGCGGCCAGCGTGATATAGCGCCGAAGCCCCCGAGCGCAAACACCGCGAGGCCAGGGGGAGGCCCAAGACCTACGCCAACATCCGAGTCCCGCATGCGGCCAGCCCCGCTGAACCCTCTGTTTGCCTCGGCCGAAAGCCTCACCGGCATCGGCCCTCGGCTGATGGTGCTGCTGCGCAAGGCTTTGGCCCTGCCGCCCGGCGTGACCGTGCCGAGGGTCGTCGATCTGCTGTGGCATCTGCCGGCCGGAGTGATCGACCGCCGCGCCGAGCCTTCGGTCGCCGAGGCGCTGCCCGGAACCATCGCGACGTTGAAGGTGCGTGTGCTCAAGCACAGAGGCCCACCACGCGGCAACAGCAAGGCTCCCTATAAAGTGTCGACCGAGGACGAAACGGGGCGGCTCGATCTCGTGTTCTTCCACGCCGAGCGGCGGTTCATCGAAGCGCAGCTGCCGGAAGGCGAGACCCGCTACGTCTCGGGTCGTGTCGAGCGCTACGGCGATACGCTGCAGATGGCGCACCCCGACTATATCGTTCCGCCCGAGCGCCGCGGCGATTTGCCGATGCTCGAACCGGTCTACGGCCTCACGGCCGGGCTCTCGGGAAAGGTGCTCGGAAAGGCCATGCGGCAGGCAGCGACCGGCGTCGCGGTGCTCGACGAGTGGCAGGAGCGCGAGTGGCTTGCTCAGCGCGCGTGGCCCTCCTTCAACGAGGCTTTACAGCGCCTGCATATTCCAACGGACGCGGCCGACGTCTCCGCAGCAGCATCGCCGCGCCAGCGGCTCGCCTACGACGAGCTTCTGGCCGGACAGTTGGCGCTCGGCCTCGTCCGCCAGAGCGCGCGCCAGCGTCCCGGCCGCTCGACCACGGGAGACGGTCGCATTCGAGCCCGCATCAAAGCCGGTTTGCCGTTCTCGCTGACCAACTCGCAGACTTCGGCGCTCGCCGAGATCGAGGCCGACATGGCGGCACCGACACGCATGCAGCGGTTGTTGCAGGGTGATGTCGGCTCGGGCAAGACGCTCGTTGCGCTGATGGCGATGGCCATCGCGGTCGAGGCCGGGGGGCAAGCGGCGTTGATGGCACCGACCGAGGTGCTCGCTCGTCAGCACGCCGAGACTATTCTGCCAATCTGCGAGCAGGCTGGCCTGCGCATCGGCCTGCTGACCGGCCGCGAGAAAGGGCGCGCGCGGGCCGCGGTACTCGCCAGGCTCGTCGACGGAGAAATCGACATTCTGGTTGGCACCCATGCGCTGTTCCAGCCGGACGTCGTCTATCGCGACCTCGCCTTCGTGGTGATCGATGAACAACATCGCTTCGGTGTCCACCAGCGCATGGCTCTTCAGGCGAAGGGCGGGGAAGCGGGTGTCAACGTGCTCGCCATGACGGCGACACCGATCCCGCGCACGCTGCTGATGACCCACTACGGCGATCTCGACGTCTCCCGCCTGACCGAGAAGCCGGCGGGACGCAAGCCCATCACCACAACGCTGGTCTCGACCGAGCGCATCGCGGAGGTGATCGAAGGTTTGAAGCGGGCGCTAGGCCAGGGCGCGCAGATCTATTGGGTGTGCCCCCTGATCGAGACCAGCGACGTCTCGGAACTCGCCGCTGCCGAGGAACGAGCCGCCCATCTCGCTCAGACCTTCGGGGACAAGGTCGGCCTCATCCATGGCGCGATGCCGGGTCCCGCCAAAGACAAGGTGATGGAGGCTTTTTCGGCCGACCAGCTGAAGATCCTCGTTGCCACGACCGTGATCGAGGTCGGCGTCAACGTGCCCAATGCCTCGATCATGGTCATCGAGCACGCGGAGCGGTTCGGACTGGCGCAGCTGCACCAGCTTCGCGGCCGGGTCGGGCGCGGCAGCCGGCAATCCTTCTGCATTCTGCTGTGGAAGGGCCCCCTCGGTGAGGCGGCGCGGGCGCGGCTCGAGATGATGCGCGACACCGAGGATGGGTTTCTCATCGCGGAGAAGGATCTCGAGTTGCGCGGCGGCGGCGAGGTGATGGGCGCGCGCCAATCCGGGGCACCCGAGTTCCGTGTCGCCGAAGTCCCGGGCTTCGAGGAGCTGCTCGCCGCTGCCCGCGACGATGCCCGCTTGGTCCTCAATGCCGATCCGAACCTGACGAGCCCCCGCGGCCAGGCGCTGCGCGCCCTCCTCTATCTCTTCGAGCAGGACGAAGCGGTTCGCCTGTTCCGGGCGGCCTGACGCTTCCCACAACTCTTGATTAACCAGTTGCAACTAGAATGCCGACCCAAGCAGTTGCGCAACCCTGCATAGTCGATGTTTGACGGAAAATCATGTCGTGCCGGTCGGTCGCGCAAGGACAGTGTCGCCCAGGGTCGCCATCGTCGCGGCAGAGACAGCTCTTGTCGCCCTCGCCATTCTCAATGGGCTTTGCGTCCGCATCATAGAAGCTCTGCGCGATGGGGTGGCCGGTAGCCTCGTGCCGGGCGTCGGTCCATTCGAGCTGATTGCCATCCTCGTCGGCTTGTCCTTTTTGGTCAGCACCGAGCATGTGTACGAGCGGGCTATCGGGTGGCGGGAGGCCTTGACGGGTGGCCTCCTGCTCGTGCCGTCATCTTCCGTGGCATGGTTCGCTGTCGCTGCATATGCTGGGGTTATCGCCTCCGAAAACAGGGGCGATCGCCGTCTCGGCGCGCTGATCGTCGTTGGCCTAGCATTGACCGCACTCTGGTCGTCCGTCGTCCTCCGTCTCGTCGCAGCCCCGGTGACGGCGTTCGAGGCAAGCCTAGTCGCAAACCTGCTCGGGGTCTTTGTCGATGGGTTTGTCCGAACCGGAAACGTGATCGGACAGCCAGCCGGGCATCATCTCGTCTTGCTGACGGCCTGCACCAGTGCCGATGCACTTCCGCGGGCGCTGCTAGCCGTTGCGGTGGTGGCGATATTCGCAGGCGCAAGGTGCGCAAGATCGGTCGCGGTTGCGGCTGCGCTTGCGGCTGTCGTGTTCGTGCTCGCCAACTCGACGCGATTGGCCGTGATGTCGGCTTCGAGCGAACTCTACGAGCTCGCGCACGGGCCTTACGGCGCCAGTCTGTTCGACCTACTGCAGGTGGGTCTCGTCGTCTCAGCCGGCTACTGGGCCTCCCGCCGATGATCCACGTCTTCAGACAGACACTGGGACAGGCGCTCGTTCTGGCTTTCGCCCTGGTCACGGCGGTGGTCGGTATTGGCCTCAAGTACTCCCGCTACGCAGCGCCCCTCGACGCAGCAGGCCCGGGTCGCATTGCCGATGAAATCGCCGCCGTTGCAGCACGCCACAGTTGGGGCCCAACCGCCATCGCTGGAGATGGCCGCGAGACGTTCCCGTGGCTCGCGTTCTCGAAGCATGGGTGTCCTCGCCCCCTCGTCGTTGCGCTCCTGAAGGCGAACGGCGACCTCGATAGCCTCGCCCGAGCCATCTACGGGCCGGATGTCGCATTCCTCGTGCCCGACCAGCGGGAGCCCGGCTGGGTGTCCGCCCTGGGAGCCGCGGCCCTCCGGGTTGCGGCCACCGCAATGGCTGTCGCCGGGCAGCAGTCTGGCGCAACGCCGCGTCTCGCTTTGCATCCAGCGCCGTCGACCGATCGGGGCGAGGCGTGCGCGGGGCCACCGCGCGCCGCCTGGCTCGACCGCCGGGAGCCGACCCTTCTGTCCGAGCAATCAACCGGTCGGGTCCGGAATTGAGCGCCGAAGCGAATTGGAGAGTGCGATGACCACTAGAATTTTCCGAAGACTGACGATAGCAGCTGGAGGGGCCCTGGTGGCGGCCGTCTGGGTCAGCGACTTTGCAGCGGCGCAAGGCAGCAGTGCTGGACAGGGCAAAGGGGGCGGCAACGGCTACGCTTATGGGCGGGGCGGCTCTTCGGCCGAAGGCGCGACAGGGGGCTCCGCTGGCGGCGCTCCTCTGCCTCTGCTCGGGGCCACTGCACTCGGTCAAGCGGTCGGTGTCGGTGGCCTGCTGGCTCTTTGGCTTCGTCGGCGCAGAAAACGCGATAGTGACCGCGGAAGTGCGGCTCACACCCGGTGAGGGCCGCGGTTGGCATTGGCTGAACCGCAAGACGTGCTTAGAGTTGGGGTTTGCAAGCAACCTCCAACGGATGGAGCAACCGCGATGGCCCTGACCCTCGATGGCGACCTCGTTCTCGCCGGCGCCGGAAACATGGGTGGAGCCATGCTGGCCGGCTGGCTCGCGGGCGGGCTCGACCCGAAGCGTATCGTGGTCCAGGATCCCTCTCCGCCGCCGGCGGTGGCGGAACTGCTAGCCAAGCACGGCATCTCGGCTCACGCGACGATGCCGGAGCGGGGCCAGCCGCCGGCCGTTCTGCTCATGGCGGTGAAGCCGCAAGTCATGGACGACGTGTTTCCGCCGCTCGCCAAACGCGCCGGCCCGGGCACGCTGGTGCTTTCGATCGCGGCAGGCAAGACCATTGCCAGCTTCGAGCGTCATCTGGCGCCCAGCATCGCCGTGGTTCGGTCGATTCCGAACACGCCCGCTGCGGTCGGCCGTGGCATTACGGTGGCAGCACCCAACAAGCACGTCACCGCCGGCCAGAGGGCGCTCTGCGATGCCCTCCTCGGGGCGATCGGTGAGGTCGGCTGGGTCGATGATGAAGGCTTGATCGATCCCGTCACGGCGGTTTCGGGCTCAGGGCCGGCCTACGTGTTCTATTTGACTGAGTGTCTCGCCGCCGCGGGCGTCAAGGCGGGCATCGCCCCGGACCTTGCCATGCGGCTCGCCCGCGCGACGGTCGCGGGATCGGGCGAGCTGATGCGCCAATCTGATCTCGGGCCCGACCAGCTCAGGAAGAACGTCACGTCGCCGAATGGGACAACCTATGCGGCGCTGCAGGTGCTGATGGGTGAGAAGGGGCTAGCTCCTCTCATGGACGAAGCGATTGCGGCTGCAACTCGACGCTCACGCGAACTGGCGAGCTGATTGGCGTCAGGGCAGGATCACAGTCGCTGTCGCCATGGCCGCGATGCCTTCCCGCCGCCCTGTGAAGCCGAGACCTTCCGTCGTCGTGGCCTTGACGCCGATGCGGCTGGTCTCGATCCCGAGAATGGCAGCAATCGCGACCCGCATGGCTTCGCGATGCGCACCGATCTTCGGCGCCTCGCAGAGAAGCGTGAGGTCGACGTTCCCGATGCGGCCACCCAGTGCGCGGACGCGGCGTGCTGCATCCTCGAGGAAAATGCGAGACTCCGCGCCCTTCCATCTGGGGTCGCTCGGTGGGAAGTGCTGGCCGATGTCGCCGTCGCCGATGGCGCCGAGGATCGCGTCCGTGATGGCGTGAAGCGCGACATCCGCGTCGGAGTGTCCCTCGAGGCGATGGGTGTGGGCGATGCGGACCCCACCGAGCCAGACATGATCGCCGTCGGCGAAACGGTGTACGTCGAAACCCGTTCCCGTACGCACATCCGCGACGATGGAGCCCTTTAGTTCGCGCTCGGCCACGTTGAAATCCTCTGTCGTCGTCAGCTTCGTATTGCGCACGCTGCCCTCGACCAGGGCCACTTTCATGCCTGCCCGTTCGGCGACGGCTGCATCATCGGTCAAGTCGTGTTGGCCCGCTGCGGCGGCCGCCCGGTGAGCTGCCAGGATCTCGTTGAACCGGAAGCCTTGCGGGGTCTGAGCGCGCCAAAGAGCGGTCCGCGAGACCGTCTCCGAAATAAAGCCGGCGTCGTCGGCCCGTTTGAGCGTATCCGCCACGGCAAGAGCTGGGATGGCCCCGTCGTGGTGTTGCAGGGCCAGGATCACTCGGGTCAGCAAGCTCGCCTCGACAAACGGTCGAGCCGCGTCATGGATCAGCACACCGTCGGGCCGGTGCGGGGCCAGCGCCTCGAGACCCGCGAGGACCGAAGCCTGCCGCGTTCGCCCTCCGACCACCGGGGCGAGCAAAGGGCCGTCGAACCCGCTGATCGCCTGCTCATAGTCGGTCCGGTCATCCGCGTGGATGACGACTTGCAGCATTGCGATCGCCCCGGTGCTCGCGAGTGCCCCGAGAGTCCGTCGCAGGACCGGAACCCCGCCGAGCGGAGCGTACTGTTTGGCAGACACTCCCGCGAGCCGTGCGCGCGTGCCCCTCCCGGCTGCAACCACCACCGCCGCAATTCGCACTGCGTTCTCCCGACCAGGCGCGAGCTTCTGTTCCAAGCGGTGCCATAGCCGTCTGCGCACGCCAGCGCAAACACAGCGGTGCCTCGACTTCAAGTTCGCACTTGCGAAGCGCCCATCGAAGACTTAGATTGCCGCAAGATCGGGCACCATCTCGATGAGCCCATTAATTAGGCAATCTGCATGCAGGACGTTGCACCAGACCATCGCCGGTCGGTCCCAGGACCGCTCGCCATCGGGGCTCATGTGCTGGATCATCCGGTCCTCCTGGCGCCCATGTCGGGCGTGTCGGACTTGCCGTTTCGCCATGCCGCAGCTCGTCTTGGGGCCGGTCTCGTCGTCTCCGAGATGGTGGCGAGCCGTGAACTCGTTTCCGCGCGTGCCGACGTCGTCCGCCGCGCCGCCGGCCGCGGCTTGGCGCCCAATGTCATACAACTCGTCGGATGCGAAACGCGTTGGATGGCCGAGGGGGCCAGGATCGCCGAGGCTCAGGGCGCCGACATCATCGATATCAACATGGGCTGTCCGTCGCGCGAGGTCACGGGCCGTCTTTCCGGGAGCGCCCTGATGCGCGAGCCCGAGCTGGCGCTGTCCCTGGTGAAGGCCGTGGTCGACGCCGTCAAGGTGCCCGTGACGCTCAAGATGCGGCTGGGCTGGGATGACAGGTCGCTGAATGCCGCTGAGATTGCCTCTCGAGCCGAAGCTGCGGGAGTGCAACTTGTCACCGTCCATGGCCGTACGCGCTGCCAGTTCTTCAAGGGCACCGCCGACTGGGCACGGGTCGCCGCCGTCAAATCGGCCGTTTCCATCCCGGTCGTGGTCAATGGGGACATTGCAACACCCGACGAGGCCCGCACCGCGCTCGCTCGCTCGGGGGCCGATGGCGTCATGATAGGTCGCGGCGCGTATGGGGCACCCTGGCAGCCGGGACGTATTGGAGCGGCGCTCCTAACGGGCATTGATCCGGGTCCGCCGCCGCTGGCGGAGCAGGGGCGGATCGCCGTCGCCCATATCGAGGCGATGCTCTTCCACTACGGACGCGCGCTGGGCCTGAAGAACGCCCGTAAGCACGTCGGCTGGTACCTTATGACGAGTGGGCTTCCCGCGGCGGTGGTCAAGGCTTGGCGACGCCGCCTGTGCACCGAGGAAAGCGCTGGCCGTCTGGTCGGTGGCCTCTCTCGCTACTATGCCGAAGCCCTGGAGATGGCGGCATGAACAAGACGGAGCCGCCTCCAGCCATCTCGCCCGCGATCAGCAGCACGCGTCGCCACGTCGCGCACGACCTTCTGCTGGCGGCGCTTCCGCATCCGATCCTCGTGCTCGCCGATGATGAGCGCGTGATCTACGCGAATACGGCGGCAGAGGTGTTCTTCGAATCGAGCCAGGCATTGCTCAAGCGCCAGCGGTTGGAGGAAGTCGTCGCCTTCGGCTGTCCGCTGGTTGCTCTCGTGCGAGAAGTGCGCCGGACCGGCTTTACGATCAACGAGTACGGCGTTGGCATTGCAACGCCCAAGAGCCAGGCCCAGCGCATCGTTGATATCCATTCGGGTCCGCTTCCCGAGAGCACCGAGCTGACGCTCGTCATGCTCCAGCAGCGCTCGATGGCCCAGATGATCGAGCGCCAGTTGACGCATCGGGCCGCCGCCCGCTCCGTGTCCGGCCTTGCCGCCATCCTGGCGCACGAGATCAAGAACCCACTCTCCGGGATCCGCGGTGCCGCCCAGCTTCTGGAGCCGGGTCTGTCCGACGACGACCGCCAGCTCGCCGAATTGATCTGCACCGAGACCGACCGGATCAGGAATCTGGTCGACCGGATGGAGGTGTTCGGCGACGAGCGACCTCTTGTCACCGAGCCCGTCAATATCCACGCCATCCTCGATCACGTCGCGCGGATCGCGGAGACCGGATTTGCACGCAACATCCGCGTGGTAACGGAGTACGATCCCTCGTTGCCGCCGGTTACCGTCAACCGGGACAAACTCATACAGGCGTTCCTCAATCTCGTGAAAAACGCCGCCGAATCGATCGCCGAAAAGACCGAACCTGGACGGATTGTCCTGCGCACGGCATTCCGGCCGGGGGTTCGCATGGCGGTCAAGGGGAGCCGGGATCGGGTCTCTCTGCCGCTCTGCATCGAAATCGAAGACGACGGTCCCGGCGTACCGGAAGCCATGCGCCCCCACCTCTTCGATCCGTTCGTGACGTCCAAGCGTACCGGTACGGGGCTCGGGCTAGCCCTGGTCGCCAAGATCATCGGCGATCACGGCGGCATTATCGAGTGCGACTCGGAGCCCCCACGCACGATCTTCCGCGTTCTGCTGCCGCTCGAGGAACGGGCCGGCCGCAGGAGCGCCCGACACGAGCGAGGATAATCAGAGATGGCGCGCGGCACGGTTCTCATCGCGGACGACGATGCGGCGATCCGCACGGTTCTCAACCAGGCGCTCGCACGCGCGGGCTACTCGCCCAGGGCGACGGGTAATGCGGCGACCCTATGGCGCTGGGCGTCCGAGGGACAGGGCGACGTGATCATCACCGACGTGGTGATGCCCGATGAAAATGCCTTCGACCTCATCCCGCGCATCAAGAAGGCGCGGCCCGATCTGCCGATCATCGTCATGAGTGCCCAGAACACCCTCATGACCGCCATCACGGCCGCCGAGCGTGGCGCCTTCGAGTACCTGCCGAAGCCCTTCGATATTGCCGAGGTGGTCTCGATCGTGGGTCGGGCGCTCGCGGAGCCGGGCCGGCGCCGGGAGCGTTCCCCCGAGACCGAAGGCGAAGAGCTGCCGATTATCGGCCGCTCGACGGCGATGCAGGAGATCTACCGTGTGCTCGCACGGCTGACCCAGACCGATCTTACCGTCATGATCGCCGGTGAATCGGGGACGGGGAAAGAACTCGTCGCCCGCGTCCTTCACGACCACGGCCGCCGCAAGCACGGACCGTTCGTTGCCCTCAACATGGCGGCCATCCCCAGGGAGCTGATCGAGAGCGAGCTGTTCGGGCACGAGAAAGGGTCCTTCACGGGAGCCCAGATGCGTAAGGATGGCCGCTTCGAGCAGGCGGAGGGGGGAACACTCTTCCTCGACGAGATAGGAGATATGCCGCTCGAAGCGCAGACCCGGCTTTTGCGGGTGCTGCAAGAAGGCGAGTATACAACTGTCGGCGGGCGCACGCCGATCCGCACCAACGTGCGCATCATCGCCGCTACGCACCGGGATCTGCGCACCCAGATCCAGCAGGGTCTCTTCCGTGAAGACCTCTACTACCGGTTGAACGTGGTACCCATGCGCCTGCCGCCGCTCCGAGAGCGGCTCGAGGACATCGGCGACCTCGCCCGGCACTTCCTGCGCCAAGCAGCGCGCGACGGGCTCGGCGAGCGCACCATCACACCGGCCGCCATCGATCGCCTCAAGCGGCACTCCTGGCCGGGCAACGTGCGCGAACTCGAGAACGTGATCCGCCGTCTGGTCGCGCTCTATACGCAAGACACGCTGACGCCGGAACTCGTCGAAAGTGAGCTTGCCGAAGCGTCGGCTGCCCCGCGGGGCGACGATGGAGCGGGCGAGCCGACAGCCCTCTCGGAGATGGTGGAGCGGTATCTTGCGCAGCACTTCGCGACTTTCGGCCGCGACCTGCCGCCACCCGGGCTCTATCGACGCCTGATCCGCCAGGTCGAGCTGCCATTGATCACGGCGGCACTCGCCGCGACCCGCGGCAACCAGATCAAAGCCGCTGAACTCCTCGGTCTCAATCGCAACACGTTGCGCGAGAAGATTCAGACACTGAACATTCAGGTCTTCAAAGGCCCGAATTCGGCTTGACGTGAGCCTCGCCGGCCAAGCCCAACGGCCTGCATTGAAATCTCGGCGGGCTAGCCGGAATTCGGGCGATCCACCGTATTGGCCTCGCTTGACGCCAAAGGGCCGCACGGTTAACGGTGGTCTCTGTCGCGAAAAAGTCACAGTGTGGCGTTCGTTTGCCGCGCAGATGTCGCAACAAGGACCATGGGCGCGTCGCACCCCCTGGTCGAGCGCGAGCCGAGACCATTGCAGCACGCAACCTGGAGTGAACGGATCGACCAACTCAGGCGGGCCATGGGCTCGGCGATGTGTCGCCTGCGTGCCGCAATCGCGTCCCGGTCGGAGAGGCTGCTCGACGACGGCGACGATCCGGTGGACGGCATCGAGCCGGCGATGCCGGGAGCAAGCCCCCGGGGCTTCTGGATCGGCCTGGTGGTGGTGGTCCTATCGCTCGTCTCGGGCCTCGCAACCTACTTGATCCTCACGGGTCTGACCCCGATAGCGCCGCGCAACGAGGTCGTTCTCGTCGTGCTCGCCTTCAACATCCTGCTGATCATCGCGATGTGCGCGGTGCTCGGCGTGCAGGCCGTTGGTCTTTGGCGTGCGTGGCAGCACAAGGTGGCGGGTGCCCGCATTCATGTGCGGATCGTCGGCCTTTTCACCATCATTGCTGCGCTGCCGGCCCTACTACTTGCCGTTGCCGCGACCACGACCTTCTCGCGCTCGCTGGATACCTGGTTCTCGAGCCGCACTCGCACCATCGTCGCAAGCTCACTGGATGTCGCCAACGCCTATCTGGCGGAACATGGCCAGGTCATTCGGACCGACGTCGTCAATATGGCGAAGGACCTCGACGACCTCGCATCGGAGGAGCGGATCGGCCCGGCCGAGATTCAGCGCCTGCGCAATATCGTCATGGCGCAGATGGGTTTGCGGGATCTGTCGATCGCCGCCGTCATCGACGTCGCAGGTAAGCCCGTGATCGCCCAGGCGGCCGACAACCGTGTGCAGTACGAGCCACCCGATCCTGCCGTGATCACCCAGGCGGCCGGCGGCAGCGTGCCATTGCTGATGCCGACCAGCAGTTTCCGGGTGGCGGCCATCTCTCGGCTGACGACTCTCCCAGGGCACTTTTTGTACGTCGCGCGCAGCGTCAATCCGCAGGTCGTGGGTCACCTTCAGCGCACCCAGGCTGCGGTCGACGAATACGAGCGGCTGCGCCGTGCACGCGGTGGGCCTAAGCTCGCGCATGGCGTGATGTACTTCATGATCGCGCTGACGGGCATGCTGGCCGCGATCTGGGTCGGTCTCTGGTTCGCACGACACCTCGTTGCGCCCATCCGACGCCTCATCGGCGCGGCCCAGCGAGTGGCACGCGGCGATCTCGACGTCGTCCTGCCGTTGCGGCGGGGAGAGGGTGATCTCAGGCGTCTGTCCCGTGACTTCAACAACATGACGAGCGAGCTTGCCAGCCAGCGCAACGCGCTGGTGAGCGCCAATGCCCAGCTGACGGAGCGTCGACGCTTCATGGAGGCCGTGCTTTCCGGCGTCTCGGCGGGCGTGATCGGTCTCGCGCCGGACGGCACCATCCGTCTTGTTAATCCCTCGGCCGAAAAGCTGCTCGGCGTCACGGCCGATAGCGTCAGCGGCAAGGCTTTCGGGGAGGTCCTGCCGGGTCTCGCCGCGGCGTTGTCCGGGGAAGGAACCGGCATGAAGCCCCGCGGCCCGCATGACATCACGCTGACGGTCGGCGGTGAGGAGCGGCGCTTCTCGGTTCGGGTCACGGGCGAGCAATCGGGTGCCGGCACCGAGGGCACCGTCGTGACGTTCGATGACATTACGGAACTGGTGGTGGCCCAGCGCTCATCCGCGTGGGCCGATGTCGCGCGCCGGATTGCGCACGAGATCAAGAACCCTCTCACGCCGATACAACTCTCGGCGGAACGCCTGAAGCGTAAATACGGGGCCTCGATCGAGAAAGACCGCGAGACGTTCGACAAGCTCACGGACACCATCGTGCGGCAGGTCGGAGACATCAAGACGATGGTCGACGAGTTTGCCGCCTTCGCCCGCGTCCCGAAGCCGGAAATCGAAATGACCGATCTTCGGGAAGCGGTGCAGGAGCCGGTGATCCTGTTTCGCGAGAGCCACCCGGCCGTACGTTACGTGACGAAGTTTCCCGATGCCCCGCTGCAGGCGCCAGCGGATCGACGCTTGATCTCGCAAGCACTGACCAATCTCGTCAAGAACGCGACTGAGAGTGTCGTATCGGCGGGTGAGGCCGGCGACTGCGGTCCCGACTGGCACCCTTGCGTCGAGACGAGCCTGCGCCGGGTCGGCGACCGGATCGAGATCGAGGTGATCGACAACGGGCTCGGCCTGCCGCGGCAGAACCGTGCCCGATTGCTCGAGCCCTACGTGACGACCAAGGGCAGCAAGGGGACCGGGCTCGGGCTCGCGATCGTCCAGAAAATCGTGGAACAGCACATGGGCATGCTCACACTCGAGGATGCACCGCCCGGCCCCGGCCGGACACGCGGCGCGCTCGTTCGCCTGTCGCTGCCCGCAGTCCGCCGCCCGACTCAAGGGGCGGAGGACGACGCTTCCGCCAAGACGGCAAGCCAACCGCCGCATGCGAGTGGCATCGCCGCCCATTGAACTGAGATGACGTAATCGAGGAGCGACACATGGCAGCCGACGTCCTGATTGTCGATGACGAGGCCGATATCCGTGACCTGATCGGGGGCATCCTCGAAGACGAGGGTCACGCCACGCGTTCGGCCAGGGATGCGGACGAAGCCTTGCGCGCGATTGAGGATCGTCGCCCCCACCTCGTCATCCTTGACATCTGGCTGCAGGGGAGCCGCCTCGACGGCTTGGAGGTGCTCAGCCACATCAAACGGGCGCATCCCGACCTGCCCGTGGTCATCATTTCCGGGCATGGCAACATCGAAACGGCCGTCACCGCCATTCGCCGTGGGGCCTACGACTACATCGAGAAGCCGTTCAAAGCCGATCGCCTCATTCTCGTGACCCTCCGCGCACTGGAGGCGTCTCAACTGCGCCGCGAGGTGCGGGAGCTTCGCGAGCGCTCGACGCAGAGCGCCGAGATGATTGGCAAGTCGACCGCGATCAACGCCTTGCGCAGCCAGCTCGAGCGGGTCGCACCGACCAACAGCCGCATTCTGATCCGCGGCGCATCGGGCACGGGCAAGGAGCTCGCTGCGCGGGTGATTCATGGCAAATCGACCCGTGCCGACGGCCCGTTCGTGGTGCTCAATGCAGCAGCCATGGCGCCGGAGCGGGTGGAAGAGGAATTGTTCGGGACCGAGGATCGCGCCGGACCCCGCAAGGTCGGCGCACTCGAGGAGGCGCATGGCGGCACGCTCTACATCGACGAAGTCGCCGACATGCCGCTCGAGACGCAGGGCAAAGTGCTGCGCGTCCTCGTTGAGCAGAAGTTCCTCCGGATCGGCGGGGCCAACAAGGTGTCGGTCGATGTGCGGATCGTGACCTCGACCAGCCGCGACCTCGAGCGCGAAATGCAGGAAGGCCGCTTCCGCCAGGACCTCTACCACCGCCTCTCGGTGGTGCCGTTACGCGTGCCGAGTCTCGCCGAGCGCCGCGATGACATCCCGGCTCTGATCGAATACTTCGTCGGCCAGCTGGCGAATGCGTCTGGTCTCTCCCCGCGTCGGATCGGTGATGACGCCATCGCCGTTCTCCAGGCGCACGACTGGCCGGGCAACGTGCGCGAACTCCGGAACAACATCGAGCGGCTGATGATCCTCTCGGGCGGCGAGCCCGGCACCGTGATCACGGCCGATATGCTGCCGGAGGAGATCGGCTCGAACGTGCCGCTGCCCGTCAACGGTGGGGCCGAGCATCTGATGTCCATGCCGTTGCGCGAGGCGCGGGAAATCTTCGAGCGCGAGTATCTGCTGTCCCAGATCAACCGCTTCGGCGGCAACATCTCGCGCACAGCCGAGTTCGTCGGCATGGAGCGGTCTGCGCTGCACCGCAAGCTCCGCGCGCTGGGTGTCGGCTCTGAGCAGCGCATGGGTGAGACCAAGGCGGGTTGAGACGTGGTCTGATCCCTGCCACCTACGCGCGATTCCCAAGGCTGCCAACGCACTTGCGAAACGGCTTTCGAGCCATTACGCATAAGGTGTCTTGACAAGAACGAACATATTGATGCCACGCGAACGACAGGACACGGCACGACCGACCCGAGAGCCTGCCTCGGCGAAAGCGCCGAGAACGGCGCCCGTCGATGGTCCGGTTGCAGACAACAAGAGCGCCAAAGAAAACAAGAATGGAAAGCAAATGGCAGCCGAACGCCCACAAAGCCTTCAGGACACGTTCCTCAATCATGTCCGCAAAAACAAGACGCCGCTGACCATTTTTCTCATCAATGGTGTGAAGCTGCAGGGGATCGTCACGTGGTTCGATAATTTTTGTGTGCTGCTGCGCCGCGATGGGCACTCGCAACTCGTCTATAAGCACGCCATATCAACGATCATGCCTGGAGGACCGGTCCATCTGATGGATACCGATCCGGCGGAAGGCGCTCAAAGCTGAATCGAGACAAAGCCATCGACGATACGACTGACGATGCGACGCCGCGCAAGTCCGGCCGCACTATGGTGGAGCGGGATGCGCCCGTGATGCGGACGCTCGTGCTGGTCCCGATCCTGACCAGCCGTTCGCAGCGCGGTAGCGACGGAGCAACAGATCCCGCACGCGCCGCCGCTAAGGCCCTGCACAGCCCCGAGGACCGCCTCGCCGAGGCGACCGGTCTCGCCCAGGCCATCGAACTCGATGTCGTCGAGGGGCTGGTCGTCACCGTTCCCAATCCTCGGCCCGGAACACTCTTCGGCAGCGGCAAGGTCGACGAGGTCAGGGCGCTGGTCGACGAGCGACACATCGGCCTCGTGGTCGTCGACCACGCCGTCACGCCGATCCAGCAGCGAAACCTGGAGAAGGCCTGGAATGCCAAGGTCGTCGATCGAACCGGACTGATCCTCGAGATCTTCGGCCGTCGCGCCAGGACGCGCGAGGGCCGGCTGCAAGTCGAACTGGCCCATCTGACTTACCAGAAGAGCCGGCTGGTCCGTTCCTGGACCCATCTCGAGCGCCAGCGTGGCGGCGCCGGTTTTCTCGGTGGTCCTGGCGAAACCCAGCTCGAACTCGATCGCCGGCTGATCCAGGATCGGATCGACGCGCTCAAGGCCGAACTCGAGACCGTCGTACGCACGCGTGAGCTGCATCGGGCCGGGCGCCGGCGCGTGCCCTACCCCGTGACCGCGATCGTCGGCTACACCAACGCCGGAAAATCGACGCTCTTCAACCGCGTGACGGGCGCGGGTGTGCTCGCCAAGGACCAGGTGTTCGCGACGCTCGACCCAACCATGCGCGAGATCAGGTTGCCGAGCGGGCGCAGGATCATCCTGTCCGATACGGTCGGCTTCATCTCGGATCTCCCGACCATGCTGGTCGCGGCTTTCCGCGCCACGTTGGAGGAGGTGATCGAGGCCGATCTCATCCTCCACGTCCGTGACATCTCACACGCGGAGACCGACGCCCAAGCCGCCGACGTGAACCACGTCCTCGGCGAACTCGGCGTCGCCGTTGAAGGACCGTCGGCGCATATCCTCGAGGTCTGGAACAAGATCGACCGGCTCTCTCCTGAGGGGCGCGAGGAGGCCGGTCATGCCGCGCGGCGCAAGCCCGCTCCGCCCGCGCTCGTCTCGTCCGTAACAGGTGAGGGGATCTCGGAGCTGCTGGCCTCGATCGATCAGCGCCTGTCGGCGTCCGATGTCCTCATCGACGTGGTCGTGCGTCCCGAGGAGGGACGCCTCCTGTCCTGGCTCTACGAGAATGCTGAGGTGGTGACCCGGGAGTCCGACGAGGCGGGCGCGGCGCACGTCACGGTTCGCGTTCCGGCCGACAAGCGTCACCGGCTGGATCAGCAACTCATGTCGCGCACAGCCGAATTGCCGCCAGTTCGCCCCGATTAGCGCTACATCCCACGATGGCGTCCGGCGCATAGCGGCTCTGCTTGAGCGGCATGGCTGGAGCGGAGCGGATTGACATCTGCTGATTCCAGCCATCTTCACTTCCCTGCAGAGGTATTGCTGGTGCAGGGGGAGTGACGAAAATTTCAACCGATCTGGCGCACATGCGGCGCAATCTCGTTCTGCTGGCCACGTGTCAAGCGTTCGGGCAGGCCTGCAACACGGCGATGTTTGCGGCGACTGCACTGTCCATCATCCAGTTCTACCCCACCCGTGAGCTTGCCACGCTGCCGACGACGTTGCAGCACGTCGGCGTCATGCTTTCCGTATTTCCGGCCGCGCTCCTGATGCAGCGCAAGGGACGCCGTTTCGGCTTCCGGCTGGCCTCGGTATTCGGCATGTTTGGCTCGGCGTTGCTTGGCTACGGCCTCTTTGCGCAGAGCTTCCTGGTCATGTGCACGGCGGGCCTCATTCTCGGCTATGCCGTCGCCAGCCTCCAGATGTATCGATTCGCGGCCGTCGAGTTGGCGCCGCCCGAGTTTACGGCCAAGGCCATCTCCTGGGTAACGGCCGGCGGTGTCGTTGCCGGCGTCATCGGCCCCGCTATGGTGCGGTGGACTCACGATCAGGTCGATCCGCCCTATCTGGCTACCTACGGCGGCATGATCGTTTTTCACTTGATCGTCTTCACGGTCATGTCGTTCATCCGCTTTCCTTCCCACAAGCCTCCCGCGCCGAGCGCTGCGACGGCAACCGCGCCGGTGACACCGCCTCGACCGTTGTTGCAGATCGCCATGCAGCCGCGCTTCATCGCAGCCGCCGTCTGCGGGATGTCCTCGTTCGGTCTCATGGCCCTCGTGATGGGAGCTTCGCCGCTGGCCGTGGTCGCGTGCGGCCTGCCGCACACCGAAACCCATCTCGTCATCTTCTTGCACGTGATGGGGATGTTCGTGCCGTCCTTCTTCACGGGGCATCTGATTACGCGTTTCGGCATCGTCCGCGTGATGACGGCCGGCATTGTCGTCATGGTCGCCGCAATTTTCTTCGCCCTTCATGGGCAGTCCGCGTGGCACTTCCGTATCGCGCTGACGCTCAATGGCGTCGGCTGGAACTTCCTGTTCGTCGCGGCGACGACGCTGGTGACGACCACCTATCGGCCCAACGAGAAGGGCAAAGCCCAGGCCCTCAATGATTTCCTTGTGTTCGGCACCACGGCGACCGCCAGCTTCTTCGCAGGGCTCCTGCAGGAGCGGATCGGCTGGTCACCGCTTAACAGCAACGCCTCGCTCCTGCTCATCGGACCGATCCTCGCTGTGACGTGGCTGTGGTTTAGTAAGGACACCAGACGTCCCGCGTAGACGAGCGGGCGTCGACAATTACGCCCGCTCGTCGTGCTTGGCTTCAGTCCACAGCGCGTCCATCTCGGCAAGGTCGCTGTCGGCTGGGGTCTTGCCGCGGGCTGCGAGCTTCGTCTCGACCCGGCCGAACCGTTCCATGAACTTCGAGTTGGCGCGCCGGAGCGCATGCTCTGGATCGATCTTGAGGTGCCGGGCGACGTTCGCCATGACGAACAGCAGGTCTCCGTACTCCTCCTCGATGCGCGCCTGATCGGGCTCTGCAACCCGTCCCGCCGCGCCGCGTGGATCGGCGGCCAGCGCCACGTCGGCCAACTCTCCGAGTTCCTCGCGCATCTTATCGAAAACGGGTTCGAGCGACGGCCAGTCGAACCCGACAGCGGCGGCTTTGTCCTGCAACTTGACGGCCCGTGTCAGGGCGGGAAGCGCTGTGGGGACCCCATCGAGGACAGTTGCACCCGGTTGCCCTCGCACATTCGCAACGAGAACTCCTTGCACGGCGTTCTCCCGCTCTGTGGCCTTCTCGGCTTTCTCCTCAGCCTTGATGCGCTCCCAACTCGCCTTCGCCTCCGCGGCGGTGGCCCCGCGCTGGTCGCCGAAGACGTGCGGATGTCGCCGGATCATCTTGCGCGTTATGCCGTGCACGACATCACCCAGATCGAAGGCCCCCGCCTCCTCGGCGATCCGCGCGTGGTAGACAACCTGCAAGAGCAGGTCGCCGAGTTCCTCCTTCAGGTCGACCAGATCGCCCCGATCGATCGCATCCGCCACCTCGTAGGCTTCCTCGATGGTATAAGGCGCGATCGTCGCGAATGATTGCTCGAGATCCCAAGGACAACCCGTCACCGGCGTTCGCAGTGCCGCCATGATTTCGACGAGGCGCGCGATGTCTCGTGCGGGCGTCATGGGGTTTCGCTCGTCACTCATACCGTCGTCCCTCGCCATTGCTGTTTGCGCCCGCGCCCGTTACGTCTAGCCCAGCGCCCGCCAAGTGTCGAAATCCGGGGGCGGCGCAGCGGCAGGGGACGGCCGGTGTTTCTGATCCACTTCCTGATCAATATCCTGATCGTCGGGTGCGAGCTTGCTCTCGCAGCCGCTGCTGGATGGCTGGCTTGGCAGATGCCGCTCGTGTTCGCTGCCGCGACGGCTCTACTGGCCGTCAGCCTCGGTCTTGGCCTCGAGGTCAGGCGCCTCGCATTCGAATCGCCATTCTACTTCGAGCGCACCGGCGGCATCGGACGCCTGCTGCGGGGTGTCATCGGGACGGGGCAGGCGCTCTTCAAGGGGCTCATCGCCGGACTGGTGGCCCTGATGACGTTCGCGGGCACGATGCCATCACGGTTGATGTTCGTTTCAGGGTTGTTCGTGATCGTCGTGCTCGTCGGCTCTGCCGCGTTGCGCCGCTTGACCATCAGCTTCGGCGCGCGGCCGGCGAATTGGGGCTTCTTTCGAATGGCGGCGCCGCTGGGGTTGCTGTTCTCGGCCGTCATGAGCTTTTTCCCTCCACCGTCTTCGGCGGACGTCGTTCGTCAGGTGCTTCTCGACCTGCCTCAGCGGCCCAGCATTGCCCAAGCCGGGGAGGCACTGTTCTCGTTGCGCCTTTGGATCGACGATCTGATTGTCAGGCTTATCGCGACATACACGGGACCCGAATGGGCCAAACTCGCGGGCATCGTCGTCGGATCCAACGTGCTGGTCGGCTTCGTCATCGCGATCTATGCCGTGCTGCTCTCCGAGGTGGTCCGCATTCTGGAGGAGGGGCACTGGCACATGCGTGGTAACCGGAAGGTGCGCGACTGACGCCAGAGGAGTCATTGGCGTCACCGGCGTACGGGGCCGCCCCGTCGGCCAGCATCGTCAGTTCGACCCGGGTCCCTGCATCAAACTGATGTCGGCGGAAGTGGCATCGCAGGCGGCGGCGTGCGTCGCTATAGCGTCAATGGGTTGGCCTGCGGCTCGTTCTGAGCAAGACATTTCGTTCGCATAATATATATTATGGAAAATAATTTGTCAGATCTGTGCAACTTCAGGCTCTTGGGGCGTTTCGGCTTACTCGTAGTGAGCGGTCACCATCTCGTCGAGCAGCCGGACACCCCAGCCGGACGCCCAGCTCTGGTTGACCTCGTCGCGGTTCGAGTCCATCGCCGTGCCTGCGACATCGAGGTGCGCCCATGGCGTCGTGCTCTCACGCACGAAGCGCTGCAGGAACTGCGCTGCCGTGATCGCACCCCCGAAGCGCCCGCCGATGTTCTTCATGTCGGCATTCTTGCTGTCGATCAGCTTGTCGTAGGCTGGCAGCAGCGGCATGCGCCAAACGCGCTCGCCGGTCGCCACGCCGGCCTCCTCGAGTTCCCGCGCCAACTTGTCGTTGTTCGAGAACAGCCCCGCATGCTCCTTGCCGAGCGCGACCATGATGGCGCCGGTCAGCGTTGCAAGGTCGACCATCAGCCGCGGCTTGAAGCGCTCCTGCGCATACCAGAGCACGTCGGCGAGCACGAGACGGCCCTCGGCGTCCGTGTTCAAAATCTCGATCGTCTGGCCCGACATCGAGGTGACGATGTCGCCCGGTCGGGTCGCGGTTCCGGATGGCATGTTCTCGACGAGGCCGACGAGACCAACGGCGTTGACGTTTGCTTTGCGTCGCGCCAGGCCGAGCATCAGGCCCGTCACGCAGGCCGCACCACCCATGTCGCCCTTCATGTCTTCCATGCCGGTAGCGGGCTTCATCGAAATGCCGCCGGTATCGAAAACGACGCCCTTGCCGATGAAGCACACCGGTGCCTTTGCCTTGGCCCGACCCTTCGCGCCGTTCCACTGCATCACCACGACGCGGCTCTCTCGCGCGCTGCCCTGTCCTACGGCGAGCAGCGCCCCCATCTTCAAGGCTCGGAGCTGCTCCATATCGAGCACCTCGACCTCGAGACCCGGAACGCCGAGACCGGAGAGCCGTTCGGCGAACTCGACCGGCCCGAGGACGTTGGCCGGCTCGTTGACGAGATCGCGGGCGAGATATACGCCCTCGGCCACGGCCCCTCTCTGAGCGAAAGCTGTTTCGGCCGCCGTCGGATCGGCGCAGTGCACTAGCAAGGTCGACGGCGGCTTGGACTGACCGTTGTCGCCGTTCTCCTCGGTCGGCTTGCGCGACTTGTATTTGCGAAAGTTGTAGGCGCGCAGCACTGCGCCCTCAGCCAGTCGCGCGACCGCCGACGCAGGAGTTGCCGCGTCGTCGGCGACGAGGCTTACGGTGTCCGTCGACCTCTGCAGCGCCTGCGCCCAGGCAGCGCCGCCGATCCGCATCCAGTCCAGAGATTCGTTGCGAGAAGCCTGGCCGGATCCGACGAGGACGACACGCTTCACCTCGAGTCCGGTCGGTGCAAGGATCTCAGCCGTCGATCGCGCCTTGCCCTTGAAGTTGGCGGCGCTGGCGGCTCGCTTCACAGTTCCCGACGATTGCTTGTCGAGCCGAGTGCCAATCTCGCCGAGGGAGATCTCGTCGGCGACAAGGAGCAGCACGGTCGGGCTCAGAGGCGCGGACAAGGGCACGAAGCGGACATCAGGGCGCTGGGTCATTTGAAGCTCGGATAGGAACGGCGCTACCGCCCGTCGGAATCGAGGGACGGCGGATGGGACGAGCACGCGTGGAGCGAGATCGGTGTGTCGGAACCTTAGTGGCTTGCGGGGGAATCGCAAGCGTGGCAGTCGCAGGGCTGGGTCGGTCGGTCGATGGCGTCCGGGCCGCAGTGTTGCGTCGCCGCACCAGGCGTCACGCTCGACGTCGTCGGAGCCGCAGTTTGGCCACCGTGGCGTGCGACCCGGGGATTGGGACGGCGCACGTCATCGGGAATCAGGGGAAATCGTTTGGCGGCAGATAGATACTCAGCTCGGCCGAGACTCGCGCCACCATGCGGAGGCCGATGCGTGTCCTGTGAGTCTGCGCTCGGCGACATCGTGGCTGGCGTTCGCGCCATTGGGAGCTAGCAATGAGGCTCCTGCCTGGCATCCTGTTCCGCTACATCTTCCGGCAGGCCGCGGGGGCCATGCTGATGATCATGATGTCGCTGACCGGCGTCGTCTGGATCGCCCTCGCCTTGAAGCAGCTCAACCTCGTCACCTCGCAAGGCCAGGACACGTGGCTACTGGTCCGGATGACACTGCTGGGGTTGCCGAACCTCATGGCCTTGATCGCGCCAATCGCGCTGCTGGTCGCGACCATCCACGTGTTGAATCGTCTCAACGGCGACAGCGAGCTGATCGTCACCTCGGCCGGCGGCGGCACCATTTGGACCATCGTCAAGCCCCTCCTGGCGCTGGCGCTGCTCGTCTCGTTCGCCGTCAGCATGGTCAACCACTTCGCCATGCCCTGGAGCCTCAAGCTGTTGCGGTCTTACATCGTTCAGGTGCGAACGGACCTGATCTCGCAAGTCATCCAACCCGGGCGCTTCTCGAACCCCGAGACCAATCTCACCTTCCATATCCGCGACCGCGACTTCGCCGGCACTCTTCTCGGCCTCGTGATGCACGATGCACGCGACGAGAAGGTCGTCTCCACCTACCTTGCCGAGCGCGGACATATCGTGAAGCAGGACGGCACCGGCTATCTGTTGATGGAGAAGGGCCACATCCTGAGGCGGCCTCGTACTGGCGAGGCCGTTCAGACGATCGTCTTCGAGAGCTATGCGGTCGACCTCGATCGTTTCGAGGCAAAGGAGCAGATCAGCGAAGCGAAACCCCGTGAACGATACTTTCACGAACTGGTCTCACCTGCCGCCGACGACATCATCGCACAACGCCAACCCGGCCTGCTCCGCGCAGAGTTGCATGAGCGGTTCTCGAGCCCGTTCTATCCCTTCGCTTTCGTGCTGATTGCCGTGGCCTTCATCGGTCACGCGCGCACGACGCGACAGAATCGCGTTCAAGCGATTGTCGTGGCCTTCGTCGTTGCGACGGGTGCACGGCTGGTGGGGCTCGCCGGCACGAACGTGGTGGCCTTGCAGGCATCCGCGATCTGGGTCGTCTATGCCATCCCGTTAGGGGCGGCGATGCTTGCCGTTGGACTGATGATGTCCCGGTCGCGGTTGAAACCGCCGTCGCGCCTCGCTCTGATCGTTTCCGAAATCGGTTCGGGTCTCGTCGAGGCGGCCCAGCGGGTCTTGCCGCGCGGGGCTCGCCCACATGGCAGCGGCTGAGGGGGGCTCGTGATTCGACCACGCATCCTGCGCCGATATCTGGCCTTACGGTTCACCCTCGCCGTGCTTGGCATGTTCGTGCTGTGCTCGCTGCTGATCTTCATGATCGACATCGTCGAGTTGTTGAGACAAGCGGGAAAGTTCGGGCGGGTCCCGACCGGTCAGATCGCCTGGATGGCGATACTTCGCCTCCCCTCCTATACGGAGCTCCTGCTGCCGTTTTGCGTGCTCGGCGGCTCGATCGGCACGCTTTTGATGTTCAATCGCAAGTCCGAGCTCACGATCATGCGTGCGGCCGGCATGTCGGCGATGCAGTTCGTGCGGCCCGGCATGATCGTCGCGTTCGTTCTCGGCGTGCTGTCGGTCGCCGTCTACAATCCACTCGCTGCGTGGGCCCGCGGCGAATCGGAGCGTCTTTTTGCTGAGGCCTTCGGCCGCGAGACTGCGGTTCTGCGCAGCGACGGAAACGGAGCCTGGTTGCGCCAGGAGGGCGCCGACGGCGCCTCGGTGCTGCACGCAGCGGTCGCGCATCGCAGCGGACTACAGCTGCAAGAAGTGATGTTCCTGCAGTTTGACTCGGCCGGCAGGTTCACGGAACGTGTCGACGGCAAGCGAGCCGATCTCAAGGACGGCTATTGGGAGATCGCCGCGGCGACCGTAGCGCGGATCGGCCAGAAGCCCGAGGTGTACGATGTTTATACCGTCTCGACGGCGCTTTCTCCCGAGCGCGTAGCCGACGCTCTCGGCAGCGCCCTCACAGTGTCCGTCTGGGAGCTACCAGGCCTCATCGAAGTCACGGAAAAAGCGGGATTATCGGCCCATCGCTTTCGCATCCAGTATGCGCAGCTGCTGACGCGTCCGGTGCTGCTCCTCGTCATGGTCCTTTTGGCCGCAACTGTGTCTTTGCGGTCATTCCGCTCGGGTGGCATCCAGACTATGGTTGCGGCGGGGTTAATCGGGGGGTTCGCATTCTTTCTCTTTTCGGAACTCTCTCGTCAGGTGGGAATAGCAGGCCTCGCGCCACCGCTACTCGCGGTCGGCGCCCCGGTCGTGTTGGGATTGTGCGGAGCACTGCTCGTGCTGCTGCACCTGGAGGATGGCTGAGTGGCGCGTAGGGGGACATCGGCGCTGCCTGTTGCGGGACGCGCCCATGGTGGGTTCGCCCGTCTTGCGCCCTTGCGCCGGTTGAAGATCCCGTTCTGGAATGCTGCTGGCGTCACCCTGGCCGCGCTCGTGTTGCTCGGGCACGCGACACAGGCGATGGCGCAAGGTGGTTTGTCCCCCACCCAGCAACGCGCTCCATCTAGCTTCCCCGCCCAGCCCGGCGGTCCCCTTGGCGGGCCGCTCCAGAAGATCGACAAGTCGGCGCCGCTCTACCTCACCGGCGACGAGTTGATCTACGACACACGCAACAATCGGGTCATCGCGCGCGGCAGCGTCGAGATCTACTTCAACAACTATTTCCTGTCCGCCGATGAGGTTATCTACGACCAGAGCGCGAGCACGCTCACGGCGCGCGGCAATGCGCAGCTTAAAGAGCCCAACGGCAACATCGTCCGTGGCGACAGTATCGACACCACGGCGGACTTTCGCGATGCCTTCATCCAGAGCCTGAGCCTGATCGGCCGGGACGACACGCGCATCGCGGCCCGCCGCGCTGTTCGCAAGGACGGCAATGTCTCCGAGTTCGAGCAGGGCAAGTTCACGCCCTGCAAAAGCGATCCCGGCAAGCCGCCACTCTGGTGCATCAGCGCCCAGCGCATCGTGCATGACCAACAGGCGGCGACCATCACTTACCAGGACGCCCAGTTCGAGCTATTCGGCGTGCCGATCGCCTACCTCCCCTACTTCCAGCATGCCGACCCGAGCGTGAAACGGCGCTCGGGTTTCTTGCTGCCGGACTACAGCTCCTCGACGCAACTCGGCTTTGGCGTGACGCTGCCCTACTACTTCGCACTGTCGCCCAGCTATGACTTCACGTTCGCGCCGCAATATCTCTCCAAGCAAGGCATTCTCTATCAGGGCGAATGGCGCCAGCGCATCGCGATGGGGGGCATCACCGGAACGTACAACGTTAAACTCGCCGGCATCGATCAGGTTGGCAGCGACCTCCCCGGCGACATTGCCCAGGACAAGCGCGATCGCCTGGATGGATGGCGCGGCAGCGTGCAGACGAAAGGCCTGTTCTCGCTTGCCTCCTGGTGGAAGTTCGGCTGGGACGTCACGCTCGAGTCCGACGACACGTTTCGACGGTTCTACAAGCTCGACAGCATCCTTCAGACCGACCGCATCAATACAGCGTGGCTGCAGGGGCTGAGCGAGCGCAATCATTTCGCGATGCAATTCTATCAGTTTGGCGGGCTTCTGCTCGAGGACTCGGCGGCTTCCGAATCGCGCGTGCATCCGGTGATCGACTGGAATTACATCTACGGCCAGCCTGTGCTGGGTGGCGAGCTGAGCTTCAACGCCAACGCTCAGAGCATTTCACGCAGTGACGGGACCGATTCAAACCGTGTCGCTTTCGACATGCACTGGCGCCGCAAGTTGATCGATGGGCTTGGCCAAACCTGGACGCCGTTCGCCTATGCGCGTGCCGACGTCACCCAGTTCACGAACGGCTTCGATCCCGACACCTCACAGTCGGTCGGCGAGGACGTGATTACGCGGGCTATCGGTGCGGCTGGAGTCACTTACGCCTATCCGTTCGTGGCGCACAGCTCATCCGGCTCCCACGTCGTCGAACCCATCGGACAAGTCATTGCGCGTCCCGGCCACGTCTCTCAGCGCCGCCTGCCCGACGAAGATGCCAAGAGCCTCGTTTGGGACGACACGCTGCTGTTCGACGTCGACAAGTTCTCGGGCTGGGACCGGGTCGAAACGGGCACACGCGCCAATATTGGACTTCAGTACACCTATCAGGCGGCCAATGGCGGCTATGCTCGGCTGGTTGCCGGCCAGAGCTTCCATCTTGCCGGAACCAATCCCTATACCGATCCGGGCCGCTCGCCCTACGAGACGGTAGACGCCTACGGCAATCGCTTCTTCTTCCCCGATGCGACGTATTTCTCACCGAGCAGTGGCCTCGATACCGACCGCTCCGACTACGTGCTGGGTGCTTATCTGGCACCGATCCAGAACTTCCGGTTGGTTGCGCAAAGTCGTTTCGACGAGGAAGACTTGGCTCTGAAGCGTCAGAGTGTGTACGGACATACGACGCTCGGCCCGCTGTCGCTCCAGGCTCAATACAATTACGTGCGTGATGAGCCCGCCATCGGCAATTTCAAGTCCGAGCAGGAAGTGCTCGGTGGCGTCGGTCTCAAGTTGACCGACCATTGGTCGGTGCATGGCCTCGCACGCTTCGATATCGACGACAATGCTTGGCTTCAGGAGCAGTTGCAGATCAAATACTCGGATGAGTGCTTCGTCCTCACCGCCTCCTACATCGAGACGCACATCAACAACCCGACCCTGGATATACGCCCGGATCGCACCATCATGCTGCGTTTCGAGCTGAAGCACCTCGGCCAGTTCAGCTATAAGACGGATGCCGTGGACCACGTGTTCTCCGAGAACCAGCCAACGAAATAGCCCAGACGCCTGCGCGAGCGACCGCCCACGTCGGCAGCCGGGTTCGCTCTGTGTCATGCAATCGGCTGGCATTGCCCCTTCAGCGCCATCGTTGATGTGGATAATGTCGGCGCCGACACGAGTTATGCGGCTAGGATCGCCTGACGATTCGGCGCCGCGCGACGGCCGGCGAACCACCCTCTGATGCGATGGCCCGAGACATGCCTGCGATGCATACGACGCACTCCACGCACCACCGCGCCGCTGCCGGCAGCCGCCTCTCGCTGCACCTATTGGCTTTGGGGTGCGGCGCACTCGTCGGTGCCGCCATGATCACACCATCGCATGCTCAAAACACCGGAACCATAACGCCGAGCATACCGGGGCTCGTCGTCGGTCCGCCCACCGGCCCTGCGCCCGGCGGCCCCGTCGCGGCGCCGCCGCCTGGGTTGTTTGTGACGCCCCCCTCACGCCCCGCAGCCAGCGCCGAGCCCCCAAAAGAGGCGCCGAAGAAGGTGCTGAAGCCGCGAAGGGAACCGAAGCCCGAACAGTCGGCCGACGCCACTCCAGCGCCGAGGGGCAGCACGAGCATCGTTGCGCTGGTCAACGATGAGCCCATCACCGGTTTCGCCGTCGAGCAGCGGGCCCGCTTCATGGCGCTCTCGGGCGACATCTCGGATCGCGCACGCGAGCGTATGAAGGCCTTCGCGCAGGATCCGAAGACGAACGAGCGCCTGAAATCCATCCTGCAGGAGACCATCGCCGCCAATAAGGGCAAGACGCGCGAGCAGATCATCGCGGCATTCGAGGTGCGCAAGAAGGCCTACGTGACGAGCCTTCAAAAGCAAGCCGTCGAGTCAGCCCGCGCCGGGATCATTCCCACCATGCGCAAGAAGGCCCTCGACGAGCTGATCGAAGAGCGTTTGAAGCTGCAGGAAGCCAAGAAGCTGACCATCAACATCGCCGACGCGGACGTGAACAAGCTTTTCAAGGACATGGCCCAGCGCAACAAAATGACCCCCGAGCAGTTCGCTGAGCACGTCTCGCGGCAGGGCGCCGACGCGTCCGTCATAAAATCGCGATTGAAGGCGTCTTTGGCGTGGCGGGAGGTGGTGCGCAAACGCTACGGGCATCAGATCAACGTCAGCCAGCGCGACATCGAGGCACTCGCGATGCAAGCTGGAGGCGAGGACACACAGGATCTCAAGCTGGCACTGATCACGATCGCGACTCCCGGTACCGTCGATCAGCGCGCCATGGCGGCCCGGTTGTCGGAAGCCAACACGCTGCGTGCCAGTTTCCGTGGATGCGCCTCGATGCCAGCGCTCGCCAAGGACCGCGCCAACGCTCGTTTCCAGGACCTGGGCTTCAAGAAGGCATCGAGCATCGCGGAGCCGACGCGCAGTCTGCTGATGAGTGCGAAGGACAACGAGATGCTTCCCCCGAACCTCTCGGCGGGTGCGGTCGAGTTGTATGCGGTCTGCGGTCGGCGTAATGTGAAACTGGACGAGGAGAAGCGGCAGGCCGCCGAAAGCCAGCTGACGATGCAGGAATTCGAGAAGCTGGCCCAGCGCTACCTCCACGATCTGCGCAAGGATGCCCTGATCGAGATGAGATGATGTCAACGCGCCCCCCCGCGAGCGAGGTGCCGAGCGGCTGCGACCGACCCTCGGCGCCGCTGGCGCTCACCATGGGTGATCCGGCTGGCATCGGCATCGACATCACGCTGGCAGCGTGGTCGACCCGGCATCTCGAACCGTTGCCGCCGTTCGTTCTTCTTGCCGACCCGGACGCTACGCTGGCACGTGCGCGCCAACTCGGCCTCGCGGTCGAGATCTCGGTGCTGAATGGGATCGACCGCGGCTCGGTCGACTTTGCGAGCAATCGACTTCCTGTACTTGCGGTTCCCCTCTCAAGTCCGGCCGTGGCCGGTCGCGCTGATCCGGCCAATGCGGTGGCCGTCGTCGGCGCGATAGAGCGGGCCGTTGCCGAGACCGTGGCTGGACGGACGGCGGCCGTCGTCACGAATCCCATCTCCAAAGCGACACTTTATGCGTCGGGCTTCGCTCATCCCGGCCACACCGAATTCCTCGGCGTGCTCGCCGACCGCCACTTCCCCGCTGGCAAGTGGACGCCTGTGATGTTGCTCGCCTCCGACGAGTTGCGCGTCGTACCGCTCACGGTGCACATCCCGTTGTCGCGTGTTCCCTCCGAGATCACCACGGACCGCATTGTCGAAGTCTGCCGCATAACGGCTCGTGACCTCGCCCAACGATTCGGGTTGTCGAAGCCGCGCATTGCGGTGGCCGGGCTCAACCCGCACGCCGGCGAAGGCGGTAGCATTGGCCGCGAGGAGATCGATATCATCGCACCGGCGATTGCGCGTCTGCGCGGCGAGGGGTTCGATGTGAACGGTCCCTACTCCGCCGACACCCTCTTTCATGCCGCGGCCCGACGCCGCTACGACGTCGCCGTGTGCATGTATCACGATCAGGCGCTGATCCCCATCAAGACGCTTGCGTTCGACACTGGCGTCAATGTCACGCTCGGCTTGCCGTTCGTGCGGACCTCGCCCGACCATGGGACGGCCTTTGACATCGCCGGCACGGGTCGCGCCTCGTCGACCAGTCTGGTCGCTGCACTTCGTCTCGCCGAGCAGATGACGTCCGCCCAACGCGTGAAATCGGCATGACGCCGAGCGATCCCGCCGAGGCGCCGCGTGTCGGTGGTGCCAGCCCTGACGGTCTTCCGCCCCTTCGCGAGGTCATTCAGAGCTTCGACCTCGGCGCCAAGAAGAGCCTCGGCCAGAACTTCATCCTGGATCTCAACCTGACTCGGCGCATCGCTCGTGCGGCCGGGCCGCTGACTGATGCCCTCGTCGTCGAGGTGGGGCCGGGACCAGGGGGACTGACACGCGGTTTGCTGCTGGAAGGCGCGCGCCGCGTGCTCGCCATCGAGGCCGACCGGCGCTGTGAGCCCGCGCTTGCAGCGATCGCCGATCGTTATCCGGGACGCCTCGATACGGTCTTTGCGGACGCCCTGGACGTCGATTGGTCGGCCGTCGTGGGCGCCGACGCTGGCCGAGCCGTGATTGCTGCCAACTTGCCTTATTACGTTGCGACCCGGCTGCTGATCGCCTGGCTGGAGACCGAGCCATGGCCGCCCTGGTGGTGCCGCATGGCGCTGATGTTCCAGAAGGAGGTCGCCGAGCGCATCGTTGCGGCGCCCGGTACCAAGGCTTATGGCCGCCTCGCCGTGATCTCGCAATGGCGCGCGGACGTGCGTGTCGCCCTCACGCTTGGCCCGGAGGCCTTCACACCGCCCCCCAAAGTTGCATCAGCCGTCGTGGTCTTCTCGCCCCGTGCGATCTGTGAGCCTGCCTGCAGCGTCTTCACGCTGGGGCGCGTCACCGCCGCCGCCTTCGGTCAGCGACGCAAGATGCTGCGCCAGAGCTTGCGGCTGCTGGGGCGCGACCCAGGAGTCGTGCTTGCGGCTGCTGGAATTGCGCCCGAGAAGCGCGCCGAGGAGTTATGGCCGGCCGATTTTGCGCGGATTGCGGCCTTGGTCGATGCTGGCGTCGGGGTTTGATAACTGGGCAGTTTGCCGATCTGTCACTTAGTCCCGTCGCCGAGCTGCGAGGTCGGCCAGCATCTGCCCGACGAGCCCCGACAGCGCCGGTAGCCGGCTGGTTCGCTGACGCTCTGCGGTCAGGATGGCCGTCAGTTGTAACAAGCTCGTCTCGATCCGCTCGTTGACGATGACATAGTCATATTCGCCCCACCGCTCGATTTCGACAGCGGCGCCGGCTAATCGCCGCTCAATGACATCGCGGCCATCCTGTTGTCGCGCAGTGAGACGTTGCTCCAAGGCTGCGGCCGACGGTGGCAGAATGAACACGCGTACGGTATCCGCTGGGGCCTTGGCGGCCAACTGGCGGGCTCCCTGCCAGTCGATGTCGAACAGGACGTCGCCGCCGACTGCCAGCCGCTCCATGACGTCGGCCTGAGGTGTTCCATAGAAATTGCCGTGCACCTCGGCCCATTCGAGCAGCCCGCCGCTGTCGCGAAGCGCATGGAACTCGTCCACGGAGCGGAAGTGATAGTCCTTGCCGTCGATCTCGCCGACGCGCGGGGCGCGGGTTGTCACGGAGATGGACAGACGGAGGTTCGCCTCACGTTTGAGGATTTCCCGCGACAGCGTCGTCTTGCCGGCACCCGATGGGGACGACAGTACGAGCATCACGCCTCTGCGGGCACTTTCAGTTGTCATGTCCGCTCGTTCGCTGACCGTCAGACTACTCGATATTCTGCACTTGCTCGCGAAGCTGGTCGATCACGGCCTTCAGTTCCAGGCCGTGCCGCGTCATCTCGATATCCGCCGACTTCGAGCAGATGGTGTTGACTTCGCGGTTGAACTCCTGCGCCAGAAAGTCGAGCCGACGTCCGACCGGCGCCGTCTCTGCGAGCAGGCTGCGGGCCGCCGAGATATGCGCACCAAGGCGCTTGATCTCCTCCTCGACGTCGGCCCGGGTGGCCAGGAGGATCGCTTCCTGGTGCAGCCGATCGGGATCGAGACTGCCCGCGGCGCCCACGAGGCGTTGCACCTGCTCGGCAAGCCGCATTCGAACGGCCTCCGGTTGACGGGCCGGTAGATGGGCGATCTGTCCGACGAGCGTCTCGATCCGTGCCACCTGATCGGCGACCACGGTGGCGAGCTTTCCACCCTCCTTCAGCCTTGCGTCCGCCAACCCATCGAGGGCTACACCAAGCCCGGCGAGCAATTCCTTGTGGAGCGCTTCGCTGTCACCGCCTGGGGCGTCCCCGGTCTCCAGAACGCCGCGCAATGCCAAAATGCCCTCCGGGCGGGCACGATCGAAGTCGTCTCTCTTGGCGAGGCGATCAACGGCTGCCAGGACAGTCGCAAGTGCTCGCTCGTTGATCCGGATGTCGCTCCCGGCGACCGAAGTCTCGAGGGTGAGGGTCGCGGAGACATTTCCGCGGTTCACTCGATGCCCGATGGCCTCTCGAACGGACGCTTCCAGCGTTTCCAGGCCAGGCGGAAGGCGCAGACGCATGTCAAGCCCCCGGCCGTTGACGCTGCGCAGCTCCCAATGGAATCGAGCCCCGGCGGCTGTGCCGTCGCAGCGCGCAAACCCTGTCATACTGCGCAATGTCATCAATCCCCTGGGTGATCCTGATTGGTTCTTCTACAGGACCATGTAGCCAAACCGGCAGCCGTGCACAACCGAGGCCTTACCACGCAGTCGCGCGCCCAGAGCAGCGCCCGGCTCAATCCCCGATGCGCGTCACTGCTTTGGCGGGGCCTCCTTCGGCTTTTTGCGCGGCGGCGGCGCCTCGCTACCGGATGCCTTGCTGGCATTGAGTAGGCCGGGGACACGGGCACCTTTCGGTGCTGCAGGCGGGGGTTCCGCGTCGCCATTCGCACTACCGCTCGCAGCGCCCGTCGTGGCACCACCCTGACGCGCTCTCTCGATCTTGCGCCAGTTCTGGACGGCGGCGTTGTGGTCCTTCAAGGTTGACGTGAAGACGTGTCCACCCGTCCCGTCGGCCACAAAAAATAGATCCTGCGTTGTGGGCGGATTGAGGGTGGCGGCCAGCGACGCGCGTCCCGGGTTGCAGATCGGTCCCGGCGGCAGGCCGTCGATATGGTACGTGTTGTAGGCTGTCTTGCCATCGATATCGGAGCGGGTGATCGGACGCCCCAGCGGACCCTGTCCGGCCACGATGCCGTAGACGATCGTCGGGTCTGACTGCAGTCGCATGCCTTTCCGAAGTCGATTGACGAAGACGGCAGCGACACGAGCACGCTCGTCCTGGCGCCCGGTCTCCTTCTCGACGATCGAGGCGAGCGTCAGCGCCTCCTCTGGCGATTTCAGAGGCAACGTCGGATCGCGCGCTTCCCAAAGGGCCATCAAAACCTTTCCCTGCTCGGTGCGCATCTGATCGAGAATGTCCTGGCGGCTTGTCCCCCTAGAGAACCTATAGGTCTCGGGGAGGAGCGACCCCTCGGGTGGAATGGTGGTGATCTCACCCGAAAGACCGGGCTCGGCACGAAGCCGATCCACGATCTGCAAGCTCGTCAATCCCTCGGGGATGGTGATCTTCTGCAGAATGCCCCGGCCACTCACCAATGTATCGAGCACCTGCCGCACACTGGCAGCCTTGGGGAACTGGAATTCGCCGGCCTTGAGGCTAGCCTTTTCGACGCTCGCGCCCCCCGTTCCACCACTGTAGAGGCGGGCCACGTAATACTGGAGCATGAACACCCGCCGGTCGGCGATGACGTTGCTCTTCTCAAGCCGCTCCGCGATTTCCAGCGCGCCCTCGCCCTTCGGGATCACGACGGCTGCTGTTTCGCCGAGGGGACCAGGTGCATCGAAACTGTGCCGCAGCCAGATAGCAACGGCGGCCACGAGAAGAAAACTCAGGAAGACGAACGACAGTGAGCCATCCAGAAAGCGCAAAAATCCGTTCATTCGGCGCGGCTGGCGCTCCGGCTTGATCGGCTTCGGCGGTTTCGGCGGCCGTGTCGGCACCAGCATCTCCGAGGGGCTTCGCGGCGTTCCACCGGATGTCCGTGGCGAGCCAGCGGTGCGAGGGTCGTCCCGTCCTGGCAATCGTGGCTGCGGTGGCTTCATTGCCGCTGACCTGTCCTGTGGCCACGCCCATGCGCAGCGACGTCCCTGGGCCGAACCAACGCGCGACTCGTCACCGACAGCAGACTACGCGGAAATGTGGCTGAAGCGCGGAAGAATGGCCTAGCGTTTAAGGCGCGCGACAATCCGCGCGTCCTCAGGCGGCAAACCGCTTGAGGATCAACGACGCATTCGTTCCGCCGAACCCGAATGAATTGGAGAGCACCGTATCGATCGGTCGGCTTTTCGGCTTGTGCGGCACCAGGTCGATCGCCGTTTCAATCGACGGATTGTCAAGGTTCAGCGTCGGGGGAGCCACGTTGTCGCGAATCGCGAGCACCGAGAAGATCGCCTCGACGGCACCGGCCGCACCCAGCAAGTGACCGATTGCAGACTTGGTCGACGACATCGCCAGCCGGCCGGCAGAGTTGGCGAACAGCCGCTCGACGGCACCGAGTTCGATCTCGTCGCCCATTGGCGTCGATGTGCCATGAGCGTTCACGTAGTCGATCTCGCTGGCGTCGATGCCGGCACGCTTGAGCGCGGCGCGCATACAGCGGAATGCGCCGTCTCCGTTCTCGGCTGGCGCCGTGATGTGGTAGGCGTCCCCGGACATGCCGTAGCCGATGACTTCGGCATAGATTCGCGCGCCTCGCGCCTTGGCATGCTCCAACGTCTCGAGAACGACGATGCCGGCGCCTTCGCCCATCACGAAGCCATCGCGGTCCCGGTCATAGGGGCGTGAACCTTTGGTCGGATTGTCGTTGTAGTGCGTGGAGAGCGCCTTGCACGCCGCAAATCCCGCCATCGCGATGCGGCAGATCGGGCTCTCGGCACCCCCCGCCACCATGACGTCGGCGTCGCCCAGCGCGACCAGGCGCGCGGCGTCTCCGATCGCATGCGCACCGGTAGAGCAAGCCGTGACGACAGCGTGGTTGGGTCCCTTCAGACCGTGCTTGATCGAGACGTGGCCGGACGCGAGGTTGATCAGCCGTCCAGGAATGAAGAACGGCGACACGCGGCGAGGACCCTTCTCCTTCAGCAGCAAAGACGTCTCGGCAATGCCGTTGAGGCCGCCGATGCCCGAGCCAATGAGCACACCGGTCCGCTCTTGATCTTCGCTGCTTTTCGGTGCCCAGCCAGCGTCGGCGAGAGCCTGATCGGCAGCGGCAACGGCGTAGACGATGAAGTCGTCGACCTTGCGCTGCTCCTTCGGCTCCATCCATTGGTCGGCGTTGAAGGTGCCGGCCGAACCGTCGCCACGCGGTACGAAGCACGCGATCTGGCACGGCAGGTCGCTGGCCTCGAACTCGGTGATGCGGCGGGCGCCGCTCTTACCATCGAGGAGGGCGGACCATGTCGCATCCACGCCCGACCCCAACGGTGTAACCAGGCCAAGCCCCGTGATGACGACGCGTCGCATGGTCTGTCCCCTGCGCAGTTCTGTGCGGCCCTGCACCGCGGCGCAGGTATCGTCGGCGCCGACAGGGCTGGTGACTGCCCGATAACTATCATAGTGCCGTGCTCCGGGCCCAATGGCCCGGGACGGGTCGACTCATACCGAAGACCACTCGGCTCCGAAACGCAAGCTGCGTCGGATCAGGCAGCCTTCGCTTGCTTCTCGAGGAACTTGACGGCATCCCCGACGGTCTGGATCTGCTCGGCGGCGTCATCAGGAATTTCGCAGCCGAATTCTTCCTCGAACGCCATCACGAGCTCGACCGTATCGAGGCTGTCGGCGCCCAGATCCTCGATGAAACTGGCGGCCTCGGTGACCTTGTCGGCCTCGACGCCCAGATGTTCGATAACAATCTTCTTCACCCGGTCCGCGACGTCGCTCATTGCGTAATCCCCTGGAGGTTCTCGTTGTGCCGGTCGGCGGCAGCCGACCAAAAAGCTAGACTACGGTGGATTTGTTCGGGACCGGCAGCTTGAAGGCTATCCGATACCTCGGCTTGACTTGGTACCCCGCAGCCGCTCGGGCTAAGCCCCTCGTTGCGAGCGCGTTACTTCCTGTTCCTCATCCGTCGACCCCACCCCATGGTGTGGCGCGCCGGACACTGGTTCAAGTCCTCAAACCGGCAACCGCGGGTCGGTAACACACTTCCCTAGCATTGAAAAGGCGGCCGCGTCCCCCTTTCCCGGGCGTCCATGCGGCAGCCCGTCTCACACCATGACCATGCCGCCGTTGATGTGCAACGTCTGCCCAGTCATGTAGCGCGCCTCGTTCGACGCGAGGTAGACGGCGGCGGCGGCGATGTCGTCGGGCATACCGAAGCATTGAGCCGGGATATTCTTCTTGATCTCGGTCGTGAGCTGCTCGTTGAGCACGTCAGTCATCGCCGTCTGGATGAATCCCGGCGCGATGCAGTTGGCCGTGATCCCACGCGGGGCCACCTCCCGGGCGAGGCTCTTCGTCATGCCGATCATGCCGGCCTTCGAGGCTGCGTAGTTACCCTGGCCCGGATTGCCGAGAATGCCGGAGACCGATGAGATGTTGATGATCCGGCCATAGCCGGTTTTGGAGCGCAACATGTGCCGGGTTGCCGCCCGCATCAGCATGAACGTCGACGTGAGATTGACGGCGATGACGTCGTCCCACTGCTCGTCTTTCATGACCATGAACAGGTTGTCCTTGGTCAGACCGGCATTGTTGACGAGGATGTCGAGGCGCCCGCCCAGCGCCTTCACCGATTCGTCGATCAGCTTGCCGACCTGCTCCTTGTTGGCAAGATCGCACGGGCACACGACGGCCCGGTCGCCGAGCTCGGTCTTCAGCGCCTCGAGCTTGTCGGCCTGGCGTCCCGACAGCGCAACGGTAGCGCCCTGGCTATGAAGAGCGCGTGCAATCGCACCTCCGATGCCACCCGTGGCGCCCGTGACGAGGGCTGTCTTTCCGGTAAGCGAGAACATGGGCGCTGGGCCTCCGCTGGATCCTGTTTTGGCGGCGCTTGTCGCGACGGCGCGGCTTGAAGTCAAGGCCCCGTCCGGTCGACACGTCGACACGGCAGCTTTCAACGGACTATCATGCTCCGATGCGCACGAAGGTCAAATTCCTCAACTCGAGCACCCGCTGGTCCGAGGGCACCCTCCCATGAAGGTTGTTTATTCAGACGGCCACCGCGGTCACGATCCGGAGCGGTTTTTGCTCCGCGGCATGTTCGTTCCCGGGGAGGAAAAGCCCGAGCGGGCGGACCGTCTGCTCGGTGCCCTCGACCGGAAGCGACACCAGATCATTGCGCCCGAGAGGTTCGGCAACGGTCCTCGGCTGGCGGTGCATTCGCTGGATTACCTGACCTTCCTGGAATACGCATCCCGTGAGTGGCAGAAGCTGCCCGGCGCCTCGCGCGAGGTCGTCGGTAACGTACACCCGGTGCGTGGCACGGGGACCTATCCCGCATCTCTGGTCGGCCGGGCCGGATGGCATCTCCAGGACATGGCTTGCGGTATCGGACCTGGCACCTGGGCCGCAGCCGCGGATGCGACCGACGTGGCCGTGACCGCTGCCGATCTGCTGGCAGGCGGCGAACGAGTTGCATACGCGCTTTGTCGGCCGCCCGGACACCACGCCTACCGGGATCTGGCCGGCGGTCATTGCTTCCTCAACAACACTGCGATTGCGGCTGAACGGCTGAGTGCGCAGGGCGAGCGTCGGATCGCCATCCTCGACATCGACATCCATCACGGCAATGGCACGCAGGAGATCTTCTATCGGCGCAACGACGTGCTGACGGTGTCGGTGCATGCGGACCCGCACCGGTTCTATCCGTTCTTCTGGGGGCATGCGCACGAGCGCGGTGAAGGCGACGGCGAGGGCTTCAATATCAATCTCCCCGTGCCCCTCGGCGCCGACGATGCGACGTGGACCGCAGCGGTGTCCGCCGCGGCGACCTCGGTTGAGGGGTTCGCCGCCGATGTCCTCGTCGTCGCGCTGGGCCTCGATGCCTCGTTCGACGATCCGTTCGGTGGGGCCAAAGTGACCGCCGCCGGCTTCAGGAGGGCTGGAGAAACGATCGGCCGGCTGCGGATGCCGACGTTGCTGGTGCAGGAGGGCGGCTATCTATCGGACACGCTCGGCCCCAACCTCGCGGCCTTCATCGACGGTCTCGAAGAATCCGGATGAACCGCTACACCTGTCGATCTTCGGCCCGCCTCACGCCGGACGTTCACTGGCGATCACCGAAAACCCGCGGGGCGAGGCCCTCGTGACGGGTGGTGCCGCCGCGTCCGTCAGCAGCAGTGTGGTGCCGGGATGGAACGACCGGGCGATCTCTGTTGCGCGGCGCTCGTCGCGGAACACGATCCGTCGCAAGGCGCGATCGCCCTGCCATTTCACGATGTGAGGCTCCTTGCGCGACGAACCGATGCCGAATGCCAGCCAACTCAACCCCGAGCCATCGGCAGCCGGGCCGATCAAGGAATAGACGTGCTTCCCGAGGGGCTGGGCGGGATTGCGAAACGCGACGGGATAGGCGCCGACCAGACGTCCATCCCGTACCACATAGGCCTTGCCGTCCGCCCTTGAGATGACCACCGACGACACAGGGTAGTGTACCTCCGCATCCCAGGCACCGTGGGATTTCTTACTGCCGACGTGGTTCACCACAGCGCGCGCCTCGATCTCGGCGGCGCGTGACAGCATCAGTCCCGGATGCACGACGCTGTTGGGTTGCGTGCGCTCATCGGCGATGATGACGGTCACGCCCAGGTGCGTCACGTCGTAGAGCAGCGCCGAGAACTTCAGCGGCAGTCGGATGCAGCCGTGCGAGGCGGGATATCCTGGGAGGTTGCCCGCATGCAGCGCGATCCCCGTCCAGGTCAGCCGCTCCATGTTGGGCATCTGAGCGCCCTTGTAGATCGACGAGACGTGCTGGCGTTCCTTCTCGAGGATCGTGAAGATGCCCGTGGGCGTCCGGTGTCCTGGACGACCTGTCGAGCAGGTCGAGACACCGATCTCGACGCCGTTGCGATATACGTGCACGAGTTGCTCGGGCAGAGAGACGATCATGACGACGCTGCCGGCAGGCGAGCGCTCCGGCTGCCAAACGTACTCACCGGGCCTGAGCTTGCGGTCGGCCGCGAACCGTTCCGCAGCGGCCCCGCCGGACATCAGCGAGGCGGCACCACCAACCATAAGACCCAGCGCACCGCGGCGGGTTGGCGAGTACGGCGGAACACTGTCCTCAGTCATTGCGCGCGGTCCCATTGGCTCTGGCTTCGACAAAACTAGCGGGGGCTGGCCCGCATGCGATTGAGTTCCCCCAAGGCCTTAGTGAAATCGTCGAGATGAAATTCGACCCCGCGCTCCTCCCCGGGCAGGCTGATCACCATGTTCTTCTGCCGTGCCATACGCCGCATAATCGCGAGCGTAATGTCGTCGGGCTCCATTACGAGGCGATCGCTGCCCTTACGCAGTGGCGCGAGCGGTCCCCGTGAGATTTCGTCCCCGTCCATGTAGATCGCCACGGTGCCCGTCCGCGCCATCCCCGTGCGCTCGACCGTCAATCTGGCGTTGCCTTGAACGTCCGGTTCGATGATGAAACGCGTCGGGCGCTGTCCCCCAACGCCTTGCTGTTCAATGGCGCACGGCCCTCCAGCGCAACTCACCCGCCACGCGCCAATGGTCACGCCGGCCGCTTCGGGTGGTGGCGTGGCCCCCTCAGCGAGGAAGCGCCCAGCGACCCAGCCAGTCTTGCCTTTGTAAGCCACACGACACCAGCGCGCTCGTGCGGCTCGCTCGCGCTGGGCCACGGACATGCTCTGCCATTGAGCGAACGTGGGGCCGGCCTTGCAGCCGCGATTCAGCAGGCCCTTCGCATCATGTGGGATCTGCAGAATGGTGCGGCTCCGGGCACTGGCCTCGGCATGCAGGTGCAACGTGTCGTCGGGCCGCACACCGATCACACGCCAAGCATCGGGACCATCGGCTTCGGCCTGGGCTGAAAGAGCGCTAAGCGCCAGCATCGCGACGGCCATCGAGGTACGGACGAAGGTCATGCAGTCTCCTCTCCGATTGCCGGTACTCAGCGCGCCACTGGAGACAGCGCATTCATAGGCTTCCCGCGGCGAGCCGGCCAGGGTTCCGTTCCGCGACGAGCGGGCGCACCAGACGACCGAACCGTTCGGCCTCCTCGTCGTGAAGATAGCCCGACAGACAGAACGAGTGGCAGCCGACGTCGATGAAGCGCTGGATGACGTTCGCGCATTGCTGCGGATCGCCGACGATGGCGATGCCAGCGCCCTGTCGCACGCGCGTCAGACCGGTCCAGAGATTGGGTGCGATCAACGGCCCTTTCTCGCGGGCGAGATCCTGGATACGGCGGTTGGCTTCCGAGGTCGCGGTGCGCTGGATCACCCGCTCGCGGTCCTGCTCGCTCGTCTTGGCGAGCAGCGCCTCCGCCGCTGACCACGCGTCAGCTTCCGTTTCACGACAGATGATCTGGAGCCGCATGCCGAAGCCGATGTCGCGTTCGCGGCCGTAGCGCTCAGCGAGTTTGCGGATCTGGGTGATGTTGTCGCCGACGCGTTCCGGGGTGTCGCCCCAGAAGAGATGCACGTCCGAATGGCGCGCCGAGACGTCCCACGCCTGCGCCGACCCGCCGCCGAGGTAGAAGCGCGGGTGCGGCTTCTGGTAGGAGCGCGGACGGATCTCGGCACCCTTGAGCCGGTGAAACCGCCCATCGAAGTCGAGCGGTTGTCCGGACGTCCACAAGGCCTTCAGGATGCGGACCTCCTCCTCCATCAAGTCGTAGCGCTCCGCTTTGCCGAGCGTTACACCCTCCGCTTCGACGTCAGCCTCGTTCTGCCCTGCGATCAGGTTCACGGCGATGCGCCCCTTCGAAAGGTGATCCAAGGTCGAGATCATCTTGGCCAGCATCACGGGGTTGATGTAGCCAGGGCGCGCGGCGATGAGCGGCCGGATGCGCGCATGCCTTGCCGCCATGTAGGCGCCGGCCATATAGGCCTCCCAGCAGGCGACACCGACCGGAATCAGGAGGTACTCGAAACCTGCGCGCTCCGCCTGATCGACGATTTTCTCGAACAGCTCCAGCGACGGCACCACGTCGGTGGAAGGGTCGTTGAAGCGCACGGTATCGCCGTGCGTCGGCAGATACCAACCTAGCTCGAGGGGCCGCATGCGCGTCTCCGAAGAATTGGAATTCCGCGCCATGGTGGCTCGGCAGACAGATTATTTCCAGCCGTGCGCGGAACACAGGACGATGCCGTCGATCCGATGCACGTCGACCGGTTCCCCATTGACTTCAAGTGCCTGGACCCGGTTGATGGTGACGTCCGATAGGCTGAGGAGATTGCCCAAATGACAAAAAATACGACACCCGGCTTTGCCACCCGTTCGATTCACGCTGGCGCTGCGCCTGACCCCGCGACGGGTGCCCGCACGACGCCCATCTACCAGACCACGTCCTTCGTCTTCAACGATGCCGAGCATGCCGCATCGTTGTTCGGCCTGCAGGCGTTCGGCAACATCTACACTCGCATCGGCAATCCGACCCAGAGCGTGCTCGAGGCCCGCATCGCATCTCTCGAAGGTGGCACGGCGGCGCTGGCGGTGGCGTCCGGGCATGCGGCGCAGGCCCTCGTCTTCCACACCCTGCTCGAACCCGGGGACGACTTCGTGGCAGGGCGCCAGCTCTACGGAGGCTCGATCAACCAGTTCAACCACGCGTTCAAGAAGTTCGGTTGGAACGTGATTTGGGCCGACTCCACCGATCCGGCCTCATTCGAGAAGGCTATTACGCCGAAAACCAAGGCCATCATGATCGAGTCGATCGCGAACCCGGGTGGGGTCGTGGTCGACATCGCAGCGATCTCCGCGATCGCGAAGAGGGCAGGCGTGCCGCTGATCGTCGACAACACCCTGGCTTCGCCTTACCTGTGCCGACCAAAGGAGCACGGTGCCGACATCATCGTCCACTCGCTGACCAAGTTCATGGGTGGACACGGCAATTCGATCGGTGGCGTCATCGTCGATTGCGGAACCTTCGATTGGTCGAAATCGGGCGGCAAGTACCCGACCATGACCGCGCCCAACGCCAGCTACAACGGCATGGTTCTGGCTGAGACGTTCGGCGACTTCGCCTTCGCCATTGCCTGCCGCGTCATGGGCCTTCGCGATCTCGGCCCGGCGATCTCGCCCTTCAACTCCTTCATGATCCTGACCGGCATCGAGACGCTGCCTCTGCGCATGGAGAAGCACTGCGCCAATGCGCTTGCGGTTGCACGTCATCTCGAGAAGCATCCAGGCGTGGCGTGGGTCAACTATGCCGGCCTCGAGTCGAACAAATACCACGCCGTGCACAAGCGGATCTGCCCGGCGGGTGCAGGCGCCGTATTCACGTTCGGCTTGAAGGGCGGCTACGACGCGGGCGTGAAATTCGTCGGTGCGCTCGAGATGTTCTCGCATCTCGCCAACATCGGCGACACGCGGAGCCTCGTCATTCATCCGGCCTCGACGACGCATAGCCAGCTCACGAAAGAGCAGCGCGCTTTGGCCGGTGCCGGCGACGACGTAGTTCGCCTCTCGATCGGCATCGAGGATGCGGCTGACATCATCGCCGACCTCGATCAGGCCTTGGCAAAAGCAACGGCCTGAGCGCGGTTCTCCAACAAAGCGAGGCCCGGTGGCAGCCGGCAGATCGGCGCTGGGCCTCGCCGAACGGCATGTCAGCCGAAGAACGCCCTCAACTCGGCGAGCACACTCGCCGGGTCTTCCTCGGCCAGATAATGGCCCGTCTCGATCGACCGGCCAGTGACAGAACCGTCGCAATACGTCCGCCAGATCGCCAGCGCATCGTACCAGGCCCCGATCTTGCCCTTGGCGCCCCAGAGCACATGCAGCGGACATTGGATACGCCGCCCAGCGCTGCGGCTTTCCCGATCGTGGACGAGGTCGATCGAGGCTGCGGCCCGGTAGTCCTCGCACATGCCGACGATCATCTCGCGCGTCCGTGCCGCGGCGAGATAATCGGCGAGCGCCTCGGGTGCGAAGAAGCCCGGCGGCTTGGGCTCGCGCGACGTATGCGCCCGGAACCAGGCGTCGGGAGCGGCGCAGATCACGTCCTCTGGAAACGGATGCGGCTGCGCGAACCAGAACCAGTGATAATAGCCGAGGCCGAATGCCATGTCGGCCCGCTCGAAGTGCTCGATGGTCGGCACGATATCGAGGACGGCGAGCCGCTCGACCCGCCCAGGGTGGTCGATCGCGAGGCGGTGAGCGACGCGGGCGCCACGATCATGGGCGGCCACGAGAAAGCGCTCGTGCCCAAGGCCAGCCATCAGCTCGACGATGTCGCGAGCCATCTCGCGTTTGGCGTAGGCGCCATGATCGGCAGACGGCGGCGGCTTGAGCGATTGCCCATAACCCCTCATATCCGGCGCCACGACCGTGAACGAGCGCGCGAGATCGGGCGCCACCAGATGCCACATCGCGTGCGTCTGCGGATTTCCATGCAGCAACACGAGTGGCGGGCCGCTTCCACCGATGCGAACGCGGAGTGCCCCGTCGCGAACGCGGATGTGCTCGAGCCGAAAGCCATCGAAGAACATCGCCCTCCCCCTCTCTATCGATACCCCGCGCGAGGGGGTGCTACTTGCGGCCGTTCCCACCCGCGTAAAAAGGGTCTCAAGTCTTCGGCAGCGCTGCAGGGCGGAAGCCGAGGATCTTCTCGAAGCGATCGCAATATTTCGGCCACGCTTCGGGGTTGATCAGGCGCGGCGGTACGCGGCCGTCGAGGATGTCGATCCACTGGTCCGCGGAGAAGATCGCGACGTTGGCCATCGCCTCATGCGTGATGCCGGCGTTGTGCGGTGAGACGATCACGTTCTCGAATTGCATCAACGGGTGATCGGTCGGCGGCGGTTCCTCCATGAACACGTCGAGCCCCGCGCCAGCGATCAGCTCGTCCTTCAGCGCCCTGACGAGATCGTCCTCGCTGTAGGTTCCGCCGCGCGACGTGTTGACGTAGTAGGCCGACCGCTTCATCGCCTTGAACTGATCGTAGCCAAGCAGGTTGCGCGAGCTGTCGTTGAGCGGCGTGTGCGAGGTGACGTAGTCGGCGCTGGCCAGAAGCTCGTCGAGCTCTACCTTCCTGGCGCCCTTGGCGGCGATCTTCTCCGCCGAAAGATACGGATCGTAGGCGAGCACCGTCATCTTGAAGAGGCCCGAGCACAGCTCGGCAACGCGGCCACCGATGTTGCCGAGACCGATGATGCCGACCGTCTTGCCGAGAAGATCGTTACCGGCGTAGTGGAACCGCTCAAGGTTCTGCTGGCGGCGCATCGCGGCATTCGACTGTGCGATCTTCTTGGACAGCGCCAGCATAAGGCCCAGCGCATGCTCGGCCACGGCCTCCTTGTTGGCACCCGACTGGTTGCACACGATGATGCCGGCCTCGTTGCAGGCCGCGAGGTCGATCGTGTCGTAGCCCGCGCCCAGCGAGCAGATCGCCAGAAGGTTCGGCGCCTTCGCGAACAGCCGCTTGTCCGGGAACCAAGGCTCGCGCAGCTCGGTGCGCCCGCTGACATGATAGCAGTGGGCGCGCGCCATCTCGGTCCAGCTTTCGTCGATCTCGCCTTCCATAGGCCGACGGAACATGTCGATGTCGGGCCGAAGTTCGCGGATGCGCGCGGCCGTCTGATCCATGCGGTAATGGAAGTAAATGATGCGCTTGATGTTGGTTGCCATGTGGGCGTCGGTCCCCGATGGGTGGCGTGAGAAAAGGCGCCCCCATGACAGAGGCGCCCTTTCCGGAAACGTGGCACGCCGGGCCGTAGCCCGCAACCGTCTCGGCCGTTCGCCTGACGCTGACCGCCTCAGACCTGGCCTTCCTGCCGCGGAACGCCGCGGGCCGCATCCGAGAGCCCGGAATTCTGTGATGGAATCCCGCGCTCGTGCCCGTTCTCGACCTGGTGCACGAAGGAAAAGTGCTGGCGCGCGCCGACATCCGGCTCGGCGCTCGACATGTTGGCCTTCATTACCTCCCAGCCGAAGCGCGCCGTGCCGACCGAGCCCCAGGCCACGCCGTTGTCGAGCGTCATCTTGACGAGGGTGAGGTCGGGGTCGTCCTTGCTCTTGAACCAGGCGGCCGTTACCGAGTTCCAGAACCTTTCAATCATCGCCTTGTTGTGCTCGACCGTGAGCTTGCCAGCGACGCACGCGTGGTAGTCGTGGGATCGCCCGACCACGCAGAAGTGGCCATGTTCACCGTTGCCGATCGCTTGGACGAGATCGGAATCCTTTTTGACGAAGAACCAGATGTTGCGCCCCTCGCGCTCGCAGTTGGGGTGCATGGGTTGCATGTGCTGTCCACTTCCATCGACGCCAAGCATTCCGGCCCGAATGTCGTCGGTGATGTCCCAGAATTGTTCGATGGGCTCGGTGCGCGTCTTGTTGATGTCGACCATGGGGAACTCCTGAAAGAGGATGGAAAAGCCGGGGGCGCTTGCCGCTCACCGGTGGTGGCGCTGCTGTTCAACGCCACGCTCTCCCTCCAGTTCCTCCTCCCCTTCCAGCTGAGCTTGACTTGGCCCATTGACGCCGCTCGTGACGGGACGCAGGCTCATGGCAAAACGACAACCTCAGAGGAGTATTGCCGCCGTGTCCCAACTCGATCTTGCGAAGTTGTCGGCCGATCTCGAGCGACTGCTGAAACTCAGGTCTGCTCCCTTCGGCATGAAACTGTTCGAACGTGCCGCCGCCCTCGACGAAATTCCCCGGCTGAGGCGTCCGAAGCACGTTCACACGCTGGATCAGGTTGTCGCCCAGGCTGCGCGGCTCGGCTGGACGGTCGGTGTCACGGCAGAGAACCTCGTCGGTGCGCAGTGCCGGGCGGTCGTCGGCCTTGGAAACTCGAAGACCCCCGAGTGGGCGTCTGGCAAGGCGACGGCGGGCGTCTGGCACGGCACGCTCGAGGACGCGGGCAAGCGGCAGGCCGCTCTTAACTGCGTGCCTGACGGCCAGTACGAGGCCTTGGTCGTCTCGCCGCTGGCGGCCGGACGGCTCGATCCGCCGGACATCGCCCTCTTCTACGCGACCCCCGGCGCCATGATGTACTTCATCAACGGCATGCAATACGTCGGCTATAAGAAGTTCGACTGGGGTGTGGTCGGTGAAACTGCCTGTGCCGACAGCTGGGGTCGCGCCCTTTCTAAGCGCGAGCCATCGCTCTCGATCCCCTGCTTCGCCGAGCGCAGGTACGGTGGCGTGCTCGACGACGAGATGCTGATGGCGATACCGCCCGATCAGCTCGAGAAGGCGATCAATGGCATGCAAAGCCTCGCCAAGAACGGCTTCCGCTATCCGTTCCCACAGTACGGCATCCAGAACGACGTCCGCGACGGCATGGCGGTGAGCTATCCTGACCGGGCGCGCAAGTAGCGCGTCCGGCGGCGTGGAAGCGAGATCTAATGCTCCGGCGCTTCCTGCAGTGTGATCAGGCCGTAGATACCGATCGTTGCCGGCTTGGCGGAGGAACCGAGCAGCTCTGGAAGCAGGTCTCGCGCTCGTCGGGCCGAAGCCTCGCTCGTGGTCTCGACGATCACGGCGCCAGCGATCCAGCGATCGGCCTCGGGCCGCGCGCTCGCCTCCTTCGTGGGGGCGTTCTGTTCGGCCGTCGCCTGCCAGATGT
>JALHMC010000029.1:0-5820 GCA_022844225.1 Hyphomicrobiaceae bacterium | reverse complement strand
GGCCGAAGCCTCGCTCGTGGTCTCGACGATCACGGCGCCAGCGATCCAGCGATCGGCCTCGGGCCGCGCGCTCGCCTCCTTCGTGGGGGCGTTCTGTTCGGCCGTCGCCTGCCAGATGTCGACTGCGACGACGCAAGGGTCGGCCAGACGCTCTTTCAGCTCCAGCGCCTGTCCGCGCGAGATCGCGGCCGGCTCCTCGAAGCGAGCGACCGCCACGAAGCCACCGACAGCTGTGCCGGCCCGCGACACCCGACGGCAGGCCGTGCGGAACATCGACGACCAGCGGCCCATGATCCGCTGGGTCCATGCGGTCGGATCGTTGAGGCGCGCGATATAGGAACTCGAGAAAAGCACGTCCGGGTTATCGAGGTCGTAGACAGTGAAATAGGTCCGGTCAGCATCGATGGCGCGATAGCGTCGCCCTCGCAGGAAGCCCGGCACGCCCAGTCGCTCGGGAAAATGCTCGGTCATGTACCAGCGTTCGTAGAACTCCACGTCCGCTGCCGGATATTCGTTCCACACGGAGAGAATGCCGGTGCCGGCAGACGGATCGCGGGCGCAAGTCATCGGGTGCCTCGTCGGGTTGCACGCGAGAAGGGATAACCACAGCATTTCCCCTCCCGCCAAAGGAGGCAAGCCCCCGACGAGTTCGCCCCTCATTCCGTCCGGATCGCGACCCGTCGCTGCTCACGTGCTGAGGACGTGATTTTCGGAATCACGATCCTCAGTATGCCGTCGCGAAACGAGGCGTCGATCGCTTCGACGCGCGCATCCGGAGGAAGCCGGAACGTCCGTTGGAAAGCGCCGAATTCGCGCTCCGAGAAGAAGTAGCTTTCTCCCTCCTCGGTGGCCTCGAACCGCTTCTCGCCCGAGATGACCATGGCGCCGTCGTGGATCGATATGTCGATATCCGCCGCCGAGCATCCCGGCAGCTCCATGCTGACTTGGTAGCTGTCGCCCGAAACCGAGGCATCCGAGCGCGGCGCGAACCAGCCGGCGATCTTCTCGCCCGCGGCCTTGAGCGGAGCCGTGACGGATGGCAGCCAACCCGCCGTGTGCGATCGTTCAACCATCGGGGGACCTCCAGTTTGCTAGAGCATGTGTTTTCTGCGATGCAAGGAAGAGCATCAGCTCTGGCAAATTCGCGGAATGACCGCGGTCAATAGGACGCGAATGCACGGTTTGATCCGTCGCAAGGCCCCGGCAGACGTCCGCTGAGTAAATAACCTCGCGGCAGAAGTGAGCGGTATGTCCGACATCGTTTTCGAAGCGCGGGATCTGACGAAAATCTACCGGACTGGCGAGGTCGAAGTGCGCGCGCTGAACGGCGTCGATCTCGAACTCTACGCGGGCGAACTCGTTGTGCTTTTGGGGCCGTCCGGCTCCGGCAAGTCGACGCTGCTCAATATCCTGGGTGGTCTCGATCGCCCCACGTCGGGTGTATGTCGTTTCCGCCACTTGGACCTGACCCGGCTAGACGACTCGAGCCTGACCGCCTACCGTCGCCGGTATGTCGGCTTCGTCTTCCAGTTCTACAATCTCATTCCGTCACTTACCGCCCGAGAGAACGTCGCCCTCGTCACCGAGATCGCCGACAATCCGATGAGCCCGTGCGAGGCCCTGGAGCTGGTTGGCCTCGGGCCCCGCATCGATCACTTTCCGGCCGAGCTGTCCGGTGGCGAGCAGCAGCGCGTCGCAATCGCACGCGCCATCGCCAAGCGCCCCGAAGTACTGCTCTGCGACGAGCCGACCGGCGCTCTCGACAGCCACACCGGCGTGCGGGTCTTGGAAGCGATCACCGCCGTCAACGCCGAACTCGGCACCACGACGGCGATCATCACCCACAACGCAGCCATCAAGGACATTGCCCATCGCGTGTGCATCTTCGCCGACGGGCGGATTGCGGAGACGCGGGTCAATGCCACGCGAGTGACGCCCGCGGAGGTGAGTTGGTGATGCTGCCGAGGAGGCCAGCATGCGTGTAATGGCGGGCATCAGTGCCCTTGACCGCAAGCTCGTGCGCGACCTCGCCCGCATCTGGCCGCAGGCCCTCGCCATCGCGCTCGTTCTCGCCTCCGGTGTCGCCACCTTGATCCTCGCCATTGGCGCCTATCGTTCACTCGAGGAGACGCGGCGGCTCTATTACACGGACCATGCCTTCGCGGATGTGTTTGCAACAGCGACCCGCGCGCCGCGTTGGGTCGAGACGCGCATCCAGGAGATGCCGGGTGTGGCCTTGGCCGAGGCCCGGATCGCACGATATGCCGTGCTCGACATCGAGGGCATGATCGAGCCCGCGACGGGGCTCGCACAGTCGCTTCCCGACCACAAGCCGTCCATCCTCAATCGCCCATATGTGCGCGCGGGCCGGCCGCCGGAGCCCGGTGCCGCATCAGAGGTGATGGTCAACGAGACGTTTGCCACCGCTCACGCGCTCCGGATCGGCGATGGCTTCCACGCGATCCTCAACGGCCACAAGCGCAGGTTGACTATTGTCGGCATCGCGCTCAGCCCCGAGCACATCTATGCCATCGGCCCGGGCGACCTGATGCCCGATCATCGGCGGTTCGCCGTCATGTGGATGTCCGAGGCGGCACTCGAAGCAGCCTACGGCCTCGACGGTGCTTTCAACTCGATCACCCTGAAGCTCGCGTCGGACGCGCGCGAGCGGGAGGTGATCGAACGCGTGGACGAAGTGCTGTCGCGCTACGGGGGGACCGGCGCCTATGCCCGGGCCGACCAGATCAGCCATGCATTCCTCGACGCCGAGCTGAAGCAACTCGCCGCCTTGAGCCGGGTCATTCCCCCCGTCTTCCTGCTGGTCTCGGCGTTCCTGCTGAACATGACCCTGCAGCGCATGATCGCCCTGGAGCGCGAGCAGATCGGTCTCATCAAGGCCCTGGGCTACTCGAGCTTTGCAGTCGGGGCCCACTACTTGAAACTCGTCAGCCTGATCGCTCTCGTCGGCATCGCGATCGGATTTGCCCTCGGCACATGGTTCGGCGCCAGCCTGACCCGCCTCTACGGCAAGTTCTTCCAGTTTCCCTTTCTCGTCTTCGAGCGGGACGGCGATCTCTACGTCATTGCGGCGGCGCTGACGCTGGCCGCCGCGTGCATCGGAGCCCTGCGAGCTGTACTGGACGCGCTGGCGTTGGCTCCAGCCGTTGCCATGAACCCACCGACGCCCCATCGCTATGGGCATCTTCCAGGCGAGGCGAGCGGCGCCTATCGCTGGCTCTCGCAGATGACGGTGATGTCGCTCCGGAACATGATCCGGTTTCCCATGCGCGCGGCCTTGACCGCGCTGGGCCTCGCGCTCGCCGTCAGCTTGCTGGTGCTGTCGCTGTTCACGTTCGACGCGGTGGAGGCGATGATCGACAGCACATTCTTTCGAAGCCAGCGCCAGCATGCGACCATCAATTTCACCGACGACGCCAGCGCGCGGGTCACAGCCGACGTCCGCAACCTGCCTGGCGTGCTCCGCGTGGAGCCCTTCCGGAATGCCGGTGCACGCCTCAAGAATGGCCACCTTTCGCGCCGCGTCTCGCTGGTCGGGCGGCCGGCCGGTACGGTGCTCACGCAGCAACTCGATCTCGACTTGAAGCCGGTCGCTGTCCCTGAGGACGGCATCCTGCTTAACAAACGCCTCGCGGACGTCCTGTCGTTGAGACGTGGTGATTTCGTCGAGGTGGAATTGCTCGAGGGGCATCGCGGAACCCGTTGGGTGCGCGTCACGGACGTCATCGAATCCTACATCGGGCTCGTCGCGCTGATGCGGATCGACCGCCTCGACGTGCTCTTGCGTGACGGGCGAGCCGTCAGTGGCGCCGACATCGCCTATGATCAGAGCCGAGAGGCTGACCTCTTCCGAGAGATCAAGCGGACGCCGAAGGTCAACTCGATCGAGTTGCAGCGCCGAGTCTTGACGTTGTTCCGGGCGACGCTTGCCGAGAACATCAACATGATGACCTCGATCTACATAGGCCTCGCTGTGATCGTCGCCTTCGGGGTGATCTACAATAGCGCTCGAATCCAACTCTCCGAGCGTGCACGCGATCTGGCGAGCTTGCGCGTCTTGGGCTTTCACCGAAGTGAGGTGGCGCGGGTCCTGTTCACCGAACTGGCACTGCTGGCTCTGCTCGCCCAGCCGCTCGGATGGTTGATCGGCTACTGGTTGTCGTGGATCACGATCCAGAGCTTCGCGAGCGATCTCTATACGACACCGTTCGTCATCGAGACGGCCACATACGGGAAGGCCAGCCTCGTGACCTTGGCGGCCGCGATCGCTTCCGCCTTCGTCGTCAGGAAGCGGATCGACAAGCTCGATCTCGTTGCCGTGTTGAAGACTAAGGAGTGAGACATGACCACCTCGGCATCAGAAATCGGCGCTGGGCGGCGGTTGGGTTGGTCGTGGCTGGCCTGGATCGCAGGGGGGCTGGCCGTCGTTGGTGCGATCGCCTGGGCAATGTGGCCCAAGCCGGTCGGAGTCGACACGGCCGTCATCGCCGCTGGTCCGCTGGCGGTCTCGGTCGAGGAAGAAGGCAAGACACGCATCAAGGACGTCTTCGTCGTCTCGGCACCGCAATCGGGCATCGTGCTCCGCTCACCGCTGCTGGCGGGTGACCCGGTGACGAAGGGAAAGACCCTCGTTGCCGTGCTGCAACCCGCTCAGCCGCCGTTCCTCGATCTGAGAACCCGCCTCGAGCTGATGGCAACCGAGAAGGCGGCCGAAGCGTCCGTTCGCCTATCCGAAGCCGAGCTGGAGCAGGCCCGGGCCGACCAGCGGTTCGCCGACGCCGAAGTCACGCGTGCACAAGCACTTGCGAAGACGCAGACCATCTCGGCCCAGGTCCTGGAGAAGGCCGAGCATGCGGCCGCCGTCGCCCGGGCGGCTGTCGAAAAGGCCGAGGCCAACATCATGGTCCGACGCCGGCAACTCGAGAGCGTGAAGGCCCGCCTCGTCGACCCCGAAGACGAAACACTCGGCGGCATCGCGCAGTCCGCGTGTTGCGTCGAGGTGCATGCGCCGGTGACGGGCCGGGTGCTCCGCGTCCATCAGATCAGCGAGCAAGTCGTGCCCGCGGGGAGTCCTCTCGCCGAGATCGGCGATCCCCGAGCGCTCGAAATCGTGGTGGAGTTGCTGTCCACCGACGCCGTCCGAGTGGCGGAGGGCGCCAAGGTCGAGATCATAGGATGGGGCGGCGGCGAGGCGCTCTCTGGCCGTGTCCGGCGGATCGAGGCCGCCGGGTTCACGAAGGTCTCGGCGCTGGGTATAGAAGAGCAGCGCGTCCGCGTGATCATCGATCTCGAGGAGGAGAGTCTCTCCCGCCACCGTCTCGGGCACGAGTTCCGCGTTATCGCACAGGTTCGGGTCTGGGAGGCTGTCAACGTCCTCAAGGTGCCGATCGGCGCCTTGTTTCGCCATCAGGGCGAATGGGCCGTGTTCCATCTCTCTGAAGGGCGTGCGATGCGGACGGTGGTCCGCATCGGCCAGAGGAACAGCGCGGAGGCCGAAGTTCGGTCCGGTCTGTCTGTCGGCGACCGTGTCGTTCTCTACCCGAGCGATCGCGTTGTCGATGGGGTCCGGGTTGCGGTGCGTGGCATCGAGAGCCGTTAGGTGGGGCGATTTGAGGGCAAAGAGGCGCAGGACATGAGTGGCGCGTCGTCCAATCCTCCCCGGATGGAGCATGATCATACGCCGGAGGCGATCGCTGAGCGCCTCGCCGGAAACGCGCGCCCGAATTATCTGCGCGACTGGGTCTATGGCGGTATCGACGGCGCCGTCACGACATTTGCCGTCGTCGCGGGTGTCGCTGGCGC
>JALHMC010000028.1 GCA_022844225.1 Hyphomicrobiaceae bacterium | reverse complement strand
CGCTTGGTCAGGTAGCGCCGCGCCTCCTCGCCGCTCGGGCCCGCCAAGCATTCCTCGAAGAACTGAGCCGCAGCTTCCGTCAATGCCATCAGCCGGCCATGGACGTCGGCCTGCTCGCGCGCCTCGCGGGAGCGGGGCTCGCTTTTCGGGATCTGCAACCCGGCTTCGCCGGCGAGACGCTCGACGGCTTCCGCGAACGTGAGCCCTTCCGTCTCCATCACGAACTTGAAGATGTCACCGTGTGACCCTGAAGCGAAGCAGTGGTAGAAGCCTTTTTGATCATTGACAAAAAACGAGGGCGTTCGTTCCTGCTTGAACGGGGAAAGGCCTTTCCACTCGCGACCGGCCTTCTTGAGCGACACCTTGCGCGCGACGACCTGGCTGACGGGCAGCCGGGCACGGATCTCATCAAGGAACTGGGGCGTGAAGCGCATGCCCCATGTTCTAGGTGATTCGGGTTCGATGGTGCTGGGTTCGGGGCCGAGCGAGTCCGAGTGTCACCGCGATCCACAGGATCGGGGAGAGACAACCGAAACCGAGTTGACAGGAGCCGGTTCTGCGTCCTCGCGACGGAAGCCCTTCCGACGTCCGACAAGCGCCGCCAGCCGGTCCGGCCCGAGAAGCAGAGCGGCTGTCGCCTTCGCCACCCCCACTAGTCGTGAGGGATGAGCGCCGATGGACCGGAAGAGCGGCCCAGACGCCTTGACCGGCTCGCCCGCCTGCCGATGCGCATGTGCCAGAGCGAGCAGCGCACCGTTGAGGGCGCTTCGGATGGCACGGCGCTCGGAGGGCGACAGGTCGGGCGCAGCTGCAAGCGCGGTGAACAGCCGAGCAAGGCCCGCTTTCGTTCGTACCTGGTTGCGAGCAGCCTCGGTCGTCAGGGCCATCCCGTGCGGCTCGGCGAGGCGTCTGGCACGGCAGACGACCTCGGACGTGAAACACCAAGGGCCGCGCAATGCCAACCGAGTCAGCACGTCGAGATCCTCGAACATGCGCAATGAGGTGTCGAAACCGCCGGCGTCAATCAGCCAGTCCCGCCGGCAGGCGATGGAGTCTAGGGACAGCCCGCTCAAGACCAGCGGTAATGGACGCTCGATCCGTTCGGCTCGGTGTTGAGGGAAGGCGAGGTTTCGCAAGGGGAGCAAGCGTTCCTCGTACCCGGGACCCTCTAGCACAATGTCCGCAACGTGGACGCCCACGTTCGGTTCGGTCACGTCCCGAGCGAGCGTCGCGAGACGGTGGGGTAGCCAGACATCGTCAGAATCGAGAAACGCCAGCCAGTCCGCAGTCGCCAATCGGATGCCGGCATTGCGGGCGGCGCTGACACCGCCATTGGGCTGGGCAACGATCCTGATCCGGTCGCCGAAGCCGGCCAGAACCTCGTCCGTTCGGTCGGTGGAGCCGTCGTCCACGACGATGATCTCGTCGGCAGGGTGTGTCTGGCGGAGCACGCTCTCGATGGCCTCCCCGACGGCGGCAGCGCGATTGTAGGTCGGGATCACGACTGAGATGCTCATGGCTGCACTCATGCGGGGCCGATGGAGGTTGGCCGGTGCATCGGCCAGCCGACCGCCGCGAATGCGCTTCTGGCCTTCGCGACGAGGCGGCCGTCGCCTTCAATACGAGCCAAAATCAGCCGGATGCTCGTAAGGCCGAGCAGGACGGCAAACCCGCCACCCGTCATCAGCTGGATTGTCATCGAATAGCGTGCTGCGAAGAGCGTGGCACCACTTGCCGCGGCGAATAAGGCAAGCATCTGAAGCGTTCTGCGTTCCAGAACGAAACCATAGGTCGCGTAGGCGGCGATGATCTGCATGAGCAGGAACGCCGCGCATGCCACAGCGAAAGCTGCACCCGTCGCCGTCAATCCGAGATGAGGCAGCCAAATCCAAACGAGGCCGAGGAGGATTGAACTCCAAGCAAGCTCAACCAGGAAAAACTGAATGGATCGCCCCCGCGCCATCGCCAGGAACGCGATCGGCCAGCCAGCGATTTTCATGAGGTTGCCAAAAGCCTGCAACTCGACGATTTCGACGGCAGGGGCGAACGCCGACGAGTAGAGCAAAGGGACGAGGATCGGTGCTCCTGCGAGGATGACCAGGAGCGCGACGCCGCCGAAGGCTAGGCCGAGCTGCACCTGATCGTTGACGAGCGCCGACGCCGCCTTGTGATTACTGACCAGGGCGGTCAGTCGCGGGAAGTAGTCGGCCGACATGGCATTCAGCAGGAAGCCGATGTAGATGACCGACATGGTCCAGGCCGCGTGGAAGTGACCCGCCGCCTCGATGCCGAGATCGCGGACGAGAAGTGCGCGGATTGCGAGCGGCACCAGCGTCAGCATGAGGAAGCTCAGCATGTAAGGCGCGCCCTGGGCGAGGGTGCCAGCCCAGTCACGGACCACATCGCGGAGTTGGCCTCGCGCGCCGTCGCTGCCGGCGCCACCGATCGTGGCCATGCGATGGGTCGCTAGCAGGGCCGACACTGCCGGCTGGGCCAGGACGAGCACGATGATGCCACCCATGCCCCAAAACCACACCGCGAGCAGCCCGACAAGCGTGCTCGCCAAGCTTGCCAGAACATTGATCCGAGCGATATCGCCGACGCGCGCAAGGCCCTGCAATTGCGCGATCTGCAGGCCCGCCGTGAGCGACAGCGCCACGGCTATGCCAACCATGGCCACGTCGTCAGCGTAGACGGAATTGCCCAGAGCCCAGGTCGCGATTGGCTCGCGCAGCCACCAGATGACGGCGGCGGCGAGCAATCCATGCACGACGGCGATCAGCCCCAGGATGCGCCTGACGCGGACGAGCGTCGCTGCATCATCGCGGCTCAGAGCGATGCGTCGCGTCCCACTCGTGTCACTGCCGAGTGCGGCGAGGGTCGTGCCGGCGCTGGCGAGACCAGCGAGTACGCCGAGCAGGCCAAGGCCGGCGGGTCCCACCATCAAGGCCAGCGCTTTGACCCGAAGGATCGAGATCAGAGTCGTCGCCATCGACGACGAGCCGATGAGGATCGTGGATCTGATAAGGCTCTTCAGCGCCATTGAGGACTAACCACCGCGATCAGCCGCGCGGAACGATGAGATAGTTGCAGTTCGTCGCGTAGCGCCGGTAGCTTTCGGCAACCGTGTAGTCGTAGCTGTCCACGAGAGCCAGGAATGCGTCTCGGTTGGCGTCATCGACCTCCACGAAGGCCTTCGGACGGCAGCGGGCGAAGGTGCCGGCGAGCCCGCGCAGAACCTGAAGCTCCATGGCCTCGGTATCGATCTTGATCATCGAGATCGCCTCGACGTCGGCAAGCGCCTCATCACCGGTCAGGACGAAGCACTGCTGACCTGCGCCCGTGTCGCCGACCGTCACCTTCGTGCTGCCGAGATCCTTGTGGCCGGGTGCCACCAAGCGTGCAGCCGTCTTGCGATCGGACAGCCCGGCGAGGCGGTGCTCGACACGCGCCGAAAGGCCGTTGAGGGCAAGATTAACGGCAAGCAACTCGGCTGCTGCCGGGTTCGGCTCGAACGCAATGACCTGTGCTACGCCGAGGAATTTCAGCGCATAGACCGAATGGTTGCCGACATTGGCGCCGACGTCGACGAAGACGCCGCCATGGAGGTGGCGTCCGATCAGGGCCAGTTCCTCGGGCTCGTAGAAGCCGCCATTCAGGTGGTGCTTCTGGATGTAGTCCCACTCGTTGAGCACGAAGAAGGCGACATCCTCGCCGTGTGCCTTGAACCGCGTGACGATGCCGCGCGTGAGCGACGCCGAGCCAACATTCTTCCGGATGACGTCGTAGCCGAGCGTGCCGGCTAAACCCTTGACGGCTGTCTTCAGCACGGTGCGGCCCCATGATGTTGCCTGCGCAAGTCTTGTGGGCGCGTGGCACCCTGCAGGCGGTATTCGTCGGAGCGCGATGCTACGCTGGATTGGCGAATCAAACCTTACCCGAGCCGTCAACCTCGAGCTGCCCACCAGGAGACTTCGATGACCAGCGCGCCTCGGAAGCGCATTTACCTCGCCGGACCAGAGGTTTTTCTACCCAACGCGATGGCCGTCGGACGAGCCAAGGCCGACTTGGCATCCGAAGCCGGTTTCGAGGGTCTCTTTCCGTTGGACCAGCAACTCGGCTTGGATGGATTGCCCAAGCTCGAGCAGGCGCGGCGAATATCGCTGGCGAACGAGGCTTTGATGCGCTCGTGCGATCTGCTGATCGCCAATCTGACGCCGTTTCGCGGGGTCTCGATGGATTCGGGGACGGCCTTCGAGGTCGGCTTCATGCGCGCGCTCGGGCGCCCGGTCCTGGGCTACAGCAACGTGCCCGGCGACTACCGGACGCGGGCGGAGGCCTATCGCGCGCGGGGTATTCCGCCGAGCGACAGCGATGCGCCCGGAGTCGAGATCGAGGATTTCGGCATGAACGAGAACCTTATGATCGCCGTTGCCATCCTGGAAAGCGGCGGCAGCTTGATCGAAGGCGATGCGCCCCCGGGATCGGTGATGGCCGACCTCGCCGCGTTTTCCCGCAGCCTCGAGGAGGCGCGCCGGCTGTTCCTCGACTGAGCTGTGTGATGGCCGTCGTTCTACCAGCCCTTGAAAGGCGTCTCAGGGACCGGGGTCAGCGGCGGTTTGCGATCCTTGTAGGCGATCAGGTTGTCAATGGTCAGGTTGCCCATCTTGGAGCGCGTATAAATCGAGCCCGAGCCAACGTGCGGAAGTACGGTGAGGTTCGGGATCGTGAGAAGGTCGGTGTCGATCCGCGGTTCGTTCCAGAAGACGTCGAGGCCGGCTGCGAGAATGGTGCCGGATCTCAGCGCGGCCTTTAGCGCTGGCTCGTCGACAACAGAACCGCGCGCCATGTTGATCAGCACACCCTGTGGCCCAAGCGCCTGCAGCACTTTCGCGTCGATCAGGTTTTGCGTGGCGGGCCCGCCCGGCAAGATCGCGATGAGCGTGTCGACATCCTCGGCCATGGCGACGAGATCGTCATAGAACGGGAGCGGCACGTCCGTTTGCGCTTTGCGCCCGAAATACGAGATCGGCACGCCGAAGGCCTCGAGCCGGCGGCCAATAGCCTTGCCGATCCTTCCATAGCCGACGAGGCCGACACTGCGGTCACGTAAGCTCGGAGTGTAGGGGTAGTCGGCGGCGGTAGCGGCCCATTGGCCGTTGCGCATCCAGACTTCGGCTCGGGAGAGTTCGCGCACCGTCATCAGCAGGAGCCCGATCGCCGTGTCGGCCACCTCCTCGTTGAGGACATCGGGGGTGTTGGTGATGACGACGCCGCGTTTCCTAGCCTCGGGCACGTCGATCGAATCATAGCCAACGCCGTAGTTTCCGATCACCCTGAGCGCCGGCAGGCGTGAAAGCATTGCGGCGTCGGTGCGGACAGCCGTATGGGCGCCTGTACAGATCGCCTCGATGCGCGGTCCGACCGCGTCGAAAAACGCCTCCCGGTCCTTGATCTCGTTGAGCCAATGGACCTCGAACGCCTCCTCCATCCGCGTCACCATCAGCGGCATCATCGGGCCGGTCGAAAGGAGGGCTGGCTTGGTCATGCCGTCGATCCTGGGTGGAATGAGGGAAATGGAGTCCGGTGGGCACCGACCCCACGGTTACTCGGCAATAAATCACAATAGGGCATGCGTCGAGGCGAGACCTGAACCCCGGTATACGATTTACCATAGCGCGGGGTGCGATCCCCGAACCGGTCGAGTATCTTGACGGGGACCGGCGCATTTGGGCCCGGACGGCTTCAGCCGACAAGCGGCGGCAACCTGCGAGCGATCGGCATGAGCAATACGCCCTACGATGTTGCGATCATCGGCGGCGGCCATAACGGTCTCACCTGCGCCGCCTACCTCGCGCGGTCGGGCGCCCGCGTCGTCGTGCTGGAGCGCAACGACGTCGCGGGAGGGGCGGCGCTGACCGAGGAGTTCCATCCGGGCTTTCGCAACTCGGTTGCGGCCTACACCGTGAGCCTGCTCAATCCGACCGTCATCGGCAATCTCGAGCTTGCCCGACACGGCTTGCGCATCGTCGAGCGTCCCGTCGCTAATTTCTGGCCGGTCGACGAGAGGCGTTTTCTGCTCATGCCTTATGGCCTCGCGGCTCGGCAGCGTGCCGTCGCCGGCTTCTCGACGCGTGACGCAGAACGGCTGCCGGCGTACGACGCTGCGATCGAGACGGCTGCACGCGTGCTGCGGGACCTGGTACTGCGCGCGCCCCCCAACGCTGGCGGTGGTATTCTGGAATTGCTGAAGTCGGGCCTGATCGGGCGCCGTCTCTTGCGCCTCGGGCTCGAAGATCAGCGTCTTCTTGTCGATCTCTTCACGAAGAGCGCCGCCGATTTTCTCGGGGGCTGGTTCGAAAGCGAGGTGGTTAAAGGGGCGCTCGCGTTCGACGGCATTGTCGGGGCGTATGCTGCGCCGTCGACTCCCGGCACCGCCTACGTGCTGCTGCATCATTGTTTCGGCGAGGTGAACGGCAAGTCCGGCGTATGGGGGCATGCGATCGGCGGCATGGGAGCCGTCAGCACGGCGCTGCAACGGTCGGCCGAGGCGTCAGGCGCCGTCGTGCGCACGTCCGCGTCCGTGCGCCGTGTGCTGGTCACGGGCGGCAAGGCTACCGGCGTCGAACTGGACAGCGGCGAGCGCATCGCTGCCCGGGCCGTGGCGGCCAACGTCGGCCCTAAGCTGCTGTTTCGCGATCTCGTCGCCGAGGATATCGTGACACCCGACGTGCGTCGGCGCTTTCTCGGCATCCGCACGGGGTCGGGTACGTTCCGGATGAATGTGGCGCTCTCCGAGCTACCCGATTTTCGCTGCCGGCCGGGCCGTGAGGCTCAGGACCATCACGGCTCGGGCATCGTGATCGGACCGACGCTCGATTACCTCGAGCAGGCCTATCTTGACGCACGCGCCGATGGCTGGTCGCGAAAGCCCGTGGTCGAAATGCTGATTCCGTCTACGCTTGACGATAGTCTGGCCCCGGCGGGCCAACATGTGGCGAGCCTTTTTGTCCAGCATGTGGCGCCGCATCTGCCGGCGCCTCGATCATGGGAGACTCCGGTAGAGGCGGAGCGTTTCGCCGATCTTGTGATCGACACCGTGAATGCGCATGCTCCGAACTTCCGCGCGTCGGTGATGGCACGCCAAGTTCTGTCGCCGCTGGATCTGGAGCGTCGTTTCGGGCTTCTCGATGGCGATATCTTCCACGGTCAGCTCGGTCTCGATCAGTTGTTCGCGACGCGGCCGGTGATGGGGTTCGCCAACTATCGGATGCCGGTCCCGGGTCTTTATCTCTGTGGTTCGGGAGGACACCCGGGGGGAGGTGTCACGGGCGCGCCGGGCCACAACGCGGCGCGGGAGATCATTCGAGATCTGCGGTTGCGACGGCGCTGATCAAGGCGTGCCGCTCCGGCCGGGCAGCATGCGCCGCAGGAGGCCGTCGCGGAAAAAGAGCTGGTGGCGCAGAACCAGTCCTACGTGCCCGAGCACGGCCACCGCCAGCGCAATGCCCGCAACCTGATGAACGAGGCGCGAGGTCAATTCGAGAAGTGGCCACGCGCCTATGGGATTGGGGAGATGCCAGTGCCCGAAAAGGTGCACACCGTAGCCGCCGGCCATCACATAAAGAAAGCCTGAGACCGGCATCACCAGCATTGCGCCATACATCAGCTGTTCGGCGCGGTGGATGAACCGCTTCTCCCCATCGTTGAGCGATGGCGCCCACGGCGGTAAGTCTCCGAGGTTACGGTTGGCGAGGCGCACGAGCGCAATAGCGAGAGCCACGAGGCCGATCGATTTGTGCCAATTGTACCAAGCCGATTGCGTCAGGCCGAGTGCCGTGCCGTTCGGCGCCATGCGGGTCATTACGGCCCCGGCGAGGTACTGGAACCCGAACAGCACCGCGACGAGCCAGTGCAGCGCCTTGGTCAACCCGCCGTAGCCGTGGGTGGAATTGAGCAGGCTCACGCGAAACGCGCCTCGACCCGGCCGAGCACCCCGAAGTCAGCGATGACGTGATCGCCGGGTTGGATCTCGAGTGGCGTCATGCAGGTGCCGGTGGTGGCGATTTCGCCAGGCTCGAGTGCAATGCCAAGGCTGGACAGCTCATTGACGAGCCACGTCAGTGCCAATCGCGGATCGTCGAGCACGTTGGCCCCAATGCCGTCTCGTTCCAGCCGGCCCGCGATGCTGCCCTGAACTCGATGCCGCGACAGATCAATTGCGCTCCAATCCGCCGTCGTCGGCGTGCCGAGCACGAAGTCACGTGCACAGGCGCAGTCAGCGACGAGTTGGGCTGCACCGGCCTTGGCGAAGTCTTCGAAGCGCGAGTCCGGCACCTCGATCGCCGGGATGAGTGCGTCCATCGCTGACAGCACCTCATCCGGAGTGTAGGGCGCGACACGCGGCTCGAGGCGCTTTCCGCAGCGAAACGCGAACTCGGGTTCGGCGACCCGCATACGGTTTCCCGTCAGCGATACCATTGCACCGCTCTGATGGGTGCGTTCGCCGAGCAGCCGGCCGGCCAGCGGGCCGTCGACTCCGATATGCGCTTGCCCGGCCTTGGATGTGGCGGCAATTTTCCAGCCTGTCGAAGGGCGGGAGCCTTTGGCAGTCACCCCCGCCTGGATCGTGTAACCGTCGCGACGGTGGTGCGGGCGGCTGACGTCCGGCAATGCGGCCATGACAGTGCCGGCCTGCCAGTGTTGCCAGATCAGATCGGCTGCGTTCGTGTGCTGCGCGCCAGTCGACATGCCGTGCCCTCGTCGGAAGCTCAAGGTCTCAAGTGCGATACGGTGTCTCGTCAAGGTGCCGGGCCAGTTCGGCCTTCCACAGGTTGGCCATGGCCGTCGTGGCATGCCCACGTGTCATCTCGCTCGCTGGAATGAGATGATAACGGCCTCGCTTCACGCGCGCCATCGCCCGCTGCATGAGGCCCGTCTCATGCGGATTGCGCTCGTCGTCAGCCGAATTGATCGCCAGCACGTGCGCCTGGATGCGATCGAGCAACGGCTCGGGATCGTAGTCGCGCGAGGCCTCCCAGAGATAGAGAAGATCGTTGGCGTCTCCCTTGAACGGTTCGGCGAGGCGTTCGGCGAGGAGCCTGTCGGCGGCCTCGCGGGTCGGCGCCTGGCGCGACCAGGCGATAGTGCCGCCGTTGGTCGCGATACCATGGAAGATCGAAGCGATGCGATAGGCCGAGGGCTGCTCGGTGTAGTGTCCATCGTTCCAGGCGGGGTCATTGCGGATGGCATCGATGATCATGCGACGCATCAGCCAATTGCGGCTCGACATAGCGGTCGGCTGCGCGGCCATGGCGACGACGGCGTCCATCATCGCAGGATAGCGTGTCGCCCAGATCCACGCCTGCATGCCCCCCATGGAATTGCCGAGCACGAGGCGCAGGCCTGAGAGGCCGAGACCCTCAGTTACGAGTCGCATCTGTGCATCGACCATGTCGTCGTAGGTGTAGCGCGGGAAGTTGGCGCGCATCCCGTCCGAGGGCTTCGACGATTGCCCGGCGCCGAGCGAGTCCGGGAGAATGATGAAATAGCGCTGGGAATCCAGCGGCTGTCCGGGACCGAACAACTCATCGGCGAACGCGGGGGCGAGCATGTTAGCCGCCGACCCCGTCGTGCCGTGCAGCACCAGCACGGGCTCGCCCGCGGGGTCACCGACGGTGGTGTACGCTAGGCGCACCTGGGGCAGCACCGTTCCGTCGTGGAAACGAAAATCGCGGGCGATCCAGTGAGACGTGCGGGGTGTGGGGTCATTGGGCATAGCGGCAGCGTAGGCCGGTTTCGGGTGGCCGACCAGTGCATGGCTTTGCTCGTATCACCGAGCATCCGTGTGGTAGCCTGACCGCATCGCAGACTGCCACGCGAGACCGACATGACCGGCCATATCGACCCGACCAAGGAAACCTTCTCGGCTTTTCGCGCGAGCGATCGACCCGGTCCCATTCACATGCTCAATCTCGTCCGCTTCCGCGATCGGGCCGCCTACCCGGACGGGCGGGAAGCGACGGGGGCTGAGGCTTACGCTGCCTATGGTCGCGACAGCTTTCCCGTCTTTTCTCGTCTCGGCGGTCGGATCGTCTGGCGCGGAAATTTCGAGCTGATGCTGATCGGCCCCAGTAGCGAGAAATGGGATGAATGCTTTATCGCGGAGTATCCCAGCGTTGCGTCTTTCGTCGAGATGATCCGCGACCCCGCTTATCGCGAGGCCGTCAAACATCGGCAGGCAGCCGTGCTGGATTCCCGATTGATCCGGCTCGCGCCGGCGCAATCGGGTGCGGGCTTTGGCGGCGCGACCTGATTACTCCGCCGCGTCCTTCGTCGTCTCTCTCATGCCCTCTATAGCCGGCACCTCGCAGCCGGTGGCACAGCAGCGGCCGGGCTGCTTAGAGACGCGCTTGCCTTCGTCGAGCACGCCGCGATCAAGGAGTTGTTCGACGAGATCGCGCTTTTCGCCCACCGGATAGTTGCGCCAGATCTCGCGCTTCATCGCCTCTGGCGAGCCACCGCCGTGGAGCGAGATTACGCTCATCCAGCTGCCGGTGTAGGACGCCGTCAGATCCTCCATCAGACGGGCGACTTCCATCCGCTTCGACGCTGGCACGTCAGGTCGTCCGGCGAGCACAGCGGCCAGCGAAGCGGCGGTCTCGGGGTTGTGATCCTCGTCCGGACCCGGCAGCGCCACGACGAGCCCGCCGGAGACGTAGTGCGCGAGGCGGTGCATGTCGTAAATCTGTGTCGCCAGCAGCAGCTTGCCGACGTTCGAGAACACCGTATCCGGCATCACCGAGCCGGCCGGATCCTTCGTGGCGTAGACCGATGCGGCCACGCCACAGGCGAAGAATCCTTCAACGATCTTGATCAACTCGACCATGGCATCGCGGACGTGGGCGTGCCGCTCGGGGTCTAGCCCGTTCGCTTCCATCATCAGCGCGCCAGCGCCGATCAGCAGGTCGCCGAAGCCGGCGCGAGCGCCGATGCAGGACTGTCGATGGTGCGTGGCGTAGCTGGTCGTCATGAAACCCGCCTCCTCGACCTCGCCGTCGAGGAAGACGCGGTGATGGGGCACGAACACGTCATCGAATTGGATGACGGCGGTAGACTGACCGTACTTGGCCGAGTAGAGGGCTGCCGGGTCGCCGATGCGGCCGGCGGGGCGTGAGATGATGGTCACGCCGGGCGCGTCGATGGGGACCGCGCAGGCGATTGCAAAGTCCTTGTCCTCGCGAGACATGGTCCTGCACGGCAACACGAGTAATTCATGCATGTAGGGCGCGCCGGTCACGATCGCCTTCGTGCCACGGATGACGATGCCGTCGCGGCGTCGCTCCTTGACGTGCACATAAACGTCCGGATTGACCTGGGCGCCCGGCCGCTTGGACCGGTCACCCTTGGCGTCCGTCATGGCAATGCCGTGGCTCCAGTCGTTGTCCTGGCTCTCGTGCAGATAGGCGAGCAGACGCTGGTGGCGATCGGTTCCGCGCTCGGCGTCGACGCGATGGGTCGCCTGATACAGGGCGTTGAGCGCATCGTGGCTGAGATAGCGTTGGGCGCAACCCGACTCCCGGCAGATCAAGCGGATCGCCTCGAGCTTGTAGAGGAGGTCGGTCGAGGTCTCGTCGATGTGCAACATCCGGTTGACGAGCTTGCCCGACGTCGACTGCCGTGCCGTCATGAGCGCCTTGTGCTCGTCTCGGCAGGCGAAATCGTAGGCGACGCCGGTCGCCGCGACGCCGGGCGCGAGAAGCGGCTCATCTGCGACGCTTTCGATCCGTTGCCCGTTGACGAACACGCGCGGCTTTAGGCGCCTCAGGCTGTCTCGATAGGCGGCGGCGTCGATCGGCATTGCTGTCTCCGGAATTGGCATCGGACCTGAATCTAGCCGGGCTGGCCATTCGGTTCAATCGAGCGCCGCGGCCCGTTCGATTTGGCTGGGTGCAGCCGGCACCTAAGCCTCTCGTATCCGCTCGATGCCCGGGACCGCTGGGACTGCTTCATCGGCCGGTGCTCGCCTGGGGTTTCTGCTCGTCGCGCGATCGCGTATAACACTGACTATCCTACGTCGTTGTTCAAGCGTGCTCAGCTCAGGAGGGTGTTCCATGGCGGAAGTCAGTTATACGGCGGACATCAAGAAGTTCACGGAGAGCGTCGACCAAAAGGCGGTCGACGGCATCGTACGGTTCCTCGGTATTGCCTTGAAGAGCCGCGATTCTTCGCATGTCGCTTGTTCATCGAATAGCGAGCTTGAGCGAGTCCGCGAGAGCTTCCTCAAACGCAAGCTGAAATTGTCCGAGGAAGACGCCGCGCTCGACGGGCGCATTCGAGCTGTCTGCGAGGCCATGAAGGCGGACACCTCGAAGCATCGCGTGACGTTTTACTATCTGCTGGCGGAGAAGGCGGGAAAGCTCGGCGAACTCTGAGGCAGATCCCAGTCTTGTCTTGGTGAGAAATGAGGAGCCCCGGCGTTGTTCGCCGGGGCTTTCGACCTTGGATGCTTTGGAACGGTGTGCGGCTATCCCTTGCCCATGACCAAATTGGGCAGCCACAGAGCGAGTTCTGGGAACGCCATAAGGATGGCGATCATTCCCATCATCGCCCCGACGAACGGCAGGGCGCCCCAGATGACATCGGAGACGGGGCCACGCTCGCGCATGCCCTGCACCACGTAGAGATTGAGGCCGACCGGCGGTGTGATGAGTGCAGCCTCGATCAAGATGGTGAGCACGATGCCCCACCAGATCGGATCCCAACCCATCTTGACCACGATCGGGAAGATGAATGGTGTCGTCAGGATCATCATGGAGATCGTTTCCATGAAGCAGCCCAGGATCAAATAGAACACCACGACCACCAGCATCGTGGTGATTTTGCCGAGGCCCATGGCCTCCATGGATTGCGCGATCGTGTCAGTGATGCCGATGGCGGCCAGGACGAAATTCAGGAATTGGGCCGCGATGATGATCATCATGATCATCGCTGTCGTGCGCATAGTCCCTTCGGCAACAGCTCGCAGCATGAGGAACGTGAGCTTGCCTTCCCACCACGTCAGCAGCAGAGCGGCGGCTACGCCAAGCGAGGCGGCCTCGGTCGGCGTCGCGATACCCATGTAGATGGCGCCAACGACGACAATGAAGATGAACATCGGAGGCAGGAGGCTTGGCAGAACGCGAAACCGCTCGCCCCAACTGGTGCTCAATGGCGTTCCGCCTGCGCTGGGACGCAGCAGGCAGTAAATGAGGACGATGCCCATGAACAGGAGTGCCAGCAGGGCGCCGGGGAGGAAACCAGCGAGGTAGAGCCGGGGTACGCTGGTATTGGTGAGCAGCCCGTAAATGATGAAATTGATCGATGGTGGAATGAGGATGCCGAGCGTGCCACCGGCTGCGATTGTGCCCAGGAAAAGGCGCTCGTCGTAGCCGCGCTTGGCGATCTCGGGTATCGCCACGGTGCCGATTGTCGCAGCCGTCGCGACACTCGAGCCCGACGTCGCGGCGAACATCGCGCAAGCGCCGATGTTGGCGTGCATCAGGCCCCCAGGCAGCCACGAGAGCCACTGTGCAATTGCATTATAGACCCGCTCCGCGATGCCGGCCCGGAGAAGAATCTCTCCGAGCATGACGAAAAGCGGAACGGCGATAAGGATATACTCGCTCGACGAGTTCCACAGGATCTCGCCCATCGCTCGCTGGAGCGGCATGAACGAGTAAAAGTTGTCGAGTGCAATGCCGAGCACGCCCATGACGGCGGCTACAGGCACGCTGAGGGCGAGTAGAGAGAGCAGGAGAAGAAGCGCAGTTGCGAGCATTGGAACCCCCGTCCCCTAGTGGTGTGGCCGCTGGATGCCGAGGCCTTTGAGTTCGCTCTCGATCTCTTCGTCCTGGGTGGCGACGCCTGATGTCTCGGCTGCTTTGGCGTAGTCGCCTTGCAGAAGCGCCAAGCCTGTTCTGAGGAAGCTCACGATCAGAGCTAAAGCGAACAGCACGAAGCCCGCGAGCCACGGGATCTGTGCCCACGCCAATGGAATTCGCAAGTTGGTGTTCGAGCGATTGTACTCGAGGAAGTTCGTTGCTGTGACGTCGAAGGCGCGATGCACCATCGCGGCGACGAAAATTCCGAGGAAGACCAAGGCGAGCAGGTCTAGCCAGCCGCGTACTTTCAGGGGCAGGCGGCCGTACACGGCGTCAATTCGGATGTGTCCCCGTGTGCAGAGCACATAGGCGAGCGACCAGCTCGTGCCGACGGCGAACAAGTATCCCGAGATTTCGTCCGAGCCCGAGAAGATGAAGGCCCTGAACCCGTCCTGCCAGGACGTAAACAAGGAGGAGAGTGCTGTCGCACCTACCGCTGACGAAAGACTTTCGAAGAAGCCGATGGTCGAAGGTATGAGCTTTCGAACTGCGACCTCGGCCGTGACGATGCCCGCGGCGAGGAACAGCATGATGCCGCCGCACCAAACAGCAATCCGCGAGATCGCGGTTACGCCACTCCAAATGCGATCCATCTTTCGCCCCGTCCCCGAAAGCCTGCACGGCCGCTCGCGCTTGTGTCTAGCCCTTGCCAGATGCGCGAAAGAAAGGCTCGGCATCCATCGGGATGCCAAGCCTCAATGTTGTTGAAGTCAGTCCGCCTTGGCGACCAGGCCGTACTTCTTGCCGATCAGTTCAGTCCATTTCTCTGCGCACTCTTTGCCACAACGTGCTGCCCACTTCTTGAGCACGGAGTCATTCAGAGCCGCGTCGCGAGCCTTCAAGTCGGCTTCTGTCGGGAGGTTGAGCTTCAGCTTGCCCGGGGGGCCAGCAGGGCACGCGCCGGTGCCGGTGGTGCAGAAGACGCCATCTTCCGTCTCGAGCTGCGTCGACTTCCAAGACTTCTCCTCGAGGTCCTTGGCGGCCTTCTGGATCAGCGCCTGAGTGTCGGGCGTGAGCTTGTTCCAGGCGTTCAGGTTGACAACCATGAACCCTGCCGTGAATCCGACAGGAAGGCGGAACATGGATTTCGTCACTTCCGGCCACTTGGCTTTGTAAGCCGGCATGGTGCCCGTGATGGCGCAATCGACGACACCCTTCTCGAGTGCTGGAACGACCTCGGCGAAGGCAATGGTGACGCCCGACGCACCGAATGCTGCAACCAGATCGGACTGCGAGGTGCCCTGAACGCGCACCTTCTTGCCCTTCAAGTCCTCGACGCTCTTGACGTCGTCACGGCAGTAGAAATTTTGCTCCGGCCACGTGTGCGTGCCCAGGATCAGCGCGTTGTGCTTCTCCTTCATCACCTTCTGCATCTCCGGCATCCAGATCTCGGAGATATCCTTGGCCATCTTGTAGTCGCGGGCGACGCCCGCGATATCGAGCGCTTCGATGATTGCTCCGCCATCCTCGACGTAAATGGGCAGCGCGAACACCATGTCAAAGACGCCCTGCTTCAGCAGGCGCAGCAGCTCAGTGCCTTTGAGGTTGAGTTCGTTGAGGGCCTTGACGTTGCCCTTGAGCTTGTCACCGGAAAGCTTTGGCAGTTCTTCTGTGAAGAACGGCTTTTCGAGCTGTTGATAGTTCGTCAAAAAGCTCCAGGTGCCCACGACGTTGAACGTCTTGGAATCGATGTTTTGTGCCTGCGCGCTAGCCGCAAGACCGAGCGTTGCGGCAAATGCGGTTGCCGCAAGAAAACGACGCATAGACGACCCTCCCTTTGAAGTCGATCATTGACGAGGCCCCCGGCGGGACCTTGTCCGCACATTGAGCCGAAATTTTTCCAGACTGCAAGGGGAGTTGAGGCTGACCAATCGGGCAGATGCAACAAACTCTGGCTGGATTTCCGGCATGCGGGCGTGGCATCCAGGCATCGGCCGTGCGACAAATGTGCCGCGCCATCCTTTCGAGGCGGCGCCAGATGAAGGTCATCCGGACCCATGACGCATACGACAAGCGCTACGCTGCGAAAGCAGCACCTGATCGACCCCGAGATCTGCATCCGGTGCGGGACCTGTGAAGCGACGTGTACCGTTGGCGCAGTCAGTCATGACGACCGGAACTACGTGGTCGACCCCGAGAAGTGCAACGCCTGCCTCGATTGCATTGCCCCTTGCCCGACGGGATCAATCGATAACTGGCGTATCGTCGCTGCTCCCTATCCGCTGGCTGAGCAGTTCGAATGGATGGAGCTGCCGCCGCAGCAAGAGCTGGGCGATGCCGGCATCAGCCCAGCGGAGGCATCGGAGGGCGAGGTCGGAGCGTTGATCGAAGCGGCTCATGCCGGAGGCGGGGGGCGTGCGGTTGCGCCCGCGTCGGCGACCCGGCCTGTGGTCAACCTTTACGGCAGATCCAATCCTGCTGTTGCCACCGTGCAGGGAAACTTCCGTATCACGGCTTCGTCAGCCGAAAGCGATGTTCGCCATATCGTGCTGTCGTTCGGAGAAACTGCATTTCCGATTCTGGAGGGCCAATCGATTGGTGTGTTGCCTCCGGTGACCGATCCGGACGGGCGGCCGTACCCGCTGCGCCTCTATTCGGTCGCTTCGGCGCGGGACGGGGAGAAGCGCAATAGCAACAACATCGCGCTCACCGTTAAACGTGTGCCAGGCGGCCTCGTCTCGGAGTGGCTCTGCGATTTGAAGGTGGGTGAGCGAATTGCCGTCACCGGTCCGTTCGGCTCGACATTTCTCATGCCGGACGATGCTCGGGCCAATATCCTCATGATCTGTACCGGCACCGGTTCAGCGCCATTTCGCGCGTTCACCGAGCGGCGTCGGCGCGCGGCGCCTTCGGCCGAAGGTCGTCTCGTGATGTTCTTCGGGGCGCGCACGCCCGAGGAGCTTCCCTACTTCGGTCCACTGCAGAAAGTCCCCCAGAGCCTTCTCGAGCAGCAGCTCGTCTTCTCCCGAATGCCCGGACAGCCGAAGGAGTATGTGCAGGACCGCATGCGAGCCAACGCGAGCGGCCTGGCGCCGCTTGTGGCCGATCCGGCGACCCACATCTTCATCTGCGGCCTCAAAGGCATGGAGGATGGTGTCGATGCGGCTCTCGCCGAGATCGCGTCGGCGACGGGAATCGATTGGGCGGCCTTGAAGCCACGATTGCGTGGCGAAGGCCGTTATCACGTCGAAACGTACTGAACAGTTTTGGCCCTCCCCGGGTGCGGCCGGCTTGACGAGGCGGTTCAGGGCGGCGCACGAGATGGCGGCGAATTGCGATGACGAGGTACGACCGATGTCCCTTCGCCTGCCTACGATCGACGACATCCGCGCGGCGCACGAGCGACTGCGGCCGCACCTCGTCGCGACTCCGCTGCTGGAGCATCCCGCGCTGAACGAGCGCGCTCAGGGGCGGGTTCTGCTCAAGTGCGAGAATCTGCAGCGGGTCGGCGCATTCAAGTTTCGCGGGGCCTACAACAAGATCTCGCAGGTCGATCGGGCCGCTTATCCAGGCGGCGTCGTCGCCTGCTCGTCGGGCAATCATGCGCAAGGCGTCGCTGCTGCTTCGACATTGCTCGGGATCACGTCGGCGATCGTGATGCCGGCCGATGCGCCGGCGATGAAGGTCGCGCGCACCAAGTCGTTCGGCGGCGAGGTGATACCCTACGACCGGGTCGGGGAGGATCGAGAGGCGATTGCGGCACGGCTCTGCGCAGAGCGGGGCGCGGCCATGGTCCACCCGTTCGACGACTGGCAGGTCATGGCCGGACAGGGCACCGTCGGCCTTGAGATCGTGGCGCAGGCGGATGCGATGGGGGCGGTCCCAGATGCCGTTCTCGTCGCTTGCTCGGGAGGGGGATTGGCGGGCGGGATTGCGACCGCGGTGAAGGCGAGCCATTCCAAGACAGACATTCTCACCGTCGAGCCGGAGGGTTTCGACGACATGGCCCGCTCGCTCCGTTCGGGCCGCCGAGAGCGGAACGCAAAGCTATCAGGCTCGATCTGCGATGCCCTGCTCGCCGAGACACCGGGCGAGACCACGTTCGCCGTCGCACAGAACGTCCTTGCAGGCGGCCTCGTGGTCAGTGACGACGAAGTGCGTGATGCCATTCGCTTTGCCTTCTCCGAACTGAAGCTCGTTGTGGAGCCGGGCGGCGCGGTGGCACTCGCGGCGGTACTCTGTGGGCGCTATCCGACGCGGGGACGCACGACTGTCGCCGTGATTTCGGGGGGGAACATCGACGCGGGCATGCTGGCGGCCGTTCTCGGCGCGGCTTGATCCATGCGCGATAACGCGGACGGTAAGGCGGGCGTCGGCAGCGCTGTGGAGCCGATCGCCGCCGCGGGCGCTATCGGGTTGGCGCCTCGATATGCGGTGCGCCTCGCTCTGTTTTTCACCGCACTCTTCATCGTCGCCGGGACGAAGTTGCCTTACCTGCCGGTATGGCTTCAGTGGCGCGGGCTTTCGACGTCAGAGATCGCGCTGGTAGTGGCCGCTCCCCTTTTCCTGCGTATTTTCGCCGGTCCAGTCATTGCCATGGCAGCCGACCGGTGGGGCAACCGCCGCCAGGCCGCCATTCTACTGGCCGGGCTGGCGCTGGCTGGGGCTTTGCTGCTGAGCGTCGCAGAGGGGTTCTGGCTGATCCTCGCCGTGACCCTGCTGGGCGCGCTCGCTTCCATGGGCTTGATGCCGATAGCCGAGACCTTTGCGATGAGCGGCGTAAGGCGCGGGGGGCTCGACTACGGACGTATGCGGCTGTGGGGCTCGATCAGCTTCATCGCGGTGGGCTTTGCGGCTGGATCGGCCATCACGATCTACGGGCCGGGCGCCATCATTGCGTTGCTCGTAGCCGGCAGTGTTGCGACGTTCGCCGTTGCCCTGGTCCTTCCAGCAGACCCCGATGCCAGCTCACCATCCGGGCGACGTGCCACGATCGCCGCAATCGGCAAGGCGGCGTTGGTGCCGCGCTTCCTGCTCTTCCTACTGGCTGCCGGTGCAGTGCAATCCTCGCACGCCGTCTTCTATACGTTTGGGGTGATCGAGTGGCAGCGCCAGGGCCATTCAGCGACGTGGTGCGCGACCCTGTGGGCGGTCGGGGTCATTGCAGAGATCGGTGTGTTCGCGTTTTCCCGTTCGATTGCCGCACGGCTCGGGGCTGTCGGTCTGCTTATCGCTGGGGCGGCAGCGGGCGTCATACGCTGGGCGGTGATGGCTTTCGATCCTCCGCTCGGGATGCTGTTGCCGCTGCAGGCGCTCCATGGCCTGACGTTCGGCGCTGCTCATCTCGGGGCGCTCTACTTCATCAGCGCGCAAGTCCCGCCCTCGGAGGCAGCGACGGCGCAGGCGCTCTATGCAAGCGTGACGGCCGGCATAGGGATGGGCCTGGCGACGCTGGCGGCGGGCCCGCTCTATGCCGGGCTCGGGGGCCAGGCTTATTGGCTCATGGCGATGCTTTGTATCGTGGGTGGCCTTGCGACGGTGCCATTGCTGAGAGGCCGAACGGGCAAACCCTAAGGGGTTGATGATGACGGTCGGATAACCTGCTCAGCCCCAGAGCGCGCTCGGTGGCGGGTACATCAACCCATTAGAATACTCAATCGCCGGGCAACGGTCGCGCGCGAGGAGGAGAGGTCCGTCGAGGTCGAGCCACTCGGCTGTGCCGGCAAGCAGCCATGCAGGCGCCATGGCGAGCGACGTCGCGAGCATGCAGCCGACCATGATCCTGAGACCTGAATTCTGCGCCGCGCGCGCCATCGCCATCGCCTCGGTGATCCCGCCAGCCTTGTCGAGCTTGATATTCACAGCATCGTAGCGATCCGCGAGGCTGGCGATGTCGCCGCTGGTGTGCACGCTCTCGTCGGCGCAAATCGGCACAAGGCGTGCGATATGCGCGAGCGCTCGATCTTTACCCGCCGGTAGTGGCTGCTCAATCAACTCGAGGCGGGCCTCCTTTGCTGCTTGAAGCAGGGGCACGAGGTCGGCTTCGCTCCAAGCCTCGTTTGCGTCTGCCACGAGGCGAGCATCGGGCCGAGCGGCCCGAATGGCCGCCAATCGCTCCATATCGGCGCGACCACCGCCGAGCTTCAACTTCAGTAGTGGTTTGTCAGAGGCGGAAGCGGCGGCTGATGCCATCTCGGACGCAGAGGCAAGGCTCAGCGTATAGCAGGTGAACCGTGGCTCGCGGATTTCCGGTAGACCGAGGAGTGCTGCCGCCGATAGCCCCGATCGCTTGGCCTCTGCATCGACCAGCGCACAGTCGAGCGCGTTACGCGCCGCTCCGGCCGGCATCTCGCTCTGGAGGCGTGAGCGCTCGAGTGGTCCCGATGCCGAGAAGAGCCGGATGGCATCGACCACGCCGTCGACCGTCTCCCCATAACGTGCGTAGGGGAGGCACTCGCCACGACCAACGGCGCCGTCGCGTTCGACGGTCGCAACAACGACGACGGCCTCGCGACGCGTGCCGCGCGAGATCGTGAAGGCGCCGGCGATAGGGAATGTCTCGATGGCGACATCTACGAGAATGGAGGCCATCGGCTTCCTCTGGCTGATAATGGCGGCCGATCCTGACGCAGTTCTTCAGGGCGTCAAACGAGCTGACCGCTTGCATGTGCCAAGAACAGGAACGCGCGGCCGGGGTCGGAAATGACATGGCTCTGAGCAAGCCGTCCACTCGGATCGCGCTGCTCGGCCTCGCGCAGGATGCGCTGGAAATCGTGCTGGTAGCGTTCGACCAACTGCCGGAAGCCCGTATCCGAGGAGAGGCGCTGCTGGACGTCGTCGAAGAGATTGCGGCCTTCGACCGAATATATGCTGCGCACCATCACGCCACGTTGGCCGGCTCGGAAGCGAGACCAGATCGCGGATGCCGTGGTCTGGTCCAGCGCGCGTGCGTAGCCGGCGAGATTGAGTTCGCCCGGAGCGCCATCCTCTTTCGAGGCACGCGCGAGTAGGTCGCCGAGCTTCCAGCCTTCGCGGCCCGCGTCGGCGGTGGGCGGCAGCGCGGCGGGTGGTCTGTGACCCCGAGCAGCAAGCTCGTTGGCCAGTGTTTGGGTGACGGATGAGATCGCCCGCCCCGCCCCCGGCATAGGAGACGCGTGGTGGCCTGGCGGTGGCGTCACATCGGCGCGCTGAGCCTCCCGCCGCGACAGTGTCGATAGCTGCTCCAGCGCTTTCAACTGCTCCTGCAGGGATTGCCGCATCGTCTCGGCGGAGGCGCGTGTCGCCTCGGGCAGACGGTCGAGTTCGGCCTTGAGACGGCTCTGCTCCTGGTCCAGTTCCGAGAGCGTCCGTTTGGCGCGCTGGCGAATATCGTCGTAGCCGGACGAGAAGCGGTTCTGCATCGAGCCGATCTCCTGACTCACCTCCCGGGAGATCGACTGGAATTTTTCGCGGAGATCGGCCACGGCACGATCGGTCTCGCCGCCCGTCGCCGTACGTAATCGTTCCATCTCGGTCATGGCGCGCCGCGACTGCTCCTCGACACCGCGCGCCAGCTGTTCGCCAGCAGACAGGGCTCGGGTCTCGAAGGTGTTCAGCGTGCCTTCGAGGCTGGCCGGGTAGCCGCGCATGACCTTGTCGATATCCTCGGCCTTGGTGGCGATGTGTTCGAGGGTACGGCCGAGTTCCGCCTGGCGGTGCTGCAGGTTCTGATCGATGCGCTGATTGGCTGTCTCGAGCGCGCCAGCGGCCCGCATGATCGTCTGGCCCTGCTGGTCGAAGCGATTGGTCACACTGGTGATCTGGCTGACCAGGTTGTCGGACAGGTTGCGGAGAAGATCGGCCTGGCCAGCGAGGCCCTCGATCGCCTGGACGGATTGACGCGTCACGTTCTCGCTCGCCCGGCGCACGGCGTGCACGCCATGCATGATCTGCTCGTCAAGCTGCCCGGCCTGCTCGCCCAAGACCTGAGCAATCTCGTGAGCGTGGGTCTCGAGGGCGGTGGAAAGCGCGCGCGCCTTGTCAGCAACTGTGCTGTCGATCGCGATCGTCGAGCGCAGGATCGAATCATCGAACAGCTTGATGCGTTCGGAGAACGCGTCGTCGAGAGCCTTCGTTCGCTGCAGCAATTGCTGGTCGAGACCGTGTTGGCGGGCCTCCATCGTCGCGTCGAGCGCGCGGGTGTACTCCTCGAGGACGGTCTGCAGCCCCTCGGTACGCGTCGTGAGCGTGCCCTCGATCGATTGTGCCGTTTCGTCGAGCATGCCCTTGAGCTGACTCGTCCGCTGGCCAAGCGCGGTGTCGAGGCCGCCAGCAAATCCATCGAAGGTCGCCTGCATCTCTTCGCTATGGGAGACGAGAGACGTCTCCAGCTCGGACTTCCCGGTCTGCAGCGCGGACGCAATCTCGCTCGTGCGCGATTCCAGCAAGCCTCTGATCTCGGCGGTGCCATCGGTCAGCACCCCGTGCAACTCCTGGGTGCGGGTGCCAACGGCTTGCGCGAAATGCGTGGCGTTGTTCGACAGCGACTGCTCAAGCGACACGAGGTTCTGACCGGCCTGCTCGATGAACCGCGCCAGCTTGACCTGCTGTTCAGATAACTTGTCGACCAGTGCAGGGATGTCGCCGCCCAGCTCCTTCAGCGAGTAGCTGACGCGCTCGCTGGTGTTCAGGAGTGCGTTGCGCTCTCCGGCAAGGTCCTCCAGGAGGCCGCGGATGCGATTCTCGTTCTGCGTATAGGAGCGTTCGAGGCTGGCGACTTCGTTGTGCACCAGAGCTTCGAGTTCACCCGCCCGTCCGAGGGCCCGCGAAACGGCCTCGTTCATGTGGTTGACTTGACGCCGCACGGCTTGTCCGACCGAGGCGATCTGCTGCTCGGCCATGCGGTCGGGCTCGGCAAGGCGGATCGCGACCTCCGTCATGGCGGAGGACATCAGGCGCAGCTCGTGCGCCCGCCAGACGAGGAGTGCGATGAACCAGAACATCGCGATCGGAAGGATGACCGTCGCGGCGAGTGTTATGGCCGTCGGACGGGTCAGCATCTCGAGCACGGTCGGCGCGCGCTGCAACTCGGGGGCGAGCATAGCCCAGCCGAGCAACAAGCTCACGAAGGCCCAGGCGCCACTGGCGATAGCGGCGACATGCATCGGCCGTTTGGACGGCTTTTCGTGCAGCGCAAAAATCAGCCCGCCGATCGACGGTAAGTCGTCGTTGGCCGCGACTTGGGTGCGGGGCTGGCCGGCCGATCGGCGTTTCGCCGTCCGCCGTCCGCTGGATCCCGGGCTCGGCTCCTCGGCGGGAGTGGCCGTGGGTGTGGTGGACGCGGGTTCTGTTGGCGATGCCACGGCCGGCGGCGGCGTGAACAGGTTCGCACCGCCGTCGCCAGCGGAAGAGGGCTCGGAAGGTTTTGGCTGAGCGACGCTACTGGCCGGGTGTCCACCGAGTTCGGTCACAGGCGGCGCCGGTGGCCGGGCGTTAGGCTTGGCTGTAGCGACGGGCAGGGGTGGGGGTCTTGCGTCTTTCTTCGGAGGTGAAGCCGACGGCGCAGATTCCTCCGGGGCAGCCGGTGTGCCCTCGGTGGACTCCGAGCGTTTCGACGTCTCTTGCGGCATACCCGCTTACCCCCGCCGACGCTTTCGCGCCGCCCCTCTTGTCCAGCGGGACTCTACAGGCTGGCCTCGCGAATGCCATCGAGGCTCGCGCGGCGCCAGCCTTTCCCCGTGTCCCCATCGTAGGCCGGACTGCTCCCCAATGCTTGTACGACGCTTTTTGTGGCGAAAGGAAGATGAACATCCACGCTGTGCATAGGTTAATGAGCGCTGTTTCTAGCGCGGTGAATTGAATCGCCGGCTTTACGCGGACTTATCCCCTTCCATGCGAACCTGCGTGCGAGGCTGGAGGACGATCATTGCCAGCTGTCGGGCAGAGGAAGCGCCATGGGTGTGGTTGCGGGAGCGTTGGCCTTCGAAGCAGAGACCGTCGAGCGGGGCAGTCCGCCGATCGATCATGCCCATCTGGCCTGCTACACCTTCGGTAACAAGGCTCTCGAACTGGAGGTGCTGCAACTCTTCGCCAACCAGGCCCCCGAGTACCTCGAGCAGTTACGGTCGGCTGCCTCGGAGAAGGAGTGGCGCGATGCCGCGCACACTCTGAAAGGCTCGGCCCGGGCCGTCGGTGCGATGCGGGTCGGCGACCGAGCGGAGCGGGCGGAGGCATTGAGGGCCTCGCCGGACACGGTTGCACGCAGCCGGGCGATTGCGGCGTTGGAGGAGGCGCTCGACGAGGCGCGTGCTTACGTCGCGTCACTGGGCGATCGCGCCTGACATCTCGTCGCCAACGGTAGAATGAGGAGGCCTGTCGGCTCGTTGTCGGGGGGTGGTCGAGGCGGATCGCTTGAAAACGGCGCTACCCGGGTCTAAACCCTCGGGTCGCGGCTGGCCCTTCGGCGCGTGGGCGGCCAATGCATAGCCTGACAAGACGCGGGCTTTCGCGTGAAGTCCGACGCCGGAAAGGTCGCCTTCGACACATGGCAAAGATCACGTTCATCCAACCCGACGGCAAGCAGCAAGTGGTCCAGGCGGACAAGGGCCTGACGGTGATGGAGGCCGCGAAGAAGGCACTCGTTCCGGGCATCGAGGCCGAGTGCGGCGGGGCTTGCGCCTGCGCGACCTGCCACGTCTACGTCGACGCCGCCTGGACGGAGAAGGTCGGCAAGGCGAACGAGATGGAGGCCGATATGCTCGATTTCGCCTTCGACGTGAGGGACGAAAGCCGTCTGTCGTGCCAGATCAAGGTCTCCGACTCCCTCGACGGCCTGATCCTGCGTGTTCCGGCCAAGCAGTTCTGATCGGACGACGCGGCAAGGGGTCCCGTCAGCGTTCGTTGTGGCCTCTTGCCGGTGCCGGTGGGCTATTCCATGCTCGGCCGGAAAGCCGACAGGAGAGCGCCGATGCAACTCGCGAACAAGACCGCCATCGTTACGGGAGCGGGACAGGGAATAGGCCGAGCGACGGCGCTGGCGCTGGCTCGTGAAGGCGCGGACGTGGTCTGCGCGGACATCAACGCGGGGACGGCCCGCGCAACGGCTGAGGCCGTTGCCGCGCAAGGCCGACGCAGTCTGGCGGTGGCTGCCGATCTCGGCGACGTCGCCGAGATCGACCGCATGGTGCGCGAGGCCGTGGCGGCGCTCGGGCATATCGACATTCTGGTCAACAATGCGGGCGTGACGCGGCGCGCCTACATCATGGACCTCAACGAGCAAGACTGGGACCGCATCCATCGCGTCAATGCGAAGGGCGTGTTCTTCTGCCTGCAACGCGTCGCGCAGGAGATGATCCCGCGGCGGTCCGGCTCGATCGTCAATATCGCCTCGGTCGCCGGCAAGGGGTTCCACGGGACGTCGAATGCCGTCTACGCCGCCTCCAAGGGCGCCGTCATCAGCATGACCTTCACGGCGGCCCAGCAACTCGCGCCGCACAACATCAACGTCAACGCCGTCTGCCCTGGGATCGTGAAGACGGCGATCGTCGAGGATCTCTTCCGCACCGTCTCCCAGAAGGAGGGCATCTCGGTCGAAGACGTCGAGCGACGCGCCGTTGCCGAGGTACCACTGAAGCGCGCGAACGAGCCCGAGGACATCGCCGACGCCATTGTGTTTCTGGCGTCGCGCTCCGCGCGCAATATCACTGGCCAGACGCTCAACGTCGACGGGGGCCTAATTCCAGGCTAAGCCCGTGGATGGGAGCCACTGAAAAATCTCAACGGAGAAAAGCGCATGCGAACCGTCAAGCAGATGCTCGAGGAAGCCAACAACGCTGTGCCGCGGATCACGCCTGAGGAGGCGAAAGCGCTTGCGGGGCGCACAGACGTGGTATTCCTCGACGTGCGGGAGCCGCCGGAGGTCGCGACCACCGGCAAAGTGCCAGGCGCACTCACCATCCCGCGGGGGCTCGTCGAATTCCGCGCCGACCCTGAGTCGCCGCTGCACGATGCGCAGTTCGACCGGGCCAAGACCATCGTCGCCTACTGCGCTTCGGGCGGCCGCTCGGCTCTCGTCGGCAAGACGCTGAAGGACATGGGCTACGAGAACGTGCGAAACCTGGGCGGCTTCAAGGGCTGGCTCGACGCCGGGGGACCAGTCGAGAAGGCGTGATCAGCAGCTAACTCATCAGACATCGCGTGTGAGCTGATGCGGGCGGCACCGTTCTCGATGCCGCCCCTTGCTCATTCGTCTTCCGGTTCAGCGGTCCAGCCAGACGTCGGCCAGGTCCTGAGACAGGTAGTGTGTCGGTGTGAAGTGCCAGCCGCGCACGACCTTTGGCATGACGACGATGCGGTTGGTCCAAAGGAATGGAACCGAGTAGGCCGTCGTCAGGACGTAGCTATCGAGTTCGCGCGCGAGCTTCGTGCGCTTGATCGGGTCGAGTTCGCGCCGCTGGAGATCGTAGAGTTCGTCGATTCTGGTGTCCTCGTGGCCGGAGTAGCCGAGCGGGCTCGCCCTCTTCGACAGGAATTTGACGAAGTTCTGCGTGGGATCATCGAGGTAGTCGGAGATGAATTCCATCGCCACGTCGAAATTGCCCTTCGCGAGGTTGTCGAGATAGAGCTTGGTCTCGAGTTGCTCGTGGGTGGCGTTGACACCGATCCGTCGCCACTGGTCGATCGTGTAAATGCCGCCTGCGGTATAGCTCTCGATGCCGGCCCGGTTCAGGAACTTGAACGACAGGCCTTCGTGGCCGGCCTCCTTCAGCAGGCGCCGCGCCTCGGCCTTGGCGGCCTCGCCGTCCTTCCAATAGCCTGGGAGCTTGACAAGTTCGGCTTCCGGAATGGCCATCAGCGAGCCCGGTCTGTTGACGCCGCCCGTAAAGCGCTGCGAGGAGACCTTGCCGAGCTGTTCGCCGCCCGTCCAGCGGTCGATCGCGTGGCTCAGCGCCTGGCGCACGCGGATATCGTCGAAGGGCTTACGCTTGGTGTTGAAGATGATGATGTTGCCGGCAATCAGGGCGGTCTCGTAGACGTTGACCTTATCACCCATCCGCTCGACGAGGCGATCGCGCTCAGGCGGCGTGCGGAAACGGAACTCGGCATCGAACTGGCCCCCGATCAGGCCCGGCACGACGGCCGGCGACTTGACGAAGAACGCCTTGAAGCCGTCGAGATAGGGCAGATCCTTCTTGAAGTAGCCATCGAAGCGCTTGGCGGTCCAATGCGAGCCGCGCACGTGGTCGACGTACTGGAACGCACCGGAGCCCATGATCTCGCGCGCCGGGTACTCACCGCCTTTCGCGAGCTTGGCGGCGCTGTAGATGCAGTTGAATGGCGAGGCGAGAAGCTCGAGCACGCCGGCGACCTTGTTCTTCATCTTGAAGATGATCGTGTGGTCGTCAGGCGTTTCGATGTCGCCGAAGTCCTCGTAGTAAGACTGGCGCACCGATGTAACGCCCTGGGGTGGGCGCATGATCCGCTCATAGGAGGCCTTAACGTCAGCCGATGTCAGCGGCGACCCGTCGTGGAACTTGACGTTGCGATGCAGTTTGAACGTGTAGCTTGAGCCGTCGGGTGCGGCATCCCAGCTTTCCGCGAGGTCGCCCGTCACTTTGGGATAGTTGGCGGCGTCGATCTTGAGGAGCAGCGAGTAATGCGGCAGGACGGGATGCACCATGCCGAAGGTGATCTCCGCATGGCAGTCGTAGCTCGGCGGGCTGGAGACGACGGCAAAAGTCAGTGTGCCGCCGCGCTTGGGCGTATCAGCGTGCGCTGACGGCGGAGCGAGCGTGGCTAGCCCCAGGGCGGTCAAGGCGGACGCGATTGTACGAGGCGTGAATATCAAGGAGGTCTCTCCCATTCCAAGTATGCGGAGAGCCCATGCTGGCAAGCTAGAGGCGCGGCGACAAGTCGCAATTCGCGTCGACGGAGATCAGCCGCTGGCCTGCACGCGCTGCGGGCGAACAAACCTCCTGCGTGGCCGCATCGCTATGCCGCCGGCGTGCCTCGAAAGTGCCGAACTGCGGGCGGCCAAGCTGGGGTGGGTCGAGAACAGCTCGTCGAATATGTCGTCCTCGTCAAAGCTCGACGAGATCATCATTGCCGACATCGTGTCCGATGCGCCCGGCACGTAGTCGTGGCCGGAAATCTTGGCGAGTGCCGAAATCAATGCGTCCGGGTCCTTCGTCAGCTCAACGGCACCGGCATCTGCCATGAACTCTCGGGCGCGGGAAATTGCGAGGCGCGTCATGATCGCGCCGATGTGGGTGAGCGCGAGTGTGGCGGCGGCGATAAGCAGTGCGCCGGCAACGGCCAGGATTGCGGGCGCGCCGAGACCGCCGTGCCGGTGATGAGCACGAACGCCATAACCGACGTCATCGAAATCGCCAGGCGACCAAGAGGTCCCGCGCCGGTTGCTCATCGCGTGTGCGATCAGGTTGCCACCGAGCGTAATGCCGCCTGCGAAGATCAACGCAAACACCATGAGGCGAACGTCGCGATTGCGGATGTGCACCATCTCGTGGGCGAGCACTGCGTCGAGCTCGCGCGGTTCCAACCGCTTCAGAAGGCCGCGCGTAACGGCCACGGTGGCATCGTCAGGACCGAGGCCAGCGGCGTAGGCGTTGAGGGCCTGCGTCTCCATGATCTCGACGCGCGGCATGGGCAAGCCGGCCGCAATGGCGAGTCGCTCGACGCGCTTGTAGAGATCGGGCTCTGCTTGGCGGCTGACGGGGCGCGCGCCTGTCGCGGCGCGGATCATCCCGCCGTAGAAGAGCCAAGCCGCTACGAACCACGCCGCCGTCACGAGAATCGGTACGTGCCAGTTGGCCAGCGCGCGCGCGGCAGCGTTCGCCATGATCTGATCGAAGGCGGCCGACGCAGAGACGGGCGGCGACGACAAATCGAACAGATGCGCGATTGCCGAGAAGGCGAGGCACGCAGCGAACCAGTAAGCGGCGACCAGCGCTGCGAACCCCGCAAGAAGCATTATGGACTTCAGGGTGTTAGCGCGGATGTGGCCGTAGAGGCCATTGATGGGCAGCATGACCACTCTCGCGCCTGCCAGAAGCTCGACTATGTGCCTCGTTCGTTCAGAACCGCACCGCTGGTGCGGCTTCGAGTGCAATCACCGTTTCGCGGGGCACTGCCGATACGTCACGTGGCTCGAAGCTGAACGTCGAGGCGACGAGATTCGCGGGGAATTGCTCGCGGGTGGTGTTGTACTCGGTCGTGGCAGCGTTCAAGAACCGGCGGGCGGCCGCGATGGTGTGCTCGATGTCGCTCAGTTCGGTCTGCAGCTGCGTGAAATTGGCGGACGCTTTGAGGTCGGGATAGGCCTCGGCGATCATCATCAGCCGACCCAGGGCTTGACCCAGCATGCCTTCAGCCTGGGCCTTGGCCGGACCTTCCGGAGCCGCAACGGCGGCGGCGCGCGCCTTGATCACGGCCTCGAGCGAAGTGCGTTCGTGGGAAGCGTAGCCCTTCACGGTCTCGACCAAGGTCGGTACCAGATCGTGGCGCAGCTTCAACTGGACGCTGATGTCGGCCGAGGCCTGATCGCAACGTCGGCGCAACGCAACCAGCCGATTATAGACAACTACGGCGGCCAGCAGGACGAGTGCGAGCAGAGCCAGGATAGTGATGCCTACGCCGAACGCAGAGATGGACATTGGCAGAAACTCCCAATCAAGGAACTCGGGAGTATGCCGGCGATCCCTTAATGCTGGCTCTAGGGACAGGGTTAACGGAGGATTTTCGCGGCGGCCGACCCGCGCACGCCGGTCGTCGGCATCTTGTCTCGGCCTGCGGAGTGGGCCATTAGAACGGCTAATCATTTCGGCCCCGCGAGCAGGGCCTTTCGACGCGAGGACCCTTCGCATGCCAGACGACATGGGCGCATCGGCACCGATCGAGACCGACTGCGTGATCATCGGCGCGGGCCCGTGCGGCTTGTTTGCCGTCTTCGAGCTGGGCCTGCTCGATATCCGCGCCCACCTGGTCGATATCCTCGACCGGCCGGGTGGCCAGTGCGCGGAACTCTACCCGGAAAAGCCGATCTACGACATTCCAGCACTCCCGATCGTCACCGGACAGGCCCTGGTGGATGCGCTGATGGAGCAAATCAAGCCGTTCGAGCCGACGTTCCATCTAGGGGAGCGCGTCGATGCGCTTCAGCGCCTACCCGATGGGCGATTCCGTCTCCAGACCGATCGCGACACGGCCTTCATCACCAAGGTCGTCGTCGTGGCCGCCGGAGGCGGCTCATTTACGCCGAAGCGGCCGCCACTCGAGGGGATCGAGGCCTACGAAAGCAAGAGTGTGTTCTACTCGGTGCGGCGAATGGCGGATTTCGAAGGCCGCGACATCCTGATCGTCGGCGGTGGCGACTCGGCCCTGGACTGGACGCTCAACCTACAGCCGATCGCCAAATCGCTGACGCTGATGCACCGCCGCGACGAGTTCCGTGGTGCGCCACACTCGGTCGAGAAGATGCGACAACTCGTGGCGGCGGGCGCCATGCGGCTGGTCATCGGGCAGATGACGGGCCTCGAGGGTGCCGACGGTGCGCTGTCCGGCGTCAAGGTCCGCACCAAGGCGGGGGAGGAGACGCTGAAGGCCGACCGGCTGATGCCATTCTTCGGCCTCACGATGAAGCTCGGGCCGCTGGCCAATTGGGGCATCAATCTCGATGAGAACCTTATTCCCGTCGATACCGAGAAATTCGAGACCAGCGAGACGGGCATCTTCGCGATCGGAGACATCAATACCTATCCGGGGAAGTTGAAACTCATACTTTCAGGCTTCCACGAGGCGGCCCTGATGGCGCAGGCCGCCAATCGGATCATCTTCCCCGACAAGAAGGTCGTGTTCCAGTACACGACGTCCTCGTCAAGCCTGCAGAAGAAGCTCGGCGTCCGCTGAGGGGCCGGGCTGCTACGGCTGGTACTTCCAGAACGGTAGCTCGGTGCTTTCCTGGATCTTGAAACTCTCGGTGCGGCTGTGGGGCGGGCGCAAGCCAGCGCGCATCAATTTGGATATGTCACCGAGAAGCTCATCCTGCTCGACGTACTCGTCGTGGCCGAAGCAGAAATAGCAGGTGGTGATGGCTGAGATGTCGATCGTGTCGACGCCGGTGGCAAGCACAGGATTGCCGTCCACGACATCGCCGGCCCTTGGCTCGTTCTTGTGCACCTTGCGTGAGGCCTCCATGGCAAGATCGCTCGACGAAGCATAGAGCGTGAAGCCTGCGGCCAGCGGCTTGATACGTGCAGCAAGGTTGCTGAACTCGCGCCTGCCGATGTCCGGTGCCGCCAGGATCACCTGACTGACTTTGGCACCCGCCGTCTCCTGCCCGACGAACTCCCCGAGCGCATTGAGGAGGGGCACGTTGCCCATGCTGTGTGCCACGAGATGCACGTGCTTGACGGCGGTTCGCGCAATCACGACGTCGAGAAATTCCTTGAGATGCCGTACGGCGAGGCGGGCGCTCTCCTGGTCGTAGGGGTAGTCCTTGAGCTGGCCTGCTGAAGGCCAACTGTAGAGGAAGGCCGAACCGAACGGCACGATGACGCCGTCCGACTCGCGGGGACTGCCGAGATCGTAGGCGATCTGCGCCGTGCGGTAGAGAGCATCGTCGAATCCGACGCGATAACCGTGCACGTAGATGAAGGCGTGGTCCTTGAAGTCGCCGGCATTCTCCATGTGGCGAGCGACGGCAGCGATGAACGAGGCCTCGTCGGAGTAGACCTCCAGCAGGTTCGGTACGATGACGAAATGACGTGCCGGGTCACCCTCGGGCGGAATGCGCAGGACGTTCCGGTCCCACCAGCTGGGCCGCTGGATGGACCCAGAGTCGCGCCGCACCTTGCGCGGCACAGTGACGACCGCACCACCGAGCGCGAGAGCGCCCGAGTCCTTCCACGAGAAGGCGATGCGTTTCGGCAGATCCTCGCGTGCGCGGTTCGTGCCGAAGAAGACCCGGACCGGGGTGCAGGTATTGTCGACGACGCAGGCGACTGGCGAGACGGCCGCCGCGCGTGTCGTCGTGGAAGGAGGGGGTGCCGGCGCTGCTTCGGGTGCCGGGGCCGGCGCGGCGGCCTCGGGAGGAGCGCTGGCGACGGGTGGCGGCGGGGATGCGGCGGCCGGCGCGTCGTCCGTGGACTCCATCGAGCGAGATGATGACCGGCGGGCACTCTTCTTTTTCTTCTTTGTTGGTGGAGCCTCAGCTACGGCATCGAGCGCCTCGCGGTCGCGGGCGGCGTCCTCTGGGGCCTGGCGCCCATAGATCTCGAGCGTGGCCGTTGTGCCCCGTACGGGCTGGTATTCGAGCGTGATCTCGCTCAGGAAGCGGCCTTCGGGGGTCGGGTTGATCTCCCTGGTCCGCTCGCCCACGAGCAAGTTGATCGGGCGACGCTCGTTGTGAGCAAACTCGGTGAGGTAACGCACGACGATGTTATCGAGGCGCACGCGTCCTTCGATGGCCTTGAGACGGACGGCGCGAAAGGCGCCCTTGCTGTCGGAAAGATCGACCGTCAGGCGGTCCGTGCCCAGGTCGAGACGAACGGTCTTGAGGAGCACCAGGGTATCCTGCGCCTCGGCGCGCAATGGCAAAAGCAGCAATGCAAGGAAGACGATCGCCCCCTTCAGCCAGACTCGCATGGCGTCCTCCCCCTGGATGCATATCGGTCGCGCACCGGATCACCCGTCCCACCAGGCAATACGGCGGCTCGCTCTGCGAGCTGCCTACGCAACTTAACAACTTTTCCGAGACAAGAGACGCGACCGGCGACGTGGTACGCGGTCGCACGACGATGCCGCATCAATCCACATCAGTCCCGGTCGGGTTCGCCGCCTTTGCGCGCATGGCGTCTGTCTTCCTCCGCGACCTTGCCGAGGTCGGCGTCAAATACGATGCGCTCGGCGCCTGACAGTGCAACGAAGCGGCGACCACGGGCACGCCCGATGAGGGTGAGCCCCGTCTGTCGCGCGAGTTCCACGCCCCACGCTGTGAAGCCGGAACGCGAGACGAGCACGGGAATGCGCATCTTGACCGTCTTCAGGACCATCTCGGAGGTGAGGCGGCCGGTCGTGTAGAAGATCTTGTTCGACGGCTCGACGCCGTTCAGCAGCATGTAGCCGGCCACCTTGTCTACGGCGTTGTGGCGGCCGACGTCCTCCATGTAGAGCAGCGGCCGGTCCTCCTCACAAAGCACCGAGCCGTGGATAGCGCCGGCCTTCAAGTAGAGCGACGGCGTCGTGTTGATCTTGTGGGCGAGCGTATAGAGCCACGACGTCTTCAGGCGGGCGTCTTTCGACAGCTCGATGCCTTCGATCTCCTCCATCAGGTCGCCGAACACGGTGCCTTGAGCACAGCCGGAGGTCTGGACCTTTTTCTTGAGCTTGTCCTCGTAATCCGTCTCGCGCGCGGTGCGAACGACGACCGTCTGGATGTCGTCGTCGTAGTCAACGCCCGTGATTTCGTCGTCGGACTTGAGCATGCCCTGATTGAAGAGATAACCGACCGCGAGGAGTTCGGGATGATCGCCGATGGTCATCATCGTCACGATCTCGCGGGCATTGAGGAACAACGTCAGCGGCCGTTCCGAGACGACGTCCGTTTGTACCGTTTTGCCTTCGTGGTCGATGCCATCCACGGTCGCGAAAAGGCGCGTGTCCTCGAGGTTGGGGCGGATCTCGAGCTCTTTCACCTTGATCTCCTCCGGAAGCGCATCCGTTGTGCCACTCGCATACAGGTGTCAGCGGCGGAACTTCATGCCGACGTCGGGGCAGATGACTTCCTCTGCGGGTTCTGCCATAACACGTCCGAAGATTAAATCCGAGCGCTGGAGTCGAGTATTCCAGGCGTCGGTAACGCAACTCGAGAAAGGCAGTCCATGGCCGTCACCCAGGCCCAAGTTCTAGAAGCTCTGAAGCGCGTGAAGGGGCCCGATCTTTCCGGCAATATCGTCGATCTTGGACTTGTGTCCGAGGTGCTGATCCGGGACGCGAAGGCCTATTTCTCGATCACCGTACCCGCAGCTCGGGCCGAGGAGCTAGAGCCGTTGCGCCAGGCTGCCGAGAAGGTAGTGCGCGACCTGGCCGGCGTCGAGGGCGTGACGGCCGTGCTGACCGCCGATGCCACGGGACAACGCCGTGGGGCGCGGGTCGGTGGGAGCGGCGGCAGCGCCGCCGTGGCAGAGAGTCGCCGGGTGCAGGAAGCGCGCGCCCGGATGGGGGGAGCGCCCGGACAAGGGCATGCCCACGCTCACGCCCACGAGCACGGACATGCACATGAGCACCGGCCCGGTCCGCCGGCGGGACAACCGCAAGGCGGCACCCGGCGTGCTTCCGGAGTTCCCGGTATCAAGCACCTGATTGCCGTGGCGTCGGGCAAGGGCGGCGTCGGCAAGTCAACAACGGCCGTCAATCTCGCGCTCGCTTTCCAGGCCAACGGACTCAAGGCCGGCATTCTCGATGCGGACGTCTATGGTCCGTCGCAACCGAAGCTGCTCGGATTGACCGGACGGCCAGACGTCGGCTCAGGCAACAAACTGAAGCCGATGGTCGGTTACGGTCTCAAGTGCATGTCGATGGGCTTCATGGTCGACGAGGCGACTCCCGTGATCTGGCGCGGGCCGATGGTCGTGCAGGCTCTGACCCAGATGCTGCGCGACGTCGAATGGGGCGATCTCGACGTGCTCGTCATCGACATGCCTCCCGGCACCGGTGATGTGCAGTTGACCATGGCGCAGCAGGTGCCGCTCTCGGGTGCCGTCATCGTCTCGACACCGCAAGACCTTGCCCTGATCGACGCGCGCAAGGGCCTCAACATGTTCCGCCGCACGGACATTCCCGTGCTCGGGATTATCGAGAACATGAGCTATTTCATTTGCTCGAAGTGCGGCGAGCGCCACGAAATCTTCGGTCATGGCGGCGCCGAGGCCGAAGCCGAAAAGCTGGGGGTGCCGTTTCTAGGCGCCGTGCCGCTGCACATCGACATCCGCCGCCGTTCTGATGCCGGCGAGCCGATCGTCGCCACCGAGCCGACGAGCGTCCATGCGCAGGTGTTCGCCGAGATTGCGGCTAAGACCTGGGCCGAGGTGCTCGCCGCCGAAGGCAACCGACCCGAGCCGCCGACCCTTACGCCTGTCGACGACAACACGGCCCTCGACGTCGTGTTTGCCAAGGAACGCTATCGGCTCGCGGCCGAGATGTTGCGGGTGATGAGTCCCTCCGCCGAGGTGCAGGGCCATTCGCCGGAGCAGCGTGTGACAGTCGGTGGCAAGCGGAACGTCAAGATCCGCAACCTCGCGCCGGTCGGGAACTATGCGGTGCGCATCGCCTTCGACGATGGTCACGATACCGGACTGTTCACATGGGACTATCTCGAGCGCCTCGGGCGTGAGCGCAACGAGCGCTGGGCGACGTATCTGGCAGAGCTCAAGCAGAAGGGGCTGAGCCGCGGCTGAGGGAGCAGGGGAGCGATGCGCACGAGCAGATCGCCTGGCGTCGCAGGAGCCGGTGGCGCAGGGCGGGCCAAAGCCGCGTTGTCCGCGCGCGGCGCCCTAATGATTGGCTCTCTCGCACTGAGCACGGCATTCTCCCCGGTGCTTGCGCACGACGCTTCGGCCATCGGCGGCGGTTTCGCAGCGGGCTTCGCGCACCCTTTCGGTGGGCTCGACCACGTCGTTGCCATGGTGGCTGTCGGGCTCTGGGGCGCCTTTCTCGGTCAGCCCGCGGTCTGGCTGCTTCCGGTGATATTTCCCGTCGTGATGGCCTTCGGCGGTGTGCTCGGACTGGCTGGCGTGCCGATCCCGTCCGTCGAAATCGGCATCGCACTTTCGGCGGTCGTGCTCGGCGTCATGGTGGCAGGCGCTCAACGGCCTCCGCTTTGGATTGCCGCGCTCATCGTCGGCGGATTCGCGATTTTCCACGGTCATGCGCACGGCACAGAACTGCCCGGGCAAGCGAGCGCGCTTGATTATAGTGCCGGCTTCGTCATCGCGACGGGTCTGCTGCACTTGGCGGGTATTGCGCTGTCCTTGCTGAAGACGTGGGCACTTGGGGAGTGGATGGTTCGCGCAGGCGGGGTTGCCATCAGCTTGGCCGGTCTATTTTTTCTGCTGCGCTGACCGCTTCGGGACGCACGTGGGGCGACCCAACATGACGATCGGGGTTCCGCCCCACGTCAGTTCGGCGACGTTCACAAAGCCATTCCGTGCATAGAAGCTGCGATTGCGGGACTCCCTTCCGGTGACCAGGTGCACGCCCGGTAAGCCGGCTGCGCGCGCATCGCTCACGAAGGCTTCGATCAGTCTCGAGCCAATACCCTTGCTCCGTGCAGACGCGGCCAGGTTGATGTGGAGGTGTGCAGGATAGGCCTGGGTTCGATGGGCCAACGCGGGATAGAAGCCGATGTCTTCGAAGCGCGGGTCGCGAGCAGGGTCGCAATGACAGCCGACGATGTAGCCGATGATTTCACCCTCGGTTCCCAAGGCGACATGCGCCAGCTCCGGCCAGTGCTCCAGGAACCGGCCGAGCCACCGTTCGCGAAAGGCTGCCCGAGCTTGTTCATCGGCGAACGTCTTCGTGAGGCTTGCCTCGAAAAAGACGGGGTCGAGTTCGCCGATGCGCTGGCGCCAGCGATCGAGTTCCGTCAACCGGCGAATGGCGCCGTTATGCCTCTCAGGATCATCGGCAGGAGAGGACACGTACCAGTCTCCAGTAGAGTCGTGCTGGCCTAGCTTAGGAACGCCTCGGAGGCTACGGGGCCGTGCTGCGTCCACCGCACGCGATGCGCTCAGGACGGCGACCATGCCTCGAGCACTTTCGGTGACGGCATAATACTCAGGGATTCACGCGGCCGAGACCTTGGAACAGTGACATGCCTTGGGCCATTGCCGCGTCCGGCGCTTGGGGACGCGGCGCGGGAGCGACGGTGCGTCGGGCTGGCTTCAGCCGAGCGCGTGGCGCTTTGCCGAGTTGCTGCGGGCGCGTGAGAGTCGAGGCGAATGGATCGGCGGAGGAGCGTCCGCTGGGTAGGCGCTCGATTTCGCGATCGTCGAACGAGCGGGCATCGAAGGAGCGGAATTCGCGAGTGCGGATCGCGCGAGGAGCCGCTTCGGGCTCCCGGGCTGAGATGAGGCGGTGTGCGGATCCAGCTTCCGGGCTGCTCGGCTGGTCTCGGGTGACACGTTCGTTGTCGCGGATGGCGACAGGAGATTCAGACTGGGCTGGGTCCGTTGCGGTCGAGGTCTTGCTCTCGGAAGGCCGCGATGGCTGAGATGCAGGCTCGACGGCGGCCGGCGGCGCGGATGCCGCCATTCTCTCCGCGAGAAGAGCCGCGCTGCTGGGCGGTGGATCAGCCGGAGTCTCGCGTGGCTTCGCGGGAGGCGCCGAGGCGGATGGCGAGCCCATGTCCTCCAGGACCGACGTCACGGGTGCCAGCGAACGCTGATGGCCAGGCAGGACCTCGGAAGGCCGATGAATGTCGCGCCACGCGGCGCGCAGTGCGTTGGGGGGCGGCGGCGCCGAGTTCTCTGTTCGGGGAGGCGGCGAAGCCGCGCTCGTGCGGAGCGCATTCAAATGGGGAAGGAGGAATGGCAGCGAGGCCAGGATGAGGAGGAGAAACGTCAGACGTCCGCGACGCCCTGCTGGCGGTTCGGACGCTGGTGGACCCTGAGGTTCGGACGTCCATGTATTGTCTGACGCCGGAGCTCGATGAGACGCAATATCCTCGTCAGGCGCGCGCGGTTCCCCGTCTGCCCGCGCCTCGGACTGGCTCGTGGTCGGGTGCGTGCGCGGTACGGCCATCCTAGGTTCCGCCAGACGTTCAAATCAGTCTACGTCATGACGCAACAAACTCTCGTCTGAGGAGAAAATCACCGATGGGTTAATTATACATTATCGGGATAGTGACGGCCCCGGGCTTTGGCCGAGGCAGCCGGCCGCATCGACGGGTTGGGCTCATGGTCAATGGGTTCGGGGGACACGGTGCAGTCCTGGAATGGTCAATTGACCAGGCGCAAGGTGATGCCGCTATCACATCCGGTTGTTCTGACGCAGAGTGGGACGTGGAGCCAGCGCGCGAGGAGCGGACGACGGCATGAGTGGGATGAGACGAGCAGGTGACGGGCGATTGACCGAGGCCGGGTTCCGCGAGCTTGCGACCGGCCGTCTCGATCGTGCGCCCTCGGAGGCCGTGTTCGATCCGCGAACGGGTAAAGCCTGGGGCCGCGGCGACTGGGATCTCAATCCGGAACTGCTTGCGGATTTTGCGGCGATGCCACCGGCAAGGCCGGCGGCGGTGCTGGTCGGGATCGTTGCGCGGGAAGAGCTGACGGTGCTCCTGACGCAGCGCACGCATACCCTGCCGACGCATGCCGGGCAGATTGCCTTTCCGGGGGGGAAGTTGGAGCCTCATGACGCCGGCCCGATCGAAGCTGCTCTGCGCGAAAGTGTGGAGGAGATCGGGCTCGCGCCCCATTTCGTGGAGCCGCTCGGCTTCCTCGACGGTTATCGCACCGGGACAGGCTTCACGGTCGCCCCGGTCGTGGCGATGATCCGGCCGGGCTTCGAACTCAAACCTGACCCCCGAGAGGTCGACGAGGTGTTCGAGGTGCCACTGTCATTTCTAATGGACGAGGCCAACCACCAGAAGCACGCGCGCGACTGGCGCGGCCGCCAACGTCACTACTATGCGATGCCTTACGGTGAGCGCTTCATCTGGGGCGCCACGGCCGGTATGATCAAAAACATGCATCAAAGGCTGTTTGCCGGATGATCCGTATCGTTATCGAAAATATCCTCCTGTTTCTTCTGCCGACGGTCGCTTACGTGATCTATGTCGTCGCCACGCGTGGCGATAACCGGAAGGGCATCCTCGACGAGGCTCCACTTGGGTGGCTGATGCTGGCCGGGTCGGCGCTGGTGCTCGCTGTTCTGGCGACCTACGGCTCGGATACCCGAGGGAAGCCCGGACAGGTTTATGTGCCCCCATCGATGAAAGACGGCCGCATCGAGCCTGGCCAGATCAAGTAGGATTGGCGGGCGCAAACACGCGTGCGATTCCGACGAGCCTGGACGCCCATGACCGGAACGACCGAACCGCCCCGCTCCGCGCTGCCGTCGTTGGCTGGCGCGACATGGTTGTCCGAACCTGCGACGTGCGCCGTGCTTGCCGCGCTGGCCGGCTCGGGCTTCGAGGGTCGTGTCGTCGGCGGGTCGGTGCGCAACACGCTGATGGGCCTCGCCGTCAGCGACATCGACATTGCAACGCCTGCCATCCCGGATGAGGTCGTGCGGGCCTGCGCGGCCGTGGGCCTGACCACGGTGCCGACAGGGATCAAGCACGGCACGGTCACGGTGCTGGCTCGACACAGGCCGATCGAGGTGACGACACTGCGCCGCGACGTGGCGACAGACGGGCGTCGTGCGACGGTCGCCTTCACCACCGACTGGGCCGAAGATGCGCACCGGCGCGATTTCACGATGAATGCGCTCTACTGCGACGCAGATGGCCGGCTCTACGACTACGTGGGCGGCTATGACGATGTCATGGCGCGCCGTGTCCGGTTCATCGGCGATGCAGATCAACGGATCGCCGAAGACTATCTGCGCATCCTGCGCTTCTTTCGGTTTCATGCGGCCTACGCGAACGGGCCGCCCGATCCTGTCGCGATGGCTGCTTGCGCACGCGGGCTCGGGGGCATGACGCGCCTCTCGGCCGAGCGTATCCGGGCAGAGGTCGTCAAACTCCTTGTGGCGCCGGGGGTGGTCGGTGCGGTCCGTGCCATGGAAGATATCGGGCTGCTGCCAAGGTTGCTCGGTGTGGCGCCGCGGCCTGACCTGATGCAGGACATCGTTGCCGCCGAGACGCGTGCTGCACTACCGCCCGACGCGATGCTGCGTCTATCGGCGCTCGCGATCGCGACGAGCGAGGATATCGATCGCGTGGCAGACCGCCTGCGTCTCTCGAACGACGAGCGGAAAGCCCTCCTCGTCATCGATCGCGATGCAGTTCGGCAACTGGGTGCGATCGACGAGCGAAGCGCTCGCCGTATCACGTATCGTCATGGCCCCGACGCAAGCCGCCGCCTTGCGCTCGCACTCGAGGCGATCGAGCCGACCCGCGGCACGGAAGCCGGCCGGTTGCTGGCAACGGCAACGTCGTGGCGTGCGCCCAAGCTGCCGGTCGCGGGTGCCGATTTGATCAATCTCGGCATGAAGCCGGGTCGCGAGATCGGGCAGGTTCTGGCCGAACTGGAGAACTGGTGGGTGGAGCACGACTTTCCACCCTTGGAGACGACCAGGGCGAAGCTCGAAGCCCTCCTTGCGGATCGCAGCCTGAGATGAGGGAGTGAGACGCCCTTAACTCTGTGCTCTGCCGGTCAGGCGACCAGCGTCCTTGACCTTGTTGGCCAGGCGGCACCGTGGAACCCGGCATTGCTCCCGGCGTTGGCGATAGGTCGGTGAGCGCTCGATTCGATGTCCCTCGGCGCCTGCCGGCGAGTTCCACACTGGCAAGGATACAGGTCATGTCACCTCAGGATCGCAAAGCGTACTGGCGTTTCGATCGCGATGAGACGAGTCGGGTCAGCACCGAGCGCACGGCGGATCGACAGCCCGAGTCGGATACGCACTCTCCGGTGAAATGGGAAACGAAGCGCGGCCCTCTGAATGCATCCGTTTTGCGTGACGCCATCGACAGGGGTCGGACAGGTGACAAAGTCGCTCATCCGGATCCTGCGGCAGCCCCCCTCAGCACCGATGACGAGGCTGCAGGGACTACGCCGACGCCGGAGCGCGTCGCGACCGCCATGCGTCACGAGACGCGAGCGCCTGCGGCCAGCGAAGAGCAGTCGCGGGGAAGTCACTGGGTCATGATTGCGCTCATCGTCGCTGGTGCCGCCGCGCTTGCCATTGCGGTGTTCAGCATGGCGTTTTGAAAATGTGGGCTGCTGATTGACGCGCATCAAGCTGGGACAACTCCAGTGCGTCTTCAATAACGAGGGGCATTCGAGCATGGAGGCCCGCGATGCCGAGCCGTACATTCGCCGACCGCACGCATGCAGGCCGAGAACTCGCTCGGGTGCTTGCCGGTCGCGGCCTCGATGATCCCGTGATCCTGGCGCTGCCGAGGGGTGGCGTACCCGTGGCGCTCGAGATTGCCCGTGTCCTGCTCGCGCCCGTGGATCTCGTGCTCGTTAGAAAAATTGGCGTTCCCGGACACCGCGAGGTGGCTGCGGCTGCGGTGGTCGATGGCGGCGACGCCGAGATCGTCTACAACACCGACGTCATGCGCTCTGCGCGGCTCAGCGGGGCGGATATCGAGATTGAGGCCGAGGCGGAGCTTGCCGAGATCGAACGCCGCCGGGAAGTGTATCTGGGAGCACGCGGCCGCGAGCGGCTGGAGGGTCGCACGCTCGTTGTCGTCGATGACGGCATTGCGACCGGGGCGACCATGCGAGCGGCGCTCGCTGCACTGAAGCGCAAACGGCCGAGCCGATTGATCGTCGCAGTTCCGATTGCAGCCCCTGACGTCGTGGCACTCTTGTGCAAGACCGTCGACGAGGTCGTGTGCCTCGAAGCACCCGACCCCTTCTATGCGGTCGGGGAGCATTACTGCGATTTTCATCAAGTGACCGACGCCGAAGTGATGGAGGCGCTTGCCGAAGCGGCGGAGTTCGTGCGCCCCATGGTCGAAGGCCGTTGAGATCTGTGTCGCCGCCGGGTGTTCCTATCCCACCGTAGGTAGCTGCTTCCTGAGTTCGGCCTTGTGAACTTTCTCCAGCGTGGAGCGCGGCAACTCCAAGACGATGAAAACGTCTCTCGGTACCTTGAAATCAGCGAGGCGATCGCGGCAGGCCCCGATCACGCGTCGCTTGAGATCATCGTACTGCTCACTGGAGACGCCCGGCGCGGGTATGACGAAGGCGACCGGCACCTCGTCCAGCATGCGATGCTTCTGGGCGACGACGGCATTTTCGTAGACGCCCGGGACCGTCGCGATGACGCGCTCGACTTCGGAGGCCGCGACGTTCTCGCCGCCTACCTTGAGCATGTCCTTGTCGCGATCGGCGAACGTCAGCCAACCATCGGATTCGAGACGTACGCGATCGCCGGTCACGAACCAGCCGCGCTCGACGAAGCTGTCGCGGGTCGCCGCCTCGTTGCCGAGATACTCGAGAAACATCTGGATGCCGCGCCAGCCGCGACATTCGAGGAGGCCCGTCTCGCCGGGCTCGACCAGAGTGAGGCCGTCCTCACCTAACACGCGGATGTCGTAGCCCGAGGCCGGGCGGCCCGTCGTCAGCGGCCGGTTGCGCTGCATGTGATCGCCGATGATGCCGTGCGTGATGGTTTCGGTCATGCCCCACCAACCGATGGAGCGGACTCCGAAGTGCGCATCGAATGGCTGCTCGTTGGCATTCATGCCGAACATGCGGAAGGAATGCGATTTGGGCCGCTCGTGCTGCATCACCGCCTTGCAGAAGAACGGCAGCATGGAGGCCCAGGTGCATTTATTGCGCACGGCGACGTGCCAAAAACGCGAGGCGGAGAAGCGCGGCACGAGCACCACCGTACCGCCGGCCCACATCGTCGGCAGGATCGAGTAGGTGCGCGCGTTGGTGTGGAACGACGGCATCTGGACGAGGTGCACGTCGTTCTCGGTCAGGCCCTCGTGAACGGCGGACGCCTTGGCGCCCCAGAGCGCATTGCCGTGAGTCCAGAGCACGCCCTTCGGGCGCGAGGTCGTACCGGAGGTGTATTGCACCGAGCCGTGCCGCCAGGGGTCTTGGGGCAGCGACGGGAGGCCAGAAGGGTCGCCGTCGAGCCGTGAGAAGGATGCCGCGCGGCCCGGCTTCAGTTTTGCCGGAGGCGGCGCGCCATCGGCCAGATGGTCGGTGACGGCGAGCCACTTGATGTTTTTTGCAGCGCCCGCGACCAGCTCGGCGAGTTCTGGTTGAGTGACGGCCGCGACCGCTCCGCAGTTGTCGGCGAAGTAAGCGAGTTCATCCGGGGACGAACGCGTGTTGGTGGTCACTACGATGGCGCCGATCCGGGCGCAGGCGAACCACAGGAATTCCAGCTCCGGCGAGTTGTCGAGGTGGACGAGCACCGAGTCACCGGGCTCGATGCCGCGCGCATGAAGCCCCGCGGCCACCCTGAGCACGCGATCTCGAAACTGGCGGTAGGTCCACGTCTGGCGCTGGCCTTCGAATGGCTCCCACACGAGAAAAATATGATCAGGCCGTGTCTCGGCCCGATAGTCGACGAGCCAGTTGACGTCGCGACCCGCAAACGGATTGACGATCTGGTGGCGCGCGTCTCTCGTGGAGAAGGGCATGGTGGGCTCCGCGATCGCATCGATAGTCATCCGATGCTACGCGGAGGCGGCCAAGACTGCCAAGACGCGTCCGATGCGCGGGTCCGACTTGCCAGGTCTCCGCCGGTGCCTCAGCGTTGTCGGCGGCGGTACCAAGCGAAGGAGAGACGGGATGCCGGTGCACTATCAGCAGAAGGCTGCAGTCGGTGTTCTAACGTTGAGCCGTCCGGCGGCGCGGAATTGCTGGGGCGCGGACTTCTCCGAGGGTCTGGCGCGCGAGTTGGACCGGCTCGAGGCCGACGACACCGTTCGTGCCGTCATCGTCACAGGCGATGAGGCTGGCCGAGCCTTCTCGGCGGGCGCCGACCTCAAGGACCCGGCGACGCACACGATCGAGACGATGGGCGATTTCTTCGCCGAGCTGCCGAAGTGGCGCTCGTTCGTGGTGCGCCGGTTGGATCAATTCCCGAAACCGCTGATTGCGGCCGTCAACGGGTATGCGATCGGGGTGGGGTGCATCCTGACCTACTGCTGCGACCTGATCGTCGCATCGGAGCGGGCCGAATGGCGCCAGCCGCAAGTGTCGCTCGGGATCATACCGGCATTCGGGGGATCGGTGCGGCTCGCGCGCTGGATCGGGAAAGGGCAAACCATGAAGCTCGCAATGGGGTTTCCGTTGGATGCGGCAGAGGCCTATCGCGTCGGGCTGGCGCAGTGGCTGGTGCCGCATGGCGAGCTGATGTCCAAGGCGCACGAGGTCGCGGCCCACATTGCCGGCATGCCGCCGCTCGCGGCTCAACTCGCGAAGGAAAGCCTGAACCGGGGCCTCGACATTCCGAATATCGATGACGCCTCGTGGGTCGATGCCTATCGGTTCATGGCGCTGGGCCTCACCGAGGAGGCGAAGGCAAAACACGAGGCGTGGCGGCAGAAAAGCTGAGCCCAGGTCCGCGATGCAACTCCCTGGGACACCGCACGCCAATTGATTGCATGCCCTCGGCTTCCCCCCTAGCATGGCCGCAATCTTCACCCATCCCACAAGTCTCCGTCACGAACCCAAGGGGTCGCAATGGCCAAAAAGCACAATGTCCTCATTCTCGGCGCGTCCTACGGCTCGCTGCTCGGTACGAAACTGGCCATGGGCGGCCATGACGCCACGATGGTCTGCCTGCCGGCCGAGGTGACCGCCTTCAACAGCAACGGCGCGATCGTTCGCATGCCGATCAAGGGTCGCGAGGGGCTGATCGAGATCAACTCCAAGAAACTCCCCGGCAAGCTCGGGGCTGCCGGCACAACGGACGTCGATCCGGCCAAGTTCGATCTGATCGTGCTCGCCATGCAGGAGCCGCAGTACCGGTCACCGGGCGTGCGCGAGCTGACCGAAAAGGTCGCGAAGTCCGGCCGGCCCTGCATGTCGATCATGAACATGCCGCCGCTGCCCTATCTTAAGCGGATTCCCGGGCTCGATACGTCAGGTTTGCGGGCGTGTTTCGCCGACGCCAGCGTCTGGGATGCGTTCGACCCCAAGCTGATGACGCTGTGCAGCCCCGATCCGCAGGCTTTCCGTCCGCCGGATGAGCCCGTGAACGTGTTGCAAGTGCGGCTCCCGACCAACTTCAAGTCGGCACGCTTCGAGAATGCCGAGCACACGCAGATCCTGAAAGATCTCGAGGCCGGCGTCGATGCGGCCCGCTTCGAGGTCGACGGCAAGGCGCTCGAGGTGCCGGTGAAGCTCAAGGTGCACGACAGTATCTTCGTGCCGCTGGCCAAGTGGGCAATGCTGATCGCGGGCAACTATCGCTGCGTCGGCAAGGACGGCATGCGGCCGATCAAGGAGGCCGTGCACTCCGACATCGCGACGACGCGCCAAGTCTACGAGTGGGTGGTGAAGCTGTGTGTCGGTCTCGGCGCCGATCCGAAGGACCTGGTGCCGTTCGAGAAGTACGCCAATGCGGCGCTGTCGCTCGGTAGCCCCTCGTCGGCGGCGCGTGCACTGGCGGCTGGTGCGCCGAACATCGAGCGGGTCGACCTGCTGGTGAAGAGCATTGCGGCGCAGCGCGGCGAGAAGCTGGCCGCCCTCGACGAGACGGTCGAGCTGGTCGAAGGCTGGCTCGCCAAGAACCGCGCGGCGAAAGCCTGATTTCTGGTTGGGTGGCGGTGGTCGGAGTTTGTCCGGCCACCGCTAGCCGAGCAATCGGGGCCCCGCGGCGAAAAGCCGTCGGACTGCGGCTCGCTCGTCAGCCCTGGCCAGAATCCGGGAAATACTGCGGAGCCTCGCGGCGGTCGTGGAGACCGTAGTCACGGCTGACGAGGCAGAGTTGCGCAGCGCTGACGCACGGGTCGTTGGCGACGCGTCGTAATGCGTCGTAGCCGCTCGGGCGATCCTCGATCGTACCGACCCAGGCGAATTCATTGGCGCGATAGACGCTCTCGTAGACTTCGCCGCCTTCGGCCGCTGGCACCGCCCGTGTGTGGCTGCGGACGACAATGACGAAGCGCTCGGGCTGGAGCAGCGGGTCGTTGTAGGCGAGGCCCTCCATCTGCGGGACGACGCCACCGCCTTCGCCACCTTCTGCGATCACCGGACCGACGCGCAGGCGGTAGTCCTCGAACACCGAATGCCGGCCTGCCGACTGCGCCTTGTGGTGCGTGCCATTGGCTCGCCAGCGGACAAGTGAGCCCTCGTCCGTCCAGATCTGATGCGACAGCAGAGTGCGCGGTCGTGCGTGGCTCTTGTAGCGGTCTAGGAAGATGACGCCGCCATTCGCCTCGAGGACGGGCCTGAGGCCCGCCGCGATGTCGAGGTAGCGGCTCTCCTCGCCGGGGCTCGGCGTGACTTCGAAGAACAGGGCGATCATGGCGAGGGGCCCTTTCTTATGGGCAGTGCGGTGCTTATCACCGGCACCCATTGAACCACTTGCTCTCGGCGCGACGGCACGTACGAGGCTTTGGTGGCGATCAGAACGCGGCGTCCGGACTCGTAGACCGATGGGTCCCGGTGACGAGCACCGGGATGACACCCGAGGACGTGTGTGTCCGGCCTGCCTGCTTATGCAAACTCCATGATCACCGCGTCGACGGCGAGGCTGTCACCGGCTTTGGCGTTGACGGATTTGACCACGCCGTCGCGCTCGGCGCGGAGAATGTTTTCCATCTTCATGGCCTCGACCACGGCAAGTGCGTCGCCGGCCTTCACGTCCTGGCCGGACGCGACGTGGATGGCCTTGACGAGACCCGGCATCGGGCAGAGCAGGAGCTTCGAGGTGTCGGCCGCGACCTTCTCGGGCATCAGCGCGACGAGAGCCGCCTCGCGCTCAGTGTAGACGTGAGCCTGGGCGCGAATGCCGCGCCAAGCGAGTTCGAGGCCGTTGAGCAGAGGCTTCATCTGAACCGAGATCTCGTCGTCGCCGACGCGCCCGGTCCAGACCGGCTGGCCGGGCCACCAGGCGGAGACGACCTCGATGGGGCGCGCGCCGTTCTGCCCCTCTCCGACGAGCGTGACGTTGAAAGAATGCTCGCCGCTCGGGACGACCTCGAGCCTGACCTCGGCGCCGGCCATGCGGACCACGCGGCGCTTGGCGAAGTGGACCGCATCGCCGCCGATCTGGTGGCTGATCTTGCGGCGGCGCGCATTGCTCAAGTGGTCGATCACGGCGGCGACGATGCCGAGGGTTTCGAGTTCTGTACCGGACGCCGTGCGCGGCGCGAATCCCGACGGGTATTCCTCGGCGATGAAGCCCGTCGACAACCGCCCCTCGCGCCAACGGGGGCTTTGCATGAGGGCCGTCAGAAACGGGATGTTGTGCTGGATGCCGTCGATGTGGAATGCGTCGAGCGCCTCGGCCTGAAGGTCGATGGCTTGTTCGCGCGTGGGAGCGTGGGTGACGAGCTTGGCGATCATCGGGTCGTAGAACATCGAGATTTCGCCACCCTCCGTCACGCCAGTGTCGTTGCGGACGGTCAGCCCGTTGGCCGAGCCTTCACGAGGGGGAAGGTAGCGGACGAGGCGGCCGATCGAGGGCAGGAAGTTGCGGTAGGGGTCCTCGGCATAAATGCGGCTCTCGACCGCCCAGCCGTCGAGCTTGATGTCCGACTGGCGGAACGGCAGCTTTTCGCCCGCCGCCACACGGATCATCTGTTCGACGAGGTCGATGCCCGTGACCAGCTCCGTCACAGGATGCTCGACCTGGAGGCGCGTATTCATCTCGAGGAAAAAGAAGGAGCGGTCCTGGCCGGCGACGAACTCGACCGTGCCGGCCGAGTCGTAGCCGACGGCCTTGGCGAGGGCCACGGCCTGCTCGCCCATGGCCTTGCGGGTCGCTTCGTCGAGCAGGGGGGACGGCGCTTCCTCGATCACCTTCTGGTTGCGGCGCTGGATCGAGCACTCGCGCTCGCCGAGGTAGATGCAATTGCCATGCTTGTCACCGAGCACCTGGATCTCGATGTGGCGCGGGTTGACGATGAACTTCTCGATGAAGACGCGATCATCACCGAACGAGGACTTGGCTTCGGAGCGTGAAGAGTCGAAGCCCTGGGTTACTTCGTCGCGGCTCCAGGCGATGCGCATGCCCTTGCCGCCGCCGCCGGCCGAAGCCTTGATCATGACGGGGTAGCCGATCTCGTCGGCGATCTTGATGGCCTGCTTGGCATCGGCGATCTCGCCGAGGTAGCCCGGAACGGTCGAGACCTTGGCCTTGGCGGCGGCCTTCTTCGATTCAATCTTGTCGCCCATGGCGGCGATCGCCTTGGGGTTCGGGCCAATGAACACGACGCCGGCCTTGGCCAGAGCCACTGGAAAAGCCTCGCGCTCCGAAAGAAAGCCGTAGCCGGGATGGACCGCCTCGGCGCCGGTCGCCTTGCAAGCGGCCACGATCTTGTCGATGACCAAATAGGATTCGGTGGCCGCCGGTGGGCCAATGTGAACGGCCTCGTCGGCCATCTCGACGTGAAGGGCGTCACGGTCGGCGTCGGAATAGACGGCGACGGTCCTGATCCCCATCTTGCGGGCGGTCTTGATGACCCGGCAGGCGATCTCGCCACGGTTGGCGATCAGGATCTTCTTGAACATGTGATTTCCTCGAGCCCCCTCGCGATGACGGCGGGGGTGTCATAGGGCACCCGCCGGAATGAGCGCAACCGGTTTACGGTCTGCGCGATAACTGCAACTGCCAGTCGGCCTCGTCGCGCCAGGGCAGTTCCTGCGGCTGGCGAGCCTGCCAGGGCATCCGCCCGAGGACCAGAGTCATGTCAGATTGGGGTGAATGCGCCCGATCTGCGCGAGGACCCGCTGGCGGACCAGATCGATGGCGCTCCGCAAGTTGTAATATTCCTCCGAGAAGCCGAGCGGGACCGGAATCAGGCTGACCGCCTGGTCGATCTGCTCGATCTCGGCGCGCGGGGCGGCGAGCGACATCATCGTCGGGGCGGATGCCAACTGGCCCTCCAACACCTTGAGGCGCGAGTACCAGTAGAGGAGGCGTCTCTTCACACGCCATCTGTAGATCAGCGGCACGACCTTGATCATCGGGATCAGCAGGCCGGCGACAGGGACGGCGAGGACGATCATGCGTTCGATGTAGGTGGCGAGCCAGAAGGGGAGGAACCTCTTGAGGAACGACGGTCCGGCCTTGTAGTAGCGCTCGACATCGGGACCGAGCTCCATCTCGGGATCGACCGGTTGCGGGAATTCCGCGAAGCGGTGCAGCAGGCTGCCTTTTCCGTGAACCTCGCGCATCGCCTCGATCATCAGGCCCGCGAGCGCGGGATGCAGATCCTTGCGGGTCACGACGGCGGCGACGGGCGCGACCAGCGAGACGTCGCGATCGGGTACGTTTCGTACGAGGTCAAAGGCGCCGCGCGGTAGGGTGACGGCTTTCAGATACGGCATGTGTCGCGTGTAGGCTTCCGCCTGCGCAAAGCTCATCAGCTTGACCGAAGGCTCGCGTACCAGCGATTGGACGACTGGCGACTCCGGCGCCATGGCCAGGAACACCGCATCGAGCCGGCCTTCCTTCAGAGCGTCGGCAGCCGCATTGCCGGTGAGCGGCGAGAGGGTCGCGTTGCTCTCGTCGACCTCGTTGCTCTTGAGCAGAGCCATTGCGAGATGACGGGTGCCACTTCCTTCCGGACCGATGCCGATGCGCCGGCCCTTCAGCAGGTGGAGCATGTCTATGGTGGCCGAGTCTCGGTAGAATACCCAGAGGGGCTCGACGAAAGCGCGGCCCAGGGACACGATATCCTGGCTCCTGCCGCTCTGCGCGATGCCGCCCTGGATTAGCGCGATCTGAACTCCGGAGGCCGGGTCCGCGAGCAGGCGCAGGTTCTCGATCGAGCCGCTGGTGGACCCAACCCGCAGCGTAACGCCCGAGCGGGCCAGTACGTCGGCATATTGCTTGCCAAAACGGTAGTAGGCTCCGCTCGTCCCGCCCGTGGCGATGGTGATGGTTTGCGGTGGGCCAGGATGGACGAGTTTCAACAGGAACCAGAGGGCCAAACCAAGGATGAACACGGCGGGAATTGCCACAAGGAGCATCTCCCGCGTGTCCCAGATGACGAAGTTCTTGGAGGGCAGAACACGTGTCCGCTTGGCGCTGTATTGGCTCTGTGGCGCTGACATGCGTGTCGTCCCCCCGTTGGCCAGCGGCCGAATTTGCGCGCTCGCATGCGGGCGACCGCGCCGGCTCCTGCCCCCAGAGGCAACCAAAGCGATATCTTGGCAATTTGATGACGACTGATGATGTCGTCAGGCTTAAAAGCTCAGGCGGCTAGCGCACGCTTCATTTTGGCGACCGCGCTGCCGGGGCTCGTGAGCACCGGACACCGCACCTTGGCGGACACCGCATCGTGGGCGATGGATGTGGAGAACTGGGCGAGAAGGATCGCATCGCAATCCGTGAGGCGCGTTGCAGCTTCGGCCATCAGTGCGTTGTGACGTGCGGCATCGCCCGACTGAAGGGCACGCATGGCCTCGGGCTCGCAAACGGCGTGCAAGGTGACGTCCTTGCCACGTTTCGCGGCGAGGTCGCGCATCTCCGCCTCGAGCATGGGCACCGAACGCTCGAACGTGGCGATGAGACCGATCTTGCGCCCGGACTCGAGGGCTCCCTCGAACATCGCCTCGTTGGGCTTGAGCACGGGGATCGGGAGAGCGCGAGCGACGGCCTCAATGGCCTCCCCGAACGCCGAGCATGTGAACAACACGCCGTCGGCTCCGATATCCCGGGCATAGGCACCGAGGCGATCGAAGCGATCGAACATTGCGGGCGTGAGATCGGGCTGCTGGCCGCGATCGACGGAGAGCGAGTCGTCGAGCAGGTTGACGCGCTCAGCTTCTGGCCAGAGCCGCCTGAAGGCCTGTTCGACCGGCTCCATGGCGACTTGGACGGCGTGAACCAGTACGATGCGGCGCTTCTTGTTCCGATCCGGCTCCATGCTGCTCTCCATTTGATTGTCGCGGGGCCCATCGAGGACCGTCGCAACGGAGATTAGCAGCGGATGGAGCCAGCGTCCGCTCGCGCGTCGCCGACGCGCGAGGCCATGCTATTAAGCGGCCCGCTTGGCGGGTGGCGGCAGAGCGGTTGCGGTGGCCAATGCCGCAGTAACGGAAGGCTGGCGGCTCTTACCAGGCACGAACGACATCTGCCAGTGCGCGATACAATACGGCCGACCGAGCACTTGTTGTGCGCCGCAAAAATGGAAGCCGTCCTGGCGTGGATCGCCTACCGGCCAACGGCAATCGGTGGCTTCAAGCTCCAGAAGCGTCTTGAACTTGGCTGGTTTCTCGGCCATGACCACTCCCTATACGTTTGCTGAACTGTTACTGTCACACAAAAGATAAGCACGCGATTGATGCATTGCAATATCAAATTGTGCGGCGCAGCAGCGCAAGCGAATGGCGGGCGGCAAATGGTCGTCGATCCCGGCTCGCGAATGCTGAGGCGGCGGCTCAGGTGAGGAACCTTGCCCGGAGGCGAACGAAGTCCTCGACGGCGCCTTCGAGACGCGCAAACGCCGCTTCATCCTGGACCAGCGACAGAACGATCATCCCGCGCCGCGCCATATAGACACCGCGGTCGAGGAGATCGAAGAAGAACAACTCCTTGAGGTCCTGGTTGCCCGCGTCCGCGTCGACCTCGTCGCGGATCTCGCCGTCGCGGAAGTGAACCGCCATCATCGAGCCGCGCCCCGTGAACTGCATGCGGGCCTTGCCCTTTTTGGCGATGCCGTTGAGCGTTTCGCGGAGGCGGTCGCCCCGTGCATTGAGAGCGGTCACGGCTGCGGGGGTCGCCACCTCGGTCAGCGCTGCGAGACCCGCGCTCATCGTCAGCGTGTTGTTGTTGAACGTGCCGGCATGAGGCAACCCATCTGGCCGTGCGGGGTCGAACAGCGACATCACGTCGGCGCGGCCGCCGAAGGCACCGAACGACATGCCGCCGCCGACGTACTTGCCGAGGGTGGTGAGGTCAGGCTCGACGCCGAGCACGCTCTGCAGTCCGCCGGGAGCAAGTCGCGAGGTCATCACCTCGTCGAAGATGAGGAGCGCACCGGTTTTGTCTGCAATCTGGCGCAGTCCTGCGAGGAACTCGGTCGAGGCCGGCACGCAGCCGGTCGAGCCGAACATGGGCTCGACGATAATGCAGGCGAGATCGGCCGCATTCGGTTCGGCCAGCGCCCTGACACTCTCGAGGTCGTTGTAACGGGCGACGAGAACGGGAAACGGCGCGTTGACGGGCGAGCCGCCCTTGCGGAAGTACAGCACGCCGCCATGGTATCCGCCTGTGAAGACAAGCACTTTCGAGCGCTTCGTGAAGGCACGGGCGAGCGAGACCGCCATCAGGTTGCCCTCGGTGCCCGAGTTGGTGAAGCGCACGCGCTGCATGGATGGGAAGCGGGCCGTGACCGCCTCGGCGAGATGGACTTCATGCTCGGTATGGCCACCGATGTTGACGCCGAAATCGAGCGCCCTCTCGATAGCGCGCCGGATCACCGGATGGGAATGGCCGAACATGCCGGCCGTGTACTCCGCCAGGAAGTCGACATAGCCATGACCGTCGACGTCGGTCAGGTGGCAGCCGTCGCCGCCCGCGAAGCGCAACGGAAACGGCCCGTAGAACAGAACAGTGCGCGTGTTGCCGCCTGGCAGCGACTTCTCGGCACGAGAGTGCAGTGCGAGGCTCGTCGGATTGGCGGCCGTGTAATGGGCACGGGCTGCTTCCAGTGCCTCGGAGAGCGTGGCATTCGGCGCAAGTCGCTCGGCTGCTGTTGGCGCGGTCGTCGGCATTGCGAGGGGCTCCTGTGGCCGAGGTCCCAGTTGGGATATTGGCGGATATCCTACATCCGAGCGGGACGCTCGGGGATAACTTTGCGTGTTTCAGCCGGCTGCGGGCATGCGCATGATGGCGAGCGCCATGGCCTGTGCCCGTGGAACGAGCGTTTCGACCTCCATGAACTCGTCCGGCGTGTGAGCATTGCCACCGACCGGACCGGTCGCGCAGATGGTCGGACAGCCGACAGACGTGGTGAATCCGGAATCGGCGCAGCCGCCCGAGAACTCGCCGGCAACCTTGAGGCCGGCGCTCGCCGCCGCATCGACGTAGGTAGCGAACAGCTCTTCGCTGCCGACTGGCTTGGTCAACGGCAGGAACTCGCCGAGAATCTCGAGCGACGCCGTGGTGCCGGGAACCGTCGCCGTCTCGATGATGCGTGAAATGGCATCCAGGGCAAATTTGCGGTCGCCCGGCTTCACGTAGCGCAGGTCGATGCGTCCCTCAGCCAGTGGCGCGGTCGTGTTAACGGATTGCCCGCCGCTGACGAGGCCGACGTTGACCGTGATGCCTCGCGGCAGATCGGTCAGGGCGTGCAATGCCACGATCTTGTGGGCGATCTCGCCGATGGCCGAGATGCCCTGCTCGAAGTTGCCGCCCGAATGTGCCGCCTTGCCGCGCACCTCCATGCGCATGAAAACGCCGCCCTTTCGGCCTGTCACAACGTTGCCGGAGGGCCGCCCCGGCTCCGAGTTCAGGACACAGCGTGCGTCGCGCGCGGCACGCTCGATGACTGCGCGGCATGCCGGCGAGGCGATTTCTTCGTCAGATGTGATCAGTCCGGCCAGCGGCGCGGGGTTGCCGCCATGGCGTTTGAATGCCGCGAGCACGAAGGCGTTCAACACGAGGCCGCCCTTCATGTCGCCGACGCCCGGCCCGTAGGCGCGTCCGCCCTCTATGCGAAACGGCCGGCGCTGGACCTCACCCTTGGGGAAAACGGTGTCGCGATGGCCCATCAAAAGAATGGGCTTCTCATTCGTGGGCGCATCGTCGAGGCGGATGTGGATTGCATCGCCGTAGGTCTCATGAGGCTCAATGTCGACGAGAAGGCCCTCGTTCTGGAAGAAGCGCACGAAACGCTCGCCTACGGCATCGACTCCCGCCTTGTCGTAGCTGCCGCTGTCGATGTTCACGACGTCCTCGAGCAGCCGCAGCATGGCGCCCTTCTGCTCGGCGAGCCATCCAGTGACGCGAGCCTCCTCGGGTGTCAGCGTCCTGCTCCCCACCGTTGCCGCCATGCCTGCCGCCTCCTCGTGCGATTACCGGGAACAGTTAAGCAAGACACTGCGCATCTGCCAACAGTGCCTCGTAGTAATACGAGTTTGCGTCGTGCTAGACGTGCAGCGCTGCGGTTCCGTCCGATCAGGACCCGGGCACCAGGTGAACGCTCATGCCGAACGCGTCGCTCGAACGATCGACCCTCCCGATAGTGACATGGCCGGCGATGGGAGAGCCATGGTCGCGCCTCCTCGGTCACATCGGCCTCGGCTGCCTGTTGACCCTCGCCTTCGCGCCGGCGGCACTCGTTGTAAAAGGGGCGCTGGGAGTGAGCAGCGTCAGCATCCTGTTCCTCATCCCGGTGATCGTCGCAGCCACGAGGCTCGGATTGGTCGCGGCTTTGGCGGCTGCATTCAGCGGCACGGCAACCTCGGCCTACTTCTTCTATGCGCCGATCTACAGTCTGCGGGTGCTCAGTCCCGACGATGCGGTCGCCCTAGCCATGTTCGTGGCGGTCGCTGCCATCACCAGCCATCTTTCATCGGCAGCACAGCGACACGCCAGCATGGCGGCCCGCAACTATCGCCAGCTGGAGCTGCTCTACGCGTTCTCGCGGAAACTCGCAGCGACGGATGGGCCGGATGCGATCGTGACGGCGATCCGCGATCATGCCAGCGCCCTCGTCGGTCAGGAGGTGACCGTCGTCACGCCAGAAGCCGGCGACAGTCGTTCCGACACGTCGGGTGAGCTGGCGCGATTGCCGCTATCCGTGCGGCAGGCCGTCTTGCAGCTCGCTGCGGGCGAGGAGCCTTCGGCGGGCCGAGTGGTGTCGGATCCGGACGGGGATCGGCGGTGGCTTCTCAGGCCCTTCTCGCGCAGTGCCACGGCGCCGGGTATTCTGATCGTAGAGCTCGATCGGGCTGCCGCGACGGATATCGATCAACTCGGGGCCGGCGTGGATATGCTGCTCAAGGAAGCCGCTGTCACGTTCGACCGCCTGGATCTCGCCACGACGGTGGCCGAAGCCGAGGTCCGGCGCCGTTCCGAGGCCCTTCGCGAGGCGATCATCGGCTCGGCCTCGCACGGTTTGCGTACGCCTCTCGCCTCCATCCTCGGCTCGGCCTCTGTGCTCGCAGGGGCGCCTGCCGTTGCCGGGGATCCTCGATTATCCGCTCTCACTCAGATCGTCGTGGACGAGGCCGAGCGGCTTAATGGTGACATTCAGAAGATGCTGGATGCCGCCATCCTGTCGAGCGCGCGGCTGATGCCGGAGCTGTCCTGGATCGAACCTGCCGATCTGATCAATGCCTGTTTGGAAGCCAAACATCGTGAACTGGCCGCTCACGCCCTCGTGGTGGATTGCCCGGCGGACCTTCCACTTCTCAAAGCCGACGTCGCTCTGGCCAGCGGTGCACTCGGCCTCGTACTCGACAATGCGGCTCGCTACTCGGACGCGGGCCAGGAAATCCGAGTCATGGCGCGTGCCTGCCGCGGAGAGGTCGAGATCTCGATCTCGGATCGAGGCACGGGACTGGCACCGGAGGAGTTGCCGCACATCTTCGAGAAGTTCTATCGCGGCAGCCAAGCCCGGACATTGACCCGAGGGACGGGTCTCGGCCTATGGATCGCCAATGCCTTCGTCACGGCGTGTGGCGGGCAGATCACGGCGGCCGTGCGAGAGGACGGGGCAGGTACGCGGGTCACGATCGGACTGCCGTCGGCAACGCCGGATCAAATGCAGGAGCTGGGTGGCAACGATGAGTAGTCCAAGGCAAAACGTCCTTCTGGTCGAGGACGAGCCTCAAATGCGGCGGTTCCTCAGAGCCGGCTTCGAACTCGACGGGCTCGAGGTCGACGAGGCCGACTCGGCGCTCGGTGGAATTCGGCGAGCGACGCTGAAGCCGTTCGATCTTGTCGTCGTCGATCTCGGGTTGCCCGACCACGACGGCACGCACGTCATCGAGCGCCTGCGTTCCTGGTCGAACGTGCCGATCATCGTTCTGTCCGTGCGGTTCCACGAGGGCGAGAAGGTTCGTGTGCTCGACCTTGGCGCCGACGACTACGTCGTGAAGCCGTTCAGCATGGCCGAGCTGCTGGCCCGCGCGCGGGCAGCGCTCCGCCGTAAGGCGCCCGGTGCCGCGCTGCAGCCAACAGTCACCGTGGGGGCTCTGACCATCGATCTCGCCCACCGCCGCATCGAGGTCGGGGGTAAAGCGATGCCGGTCACCCCGAAGGAGTACCGGTTGCTCGAGATCCTGGCCCAGCACTGGGGCAAGGTCGTCACCCATCAGCATCTGCTACGAGAAATTTGGGGGGCGGCGCATGCCGACGCGTCGCACTACCTGCGCATCCTGGTGCGCAAGGTTCGCCAGAAAGTGGAGCTGGATCCGGCTCGTCCGGAAATTTTGACCACCGAACTCGGGGTCGGCTACCGCCTCATGGCGCCACGCGATGCCGTTGCCAAACGCGAGTGACGTCCGCGATGAGGGATGAGGAATTTTACGGAAAAGTTACGCGTTTGGCGTCGAACTTTACTCCATGTGAAAATGCACGCGCCTCTACCGTCGCTCCAGCGGCCGACCGGCGCATCGGGCGCCGCAAGCTTTGGAATTGCGGGGGCGACACGATGTACGGAGCGATCAACCTCTTTTTCGGTTTGGCGGGTTCGGCCGGCCTCGGCGTCGTTCTCTGGCTGGTGGCGCGTTTCATCCGTGCTGCAAAGCCGGGCACGTTCTGGGACAGGGACGGCGTTGCCACCGGTTTGTCACTGGTGCTCGTCGCTGTGCTGATTATCCTCATGGCCTGGACGGTCAAGGGCGCGATGGCCATCGTGCCCGAACCACTCGTTGGCGCACTGCTGGGCTTGCTGGCGTCGGCCATGGCGATGCTCGTGCCAGCCAAGATTTTCGGCCGGCAGGCAGACTGACGGGCACGCGCCTTTTACTTGCGCGAGGCAATCCTCCCGATAGGCTGGAGCGAAACCAGATCACGGGAGACGCAATCATGAAGCTCGGACTGGAAGGCAAAACGGCTCTCGTCACCGGTGCCAGCATGGGCATTGGCCGGGGTATCGCCGAGGCCTTCGGACGCGAGGGGGTTCGTCTCGCGCTCGCGGCCCGCCGGGGCAATCTGCTCGAAGAGGTGGCCGCCGGCATCGTGGCCGCCGGTGGCGTAAAGCCCGTGATCATCGTGCAGGATGTGCTAGCCGAGGAAGCCGCCGACCGGACGGCGAAAGCAGCGCTCGACGGCCTCGGCGCGGTCGACATCCTGATCAACAATGCCGGTGGCAGCCGGCAGTTCGGCAAAGATGCCACCGACGAGCAATGGCACGAGGCGATGACGCTGAATTTCACGCGTCCCCGCCAACTCGCCCACCGTCTGCTCGATCAGATGATCGCACGCAAATGGGGGCGGATCGTCAACATCACCGGCAAGTCGGAGCCGGAGGGCGTCAACGGTGCCTTTTCGGCAAAGGCCGGTATTCACGCCTGGGCCAAAGGGCTCAGCCGTGAGGTCGGCAAGCACGGCATCACCGTGAACTCGATCCCGCCGGGCCGGATCATGAGCGAGCAGATCCGGCGCAACTACAGCCCCGAATATCGGCAATGGCAGGCCGACAACGAGATCCCCGTGGGCCGCTATGGCGAGCCCGAGGACGTCGCCAATCTCGTCTGCTTCCTAGCATCGCCGATCGCCAGCTACATCACCGGAACGGTCATCCCGGTCGATGGCGGTTTGCGGCGATATCAGTTCTGAGCAACGGGCCCGGTTCAGTCAGTGACGCTGGGATGCGGGCCGCTGACTTCGATTGTCGCGCGGGATACGGCTGGCGAGATGTCTGACGTGAGTGCTGACCGCCTCGCGCAACATCTCGCGCACGCCCGCATCGTGAGTCTGTTCGGCGAGTGCGGACACCAGGAAATCAACCTGGACGCAGCAGATCTCCGGCTCATCACTCGGTGCGTTCACGATCTCGAGAAAGAGCGTATCGAGCTCCTCCCGGATTTGTCGGCCGTTGGCCGTCGCACCTGTATTAGCCTGATCGGTCAGCTCGTGGGCGAGCCAACGATAGGTGGCGATCAGGC
>JALHMC010000027.1 GCA_022844225.1 Hyphomicrobiaceae bacterium | reverse complement strand
GAGACGTCCTCGACGCGGATCATGGAGGTCATGCGGCGAGCACCGAAGCGGTCAGGAGTTGCGTGTAGGCGTGTTGCGGGTCGTCGAGCACCTGGTCGGTCAAGCCTTCTTCGACGACGCGGCCGTTGCGCATGACCATCAGTCGGTCGGTCAACAGGCGTGCGACGGCCAGATCGTGGGTGACGATGATGGCAGCGAGGCCGAGGTCGCGCACGAGAGCGCGCAGAAGATCGAGGAGGCGGGCCTGCACCGAGACATCGAGCCCGCCGGTCGGCTCGTCCATGTAGACGAGGCGCGGTCCCGAGACGAGCACGCGCGCGATCTGCAGGCGTTGCTGCATGCCCCCCGAGAACTGGCTCGGACGGTCGTCGATGCGGGCCGGATCGATCTCAACGCGAGCGAGCCAATCGAGGGCTGCCTCACGAATGGAGCCGTAGTGCCGGTCGCCGCGGTCCATCAGGCGCTCGCCGATATTGCCGCCCGCCGAGACGGCCATGCGCAGGCCATCGCGCGGGTTCTGGTGAACGATGCCCCACGCCGTGCGCATCAGGCCGCGTCGGCGCTGTTCGTCGAGCGCGAAGATGTCGGGAATCGGACCCGCGTGGTCAGCGAACGCGACGCTGCCGGCGGTGGGGCGGTCGAGGCCCGAAAGGCATCGGAGAAGCGTGGATTTGCCCGAGCCGGACTCACCGACGACACCGAGCACCTCGCCGGGCCAGAGCGAGAACGAGACGTTTTCGCAGCCAACGCGCTCGCCGTAGAAGCGGCTGACGTGGGAGGCGGTGAGGAGAGGTGAAGGAGACGTGAGCGGTGAGGAGTGAGGGATGAGTGCCGCTTGTGACATTTCGTTATCCTCACTCCCCATCCCGCGCCAGGGCGCGGCCCGCATCGGTGCCGAGGAGCCGCCCGCGGTGGCCGGCGTCGCGGCGGCCTTCGCAGTAGTGCGTATCGGAGCAGACGAACATGCGGCCGCCCTGGTCGTCGGTGATGACCTCGTCGAGGTAGCTGTCAGGAGCGCCGCACAGCGCGCACGGCTCGTCCCATTTCTGGACCTCGAAAGGGTGATCCTCGAAATCGAGACTCTTGACCTCCGTCCAGGGCGGGATGGCGTAGATGCGCTTTTCGCGTCCGGCGCCGAAGAGCTGCAAGGCGGCGCTCATGTGCATCTTCGGATTGTCGAACTTCGGGATCGGACTCGGACTCATGACGTAGCGGCCGTTGACGAGCACGGGATAGGAGTAGGTCGTCGCGACATGGCCAAAGCGGGCGATGTCCTCATAGAGGCGCACGTACATGGGACCGTAGTCGCCCCAGGCATGCATCTTGCGCGTCTCGGCCTCGGAGGACTCGAGCTTCCTGAGCGGCTCGGGCTGCGGGACCTGGTAGACGAGAATCTGGCCGGCCTCGAGCGGCGCCTCAGGGATGCGATGGCGGGTTTGAATGATGCTCGCCTCGGCCGTGGCCTCCGTGGTCGCAACACCAGCCACGCGAGCGAAGAAGCGACGGATCGAGACGGCGTTGGTCGTGTCGTCGGCGCCCTGGTCGATGACCTTGAGCGTGTCTTCGGGGCCGATGACGGCGGCCGTCACCTGGATGCCGCCGGTGCCCCAGCCGCGCGCCAGTGGCATCTCGCGCGATCCGAACGGAACCTGATAACCGGGGACCGCGACCGCCTTGAGCAGCGCGCGACGGACCATGCGTTTGGTCGCCTCGTCGAGGTAGGCGAAGTTATAGGCCTCGTCGCGCGGTGAACCTGATGGAGTGACCGTTTTTTGCATCGGGGCCGATCCTATTCTGCTGCCTTGGGCAGAACGCCCGATTCGACGGCCTCGCGGGCGATGCGCTCTTCGAGCTCGCGGCGGAGACGACGGATCAATTCCAGTTCGCCCTGGAAATCGACGTAGTGCGGCAGCTTCAAGTGCTCGACGAAGCCAGCGGCTTCGACGTTGTCGGAGTGGTAGAGCACGAACTCGTCCTGCTGCGCGGGATAGGACGCCGCCTCGCCGAGCTCTCGGCCCTTCAAGGCGCGATCGACGATCGACATCGACATGGCCTTTCGCTCGGCGTGGCCGAAGGCGAGGCCATAGCCGCGCGTGAACTGCGGCGCGACGTGCTTCGAGCCCTTGAACTGATTGACCATCTGGCACTCGGTGACGGTCAGATCGCCGATATCGACGGCGAAGCCCAATTCCTCGGGCACGAACTCCACGGGCACCTCGCCCATGCGGATTTCACCGGCGAAGGGATGGTTGCCGCCAAAGCCGCGCTGGACCGAGTAGGCGAGGCCGAGCAGGAAGCCTTCATCGCCACGAGCCAACGCCTGCAGCCGCACGTCGCGATCGGCCGGAAACTCGACGGGATCGCGGGTGAGATCGAAGGGGCGTGGGTCGCCCTCGGGCGGCGTCTCGGGCTCCATGAGGCCTTCGGCGCCGAGAATGTCGGGAACGCGGGGCATCCGTGTATCGAGTGCCACATCGGACGGCATCGCGGACGGTGGTGCGTCCGAGGTACCGGTGAGACCAAAATCGAAGAGGCGATGCGTATAGTCGTATGTGGGGCCAAGAACCTGACCACCGGGGAGATCCTTGTAGGTCGCCGAAACACGCCGGCGAATGGCCATGGCGGCAGTGTCGAGCGGCTGGGAGGAGCCCAAGCGCGGCAAAGTGGTGCGATAGGCACGCATCAGGAATGCGGCTTCGATGGCATCGCCCTGGGCCTGTTTCAGCGCAAGCGCCGCCAGATCGGCGTCGGCCAGGGAACCTTCGTTCATGACGCGCGCCACGGCGAGGCTCATCTGCTCGCGGATCTGCGCGGTCGAGACTTCGGGTACACTCGTGTCGCCGCGACGCATCTCGGCAACGAGGTCGTGGGTTGCGAGAATTGCGGCCTCGCCGCCTTTTACCGCGACGTACATCAGCAAGCCTCCGCGGCGCGTGCGATCCGTGTCGAGCGCGGAATGCACATGATCTCATTTCCTGCCGCGAGGATCAGGTCCACGCCGAGCGGATAGCGGGCGTTGTTGGCCGCGACCTTCTGCCAGAACGCCGCATCGAGGCCCGCCGGAGAGACGGTGATGTCGCCTCGAATGCCGGGGCCGGAGAGCGAGACGTCACGTCCACCTTCGAATGCCGCGCATCCGACGACGAGCGTTGCCGAGCGATCCGGGTAGCGATCGTCACCGGGGTTGAAGGCGCCGAGATCGAGATCGACGGAGGCTCCGTCGACGAGGGCAAAGGTGGCGGCAGACGGCGCCTCGAGGACGGGCGCCCCGCAATGGAAGCGCAGGTAGGTCGCGGCAGAAGCGAAACGAGGCGCAAGCCAGACCGGCGTCTCGTGATCGACCAGAGTGAGGAGAACCAGCATGGCGGCAGCCGACACGCCGGTCGGCGACTCGACGTCTTCGCCCAAGCGATGAACCGAGCCGGGTTCGCTCATGGCGGCCAGGATCTGGCGGAAGCAGCGCTGGCTGGCGAGGACCGGCTCGTCGAAGCCCTTTCCCAGTTGCGGTTGAGACGACATGGATTGCATCAGTCGTGCCCCCGAACGAGGGTGAAGAAATCGACCTTGGTGGCAGCAGCCTTGCGCAGCGCCAGTTGCCGGGCCTCCGTCTGTGCGCGAGCGAGGGCGGCGATATCATCGTGTAGCCCGGCGTCGCTCGACGATTGCAACAGAGCGTCCAACACGGCCGACACGAGGGCCTTGGGACGGTCGGTGCCCAGCGCATAGGCGAACCCCATCGTGCCATCTGCGAGGCGCACCACGCATCGGGTCATGGTTGCCTCGCCCATATTGAAGCGACGCCCCGTGCCACCCGCCCGCGCCTCGACCATGACTGTTCCCGTCTCGGCGGGTTTCAGCACGACATGATCCGGCAGGCCACCGAGACGCGCCACGATTTCATCGAGTTCGGTTTTCCGAGCACGAGCCAGGACGGCCATCCATGACTTGCGCTCAGAGTCAGGTGAATGATCAGGTGTTTTGTTCTCGTCGCTCACGTCCACCCCGCGGGCCCAGTGATCGAACAATGTCTAGACATTAAGTCGACCGGGATTTATTGTCTAGACATCTTCGATGACACCACAGTGACGTCGGCATGCCAGCCCAGAGACCGCCCCATCAGAGCGCAGACGAGCCGAGTTCCGAGACCGCGAGCGCTTCGGCCGGAACGCGCTGGTCTCGGATCGCGAGCGACATCGCGGGTGCGATCGAGAAGGGCCAGCATGCCGATGGCTCGACCCTGCCGTCAGCTGCTGCCCTCGCGGAGCGCTATGGCGTCAACCGACACACGGCGCGGCAAGCCTTGCGGCACCTCCAGGATCTCGGGCTGGTCACTGTGGAGCGGGGGCGCGGCAGCATCGTGCGCGGGCACCGTTTCCCCTATCGGCTGGGGCGACGGGTCAGCTTCCGGGCCAACTTCGGTGCGGCGGGCATCGATGCCGGAGGCGAGGTCCTCGAGAGCGGCTTGATGGAGGCAGATGCGGACGTGGCGCAGCTGTTGCGACTCGAGATCGGGGCTCGCATCTGGGAAATTCGCACCCTGAGTCGCGCGGCAGGCGTGGCGGTGTCGACGAGTGTGCATCGGCTCGGCGCTGCGTCGTTTCCGAAGTTCGATGAGCGCATCCTGGCCGCACGTGCATCGGTGACCGCAGCATTCGCCAGCTACGGTATCGCGGACTACGTGCGACTTTCGACGAGGCTGACGGCGCGGGCGGCGACACGGATCGAGTCGCGGGTGCTCGGCATCGGACGCGATGCTCCAGTCATGCAATCCTTCGCGGTGGACGGCCTCGAGGACGGGACGCCACTGCAAGTGGTCGTCGGTGCGTTCGCCGGCGACAAGGTGGAGATGGTTCTGGATCGAAGCTCCTGACGCGGCCGGCGCATCGCGAGCGTCCTGCAATCATGTAGCCCGGCGGCCGATGATGGCGAAGCGCAGGCGCGTTGAGATCACATCGATGATCGCTACCGCCGCGAGAATCAAAAGCACCAGGAACGCGACGTGCTGCCACTCGAGGATGCGGATCTGCTCGGCGAGATGCAGGCCGATGCCGCCGGCGCCGACAATACCGATGATGGTGGCGGAGCGCGTATTCGACTCGAAGAAGTAGAGCACCTGGCTGATGAGGACCGGAGTCACCTGGGGCAAGATCCCATAGCGCACTGCATGCGCATGGGTCCCGCCCGTCGACTTCACGCCCTCGACCGGCTTGTTGTCCGCATTCTCGATGGCCTCGGAGAACAGCTTGCCGAAAACGGCGAGATCAGCGGTCATGATGGCAAGGATACCGGCAAAGGGACCTAGGCCGACCACATTGATCCAAATGAGCGCCCAGATGAGTGTATCGACGCCTCGGATCGTATCGAAAGACCGGCGCGCGAAGAACTGTATGATGCGGCTGGTCATCACGTTGCGGGCGGCAAGAAGGCTCAGCGGAAGCGCGATGATCGCCGCCAGTAGCGTGCCGAGGAAGGCGATCGAGAGCGTCTCGGCCATTGCCCACAGATAGGACCTGAGCTTTTCCTCGGTGCCGTACTGCGGCGGCCACATCAGCTTGACGAAGGAGCCGAGCTGATCGAGGCCATTCCAGATGCGCAGCCACGAAAACTCGAGGACGACCAATCCCCACAGAAACAGGCCGGCAAGCGCCGCAGCGATGGCGGCCGTCAGCGCTCGCGCGCGCCAATTCGGCGCCAGAATCGCCGCATGACGGCGCCTTACGCCGTCGAGATCGGAAAAAAGCGCACCCTTGTCGGCGCCACCGTTCATGGCACTCGGCGCAAGGCGGGTCATGAGCGTTGCTCCAGGCCGATCAGGTAGTGGCGCAAACGCTCCGTCGCCATGTCGATGATCATCACCGTCGCCACGATCAACAGAAGCATCGCGCTCACGTCCGAGTAGTAGAACTTGCGCACCGCCTCGAGCAGGTCCTGGCCGATCCCGCCTGCGCCGACGAAGCCCATGATGGCCGCGCCACGAACGTTGATCTCGAAGCGAAGCAGCGTATAGCTTGCGAAGTTGGACATCACCTGCGGCAGTGCCGCAAAGCGCATGGTCTCGATCCATGTAGCGCCCGCCGCCTTGACGCCGTCGAGCGGATTCATATCGATGTTCTCGACCACCTCGTAGAACTGCTTGCCGAGCGCACCCGTCGTGTGAATAGCAATGGCAAGCACGCCCGGCACGGGGCCGAGACCGAAGGCGATGACGAAGATCAGCGCGAACACGAGTTCGGGCACGGTGCGGCAGAACTCGAAATAGCGCCGCGTCACGAACAGCACCCATCCGGCGGGCGTGACGTTGCGTGCGGCGAAGAAGCACAACGAAAATCCGCCCGCGAGCCCGAGGATCGTGCCGACGTAGGCTATCAGCAGCGTCTCGCCGAGCTTGCGCAGCCAGTATCCCAGCCCCCAATACCACTCGGCGAGATCCGCCCCGAGCGTCGCCCACCGCAGCGTCGGCATGATTTCGGCGATGTAGGCCGGAAACCGCCAGATGTTACGGGCCAACTTGGCGAGATCGACTTCTCCGACCCGTGCCGCGACAGCGATCAGGAGGACGAGCACAACGAGCCCGAGCAGCGTTTGCGCGCGCTTGGCCCGCTGCGCGGCCCGATAGTGCGCCTGATGCAGCACCACGCGTTCGGTCGAGATCGTGACCATCGAGGGAGGCAATGGATAACCTTCCACTGGTTAGAGCCGCGCGCGCGGGCTTCGCACGTAGACCCGGGACGATCCGCCCCGGGCCAGTTGCTTCTCACACAGGCGCGCGCACTACTGCTTCTGGCGCTTCAGGGTGTCGACGAACTTGATCAGCTCGATCACCGGCTCGAAGTCCTTCGCCGACGTCGGTGCCCAGATCTGCCCTCGCCCGTCGGTGAGCTTTTGGAAGCCGGCCGGATCCTTCTTGTCGAACGACAGCATCACGTCGCGAATTGCCTTCTTCAAGTCGTCGGGCATGTCGCTCAGATACGAGATCGGCGAATTCACGATCTGGTCGGACGTGAAGATGATGCGGAAGTCGTCGTACTTGATCTTCTTGCCGCCGACCTCCATGCCCTTGCGCTCCATGCGGTGGAGGCTCGACTCGTCCTTGTCGTTCCACCAGTTCCAGGCGCCGTCGACGGTGCCCTGAGCCAGCGCGATCACCGCATTCTCGTGGCTGCCGGTATAGACCACCTTGGAGAAATACTTCTCAGGGTCGATGGCCATCTTGTGCATGGCAAATCTGGGCACGTTGTTGCCTGACATCGAGTTCGGATCGACAAGGCCGAGGTTCTTGCCCTTCAGATCCTCGAGCTTCTGGAAGGGGCTGTCCTTCCGCACGTAGAGCACGGAGTGGTAGCCCTTCGTTCCGTCGGCGTTGACCATGATACCGAACGGCTCGACCTTGGCGCCGACGACGACGGCGCGGGCGTGGCTGGCCGGGCCGTGCTGGGCGATGTGGATCTGGCCCGCCTTCTGCCCTTCGATGACGGCGGCGTAGTCCTGCGCAATGCGCAGCTTCACCGGCACGCCGAGTTCCTTCGACATGTACGCCATCAGTGGCGTGTAGCGATCCGTCATGCCAGACGCGTTCTCGTCCGGCACGGCAGCGAACGTGAGTTCCGGATACTTGTCCTTCCAGGCCAGCGCCGGGATGGCCTGCGCGAACGAAAACGCTGCGGCAACGACGGCGCCGCCCACCAATTGACGTCTTGAGAGCATGAACGATCCCCTTGTCATCCGGCCATGTTTTCCCATCGCGCACGGGCCGTCATGCGCGCGAACCTTCAGCTACCGTCTGCCTTGCTCGCTTAGGCTGCTCAGACGATCTATTTCGCTTTCTTGCGCATGCGGTCGACGAACTCGACGAGTTCAATCATGACTTTGTAGTCGTCGGCTTTGACGGCCGCGTAGCCTGTCGCCTTGCCGTCGGAGAGCCGCAGGAAGGCGTCCCGGCCTTTCACTGGTGCATCCATCAGCGCCTGCCTGATCGCCGCTTTCATCTCGGCCGGTGCGCCGGCAATCACGACGGTTGGAGATCCTGGAATGAGGTCGGACTTGAAGACGATCCGGAAATCCTCCGGCTTCACCATCTTCTTGGCGGCCATGCGCTGCAGGTTGGACTCGATCTCCGTGTTCCACCAGTTGAACGCGCCATCGCACGTGCCCTGCTGGAGCGCGATCACCGCATTCTCATGGCTGCCCGAATAGACCACCTTCGCAAAGAAGTTCTCGGGATCGATGCCGCGCTTGTCCATGGCATGGCGCGGCACGTTGTTGCCGGATGCCGAGTTGGGATCGACAAGACAAAGATTGCGGCCTTTCAGATCGTCGAGCTTCTGCGCCGCATCGTTTGCCCGCACGTAAAGCACGGAGTAATAGCCGACGACGCCCTCCGAATTGACAGCCGTGACCATCGGCTCGACGCCACCCTTCGTCACGATCTGGGCGCGGGCGTAGGCCGAGGGTCCGAGGTGCGCGTAGTGCACCTGCTCGGTCCGAAGACCTTCGATGACGGCTGCGTAATCGTTGACGACGCGCAGTTTGACCGGAACGCCGAGTTCCTTGGTCATATAGGCCATCATCGGCTCGTAGCGCTGGAGCACGCCGTCGGCGTTCTCGGCGGGCACAACGGCGAACGTCAGCTCAGGGTAGGTCTTGCGCCAATCGGCGTGTGCCGTACCGGCTAGGACCGACAACGCCAGCATGCCTGTGGCGGCGATCGTTCTCGCGAAGCGCATCGGGTGTTTCCAGTCTTGTGGATTTCACTGTCGGAGCCGGCCGCGTGACCTTCGAGTCAAGCTGTGGCAGCATGGGCAACCAACCCCGCGTCATGCGTCTCGATCCGCTGCTCCCGATCCATCACCTCGTCAGCCTCGAGACCGTAGAGATTGCGTGCGACGTCGGCCGTCAGAGCCTCCGGCGCGCCATCGAAGACGACGGCACCCGCCGACATGCCAATCAGGCGGCCGCAATACTCACGGGCGAGGTCGAGGTCGTGCAGGTTGCAGATAACGGTGATGCCGTAGTGCTTGTTGATGCGCAGAAGTGCATCCATCACGATCCTGGTGTTGCGCGGATCGAGCGATGCGATCGGCTCGTCGGCGAGCACCAGATCCGGCTCCTGTACCAGGGCGCGGCAGATCGCGACCCGCTGCTGCTGGCCGCCGGAGAGCGTCTCGGCGCGTTGCGCGGCCAGCATCGGAATGTCGAACTGTTCGAGAGCGGCGAGCGCCATCGCGCGATCGTCGGCCGGCCAGAAACCGGCGAGAGCGCGCGCCGTCGAGACATGGGCGACGCGGCCCATCAAAACGTTTGTCAGGACGTCGAGGCGGCCAACGAGATTGAATTGCTGAAAGATCATTGCGGAGCGCCGGCGCCAATCCCGAAGGGCGGCGCCCCGGAGGCGCGTGACGTCGACGCCATTGAACGAGATCGACCCCTCTGACGGGTCGATCAGGCGATTGATCATGCGCAGGAGCGTCGATTTGCCGGCCCCGGAACGGCCGATGATCCCAACGAGCTGACCACTTTCGATGGTCAGCGTCACGTCCTTTACGGCTCGGTTCGAACCGAACTTGCGAGTTACGCTTTTGAGCTCAAGCATTCAGGCCTCCGACCGCGTCAGAGGCTCAATAGCGGATCACCATGACAGTGGCGCAACAGTCGGAGGGACCGAGCTGTCAGCAGCCTTTCGCATTGAAATCCACGGCAATCCCCTGTGCTTGCGAGACTTATGCCGAGATTACTGCGATGCAATTGCGGTCGCGCCCGCGTAGCCGGCACGGCCGCAAACGTAAGTCGTGGACGATAGTCGTCAGCCGACCGGCACGGTTGCCTGCATGGACGGGCGCTCGGACATGCGCTTGGCGAAAGCCGCGAGCTTCGGGTGGTCCTTGCGCCAGTCGACGTGGCCGTAGCGGAAATCGAACCAGCCGAGAGCGCACGCGACCGCGATCTGGCCAACGGTGAGCGGGCCGGTCAGCTGGGCGGCATACGTGGTTTCAAGCGCGTCGATGGCGGCCATGATCTTGCCCATCTGCCCGTCGATCCACTCCTGCCAGCGCTTGTCCTCGGGGCGCAGCGCACCTTCGTAGCGAAGCAAAATGCCGGCATCGAGGAAGCCGTCAGCCAGGGCTTCCAGCGTCATGCAGTCGAAGCGGCCCTTGGCATCGGCCGGGATGAGCGGAGGGGATTTCAGGCTGTCGATGTAGGCACAGATGACCGGGCTGTCGAACAGGGCACGCCCGTCGTCGGTGATGAGGCATGGAACCTTGGCCAAGGGGTTCTTGGTCGGCAGGGCACCCTCGCGCTTGATGGGACTGGCGCTGGTCGGCATTTTTTCGATCTGGCCGTCGAGGCCCTTCTCGATGGCCGTGACCATGACCTTGCGCACATAAGGGGAGGTCGGCGAGTGGAACAGCTTCATTGGGGTGTCGATCCTGTGTGGCGGGAACGGCACTTTGGCGGGGCGCCGTGCCCATGGCAACCTTTCCGGCGCCCAAGCGGGCCGGATTAACCACGGACCACGCCTTCAGTTGCCCGGAGACAGATAATCCCGTGTTCACAATACCGACCGCCACATTGACGCTGCGGCAGGGCGCCAATGGACGCATAGATTTGTGAGTGATACCGAGCGTTTGGACTAGAAGCACGCTTGTCGTGCCACTCGCTCGTGGGCACTGACCGGAACGGGCCGTGCCGAGAGACGCGCAGTGAGACTCGGAGGGTTCGATGACCGCCACCCATAGCCACACCCAAGGCCTCGGCGAGCAGGAGAGCATCTGGTTCAAGCTGACGGCGCTGCATCGGGGGGACAATCCCAATCCTATGAAGGTTTTGCAGCAGCTTACCGAGCGGCATGGCGGCATCATCACCGTCAACATGGGCAACGAGCGCGTGGTGTTCCTCTCGGAGCCCGAGCACTTCAAGCGCGTGCTGGTGACCAAGGTCGACGACTACATCAAATATTTCGACGGGCTGAAGCCGATCTTCGGCAAGGCCATGATCACGCACGACGGCGCGCTCTGGCAGAAGATCCGCATGCCACAACAGCCGGCATTCCATCCGGACATGTTCGCCGAGTACATCCCGTACTTCCTGACTGCCATTCGAAGCAAGATGGACAATTGGGCCGAACTGGCCCGCAGCGGCGAGCCCGTCGAGATGGTCGAGCAAACGTGGACGCTGGCTGCCGACATGATCTGCAAGGCGCTGTTCGATCGCGAGATGCCGTTCAATCCGCACGTCGTGTTCAAGTACGTCAAGACGTATACGGACGTGATGAACCACAAGTCGGTGCGCCTGAAAAAGGTGTCGGGCGCCGAGTTCGAGATCACCGAGGAGGCTACGGCCAAGGCCATGGAAGTTTGGGCTTCCGTGCCGCCGAGCGTGATGGCCGCCGATCCCCGCGAGCATCGGGAAAGAACACTGCTCCGAATGATCCAGGATGCCGTGGCCGATCCGAGCCTGCCCGAGTTCGACGAGCAGCAGGCCATCGACGAACTCAAGCAGTATCTCTGGGCGGGCACGGAAACGACTGCTCTCACGCTGGCGTGGGCCCTTTACGAGACATCACAGCGTCCGGAAATCGCGGAGCGCATTCGCCGCGAGGGCGACGAGGTTTATGGTAACGCCGGTCGCGAGCCGACTGCAGCCGATTATTCGGCGCTCGCCTATACGCGAGCCGTGATCCAAGAGACGATGCGGATGTATCCGCCAATCTGGGGCCTCATCCGCGTTGCGGCCAAGGACGACGTGATCGGCGACAAAGAGATCAAGGCCGGCGACCGGATCGCGCTGTTCGCGTACGGCACGCACCATTCGCCAAAGTATTGGGAAGAGCCCGAGGCATTCCGACCCGAGCGTTTCATGGGCGAGGCGGCGAAGAAGCGCAAACCGTACGTCTACATCCCGTTTGGCGGCGGCAAACGGTCCTGCATCGGGGGAGCCATGAGCCAGGTCGAGAATACACTGGCGCTGTCCATGCTGCTGCGGCGCTTCCGCCCCGAGTATGTCGGGAGTCGCTATGCGCCTGCAGGCCAACACCCCGGCATCAATGCAACGGTGACATTGACGCCGAGGGGTGGGCTCAACTTCCGAATTCGCGAATTGAGCTGAACGGCGTTGCTCAACTCAGGAAGCCGAAGATATTGAGCAGCACGATGAGGGTGAGGGGCACACCCAAGAGCCAAAGAACGATACTTTTCATGGTCCAGCCTTCCTCATTACATTGACGCGAGAAACCGAAACACGGACGAGCGGAACCGTTCGCCAAGAATGGCGTCGTTGATGCTCTTCCGATCGGGGCTTGTCTAACTGCCCGCGACCAAAGGAGAGGCGATCGCCTAACCCCGGTCGGCGGACTTGGAGCAGAAACACTTCACCGCACGCGTGGTTCCACGGCGATCGCGGCGCTTGCCGAACGGGCAATCAACCCGGTACCGGCCGCGCAGAGACGGGAAACGCCAAAGCTTTGGCCGGGCACGGGATGTGGCCACACTTATCCACGGTGCCGCTCAGATCATGTATTCTCGCTAAGCTCTCGAAATACTGTCCGTGCGGTGCGAGTGGCCGTCTCAGGCGATCATGTGGCCGACACAGGCCTCGCGCTGTCGCGGACCTGGGTGCGGTGCATGAGGCGGCGCAGGCTCGGGTCGAGCGTGTTCCTGCGGTGCAGCGTGCAGCGATTGTCCCAAATGACGAGATCGCCTTGTTTCCACTCCTGTGCCCACATGAACGGACCCTTCTCGACGTGGGCCCAGAGTTCGTCCAGCAACGCGTCGCTTTCGGCGTCGGAGAGGCCAACGACCCATGCATTCGGGCGGCGGCCCAAATATAGCGACGTGCGTCCCGTCTCGGGATGCCGCACGGCGAGCGGATGCACGGCGCCCGGGCGATCCTGATTGGAGTAGCGCTCGTCGAAGCCTTGCCGGAGCTGGCCGGACGAGTTGCGTGTCGCATCGTGTTTGCACAAGAGGCCCTTGATCCGGGACTTGAGCCCGTCAGGCAACGTCTCGTAGGCCGAATAGAGGTTATAGAAGAAGGTTTCGCCGCCCACCGGAGGCGTCTCGACGCCGTAGAGCAGGCTCGCCTTGGGGGGAAGGTCGTTATAGCTCATGTCCTGATGCCAAACGAGTTCCGAGTTGCCGAGGCCGCCGATGGCCTTTCCCTGCACGACGATATTGGAGATGACGGCGATTTCCGGGCGTTGGCGCGAGAATGGACTGTCCTTGGCGCCGATGGGGGCCATGTCGAGGTCGCCGAAGCGGCGGGAGAATTCAACAAGACGATCATCATCGAGTGTCTGGCCGCGGAAGCGCAGCACGAGATGATCGTTCCAGGCCTTGTAGACGGCCCGAAAGGTCGCCTGGTCCATGTCGGAGGAGAGATCCAGACCGCGGATGTCGGCGCCAAGCGCGCCGCCGGTCGGTACGACGTCGATCAGGGACGATGCAATACGGCTCGCCATGGGGTCCTCCTCAGTAATCTAAAGGTGCGCGCCTTCTTCTGTGACGAAGCGTTCGCTCCCTGCGAAGTTGGCACAGGATAGACCCATAGCGCGAACGTGCGGAAGGGGTAGGATTGGACGAGCACGCATGCGCGGTACGGACAGGAGACAAGACCGATGGCCAACGACGCCCTGACCAACTCACCGATCGAAGCGACCTATCGGGCACTCACCCGGCGATCGGCCGAGCTCGATCTCAGATCCCGCAAGGTGATCCCAGCCGGTCTGACCCACGACAGCCGCACGTTGGTGCCCTATCCGATCCATGTCGAGCGGGCGCAGGGTCCTCGCAAATGGGATGCCGATGGCAACGAGCTCGTCGACTATTTCGGCGGCCATGGGGCCCTCATTCTGGGTCACGCGCATCCGGCCCTCGTGGAAGCCGTGACACGGCAGATTTCGCGCGGGACGCATTGGGGGGCCTGCCACGAGCTGGAGGTGCAGTGGGCCGAGTTGATCAACCGGCTGTTGCCATGCGCCCAGCGCGTTCGGTTCACGGCGTCCGGGACGGAGGCGACGCATCTCGCCATGCGACTCATGCGGGCCTTCACGGGCAAGCCGCGGATCGTGCGTTTCATCGGACATTTCCACGGCTGGCACGACCAGGTGGCCGCAGGCTCCAACAGTCACTTCGACGGCGGGACACCCGCGGGCGTCCTCGGCGGGATAACCGAAGCGACGATCCTGATGTCGGCCGACGAGATCGAGCCGCTCGAAGCGCTGCTGGCGGATCGCGACGACATCGCCGGCGTGATGATCGAGCCGTCCGGCGCGGGCTGGGGGCAGGTGCCGTTGAAGCCGGATTTCCTAGCACGGCTCAGGGCGGCGACCGCGAAGTCGGGCGCGCTTTTGATGTTCGACGAAGTGGTCACCGGCTTTCGCTGGTCGAAAGGCGGAGCGCAAGGCCGGTACGGAATCACGCCAGATATCGCATCTCTGGCGAAGATCGTCGCCGGTGGACTTCCGGGCGGCGCGGTGGCCGGGCGGGCCGACATCCTCGATCAGCTCGACAGTGCAGCCGCGAAAAACGCAGGGCGTGAAAAAATTGGGCACCAGGGCACCTACAATGCCAATCCGCTGGCGGCCGCGGCGGCCATCGCAACGCTCTCGCTGATCGAGCGCGAGGACATCTGCGAGCGGGCCGAGCGGACGGCGGGACAGATCCGTGACGGGATGCGGCGGATCGTGATCGAGGAAGGCGTGCCTTGGGGAATCTACGGCGAGGCCTCGACGTTCCAGATTTTCCAGAACCCGAAAGGCGTCGCGCTCGATCCGGCGACGTTCGATCCGGTCAAGCTCGGCTTTGCCGGTCTCAAAGGCGTCAAGGACGCGAGCCTCGCGCATCGCCTCAGGATCGCCATGATCAGCAACGGCGTCGACATCATGGGCTCTCCGGGCGGGCTCGTATCCGCCGTGCACGGTCCGATGGAAGTGACGCGCACGCTCGAGGCGTTCGCCAAGTCGGTCAAAGCGATGAAATCCGAGGGCGACATTCGCGGCTAACAGGCCACGCCCTCGGATGCTTGCACGCCGGCGAGGTGGTGGCGCATGCTTGCGGCAAGCGATCGGCCCAGATGGAGGAGACGTCATGGACTTCAAAGGCAAAGTTGCGCTGGTGACGGGTGCCGCGAACGGCATCGGACGGGCAACAGCGCTCGGGTTCGCCAGCTATGGCGCCAAGGTGGTGCTCGTCGATCGTGACGGATCGGGCGCATCTGCGGCGGCGGGCGCCATCAAGCAGCAAGGTGGTGAGGCCATCTCGGTGCAAGCGGACGTGACCAAGAGTGCGGACGTTGCGAATTACGTGAAAGCCGCACTGGAAGCCTATGGGCGGATCGACTGCTTCCACAACAACGCCGGCATCGAAGGCCTCGTTAAGCCGATCCACGAGTACGACGAAGAGGTCTACGACCAGCTGATGGCCGTCAACGTCAAGGGCGTCTTTCTCGGGCTCAAGCACATCGTTCCGGCGATGATCAAACAGCGCAGCGGCGCGATCGTGAATACCGCTTCCATCGCCGGATTGATGGGATCGCCGAACATGTCACCCTACGTCGCCTCGAAGCATGCCGTGATCGGCTTCACCAAGGCCGTCTCGGGAGAGGTGGCGGGCTATGGCATCCGCGTGAACGCGGTGTGTCCCGGCCCGGTCGAGACGCGCATGATCCAGTCTGTCACCGAGCAGGTCAGCCCGGGCGATGCCGCCGGCGCTGCCCAGCGCTACAAGGGTGCCATCCCGATCGGGCGGTTCTCGACAGCGGACGAGATCGCCAACATGGTGCACTTCCTGTGCTCGGACATGGCGTCGGGTATCACGGGCGCGCATTTCGCGGTCGATGGCGGGCGTACGGCGACGGCCGGCGCGGTGACCGTGGTCGGCAAGGGTTGATCAGAGAGCACGCAACCAGCGGAGGACGAGATATGCCGATCGAGCGCATGGACCATTTCACGATCGTGACCAAGGACGCCGCCGCCACGGCGAAATTCTATGGTGAAATTCTCGGTTTCGAACCGGGGCCGCGGCCGAACTTCATGTTCCCCGGCGAGTGGCTCTACAGCGGCGGAAAAGCCGTGCTGCACGTGATCCAGAAGCCGGAGATCCCCGAAGGAGCCGGCGTACTCGACCACATGGCGTTCTGGGGCACGGACCTCGCCGGCTACATCGCCAAGCTGAAGGCACGCGGGCTAAGCTACGACCTCCGACGGTTGCCCGAAGGCGGGCCAGGCGCGGGCGTCTGGCAGTTGTTCTTCCTCGATCCGAACGGCGCCAAGGTCGAGATCGACCTGCCGGCAAGCGAGGTGAAGCCCGAGGGAGCCTGAGCAGCCAATCCGCTGGTATGCACGAGTTGGCGCCGAGCTTCGTCTCGGCCCAGCTACCTCGCCGGCCGCAGCAGGTGCTTGGCGATATTCAGCAGGTGAATCTGGCTGGTGCCTTCGTAGATGCGGGCGGCGCGGACGTCGCGATAGAAGCGCTCGATGCCGCGCCCCTTGACGTAACCCTGGCCGCCGAAGATCTGCACGACACGGTCGGCGACACGGCAGCACATCTCGGTCGCGTAGTACTTGCACAGCGAGACGTCCATGGTGACGTCCTCGTCGCGATCGCGCTTCCTTGCCGTCTCGAGGATCAGCGCACGGGCGGCCTCGATCTCGACCTTGCACTCGGCGAGCATGGCCTGAACGAGCTGGAACTCCCCGATCGGGCGGCCGGACTGTTGGCGTTCGCGTGCGTAGGCAACAGCCTCGTCGAGCATGCGGATCGCCGGTCCGGTCGAGAGTGCCGCCAGATTCACCCGCTGCTTGTTCAGGCACTTCATTACCGTGCGGAAGCCTTCACCTGGGACGCCGCCGACGATGGCAGATGCAGGAACCCGGCAATCGTTCAGATAGACCTCGCCAATCGGCGCACCTTCCTGGCCCATTTTAGGGGTCGAGCCGGACGTCGTGAGGCCCGGCGTGTCGCGCTCGATCAGGAATGCCGAGACTCCTGATGCACCCCGGGTCGAGGCGTCGGTTCGCGCGAACACCGTGAACAGGCCCGCGATCGGGGCCAGCGTGATGTAGCGTTTGGCGCCATTGATCACATAGTCGCCGTTCGACTGTTCTACGGCGCGCGACTGGAGGGCGGTCGCATCGGACCCCGCCATCTCCTCGGTCAACGCGAGGCAGCCAATCAGCTCACCCGTCGCCAACCGCGGCAGGTACCGGCGCTTCTGCTCTTCGGTTCCATCGCGGATCAGACACTCGGAGCCTATGCCAGCGTTCTGGGCGCCGACGACGCGATAGGCGACCGAGCACTGGGTCAGTTCCATGAACGCGAGTGCCAGCTCTTCGGCCGTGAGGCCGCTGCCGCCGTACTCTTCAGGGATGCTCCAACCGAAGGTGCCGAGCTTGCGCATCTCGGCGACGAGGTCGGGGCCGACGAGATCCTCGCGCTCAACGCGATCCTCGTTGGGGATCGCGACCTCACGCACGAAGCGGCGGGTGCGGGCAAGCATATCGTCGAGGCGGGCGGTGTCGCGGATCATGAGGCGCGCTTTCGCTTGGAAGGCCGAGCAATGTTCGCCAGCGTATCGACACTCATCGGAGCTGCCTACTGTGGACCCATCCGGACCGCATCCAACCCTGCACTGGCAGTGCGCATCGCCAAAGCCCGTCAGGGAAGCCATTCGACAAGCGACCCCAAGTGCTCTTTTGAGGGTTATCGATTGAGGCTGATCGCAGCGTCGGCTAGCATGATGATGAGCGGTGTGGGGATGCCGTTCGATCTAGTAGCCTCAGGCCGAGTGGCGGCGCCTGCAATCGAGCGAGTGTGTGAGTGTGAGGTCTCGACGAGCCTGCGCCAGACTCGGCGCGCTTAACGGTGATGCGGCGATGACAGTGGCGCGGACTTGGTCCTGCGTCCGGATAGGAGGGATGCCATGAAGCCCTTCCTGCAGCCTGCAACGCCACAATCGAATGACACGGACTTCGGTCGCCAAGTCCACGGCGAGAGGCTGTCGCTGACCGAGGCCCTTCGAAAGCATACCCGCCATATGGCCCGCGCAGAGGCGTTCCGCTATCAGCTCGGAATGGGCATGATCGGCTTTTTCGGCGGTCTCCTCGTCGTGGTGCCGGTGGTCGTCTGGATGTTGCCGAGGCAGCCGCTGGAGCCGGGGCACGCCGATACCTCGGTGAGTGGTTTTGCAGCGGCCAGCAGCGGTGGGATACCGAACCTGCCGTCGCTGAAAAGTGTTCCGACGACTGCGGATCGAGGGGCTGCTGCACGCACGAGCACGACACAGCAGGGCACCGGACACACCTCGGATTCAGCCTCGGAGGTGGAACGCCAGATCGAGACTGCGCGACATCTGATCCGGGCCGACAACATCCCAGCGGCGCGTCGGCTGCTGGACCGCCCCGAACTCGAGACGTCCGGCCAAGCCCTTTTCATGCTGGCCGAAACCTACGACCCCAACGTATTGGCGGCTCTGGGCGCGACAGGTGTCGTTGCAGAGTCCCAGATGGCGCGGCGTTATTATGAGGCCGCGCTCGCGGAGGGTGTCGAGGCCGCGGCTCTCAGACTCGAGGCGCTGGAATAGCAATCAGCGCGGATCCAGCCCTGCTGCCACGCGGGGTCAGCGGCGGCCCTTTGTGTCGCGCGGCGGCTCCGTCATGCGGTCCGCGCCGGCTAGTCGGCTGGCCGTCTCCTCGGTCAACGCCGGACGTTCGCCATGGTGGTGGTGGCCGTGGCCATGATGGTGGTCATGGTCATGTTCGTGGTCGTGCCCGCAGCCGCAGGCCTCATCGTGGGCGTGATGATGGTCGTGGCCGCCGTCATCTTGGCGTGCGCCGATCAGGGTCGCGGCCAGCTTTCTTTCAATCAATGCCGCCTCGATGCGCGGCGAACCCTTGTCCTCGATGGCCATCGCCATGATCTCGGCAGCCAGCATGATATCTTCGGGTCGGCCGAAGTAGTGGCGGCGCAGCCGGCCCGCGCGGTCGAAGATCAATAGCGTGGGCGTGCCCTGCATCTGGTAGGCCGACATCGTGCGCGGCGGCAGGCCGTCGCCCGCGGGTTCGTCTATGGCCACCGGAAACGGCAGCTTGAACTCCGACACGAAGACTTCGAGTGCCTCTGGCGTCATCACATGTTGATGCTCGAAGACCGAGTGCAGCCCGATGATCGCGACCTGCTCGGAGTTGAATTGCGCGTGAAGTCGCTTGGCTTGCGGGATGGCGTGCTCAACGCAACCGGGGCAGAGCATCTGGAAGGCGATCACAACGACGACCCGGCCATTGAGCTGCCCGAGTGACAAGGGCTCGGCCGTATTCAACCAACCGGCGACTGCGAGCTCCGGCGGTTTCTCGGGATCGAACATTTCGCGGCCTTTCGCGTCGACTGACGCCTCCAGAAGCGGGGCCGACCAAAGTTAGCCGCCCCTCCGTGCAAGGGCAAAGAGATCGTCAACGCGGGCACATTTTTCACTTTTTCGGCGGCGGGCGATTGACGAGCCAAAGCCCCGCGACGACGAGCGACAATCCAGCCATCAGGTTGCGGCTGAGCACCTCGCCGAGCAGCAGATGCGCGGCGAAGACGCCGAACACGGGCGTCAACAGCAGGAAGGCCATCACGCGCGAGGCCGGGTACCGAAGGTAGAGCCAGTTCGTGGAGGTGAAGACGAAGAAGCCGACGAAGACGACTGTGAAGGCGAACGCGCCCCAATGGAGCGGCGTCGGGTCGGTCAAGCCCGGTTCCCCCAGGACCAACGACAGCGCAATGAGCATCGGCGCGGAGAGCAGGAGCTGCACGAACGTGACGCGCTCCGGCGGCTCGTGTTTCAAGGCGCTGGCACGTATGACGAGCGTCAGGCCGCCCCAAGCCAGTGCGCCCGCAAGGCACAGGAGATCACCGAGCAGCGACGATGCAGGCGAGGCGGCGGCATCACGCCCGAGCACGATGCTGGCAACGCCCGCAAAGGCCAATAAAAGCCCGGCGATCTTAGCCACGGTGAGCCGATCGCCCGGGATCAGAAAGTGGGCCCCCAGCGCCACGACGAACGGCGAGGTATAGAGCAGGATCACCGCGTGCGCTGCAGTCGTAAGCTGGAGACCTGGATAGAGGAACGCGAACTCGAGCGCGAACAGAAAACTGACGAGCAGTGACGGCCAGAACGTGCGGTCGAAGGCCAGAAGGCGTGTGCCGCGGGCGGCGGCGAGGAGCCCTAGCAGGGCAGCGGCTCCGGCCGAGCGCAATCCCGCCTGCATGAGCGGCGAAATACCCGCGTTGGCGACCTTGATCGCGACCTGGCCCACGGCAAGGCAGGCACACATGACGAGCAGCAGCGACACCGCGAAGGCGTCGAGCGCGTCCTTGCGAACTGGGCCGTCGGTATCGGCGCGCAGGGGACCGCCGGCGCGCGGCGGCGCACCGCTTGGCGAAGCATTCTGCAAGGCGCTGCCTTTCTGTGGCTCAGGCCGGACGGCGAGCGATCGCGATCAGTTCGTCGAGGGTGAACCCTCTCTTGCCGTCGTCGTTGGTGGGCTTGAGAAAGGCCCTCAGCGCGGGGCTGGCCTGATCGAGCATGCTGGCCAGCCGCGGCACCGCCTCGGCTGGCACGTTCATGGTCTTGACCCAGGACTGGAAGTCCATGCCCTTGGGAGCGTGCTCGTGGTGGACGAGTTTCAGGCCGACCTTGGCCATCAGGCTCAGCCATTCGGCGGTATCGAGTGCGCGGCCGTGGCTCGGGTCGCGAAGCTTCTCGAAAGCGTTGTAGGCGGCTGCCGCCTCCTTCAGCTCGACGGCCGAGAAACCCGGGGTCGTCTCGGCGTCGGGCGAGACGTTATCGACGAGAGCAAATGTGCCGCCAGGCTTCAGCACGCGGTTCACCTCGCCCAGGAATTTCTCGATGCTGGGAAAGTGATGGGGGGCAATGCGGCAGGTTACCAAATCGAAGGACCTGTCGGGAAAGGGCAGCGCCTCGGCATCGGCGAGGGCCGTCTCCATGTTGGCAATTCCCTTCTCGGCCGCGAGCTTTTTCACCTGCTCGAGCATCTCGGGCGTAAGGTCGCTGGCGACGACCTTGGCGACGTGAGGTGCGAAAACGGCGGCCGTGTGGCCGGCACCGGTCGCGACGTCTAGGGCGATCCAGTCCTGCCTTGGCGACACCAGCTCGACGAGGCGTGCGAGACTCGCCCCTTTGGCGTGTACGGTCGAGGTCAGGTAGGCGGCGGCGTTGGCGCCGAACTGCTGCTGGACGAGCTCCTTCGACATCTCCGGACCTTTCGTTAACGGTTGCGCAACGCTGACGGCCAAAATCTCTGGTCCCTACGCGTCGATTTCGCAGTTTCATAGCATGCCAATGGCAGGCTCGCAGCATGGGCACCGTGAACGATCTGCCCCTCTGGATGAGGGACGCCGTCAACAGGGAGTTCCCGGGGGAGCGCATCCTCTGGGCCGGGCGGCCGAGTGCTACTCGAACATTTCTCGTCTCGCTCTTGATCTGGCTGTTTGCCATTCCCTGGACGGCCTTCTCGCTCGGCTGGGTATGGATGGCGTTCGGCGGTTGGCGGTCAGGCAAGTTGCCGAAGGATGGCATGGAGACCATCTTCGGCGTTGTTGTCCCGCTTTTCGGACTGCCGTTCGTTCTTGTCGGCCTTGGTCTTATGGCGTTACCTTTTTTGGCGTGGCTCTCAGCACGGCGGACGGCACACGTGGTCAGCGACAATCGGCTCGTTACTCTGAGGATCGGGCGCAAGCTCAAGGTAAAGTCCTATGTGCTCGCTGCCGTCGCGCGCACGGAGCGTACCGAATGGCGGGACGGATCTGGCACGCTGAAAGTGGTCGCCGGCTACTTCCGCGATAGCGAAGATTGCACCAAGGAGCAGATCGAGATGCTCTACGGCATCCCTGAGGTGCGGAAGGTGGAGCGTCTGCTTATGGCGCAGATGGTCCGGGACCGGCGCGCGGTTTAAGGCTTGCCGCATGATCGACGACGCGCAACGAGCACACATTCTGGCCCGTCTCCAAGCGGCGACGGCGGAAGAGACCGTGCGCATTTCTACGCGGCGGAATACGGGTGCGCGCAAGGATGCGTGGAGCTCCGTGGGCGTCAGCGGAACCTTTTAGCCGGCACGGGCCCCAGTCGCACCGATGCGTTTGCGAACCTGCGGCAGGACTTCGCGCCCGACCAGATCGATGCCGGCTAGGATCTCGTCCTGCGACATGCCTGGCCAGCTCATCCGCATGGCAAGATGCGTCATCCCGGCCTCGTGCTGTGCAACCAACGCCTCGACCACCTGCTCAGGCGTGCCCACGCCGAAACGGCTCTTGGCGAGGCCGCGCAGCTGGTCCTCCGGACTCTGGTCCTGGTCCATCTTGAGGCCGGGCAAGCCCCACGCGGCGTAGGCGGCGTACTTCTCGATGAGGAAAGGTGCAGCCCTGCGGAGTGCCGTCTCCTCGTCCTTGGCGCAGGAGACCTCATAGATCCTCGACATCAGCTTGCTCGGCGGCAGGCCTGCTTCGGCCCGCGCCTCGGCGAACATCGCCACCTCCTTCGCGACGCCTTCGATGCGAGTCACCGGTACGGAGGTCCAGCCATCGCCGATACGGGCGGCGCGCTTGATGCCGGCCTCGACCTGGGAGGCGATCACGATAGGTGGGCGCGGTGACTGCATCGGGCGCGGACGGATGCTGAGGCCGTCGAAGCTCCAGTGGCGGCCCTTGAAGGTGACCTTGTCCTCGGTCCACAAGCGGCGGATGATCTCGACGCCCTCCTCCAGGCGCGAGACCCGCTCCTTCATGGGCACCTTGTACATGGCGAACTCTTCCTCGCGGTAGCCGAGGCCGACGCCGAGGATGAACCGGCCACCTGAGACAACGTCGAGGAAGGCGCCGATCTCGGCGAGTTCGATCGGATTGTGCAGGGGCAGCAGGATGATGTTGGTGCCGATCTCGAGGCCCTCGGCCTCGGGGGCCAGCCGATGCAGCATCGAGAGGAGGGGGAAGTAGTGATAGCCGTCGGTGATGTGGTGCTCACCACTCCAGATAGAGTCGTAGCCGCGCTGGCGGATCAGGCGCACCTGCTCGACCATCTCCGTGAGGCGCCGCCCCGGATCATCACCGGCGGGATGCTGCGCGTTGAGATAGACACCGATCTTCATGGCAATGCCCTCCTGGTTGGCTCAAGCTCGGCCGAGAGGAAGGCGCCGTCAAGCAGCGTCGACACCGAACGGCGACACCGGGGAAGCCTGATCACGCGAGCGCCGCGCGAACCTCGGCGCGGATCTTGTCGATAGTGAAGGGCTTGGTCACGAGCCGCGCGCCTTTGGCGGCAAGAGAGGCGGCGTGATCCAACCCGTCGGGGTAGGCCGACATCAGGACTAAACGCATGCCCGGGAATTGCGCCGAGGCGCGGCGGGCCAGCTCGATGCCGTCGAGACCCGGCATCTGGACATCGGTAACGAGGAGATCGAAACCGCCCGGCTGGACGAGGGCAAGAGCCTCGCTGCCATCCTCTGCCGTGACGACCGTGTGTCCCTCGATCTGGAGCGCCCGCCGCACCAGATCGAGGGAGCCTTTGTCATCGTCGGCGAGAAGTATGCGTGCCATCGGGACCCCCTGGAGCCTTGCGCGTCGTTAACGGCCGAGATCAGAGCGTGCGATCAATCACCCGCAACACGGCCCACGAACGGAAGTTCGCGGTAGCGATTTGCGAGGTCCATGCCGTAGCCCACGACGAACACGGGCGGGCATTCGAAAGCGATGAAGTCCGCCTCGATCGCCACGGCGCGACGAACGGGCTTGTTCAGCAGTACGCACGTGAGGAGCCGACGCGCGCCTCGGGCTGCGACGAGATCCTTGGCATAGGCGAGCGTTCGGCCAGTATCGAGAATGTCGTCGACCAGCAGCACGTCGCGATCGGCGACATCGAGTTCCATGTCGCGAAGGATGTCGACGCTGCCGGCGGAGCGAGTGGCACGCCGGTAGCTGGACAGCGTCAGAAAATCGACCTCCGGCGTGAGGCCCGCGGCATGCAATCCACGCAGCAAGTCGGCCGAGAAGACGAAGCTGCCGGTCAGGATCGGTACGACCAGTGGATTGTGCAGGCCGACCGCTGCGATCTCGCGGCAAAGCTCGGCGATGCGATCGGCAATGACGTCCGGCGGAAACAGGACCTCCACGGCCGCATCCATCGTCCCTGCTTCAGTCATTTGGGCCTATCTCCCCGTCACGACACCGCACCCGGCACGCCGAAACCGATCGGCAATCGAATCACCCTATCAGACGGGGACCGACCGACGAAATCATGGCATTGGCGAGATTTCCGCGCGTTGATGGAAGACTGCGGATCAGCCACCGCTCCCGCACTGAAGCCGCTTCGAAGAGGCGCGCACGACCAACCCAAACCTTTCCGAGCCGAGGTTATCCACTCTTATCGGCGCCACATTGCTCCGCGATTGATCGACGAACGGCAATTTCGCATATAGCCGAGGACGACGCTTCTTGTCGGCGCGGGGACGGGAGCAACCTTGATCAGGCTGCAAAACGTGGGACTGAAGTACGGTCGTGGGCGCGAGGTGCTACACGATGTGACGTTCCATGTGCGTGCGGGCTCGTTCCACTTTCTCACGGGGCCCTCGGGAGCAGGAAAATCCTCGCTGCTCCGCATGATGTTCCTCTCGCAGGTGCCGACACGCGGACAGTTCACGCTGTTCTCGCAAGACGTGACCCGCATCGATGCTGCGGCTCGGGCTCAGTTGCGGCGGCGGATCGGCATCGTGTTCCAGGATTTCAGGCTGCTCGACCATCTGACGACCTGGCAGAACGTGGCCCTCCCACTCAGAGTGGTCGGAAAGCGCGAGGCGGACTATCGCGAGGACGTTACCGATCTGCTGCAATGGGTCGGGCTCGGCGACCGGATGGACGATTATCCGTCAGTGCTTTCCGGCGGCGAGAAGCAGCGTGCCGCGATCGCCCGAGCCGTGATCGGCAAACCCGAACTTCTCCTCGCTGACGAGCCCACAGGGAACGTCGATCCCCAGATGGCGCGCCGGTTGCTGCGCCTTTTCATCGAGCTCAACCGCCTGGGGACATCGGTGATCATCGCCACTCACGACCATCAACTGATGCGCCAGTTCAAGGCGCCGCGACTGGAGCTCCACGACGGCCATGTCAGGATCGTATGACAGGCCGCCGCCTGGGGGCCCAAACGCACCGCTGCCGCCCCCCACGACGCCGCGGTCCCGCCCGCGTGAGGCGCATTTCAGCCATCCGGCAACGGCTCCGCATCCGGTCGAGCACGGCACGCCGGTACGCCCGACACAAGGCGACAGTCGATGGAGCGAGCCGGTCGACGCGCGAACCGAGCGGCCCGCATCGGACGACAGCTTCGATCCCGAACTGAGGGCAGATAGTGCTCCTCAGCGCCGCGGACGGACCCGGGCAGGGAACGGCTCTGCGGTCGTGCCGGCCGGCTCGGTTACAAGCCGATCGCTCACCTTGGTCGTGGCGATCATGTGCTTCCTGGCCTGCCTGACCGCTGGTTGCGTGTACATGGTCAACCAGTCGGCCTCGGCCTGGCTACGTGACATCGCCAGCGAAGTCACGGTCCAGATCGAGCCGCGCGAACGAAGCGACATCGAGAAGTCTGTCCGAGACGCGGCTGCATTTCTGGCGAAACAGCCCGGCATTCGCGTGGTCAAACCACTCACACACGACGAGTCGGCAGCACTGGTGGAACCCTGGCTCGGCAAAAGCGATGCGCTCAAGGCGTTGCCTATTCCTCGCATGATCGCCATCGAGATCGACCAATCGGCCGCTCCCGATCTCGACGCGCTCGGCGCCCGAATTCGTGCGGAACTGCCGGGCGCGACCCTCGACGACCATCGGCACTGGCAGCAGCAGATCCGGACGGTGACGCGATCTCTGGCACTCGGCGGGCTCGGCATCCTGATGCTGGTCGGCGCCGCTACCACGGCGATCATCGTCTCGGCGACCCGGAGTTCGATGCTGTCCAATCGCGAGATCGTCGAGGTGCTCCATCTGGTCGGGGCGACGGACCGCTACATCGCGCGGGAGTTCGAGCGACATTTCCTGCGGCTCGGTGTGCGGGCGGGACTGGTCGGTGCCGGCTTCGCCATGATGGTCTTTCTGCTGATGCCGATGGGGATGGAGCTGCTCGGCGGCAATGTGGTGACCATGGCCGAGATGCGACGGCTGTTCGGTGCGGGCGTCCTCGATCTGCCCGGCTATGGCGTGCTGGTCGTCGTCGTGGTCGTCATCGCCGCGCTCTGCATGCTGACTTCGCGCTTCGGTGTCTACAGCATCCTCGAGACCCAGCGCTGATCCATCCAGTTCCCAATTGAAAAGGGGCCGGCGAGAACGCCGACCCCAGGGGGACAGGAGACGGTTGCATCGGGGGAGGGGAGCGCCTCCTGTCGAACCCTTAACGCGCGAGAGAGATGCTTCGATCACCAACCTCGCGGTCGGCATGGCGCTCGTTCGCGCCGTCGGGACGGCCAAACACGGCCTGCAACATCGTCCAGAACGCTTTGGACCTTTCACGCCGGCCGCGCTGCATGGCAGCCTCGATGATCTCCGGGCTCACGGCCGAGGTACCGGTCAACGGGTTCAGGCTCTGATTGCTCTTGCTGCTCATGGCTCGATCATCCTCATCTGGAACTCCACGCCTGGCTCTTCGGCCTCGGTCGGGAGCGCTCTGGTCATCTCAACCCGGGTGGAAGACTTGCTCTGCCCGTTTCGATGGTTGAGAGATATGTTGCATTTAACCGCCGGACAACCGATTATTCCTCCACTGCTTCATTAGGAAAACTCAATCATCCATGGCACGCCCCCTGCCTCCTCTGAACGCCTTGCGCGCCTTCGAAGCGACGGCCCGGCACCTGTCGTTCACGCTCGCGGCGGAGGAGCTGTCGGTCACGCCCGCTGCTCTCAGCCACCAGATCAAGGGTCTCGAGGACTTCCTCGGGCAGCGGCTTTTCCTGCGGAAAGTGCGGGCCATCGAGCTGACGCCGGCAGGACTTGCCCTCTATCCGGGGCTGCATGCGGCCTTCCTACAGATTCGGCAGACGGTCGAGCTGGTGGATCGTGCTCCCAACGACAAGGTGCTGGTGGTATCAGCGCCGCCCGGATTTACCGCGAAGTGGCTGGCACCTCGGCTCTATCGTTTCCTCACGGCGAATCCGGGGATCGACGCTCGTATCTCTGCCACGCAAGCTCTCGCCAACTTCACGACCGACGGTATCGACGTCGCGATCCGCAACAGCCGCACCGAGACGCGGGGCCTGTGGAGCCGGCGCCTGCTCGGGATCACGCTGCTACCGGTCGGCAGCCCGCGCCTCGTGGCCGAACACCGGATCACTGTGCCCGCGGACCTCGCCAAGGTTCCGTTGATCCACGACGACATGCTCGGCTCGCTCACTGGCCTACCCTCGTGGGGAGATTGGCTGGCGGCGGCGGGCGTGGAGGGCATCAACCTGGCGCGAGGTTTGCGGTTTTCGAGCCCGGATCACGCGCTCGAAGCCGCCGTAGAAGGCGCCGGCGTCCTGCTAGCTCACAAAGCGCTGGCGCACGATGATCTCAGGACGGGGCGGCTGGTCGCGCCATTCGCGCTGGAACTCGAGACCGAGCGTGCGTTCCAGCTAACGTGTCCCGAGTCGCATCTGCGCCGGCCGGCGGTGAAAGCCTTTGCCGAATGGATCTCGCAGGAGGTGGACAAGATGTGCAGCGAGAAGTGTCAGCCTGAGGGTTGAACGGGACTGCGATGCAGGACCACGTGTGATCTCAGACCGCGTCCAGGGCATTAAGAAGATGGCGCGGCCAACGGCGTGGCAGCACGAAGATCGCGTCGAGGCCGACCTCGTGGTCGCGATAAGCGGGATTGCGGTCCAGCCAGTAGTCGGCCGCGCGGGCAATTCGACCGGCCTGGAGCGGCGTCAGGGACGCTTCTGCATCGGCAAGAGTCGCTCGACGCTTGACCTCGACGAAGGCCAGGCGCTTGCCACGGGTTGCGATCAAGTCGACCTCGCCGAACGGGTTGCGGTGGCGACGAGCCAAGATTCGATAGCCTTTGGCGGTCAGCAGAATGGCTGCGATCCACTCCGCGGAGACCCCTTTGCGAAGGCGCGAGCGCCGCTCTCCGGTTTCATCTCCGTTACGCGCGGCCCTGCGGCTCACGGCATCCGCCCCTTCAGCTTGAGGCCGATGTCGTAAGCGCGTGAGCGCGGGACGCTCAAGCGTCCAGCTACCGCTTTGACCGCTTCCTTGAGGCCCATTTCCGGAACCAGGGCGGCCAGGGCCGCCTCGATCTCGACGTCCGTCGCCTCGTGGCTGGTCGGGGGAGCAACGAGAATGACGATCTCGCCCCTCGCCGGCTCCTCGGCAGCCCAGGCAGCGAGCTCGGCCGCGGTGCCGCGACGAACCTCCTCGAACCGCTTGGTCAGCTCGCGCGCAACAGCGACCTGGCGCCCGCCACCGAGGACCCCGACGATATCGGCCATCGAGGCCGCCAGCCGGTTCGGGGCCTCGAACAGAACGAGTGTGGCGGGGATCGCGCCCAACTCCGCCAGTCGCGTGCGGCGCTGGCCTTCGCGCGACGGCAGGAAGCCCGCGAAATGGAACTGGTCGGTGGGCAAGCCGGCCAGCGTGACGGCGTTCATTACCGAGGACGCACCCGGCAGGCTCGTGACCGAATGGCCCGCTTCGATGCAATCGCGGACGAGCCTGAAGCCCGGATCAGAAACGAGTGGCGTGCCTGCATCCGAAATGAGCGCGACGACCCGCCCCTCTGCCAGTTTCGCCAGGATGCGAGGGCGCTCGGCATCGGCGTTGTGCTCGTGGTAGGCGCGCAGCGGCCGATCGATCGCGAAATGTGCCAAGAGCGTTCGACTGTGGCGCGTATCCTCACAGCAAATGACGTCGGCCCGCGAGAGGACGGCGAGGGCACGCAAGGTGATGTCGCCCAAGTTGCCGATCGGTGTCGCCACCACATACAGACCGCCGGACAGCGGCTCGGCGAGACGGCGCTGCAACTCCGCGACGACGCGGGTCGCAAGCCGTTCCCCCGGCTCGCTTCGATCGAAGTCGGATCGTTCCGACGCGGCTGGGTTCGTTTCTCTATCGGTCATCATCAGAGGCTACATGGCCGGCTGCCCGCTGTCGCGCGTCTGCAAGGCCCGCCGTCACACGAATGGCAGCGCCCTTCCCGGAATGGCGATTCTGCCACCCTTATGCCACTACCGACCCGGGAAAACGCTCTGATGGAGTGCATTCGGCGCTCGACGTAGGGTGATTCGGGTGGCTATCGAACATAAGCTTGCGCGTCACGAAACGGGAATGGTGCCCTTGAGACACAAGGACAGGATACACCAGGGCTCGACCCGGCGTCAGGCCCTCGCCCAGTTTGCAGGAGGGGTTGCCGTCTTGGGATCCGCGGGGATACTCGGGGCCTGCGCGGCAGGGTCGGATGGAGGCCTCGGCGCCACGTCCGCACTCCCGGCGAAGCCTGCCAACGGCCCGGGCACGGGACGAACGTCGGCTGAGCAGGCCATGGTCAAGGCGGCGCTGCTGCTCCCGCTCGGTGGCAGCATCCAGATGTCGATGGTGGCCAAGGCCCTTCAACAGGCGGCAGAGCTTTCACTCTTCGAGCGCAATACGCCGACGTTCCAACTTGTAGTTCGCGACGACAAGGGTACACCGCAAGGTGCAGCCGAGGCTGCCATGACGGCCATCGCGGACGGCTGCGAGATTATCCTCGGCCCGCTGCTGGGATCGTCCGTCGCCGCAGTTGCGCCGATCGCCCGCCAAGCGCAAGTGCCGGTGATCGCGTTCTCTAACGACCCGACGAACGGGGGCCGCGGGATTCATCTTCTGAGCTTTTTCGCGACGGCAGAGACGACCCGGGCCGTCGGACACGCCCTGGCTTCCGGTCGCCGCCACTTCGCAGCTCTCATTCCGGACGACATCCACGGGCGCGACATGGCAGCGGCCTTCCGGCGCGCCGTCGAAGCCGGAGGCGGACGGGTCGCGACGGTCGAGCATTACCCAGCTGACCTGAGCGGGATGATGGAGCCGTCGCAAAGGGTCATGTCAGCGATCGGAGGCTCGCACGACAACGGACAGGCGATCGATGCACTGTTCCTGCCTTCATCCGGAGACAACGTCCCGCGGCTGGCGGCTATGCTTCGTCAACACGACTTCGATACTTCGAGGGTCAAGCTGATCGTCTCGAGCGGGTGGGACAATCCGGCTGCGCTCCGGGAGCCGAAAGCCGCCGGCGCGTGGCTTGCCGCACCCGATCCGGGCGGGTGGCGCGAGTTCTCTGCACGGTTCGCGAAAACCTACAGCGCGATGCCGCCGCGCCTAGCCAGCCTCGCATACGATGCCGTGACGGTCGCGACCGCCTTCGCTACGCAACCCCAGGGCCAGCGTTACGTGTCAGCCAATCTCATGCGCGATCAAGGGTTCTCGGGGGTCGACGGACTCTTCCGGCTGACTGCCGCTGGACCGATCGAGCGCAGCTTCGCGATGTTCGAGATCCAAGAGCAGGGGATCGTGACCATCGATCCCGCTAGGGGCTTCACACCGGCTTTCATCGGAGCAGCGTCAGAACCGACCGCGGCCGTTCCCCTGGCCAGAGGCTGACCTTCTGGTCATCAGACTGCCGCAACCACCGGGGTGCTGCGACAGATCGCACCCGAAGTCATCTATCATTTGCAGGCGACCGTTGACTTAAGCAACGCCATCCAAGACATTCCGCCGAAACCTTGAGCTTTACGGAAAGAACCGCCTCGATGGTCCAGCTGACGCTGCCCCGAAACTCGACGATTGCCACCGGCAAGACCTGGAACCGGCCCGAGGGGAAGGGCGACTGGAAAGAGTTCAAGATCTATCGCTGGAACCCCGACGACGAGGGTGGTCCCCGTACGGACACCTATCATGTCGATCGGACTCAATGTGGTCCGATGGTGCTCGACGCCCTGATCAAGATCAAGAACGAGATCGATCCGACGCTGACCTTCCGGAGGTCATGCCGCGAAGGCATCTGCGGTTCGTGCTCTATGAATATCGACGGCACGAACACGCTCGCCTGCCTCAAGGCTATCGAGGACGTCAAAGGCGTCGTGAAGATCTACCCGTTGCCGCACATGCAGGTCGTCAAGGACCTGGTGCCCGACATGACGAATTTCTATGCCCAGCATCGCTCGATCGAACCGTGGTTGCAGACCACGACCTCGACGCCCCCGAACGAGTGGAAGCAGGCGAGAGAGGATCGCGAGAAACTCGACGGCCTCTACGAATGCATCCTGTGCGCCTGCTGCTCCACCGCTTGTCCGAGCTACTGGTGGAACCAGGATCGCTATCTAGGCCCAGCCGTTCTGTTGCAAGCGTATCGTTGGGTGATCGATTCCCGCGACGAGGCCACGGGCGATCGCCTCGACAATCTCGAGGATCCATTCCGACTGTATCGCTGCCACACAATTCTCAATTGCGCCAAGGCGTGCCCGAAAGGGCTCAATCCGGCCAAAGCGATTGCTGAATTGAAGAAGCTGATGGTCGAGCGGCGCGTCTGAAGTGACGCGCGAGGGATCGGCGGCGCACGCCCCTCCATACAGACAGGCTCGGCTCGGTACTCCGAACCTTAGGAAGCCGCCTGCCTGGTCGCCAAAACGATTGCGGCCGGCACCCGCATCAGCGCGGAGTGCCAGCCGGGTCATCGGGCTCGGGAAAGTGGCGCGCTCAGCGCGCCTTTCCCTGGCCTACGCGAGTTGAATTACTTCTTCACCGCAGCCTTGCGAGCGCGGGGGGCCTTCACAGCGGCCTTGCGGGGAGCGGCCTTCTTCGCCACGACCTTCTTGGTGGTCTTGGCGGTCGAGGCGCGAGCCTTCGTGGTCTTCGGAGCCTTCGCGACCTTGGTCGCCTTGACGGCGCGGCGAGCGGTGCCCGAGCGCTTCGTGCTGGCGGCAGCCTTGACCGTCTTGCGGGCCGAGGTGCGGGCCTTCGTGGACTTCGTCTTGGAGGACTTCGCGATAGCAGCCATTGTCTTTCTCCTTCGTTTTCCCAGAAGCAAGGCTGATCTGTCTGCCCGGACGAATCAGCGTCCCTTGCTGATACCAAGCTGCGCCTACAAGGTTAACGAGGGGTAAACATTCGTGCCATTTCATGCGCCTAGATCGTTTTTTTCGACTCTTTGAGCGAAAAAAATCGTTCAACCCCCTGAAATTGCTCTTATCGCCACCTGACCGACCTCGAATCGGCGGTGATATCGGCCTTGATGCCATTTGATTCTCGAATTTTTCGGAACGGCGCGCTGCGCTGCGATCTCGGCGGCGCGTTCGCTCGGTGCTTTCGCCTACCGTCTTCGCGGAGGCAACGTCCGAGTTCCATCCGATCGCCCTGGCCGCCGCACGGCTGATGTCGTTGTTCGAAGTGGCGGTGGCGCGTTCGTGGGCTTTCAGAAAAAAAGAAGACCGGAGCGCTTTCGCGGCCTCCGGTCTCGATGCGCACTGTCGGCGCATGTCGAGCTGTTCGTTTTGGAAGGAGCGACCCCGGTGCCCGACCGGGGGCGCAATTTCCTACACGGGCCGCTCTGGCCTTACTTCTTCTTCGCGGCCGGCTTCTTGGCAGGAGCCTTCTTAGCCGGCGCCGCTGCCTTTTTTGCAGGAGCCTTCTTTGCTGCAGCCTTGGCCATTCTCATTCTCCCTCTTTCAGAGCGTTGACGCCCGAATCAGCTCGGACTCAAAAAATATGCGCACGTTCCAGACAAATGTTGACTGATAAAAATAATTCTGCCTTGCCATCGACGTGAAATCAAGACCGACTGTTGCGTCAAAACCTCAAATTTTTTGCTTTTCGCATAACCCTTCGCCCGCATCGGCAATCGACACGCACCACGGGCGCGCGTCGGCGCTGCCATCTTCGCATCGTCGGTCTTCAACACGCCTGTAAGAGACGCCGGCGATCCTGCGATATGCCATGCCGGAACCAGTTGGCACTGGAGCACAGTCCAGAACCCGCGCACGGTCTGCCAAGCGGGGCATAGGGACGCCTAACCGTGTCGTCTGGACCGACCGTCCCGAATGTGTAAAGTCGCCAGCAAGCAATCGAAGGTCACCAAGGGACGTCCGGAGATGACAGGGCCAAGCGACAGCACGGGCATCGCGAGCGGAAATCTGATGCGCGGCAAGCGCGGATTGGTCATGGGCGTGGCCAACAACCGCTCGATCGCCTGGGGCATCTCGCAGGCCTGTGCCGCTCAAGGCGCGGAGCTTGCCTTTACCTACCAGGGCGACGCACTCAAGAAGCGCGTGGAGCCTTTGGCGGCCGAACTCGGGTCGCGGATCGTGCTGCCGTGCGACGTGACCGATGCGGCCTCTATGGATGCCGTCTTCTCCACGCTCGAGAAGGAATGGGGTCGGCTCGACTTCCTGGTCCACGCGATCGCCTTCTCGGACAAGAACGAGCTGGACGGCCGCTACGTCGACACCTCCGAGAAGAACTTCTCCCAGACCATGCTCATCTCCTGCTACTCGTTCACAGCGCTCGCGCAACGGGCCGAGAAGCTGATGAAGGGTGGCGGCTCAATGGTAACGCTCACCTATTACGGCGCCGAGAAGGTCATGCCGCATTATAATGTGATGGGCGTCGCCAAGGCCGCACTCGAGGCGAGCGTCCGCTATCTGGCAGCCGATCTCGGCAAGCAGAACATCCGGGTAAACGCCATCTCGGCCGGGCCGATCAAGACGCTCGCCGCCTCGGGCATCTCGGACTTCCGCTACATCTTAAAATGGAACGAGTACAATTCAGCTCTGCGGCGGACGGTCACCATCGAGGAGGTCGGTGGGTCGGCACTTTACCTGCTGTCCGACCTCGGCCGAGCGGTGACCGGCGAAGTGCATCATGTGGATGCGGGCTATCACGTCCAGGGCATGAAGAACGAGGACGCCCCCGACATCACTGTCGCCAAGGGCGATTGACTGCCCCCATGCCGCCGCCCCCCGAGCCACCAACCATACCGGACGAGGAACTCCACGAGACCTTCGTTCGTGCATCGGGTCCGGGTGGACAGAACGTCAACAAGGTTTCGACGGCGGTGGAGCTGCGCTTCGACGTGCGGCACTCGCCCAGCCTGCCGCCTTCCATTCGTGCCCGATTGGTGCGTCTGGCCGGACGGCGGCTGACAAAGGACGGCGTCCTTGTCATCCGCGCCGACCGCTTCCGGACCCAGGAGTTGAACCGGGCCGACGCCAGGGAACGGCTTGCGGAACTGATCGAAGAAGCGGCCAAGGTGCCGAAGCCGCGGATCAAGACACGGCCGACAAAGGCCTCGAAAGAGCGCCGGATCGAAGGCAAGACGCGACGCAGCGTCGTCAAGAAAGCGCGGGGCAAGGTCGGGGACTGGTAGCCTCGGGCCTATGGGCGCAAGGCCGTCGCGGCCGCCTTGGCTGGAGGGCCCTCTCCAGGAAACAGAGCCGTCAGGCGAGCGGGATCGATACGGCCATCCTGCAGGCAGTCGTCACGATGGATGCCGGCCACGATGAAGAGCGCGTCAACGCCGGCACCGGCGGCGGCGGCAAGGTCGGTCCGGATCGAGTCGCCGATCGCGAGTACCTGGGCGCGGTCGATGCTCTGATTGCGCAGCCTCGCGGCCTCGGCCAGCGCCGTCTCATAGGCGATGGGGAATGGCTTGCCGGCCCAGAAGACGTCGCCGCCCATCGCCTCGTAAAGGGCCGCGATGGCGCCCGCACACGGCAGCAGATCCGGACCGACGTGAACCACGAGGTCCGGATTGGCGCAGATGAGAGGTAGTGACCGGCTGCGAGCCTGGTCCAGCACGGCGCGATAGTGCTCCGCGGTCTCGCGGCGATCGTCGACAAGGCCGGTGCATGCGAGGGCTTCAGCTTCGGCGACCCCGACCGAGGGGCCGGGCAACGCCTCGAAGAAGGCCCGGTCGCGGCGGACGGGGCCGATGTGATGGAGACTTTGCCAGCCTTGCGCGCGAACGTGGCCGAGAGCGAGATCGCCCGACGACACGATCGCATCCCACGCTTCACGCACGACACCCTTGTCGTCTAGGACGCGGGCGACGTTCGACGATGGTGTCGGTGCGTTCGAGACGAGAATGACCGTGCCACCGCGGGCGCGGAACGCGGTCAGGGCTTCGTTCGCCTCCTGGAAGGCCTTCTGTCCGTCATGGATCACGCCCCATATGTCACACAGCAACACCTCGTAGGCGTCGAGCATCGGGCCGCAGCTCTCGACGATTTCAGGGGGGGAAGGCATGAATCTGACTCCTGTCTCACGAGACCCGCGCTTATCCGCCTTGCCCAGGATCGCCGCAGCGACCAATATCGGGGCCTGTTTTTTTCCGGAGGCGTCCGTTCATAGCATGCAAGCCTTCTCCTACGAGAGACCACGGACCGTCGAGGACGCATCTCGCCTCCTGGCTGGAGGACGCGCCCGGGCTCTGGCCGGGGGAACAGATCTTATCCCCCAGCTGAGAGAGGGCCGGCGAGAAGCCGGGACGATCGTCGATCTCAAGCACATCGGCGAATTGGGCGCGATCGTCCGAACCCCTGACAAGGGCTGGCGCATCGGCGCAGCGGTAAGCGTCCGCAAGCTCGGCGCGGATGGCGATCTCGCACGCGATTACCCTGGTTTGATCGAGGCGGCGCAGCTCATTGGCAGCCTGCAAGTCCAGTCCCGGGCGACGCTCGGCGGGAATCTGTGCAACGGGGCGCCCTCGGCGGATGCCGTGCCGCTGCTGATGTCGATCGAGGCTCGGGTCGAAATCGCCGGTAAGGGTGGGCGGCGCACAGTGAGCATGGACAGCCTGCCGCTCGGTCCCGGCAAAATCGCGCTGGCGCCGGACGAGCTTCTCGTTGCGATCATGCTGCCAGCTCGGCCAACACGCTCTGCTGCTCGGTATCTCCGCTTCACACCGCGCCGGGAGATGGACATCGCCATCGCAGGCGCGGGCGTGGCGGTAACACTCGGGGCGGGTGGCGAGATCGCGAGCGCCCGCATCACCTTAGCCTCGGTGGCGCCAGTTCCTCTCCGGGCTACGAGAGCCGAAGCGCGCCTGGTTGGCGAGGGGCCAACTGCCGCTCTGCTCGCGGAAGCGGGGCAGATCGCGGCAGGCGAAGCAAAGCCGATTTCAGATACGCGCGCCTCGGCCGATTATCGGCGCGAGCTGGTGGCTGTGCTGACGCGGAGGGCTCTCGACGCCTGTGTTGCAGAGGCGTCCATCGGAGGCGCAACAGTATGAAGACGGTCGTCCACTGCGATGTCAACGGAGAGCCACGCGAGGCGTTGGCCGATCCGCGCGACACGCTGCTCGTTCTGTTGCGCGACCGCCTCGGGCTCACCGGGACGAAAGAAGGCTGCAGCAACGGCAACTGCGGTTCATGTACCGTGCTGCTGGACGACGCGCCGGTCTGCGCCTGCCTCGTTCTGGCGGGCGAGGCCGAGGGGGCGCAGATCACGACCATCGAGGGGGTGGCCGACGGCAACACGCTGCATCCGGTGCAGAAGGCGCTGATCGAGCACGGTGGGACGCAGTGCGGCTTCTGTACGCCGGGCATCGTGATTTCTGCGGTCGCCATGCTTGCCGAAAATCCGCGGCCGAGCGACGGCCAGATCCGCCATGCCATCGCCGGCAACATCTGCCGCTGCACGGGCTATGACAAGATCGTCGCGGCTATTGCCGCCGCGGCGTCCGAAATGCAGGCCGGAGCCAAGCGATGAGCGACGAGGCCGTGATTCCGCTGCGCGTCGTCGGACAACGCCTGCCCCGGATAGATGCCGGAGAGCGCGTTACCGGGCGTGCGATCTATCCCGCTGACCTGGTGCGTCCGGGAATGCTGGTGGGAGCCATCAAACGGAGCCCGCACGCTCATGCCACAATAAAGAGTATCGACCTATCGAAGGCGCTGGCACTGAAGGGTGTCAAGGCGGTGGTATCGGGGGCCGATTTCCCCGAGATCCGGCCGAATACGATCATTCCGTTCGGCGAGACGGGCGCTGACCTGTGGGTCTCAGCTCTGATCGTCATGGCGCGCGCCAAGGTTCTGTGGGTCGGCCATCCCGTGGCTGCGGTTGCCGCTGTCGACGAGCACATCGCGGCCGAGGCACTGCGCCTGATCGAGGTCACCTATGACGTGCTACCGGCGGTCGTGTCGTTCGACGCAGCGATGGCAAAGGGCGCGTCCGTCCTGCACCCTCAGCATACGACGAAGGGCTTCGAAACCGGAGCCGCCATCCCGCCGAACATCGGCAGCCGGACGCTGCTGGAGCGGGGCGACGCTGATCTGGCGCTCGCCCAATCCGCCGCGACGGCTTCGATTGCGGTCAAGGTCGATACCGGCCACCAAGGCTACATCGAGCCGCATGCCTGCGTGGCCGAGGCGGACCCGCAAGGCAATGTGACCGTCTGGGCGTCGACGCAAGGCGCCCACCAGACGGAGATCCAGACAGCTGGAATTCTCGGACTTCCACAATCCAAGTTGAAGGTGGTTCCCCTCGAATTGGGCGGCGGCTTCGGCGGCAAGATCACCGTGCATCTCGAGCCTGTGGCGGCTCGTCTGGCGCAGATGACGGGGCGGCCGGTCAAGATGGTCATGAGCCGGGCGGAGGTTCTGGCAGGCGGATCGGGACCGCCCGCTGCGGCAGATGTTATGGTCGAGGTGGGCGCAGAGGCTGACGGTAGGCTCAAGGCCATTACGGGACGCTATCTTCTCGATACGGGCGGCATTCCCGGCACGCCGACGACGCTGGTCATGCAAGCATCGGCAGCGTGCTACCAGACCGAGACCCTGCGCCTCGAAGGCATGGACGTCGTCACGTCTAAGCCACGCACCGAGGCCTATCGCGGGCCCGGCGGCATCCAGGCCGCCTTCGCCGTCGAGCAGGCGATGGACGAACTTGCGATCAAGCTTGGCATGGATGCCGCTGCATTCCGTCAAAGGAACGCCGCCGTGACGGGTAGCCTGATGCCGGCTGGCACACCGTTCCCCTCGATCGGGCTGACTACGATCCTCGAGCGGGTGGCCGCGCATTCGTGCTGGCAAGATCCATTGCCCCCGGGCAAGCATCCACGTGGGCGAGGGCTGGCACTCGGCTATTGGCGCGGCACGTCGATGACGTCGGCGGCGCAGCTCACCGTTGCGGGAGACGGCCGCATCTCGGTGTCGATGGGCACTGTGGACATCTCCGGCACGCGAACCACGATGGCGCAGGTCGCGGCCGAGGAGATGGGGCTGTCGATCGACGACGTGCACGTGACGATGGGTGACACCAAATCATCGGCCTACTCGGACGCGGCTGCTGGTAGCCGGGTCGGGCGCACCATGGCCGCAGCCGTGGTGGATGCGTGCCGCGATGCGCTCGGACAGCTCAAGCGGCGGGCGGCCGAAAGACTGCAAGCTCCCGAAGGTGATGTGACATACGAGCGTGGTGTGTTCCGGGGCGGCGGCGGCATTGCGGCGTCGATCACCCTCGGCGAGCTCATGCGGCAAACGCTCACGGACGGCGCCATCATCGGCCGCGGCGTTTCGACCAAGCTTCCGTTCGGCGTCGAGGTCGGCGCGCACGTCGTCGATGTGGAGGTCGATCCGGATACGGGGCAGGTCACGGTGCTCCGCTACACGGCCTTCCAGGATGTCGGCCGGGCGCTCAACCCCACAGCGGTCGAAGGACAGATGCAGGGCAGCGTCGTGCAGGGACTCGGGTGGGCACTGACCGAGGCCATCGACTACGACGCGGATGGCCGGGTGCGGAACGCGAGCCTGCTGGATTTCCGTCTTCCGACCGCGCTCGACGTGCCGCCGATCGAGTGCGTGATCATCGAGACACCGGTGCCGGGCGTGCCGTACGGGCTGCGTGGCGTCGGAGAAATGCCGATCGTGCCGGTGGCAGGCGCGGTCGCCAATGCCATTCGGCGCGCCATCGGTGTGCGCGTCACCGCGATGCCGATGACACCGGAGCGCGTGCTGGCGGCGATCAAGACGAAGGCCGGCACGTCGGCTTGACGAGGCCTCAGGCTTTGACCGCCTCGCCCTCGATTTCGACGACATAGTCCGGGCTCGCCAGTGCTGCCACCTGGACATAGGTGGCAGCAGGCGCACATCCAGCGAGGGCGGCCTCCCGCGCGCGCCGGAATTCCATCAATGCCGGCTGGGTCACGTAGATCGTCACCTTGACGACGTGCAACGGTGCGAATCCCGCGTGAGCCACGACCGCCAGAAAGTTGTCCCACGCCTGGCGCATCTGCCCCTCCAGCCCCTCGACAGTGCTGCCGTCCGGACGCACGCCAACTTGGCCGGAAATGACGAGCCGCTCGCCGGCCAGCGGATGGACGATCCCTTGCGAATAGTTTGATGCCGGCGCGGGAAAGCTTGGGGGGTTGATCTTGCGGAGCATGATTTGATCCTCGACCTGAGCCGGCACCAGCTCCCTTTCCTCAATCTTGTGAGATGTGGAGCACGCGTTAGTGCGCGCTTAACCATGCCCGTCGCATAGTGCCGCCGTCCAGTCTCGTACCGCGTGTGTCCCAGCGTTCGTCAGGTTGCGTCCCGTGAAAGGCGTCCCCGTATGCAGTCCCGTCGTATGTCGCGTCGCACCGCCGGTGCGTCCGCTCGCGTCCGCGTGTCACTCGCCGTAGTAGCACTCGCGGCACTTTCAGGTGGCTGTGCTGCCACCACGCCCGGCCCCTCCTATGTCGCCGGTCCCGTCACCGCCTTCCCAGGCGATCTTCCTCCAATCCCGCCGCAGCAGCCGCAGACGCGCGTCGAGATCGAGGCCGATGGATTGCCTGCCCAGTTGGCCCCGCGCAATCCACGTCCTCAGAAGGACGACCCGAGCCAGCCGTGGAGTCCGAACTACGGAGCGGCCCGCGCAGCCATCGCCGAGGCGCCTCCCGCCTTTCCCAAGAGCGCCAATGCTCAAGTCGCGTCGGTCTCTGTCGTGACCACACGGGCGGCGTCCAACCTCGATGCCGACGACATCATCCGGCGCGCCATCGCCGAGCATGAAATGCGGCAGCGCTGACGTTGCCGGACGAGCGTCCATGTTGACGAGCGCCAACGCGCTCCCGCACACTCCGGCTCGGACAACCGAGCCCGGAGGCCTGCCCGATGGACATTTATCCCGACTTCATCGACTCGTCAGATCTTCTGCACGACGGCGCAGCCCTGCGCGTCCGCCTGGACCGGGATGGCTACCTTTTCATTCGCGGCCTGTTGCCGTCCGAGACAATCCGGGCCGTGCGCTCGCGGCTGCTGACGAAAGCTGCGGCGGGGGGATGGCTCGACCCGGCAACGCCCATCGAGGCCGGGATCGCAAACCGATCAGCGGCCTGTAAGGATCCGGAAGAACTCTACATGCACGTTTTCCGCGGGTTATGGGCGGACGAAGCGTTGCATCGCCTGCGCATTCATCCCCGCGTGCTCGATCTGTTTTCACGCATCTTCGGCGAGCCGGCGCTGGCGCACCCGATGTTCGTTCAGCGCAACATCTTCCCGCAGTCGGGCGATTTCGATTTCACGACCGGGGTCCATCAGGACCGCGTGCACATCGGCGGCGCAACCAGCTATGCGCTCTGGATGCCGCTCGGCGATTGTCCGCGAGAGAAGGGTGCGCTCGCAGTGGCGGCGAGTTCGCACACCCAGGGCATTCTCGACACCAAGGTGGGTAGCGGTGCCGGCGGCATGGACATCGCCGTGCCCATTCCCGGGACGTGGGCGACGGGCGCCTTCAAGGCCGGCGATGCGCTGATCTTCCAGGACGTGACCGTACACAAAGCGCTGCCCAACCGGACGAACGAGATCCGGATGTCGTTCGATGCACGCTACCAACCCGTCAGTCAGCCGGTCGCCGACACGAACATGGTGCCCTACTCGGGCTGCGGCACGTGGGAGGAGGTCTATGCGGGCTGGTCGAGCAACGAGGGGCAGTATTACTGGGCGGACTTGAAGCTCGACGTCATTCCTCTCGACCGCAGCCATTACGAGCGCCGCGACGCGCAAGCGTTCGAGATGGCCGAGAGAGGCGACAAGGCCGCGCGCGATGCCATCCTGCGCATCATCCAACGCGACAAGAACGCTGAAAAGAGGGCCAAGGCGGAAAGGCTGCTGGAGACGCTGGACGGGGGCTGAGACATGCGGGCGCGGCGGGTGGTCTTGAGCCCGGTCCTGGGCCGTGCAACCCTTCCCTCGACACTCCTCCTTCCACCCACGGGAACCGCATGGCCGACGATATCATCTTCAGTGCGCCGAAACTCACCGCCGCCATTCAAGCGATCGTCGCCAGAGGCGGCTCGAACGCGCGGGAGGCAAAGCTCGTCGCCGAGAATCTGGTCGAGGCTAACCTTAAGGGCCATGACAGCCACGGCGTCGGAATGATCCCACGCTACATCCAGTCACTGGTGGAGGGTGGGCTCGCGGTCAATCAGGCGCCGAAGATCGTCCTCGACACCGGGCCGCTGGTCCGGCTCGACGGGCAAGCCGGCTACGGGCAGGTGATCGGCCACGACACCATGAACATCGCCATCGAGCGGGCGAAAAAGCACGGGCTTTGCGCCGTCGGCTTGCATCACGCGCACCATATCGGCCGCATCGGCGCATGGGCCGAGATGGCGGTGGCGGCGGGACTCGTCTCGATGCACTTCGTCAACGTCGTGTCGCGGCCGATCGTGGCGGCCTGGGGTGGTGGAGATGGCCGCTTCGGCACGAATCCGATCTGCATCGGCGTGCCGCGGAAGGGCAAGGACCCGATCGTGCTCGACTTCGCAACGAGCCGGATCGCGCAGGGTAAGACGCGCGTCGCGCACAACAAAGGCGTCACGCTGCCGCCCGGCACGATCATTGACAACGAAGGTCGACCCACCACCGATCCGCGCTACACCGTGGTGCCGCCGTTCGGAGCCATTCTCACCTTCGGAGAGCACAAGGGCTACGGTCTCGCGATGATCGCTGAACTCCTGGGCGGCGCGCTGACGGGCGGGGACACCATGCGGAAGGCCTACGACGGGCAAACGCAGGGGGTCTACAACGGCATGCTGACCATCGTGCTCGACCCGGAGAAACTCGGCACGTCGGAGCATTTCCAGAGTGAGATCGACGCTTTCACGGGCTGGGTGCAATCAGGACCGGTGGCACAGGGCTTCGACAAGGTCCGGCTTGCCGGCGATCCGGAGCGCGAGTGGAAAGCCAAGCGCCTGAAGGACGGCATCCCGGTCGATCCGACGACGTGGGGCGACATCATCGCCGCGGGCGCCAAGGTCGGTCTCGCGAAGGCCGAGATCGAGAAAATCGCGGGCGTCTAAGGCGGCTCGGGCCGTGCCGTCAGCTTTCGTCGTCATGCCGAGGCTGAAGCACGTCCCGATCTCTGCCGTGACTTCCCGCCTGCGCGGGTGATGCTGGAGAGTAGAACGGGGCACGTCATGGCTGGCGCATTGGAAGGCATCACGGTCGTCGATGTGAGCACGGGGCCGGCTGCCGCGCTCTGCACTATGTTTCTCTCCGATCACGGCGCCAAGGTCGTGAGGGTCGTCGAAAAGGACATTCCCGACTTTCGTGACGGAGGGTTCGTCGTTTGGGACCGCGGCAAGTCGGCGGTGCGGCTCGATCTCGACACGAGCGATGGGGCCAGCGCGCTTCGGGACATGATTGCGGCGGCGGATGTGCTGGTCGAGGACTTCGCGCCGTCGTCACCGCGGCAAGCGCTGGTGGGACGCGACAAGCTCAAGGCACTCAATCCGCGCCTCGTCGCCTGCTCGATCACAGCCTATGGAAAGGTCGGGCGATGGAAGGACGAGCCGCCGATCGAGGATCTGGTGCTGGCGCGCACGGGCCTACTTGGAAGTCTTCCCGGTTTCCGCCCGGCCCCGGTTCATACCGTTCATCCGTTGCCGAGCGTCGGCGCGGCGCTGCTCGCCTGCAATGGCATCGCCGCCGCGTTGCTGGCGCGAGAGGACACGGGCCGCGGCCGCGCCGTCGAGACTTCGCTGATGGCTGGCGCCTGCCTCTACATGACCAAGGCGGATGGCGAAAAAATCAAGCGGCATGTCTTCCAGTCGCATCCCGCCGGAAGCGCGCCATTCTACAGCCTGTACGAGTGCGCTGACGGCAAGTGGATCCAGCTCGGCTGCGTGCACGAGGCTTTCATCTCGATCGCCGCCGAACTGTTCGGGCTGACGGCGCTGATCAACGAGCCGAGGATGGTGTCCGGGCGCGCGCCGCTGACGCCGGCCGACGACGAGGAGATGCGGGCAGCCGTCGCCGCGGCCATCAAACGAAAGCCGCAAGCGGATTGGGCGAAGCTGTTCGAGGAGGCCGACGTTCCGTTCGCTCCAGCGCGGTTGACCGAAGAAGGCTTCGACGATCCGCAAGTGCAGCACAATCGCATGGTGGTGACATTGGAGGATCCAGCCGTCGGATCCGCGGTGCAGATGGGTGTGCCCGTCGACATGACGGGAACGCCGGGCGCAATCCAAGGACCACGGCAAGCGCCGGTCGCCGCATCGCAGGCGGTCACCGGGGCGAAGCGAAGCCCCCTCACCCCAACCCTCGCTCCCAGAGGGGAAGGGGAGTTGGACCCGCCGCCGCTGCAGGGCGTGCGCATCCTCGAGATCACCAACCTGATCGCAGGACCGACGGCGGGGCGCATCCTCGCCGATCTCGGGGCCGACATGATCAAGCTCGAGCCGCCGGCGGGCGACATCTCGCGGCCGATCGGACGCACCTACTTCTTCGCACTCAACTTCAACAAGCGGTCGATCTGTGTCGACACGTCGAAGGAAGCGGGCCGCAAGATCGTGCAGGCGATCGCCGCAAAATGCGACGTGCTGCTGGCCAATCTCAGGCCCAAGGCCACGGAGCGCATGGGGATCGGCCTCGCAATCAATCCACGCCTGATCGAGACCCACCTGACGGGCTATGGCTATACTGGGCCCTACTCGAAGCGGCCGGGTATCGATCCTCTGGCGCAGGCTTACATGGGCATGTCGCGGGCGCAGGGAGGACCGGAGAACCCACCCGTATTTCCTGCCCAGCTTGCGCCGACCGACTACACCAATGGCGCCATGGGCGCATTCGGGACCATACTTGCGCTGTTTGTTAGGAAGCGCACAGGGCAGGTCCAGAACGTCTACGGCAACCTGCTCTCGGCGGGCATTCTGCTCTCGTCGGCATGGTTCACCAAATACAAGAGCAGGCCGATCCGCCAGCTCGCCGATAAGGAGCAAATGGGCCTCGGGCCGTTCCACCGGCTCTACAAGCTCGCCGACGGCTGGATCTACGTGGTGGCCGAGACCGAGGCCGAACAGAGGGCGCTCTGCAGCATCGCACCGGTGGCATGGCCGGTGCCATCAGACTTGACTCCCCCCGCTGGCGGGCATCCGAACGAGGGGCGAACGTCGCGCGCCCTGGAAGCGGCTTTCGCCAATCGATCCGTCACCGAGACGATGACCGCGCTGAGGGCAGCCGGCGTTCCGGCCGCAGAGGCTCCCCTCGGACACGCAGAGATTTTTCTCGAGGACCCGCACGTGGTTGCGAACGACATGGTGGCCGTGCGTCAGCATCCCACGGGTGGACGCCTCAGGGTGCTATGGCGTTCGGTCGTGTTCTCAGATACGGCGCCGACACAGGGGCGCGTCACACCTTTGCTCGGCGAGCATACGGCCGAGGTGCTGCGCGAGGCGGGGTTCAAACCTGCCGAGATCGAGGCGCTCGAAGCCGAGGGCGTCGTGAAGACGGAACAGGGCAAGCCTCGGCAAGGTTGAAGCTGTGAATGTGCCCGCTGCCCGAGCAGGTGCATCAAGCTCCAGCCTGTGGAGGTTCGGGATGCGTCCACGAAAAGCCAACGCTCTTCCCAGGGTCGTCAAATTGCTCGCGATCAATGGCGCGATTGGCGCCGCCATCGGGTGCGCATCGGCAGCGGGGATGCTGCTGACCGACACCGGCGGCATGGCGACTCTGATCTCGCAAAGCGGCTCCTATGCGGCTGCCGGAGTGCTCCTGTTTGGTGGGTTCGGGCTCACTTTCGGGAGCCTTGCCATGGCGAGCGCAGTCATGCTTTTGCCGCGGAAGTGAATCTCGGTTGCGATCCGGCACCGCTCCTTGGAGCTGGCAGCTTCGCGCACGCGTCTGTCAATCGAGAAGGCCAGTTACTCGCGGAAGCCAGAGCGCGATGCCAGGGAAGGCAATGCACAAGAGCAAGCCCACGATCTGCAAAATCACGAAAGGTGTCATGGCCCGGTAAATGTGACTCATGGTGATACCCGGTGGCACGGTCCCTCGCATGTAGAAGAGCGTGGCTCCGAACGGAGGGGTCATGAAGGCCGTTTGCAGATTGACTGCGACCAGCGTCGCGAACCACGCCATGAAGTACGCGTTGTTGCCGATGTGGTCAGAGAAATCGAACTTGGCGAGAATAGGCGCAAAGATCGGCAAGACGATCAGGCAGATCTCGATCCACTCGAATGGGAATCCGAGCAGGAAAATCAAAATCATCACGAACGTCATCATCTCCCATTTCGTATCGATCCCAAAATATCCAAGCGTCGAGATCATGGCGTCGTCGCCGCCGAGCTTGCGGAAGACATAGGAAAAACAGGTCGCACCTAGGAATATCAGGAAGACCATCGCGTTCGATCGGCAGGCCGACTGAATGGCCTCGTTCATCATCCGAAACGACAACTGGTTGTTCAGCCATGCGATGAACATGGCGCCCAGAACGCCGACCCCCGCGCTCTCAGTGGCTGTGGCCCACCCGGCAAAGATTGAACCAAGTACGATGAACATCAGCATGGTCATCGGGAAGAGGCCCGTCCACATCACGCGCCAGAACTCCCTGCTGTTCTGGGGACCATAATCCGCAGGCATTTTTGGTGCTTTGGCAGGCTGCGTTATGGCGACGTACAGGATGTAGAGGAGGTAGAGCCCGGACAAGAGAAAGCCCGGCATCGTCGCTGCCGCGAAGAGCGCTCCGGAGGACGTTTGCAGCATCTCGGCCATTACGACGATCATGATCGCCGGCGGGATGAGAATACCTAGTGTTCCGGCCGACGCTATTGTGCCGATCGCCAGTTCTTTGTCGTAGCCGGCGTCAAGCATCGGCTTCAGCGCGATAACAGACAAAAGCACGACAGCAGCGCCGACGACGCCAATCGGCGCGGCCAGAATGGTGCCCATCACCATGACGGAGACAGCTAGGCCGCCTGGGACCCGCTTCAGCAGGATCTCGGTCGCCATGAGCATGTCCTTGGCCGAGCCCGAGCGCTCAAGGATCGTGCCCATGAAGATGAAGCTCGGGATGGAAACAAGGGTCGAGTCCATCGCGACGCCGCCCCACATGCGGAGGATAACGTTCGACAGGCTGGAGAACTGGAAAACGCCGAGCAGGGAACCAACTGCCGCGAAGAACAGGCCCATGCCACCCATGACCCAGGCGACGGGGTAGCCGCAGAAGATGACGAAGAACATCGCCACGAACATGATGATTGCGAGATGGTCAGTGATCCATTCGAGCATGCGACGGGCCTTTCCTCAGACGTCCAATTCGGCATGACCGATCTGAAGACCGGTTTCCTCCTGACTGCGCCTTCCAAAGAGGAAGACGATCAGGCGGAGCCAGACACTGAGGAGGCCGAGGAAAAGGAGCCAAAGACCGATATAGAAGACACCCTTGATCAACCAGCGGTAGTCGAGACCGTTGGGGTTCTCGGAATTTTCGCCTTGGTAATAGGAGGTCAGGAAGAAGTCGGTGCCGTGCTGCAGAATGACGAGCATGAAGGGAAGGGCGAATATGATGCACCCCCAGAACTCGATCCACGCCTTGGTCCGATAGCGCAGGGTCTCGGTGTAGCTATCGACGCGCGGATGGGCATTGATCGTGCAGTTGTAGCCCATCCACATCGAAAAGATCGCCGTGTGGACATGCCATTCCAGCTCTTGGAACTTGGTGAGCGGGATAGGAATGCCGAACTTGCGGCAAAAGACGTCCATGCAGGTAATTCCTGCCAGGACGACCAAGAGCCAGCCGGATATCGCCGCCACCTTCTCGAGCATCAGCCTGATGCCGTCGGAAATCGCAATCAACTGAGCCAAGGTGTGCTTCCCCGTGAGCTGCGTCATGTCGGTTTCGCGCTGCTGCAGCGAGCGCGGTGGCGGCAGTATCCTTGGATGCCCGCGGCAGAGCGAGTAAAGTTCTCGATGCAGTGAGTCATGATCGCATGTCGCGACCGCAGACCGAAGTCCGAACGGCTCGTCCCGCTGGTATCACCAGCACAGTTCCTAAGCCCGAAAGAAGCCCGTCATGCCAAAGCTCGACGAAAGCCGCCCTTTCATTCCCGTCCGTATCGGGGTCCTCACGGTCTCCGACACGCGAACACTCGACGATGACAAATCGGGCACGACGTTGGTCGGCCTGATTACGGAGGCGGGGCATCAAGTCGCCGAGCGTGCCATCGTCAGGGACGACGTCGCGCAAATCCGGGCCAAAGTTCAAGCGTGGATTGCCGACCCGATGATCGATGTGGTGATCTCGACCGGCGGGACAGGGTTCACCGGGCGCGACGTCACGCCGGAAGCGGTACAGCCGCTGTTCGAGAAAACGATCGATGGTTTCTCGACCGTCTTCCACATGATCTCGTTCCAGAAGATCGAGACCTCGACGATCCAGTCGCGTGCGTGCGGTGGCGTGGCCAACGGCACCTATATCTTTTGCCTGCCCGGCTCACCCGGAGCCTGCAAAGATGGCTGGAACGGCATCCTCAAGTGGCAGCTCGACAATCGCCACCGGCCCTGCAACTTCGTGGAGATCATGCCGCGCCTTGAAGAGCACCGGCGCGGATGAGGGGTACCAAGGCCCGCTCCGGCAAAAAGGCAGGAACGTAGGCCAACTCTCGGACGTTTCTCTGTCCTACGACGGAGGACGAAAAACATCATGGCGACGAACGACAACGCTCCAACCAGTGACAGGCAGAAGAAGATCGACCGAAAAAATGGCGAGCGAGATCTCGACAAAGCGCTCGAAGACACGTTCCCGGCGAGCGATCCGGTGACAGTGGGTCGGTCGACGGGCGACGAGGAGCCGACTGCCCCAATCGGACGCAAAACTCCATTGCTCGATGTCGAATTAATCAAGCGGTTGGCGCGTAAGCTCAAGCGTCCAGCGAACCCGTGAGCAGATGTGAGGCCTAGGACGTTTGCGTGTCAGGCACGGGAGACGTTGCGCGCATCCAGAACGGGTGCGAGAGCCTTGTCGCCCAAAGCCATGTCATAGGCTGCGAGCAGGCTTGCGCGTTCCGTCTCCCACCGAAGGAGGGCTTGCGCCCTCTCGCGACCGGCAACCGCGAGCTTGGTGCGCAATCCGGCGTCGTCCAGGAGCTTTGCGAGCTGGTTGGACAGGCTCACCGGGCAATTGTCTTTGGCATAGAGAGCGGTATCAGCCGAGATCTTGCGTCCTTCATCCAAATCATAGCTGACGAACGGGATGCCCAAAGACATGTATTCGAAGTGCTTATTCATCGAAATCTTGTCGTTGTAACAGTTCTTCGGGTCCGGGATCGCCCCGACATCGAAGGTTGAGAGGGCCCGCAGAAGCGGTTCGCCAGACATGAAGCCAGTGAACGTGATGAAGTCGTCGAGGCCTTTTGCCGTCGCCTGAGCCTTCAGGCCTTCAAGTGCCGTGCCGGAGCCGACGATCACGCATTGGACGTCTCGGCGGCCGGCGGCGTTGACGAGATTATCCATCGCATCGACGAGCAAATCGACACCGTCTTGATTGCCCATTATCCCGACGTACCCGACGACATGCGCTCGACCATTGCGCAGCTCTGCCTTCGGCTCAAGGCGGCGGAAACGCGAGACATCGGGGATCGAGCGCACGACGAACACGCGATCGGCCCGCATCCCCCCACGATCAATGGCGATCTGTTTGAATGTTTCGTTGGTCGCGATCGAGACATCCGCTGTGCGGAACGTCCACCTCTCGAATTTCAGCAGTAGTTTATGGAAGAAGCCCTGCTTCCCGAACTTGGCCTCGTAAAGCTCGGGATTGATGTCATGGTGATCAAAAACGAAGCGGGTTCCGAGCAGTACCTTGAAGATCCCAGCGATCAGGAAGATCGTATCCGGCGGATTACAGGCTTGTATGACTTGGAAACCGACCTTGAAGTAGGCACGCCAGGCGAGGACGAACTCCCAGAACAGCGCCCATGAATACTCGATCAAGTAGCCGAGGGCGCCGTCGGCCTCCAATGGTAGCGGGTGGCGAAAAATGTGGATGCCATCGAGTTGCTCGTAGCCGGCCCTGTAGGGGCCTCCGGTCGGGCAGACCACCGAGACCGTGTAGCCGGCGTCACGCAGCGTCGTTGCTTCCTGCCAGACCCGACGATCGAGCGGCACGGTCAAATTCTCAACGATGATCAGAACGCCGGGCTTCGCCACGCTTATTCTCCACTCGCACGCGGAGCACGGGCACCAGATGGTGTCGCCCTCGATGCCTGCCCCCACGGCGACGATGCCCCCAAATCGTAAAAAGAGCGTCGGCAAGACTGAATAATACTGCGACCCTCAGTGTTTCATTCTGAGACAATATTCAGTTCGTCTTCAGATTTGCTTGACCGCGGATGTAGGGTGTGTAGCAATGGCCGCGGCCTTAACGGTTCATTAAGTAGTCGTATTACGTCGAGGAGTTCGGCCATGGTCGGTCACAGGCTTCGCCCTACTGCAGAACCCCGGATCGATTTGAATACGGTGCGCGAGACGCTCGCCTACATGCATGCCGACATGCACGGCTCCCAGCGATTGGCCAGGGTCCACGAGGCGCTCGGGCGGGTATTGGAAGAGATCGCGACGGTCGAGCCCGCACGGACGGCCGATACTGCCAGCAATGTCGTCGAGCTGACCGCAGGCTGGCCTCGGTTCGTGCGGTGGTCGCCGGAGTGACGGCCGTGGTCAACTCACCTCACGGGTGAGTGAGCGCCATCTTCCATCAGCTGGCGGTGACACCAAATCTCCTGCCATACGTGGCGTGCCGAACATCGCGGCGTTCGCTCCGTTCGTGCAAAAAATGAGGAGATCCGTCATGCGCATGGTCTTCGCAGTCGGCGTACTGTGTGCGGCTCTGCCGCTGGCGGTTACGGCCGCCGTTCAAGCGGCGGCACTCTGACAGCCTGGCTGGGACATCGTGTCGGAACGCGCCGGCGGCGGCGCAATCCATGTGATGTTCGTTAGACTTTTACTGGAACGCAATGAGCTTGGCGGCGTCGGTCAACACGAAGAGCCTGCCGCCGGCAACAATCGGGGCGATATAACTCGGGCCGCCGATCGTGTGCTGTGCGCTTACCTTGCCAGTCGCTGCGTCAGCGCCGACGAGTTGTCCCTTGTTCGACGTGAGCCAGAGGCGGTTGCCCGCGAGGACGGGACCTGACCACGTGCTGGTGCCGGGCAGGCGTGTCGTCCAGAGCACCTTTCCGTCGGCACGGGTGATGGCCATGAGCTGCCCGCCTGTATCGACGACGAACAGGGTGTCGCCGGCAATGGCGGGAGCCTGGATGCCGGGCACGGTCAGGGACCAGAGGCGTTGCCCATCCCGCAGCGTCGTCGCTACCATGCGGCCCGAATGCCCGACTGCGAATACCGCTCCGGCGTCGACTACCGGGCGGGCAGCATCGGTCATAGACCCTAGCGAAGATGCGACGCGGGTTCGCGCAAGCGACTCCGTCCAGGCTGGCTGGCCGTCGGCTATGCGAAGCGCTACCACCTCGCCGGACGGGTATGGCATGACGACGATGTCGCCAGCCACGGCAGGGCTGGCATTTGTCAGGAGCGCGGCCTTCTCGATCAAGCCTTGATGCGCCCAAAGCTCAGTTCCATCGGCGGCCGCCAGAGCTCTCGCCATGCCGTCGGCAGAGACAACGAAGATCCGACCACCCGAAGTCGTCGGAGAAGAGCGGATCGGAGACGAGAGGTTCTTTTCCCAGAGCTTCTTGCCGTTCTGTCCATCGAGAGCGACGACGAAGCCAAAGCCGGTTGCGGCGAATATACGGCCGCCATCCGCTGCCAAACCGCCTCCATACCCTTTGTAGTCCTTCTCGTTGGCCGGGGTAATGGAAGCTCGCCACGCCACGCCTCCACCCTGCGAAAATGCAGTAACTCGCCCCCGCGTATCAAGGACGTAGATGCGACCGTCGGCCACGATCGGGCTCGCCGTCAGCTTGCCGTATGCGCTCGAGCCGGTGCCGGCATCAGCCGTCCAGATCTGGCGCAGTGTGGCGCCGATGGCTACGTGTCCCGACGCGTTGTGCGGCGTGCCTCCGGGTTGCGTCCATGTCTCATTCGATTGAGCCGGCGGGAGCACGATCGGGCGCTCGGCAGGCGCAACGTCGAGGCCAGCGCGACCTTCTGTGAGGCTGACAGGGATCCGCTTGCCTGGGAGAGGAACCTCCTTCTCGGCAAAGGGATTGAGGTCCGATAGCTTAGGGATTTGCGGCTCGCCACCCGCGCATCCGGCGAGAAGCAGCGCTGACACTACGGCACAGCCCAGCACGAGCCGGCCGGGATAAACCCCAAGCCGTCTCGTCATCGCTTCACCAGACTGCATTGGACCGATCCCCATTCCGTCCCCTAGTTCTTCGCGGCGGGCTCCCCGTTCTTGCCCTTCGCGTCCGGTGCCGCCGGTGCCGCCGGTGCCGGACCCGGCACCGCGCCCTTTGCAGCGGCTCGATCCGTCAGCACGGCCAACATTTCCTGCGCTCTGCGGCTCAAACCACCCGTCGTTGCACGATCGCCGAGGATCTGCTCGAAGAGCTTCGTCGCCTCTTCGGACTGCCCCGCCTTCAGCGCGGCAAGCCCCAAGATTTCGCGTGCCTGAGCGCGCCAAGCCCGCTGATCGCCAACAAGTGGTGTCAAGCGATTCTTCATCTCCGTCCAGTCGGCTTGATCCAATCTCAACACCGCAGCTTGCAGCGCGGCGAAATCACGCAACAGCTCATCAGCGGCGCTGTCGACCGACAAAGCCTCGTAAGCGGACAGTGCTTCGGCCGTGCGTCCGGCCTTGGCGTGCTCGCCGGCGATGCGCACCCGCGCCAGTGCGCCGTAACCGGCCGGCCCGTCCTTGGCGATCGCCGCGAAGGCTGCCATGGCCTCGTCCGTCTTCCGCTCGGTGGCAAGGCGGGACGCCTCCTCGAACCTGGCGCCGGTGCGCTGCTCCGCCGCGATTTGCCGGGCCTCGTTCCATTTGTATGCGGCCACACCGCCAATGAGCAGCACCACGCTGGCGATGATAACTGTGCCGAAGCGCTCCCATAGCTTCGTCAGTCGCTCGCGGCGGATCTCTTCATTCACCTCGCGCAGGAAGCTGTCGTTACGGTCGACCATCGTCGCGTGCGTCTCCTCAGGCGGGCCGGCTCGTCTCGCGGCGGCAACAGTGATGCAGAGTGCGACCTATAACGCGGCGACCACGCGAACGAAAGCGGGACGGCCGGCCCGATCGCTCGGACGCGGCATCGATCGACGGTGCAGCTTCTTTCGGGCGGAAACGTGGTAGCCGGGTTTAAGGGATGACGCTCACGCCGATCAAAGCCGGGTGGCCCCATTTCGCAAATGCGGCGTAGAGAACCACTCCGCCGACGATCGCGATGACGTCGTTGACCACGGAGCCGGACTTGACTTTCACGGAGCCGGCCGCCTCGCGACGCTTCAAGGTGATCCGGTCATATACGGCCCACGCAAGCAGCCCGAGAAACAGCAGCAGAGACGCGAGATCTCCGCGCACGAAGAGGTGCGCCAGCGCCCAGAACTTGACCGCTGTGATCATCGGGTGACGGATCAAAGCTGCGATGCGGCCCGGCAGATAAGTCGCAATCAATAGCGGAAAAACGGGCAACATCAATGCCAACGTGGCATGCCGTCCCCACGCGGGCGGATGCCAGAGCTGGGGGTTCTTGCCCGGGTTCAATTGGACCTTGTGATAGCCGTAGACGATCAACGCAAAGCCGATGAGGGAGACGATCGAGAACACGCCCTTGTAGGGCCCCTCACCGAATCGGGCGACGATCTCCCGGCGAAAATCCGTTGCGGTCGGCACGATATGGATGCCGATGAAGATGACAAGGCCCAAGAGCAAGAGCAGCACGCGTTCCCCCTTCCAATCGTGATGATGACGGCGCGCGACCATTGTAGCTGCGGGCGTCGATGAAAACACGCTGGAATAGAGCGGGGCAATCAACCGGCGCGAATAAGGTCCCACGCTGCGTTGATGCGCTTGATGCGCTCCTCGCGGATACGGCGATCGAGCTCATCTTCCGCGAGATCCGGATGCCAGTTCTGCCGGAGCGCGTCGACGACTTTCTTGACCACGGCCGGGGCCGCGCGAGGATTGATGCCGAGAAATGCGCACGCCTCGTCCACCGTCTCGGGGGTCCTCTCAGGCTCGCCGATAGTCTCGATCGCACGCTGATGCTCAATGCGGGCCAAGGTGCGGACGCGTTCGAGATCAAGGATGGCGTGGGCGTAGATGGGGTGCACGAGATCAAGGCGACCCTGATCGAGCGCGGCAGCCAATTCCGAGCCGTCGAGGCGTTGCGAAATGGCATCGATGTCGGCGATCAAAACGTCGCGAAGGGCGCCGTCCGGGACGTGGTCGGCAATCATTTGCCGCACAAGCTCCAACAGAGCCTCGGCTGTCGTTTGCATCTCGATCACGGCATCCCATTCCGACGGGACGCGCGGCGCCGGGACGGAAGCGAGCACCGAGGCGAGCTCGCTGACATGATCCGCGGCCTCGGCCGAAAGTCCTGCACGAGGCAGAGGCGGCGGCGGGACAGGCTCGGTTGCAGATGGTGCTGAAGCGGCGATGCCATATGCATCGGGAAGGCCGCCCGCGCGCGAGGCGAGGCCGAACGGAAGGCGCACGCCGACGTGCTGGCGCGCGGCGACCGCCGTCGCCGACAGCAACAGCGCCACCAAGCCGATCAGGGCAAGCCACGCATGCTGCCCGGTGCCGAAGGCAAACGGACTCCACCACGGATTTGCCTCGGTCTCCAACCCCACGACGACGGTTGCCGACCAACCTTGACCCATGGGCTGCTTGAAGGGCGCGGCGGTGGGGGGGACCGGCTCCGTAGCCTGAGCCGGCGACGTCGCCGGCACGGAAAGCGTCGGTCGTGGCGCGGCGACTGGCGCCTCACTCGAGGCTGCCCCCACTGTGTCGAAGCGCCACCCTGCGGCCGGGGCCGGCGCAAAACCTTCAGGCAGCGTCAATGGCAGCCGACGATCTTTGGCGGGACCTTCCGGCCAATAGTGCAGCGTCATCCGGCCGTCGCTGAGCGTTGCGCGCCATGGCTGGCCGCGGACTGCGGCCGCCGCGGCGTCGATCCACTGCACAACGTTGCCGTCGCATTCCAAGGCAAAGCGATGAATCTCGAGCGTCCGGCAGGTCGAAGCGGACGGGCCACTGCAGACACGCAAGGTTTGCGAGTCGCGCTTGCCGAGGATGCGATAGGTCCGCTCGGCGGAACTCTCCAGAATGACGTGGCTGGACGAGACCCGACACGCATAGGCCATGGAGACTGCCTCGCCAGGAGCGCCAGAGGCTGGCCCCATAACGGCGCCCGTTGCCGCGAGCGCCCCTAGAAGCGTGCCCGAAGCAAACCGCATGATCGGTCGCGGGCGAGCCATGCAGGGCATTAACCCGACACGGTCGCATTCTGACTCAAAGGCAATGCAGGCTTGTCGCGCCAAAAGCGCGTCCCCCGTTCTCACGATCAATGCTGCCCCCAGCACGAAGGTCTCTCCACGCGACCTCGCCAGATGCGAAGGTCGAGTGCGGATTTGGCAGATTTGAGGCCCTGGCGTGTCCGATCCGAGACGCACGCCCCGTTCACCGCCAACTTCGGCGACGAACCGATGCGCTATGGCTCGCGCGCCTCGCCGCTTTACCGTAAATAGAGCGTGTTGACCCAGCCGACCTGATCGCGCCAAGCCACGCGGCACCACGAGCCCTCGCAGTCGCCCAGTTCACGGACGCGGCAGGCGTCGCTTGGAATCGCGCCGATCGGTGCATGACCTACCCCCGGGCCGCTGCGGATGCGCAGCGTATCCCACGCCGTGACGCCGACGACGCACGCCTCGTCGCCGCTGCGCGTCAGAGGAGTGATCGGGAAGGCGGGCCCCACTGCCAACCGAAACAGGCCGCCAAATAACCCGTAGCCGCGATGTGGGACCGGCTCCCGGATAAACGGGCGCGTCGCCATCCTTCGCGTCGCAGGCGCGGACGCAGCGAGTGATCGGCGCTTTGGTCTCTTGCGAGCTGCGACGCGCTGCGGCGTGGCGCGTGCGGACTTCTCGTTGCTTCGTTCCGTCGCTTCGTAGACGCCAATATAGCGGGTGTCGATCCAGCCCCGGACATCGCCCCGCGCCATCTCGCACCAGCCGGATTCGCAACGGCCGGCCTGGCTCAGACCACAATCATCGCGGCGCAAAGTAGCCACGATCGGTTTGTCCAAACCCGGGCCAGAGCGAACATTGAGGGCGTTTCCAGAAACACCATGCACGCATAGCAGGCGACCTGCTGTTGCACTTTTTGACGGCTCTTCGGCCATGGCCGACGGCGCTCGCAGCACGCATACGCTCATACCTAGTCCGACCAAGGTCGTGCAGACGATGGTCCTGCAGACTCTCCACACATTCATCACGCGAGCCCCTCGCTTTACCCGAGCCCCAACTCGTCAATCGGGGGCACCATCGGGCAGTGCGAGATGTCTGCAAAGGCTCTGTGATGTCGCCAGCGGACATTCGATCGGACGTGTTACCCGCGCGACGCGCTAATGCTCGGAGGCCTAGAGAAGGTCGAATTGCCCACCGGGTCCCACCGGGCGCTTGAAAAGATCCGTGCGTAGTCCTGCGCTCCGTCGATCTAGCCCTAGGCGCTGCATAGTCAGACGAAAGCGGCCGGCGATCTGATCGGCGTAAGGTCCACTGCCTCGCTGACGGTGGCCGAAAGCCGCGACGTAGTCCCGACCACCGTGCATCGACCTCAGAAGAGAGATGACGCGGCTAGCACGGCCTGGATGATCCGTCTCGAGCCACTCCCGGAAGAGAGATTTGAGTTCGAGCGGCAGACGCAGGAGAACATAGCCAGCCTGCTTCGCGCCGGCCTCCGCCGCCGCTTCGAGAACGGCCTCGATCTCACTGTCGTTGAGAGCCGGAATGACGGGGGCCATCATCACCGTCACCGGAACGCCGGCCTCGGTGAGGCGGCGGATGGCCTCGATGCGCCGAGGCGGCGTGGCCGCTCTCGGCTCCATGCTGCGGGCCAGCTCACGATCCAAGGTGGTGACTGAAATCGCGACCTTGACCAGCCGCCGCTCTGCCATGCGGGAGAGAATATCGAGATCACGCAGTACACCGGCCGATTTGGTGACGATGCCGACCGGATGCGACGTGCGATCGAGCACCTCGAGGATCGATCGCGTGACCCTCAACTGGCGCTCGACGGGCTGGTAGGGATCGGTCACTGCACCCAGAGCTATCGTGCGAGGCGCGTAAGAGGGGCTTGCCAGCTCGGCTTCGAGAAGGTCGGCGGCGTTCGTCTTGGCATAGATACGCGTCTCGAAATCGAGACCGGCGGAATGACCGAGATAGCAATGGGTCGGCCGGGCGTAACAATAGATACAACCGTGCTCGCAGCCTCGATACGGATTTATCGAACGATCGAACGACAGGTCGGGACTGTCGTTGGTCGATATGATGCTTTTTGCAACTTCGGTGCGCACCTCGGTTTGCCAAGGTCCCAACTCGGCAAGCGATTCCCAGCCATCGTCGAACTCGGCGCGACTCTGCCGTTCGAAACGCCCCGATGCATTGGATCTGGCGCCTCTACCACGGCGGCGTTCCACGGAGATGTGCGATTGATGGGCGTCGTTGGGTGAGGCTTCGAAGCTCGACATGCGGACACCTCTCGGCTCGGCGACATGACCGCAAGTTAGCCCAGCAATCGAAACATAACAAGAACAAAAAACAAACTCGCGAGAACGCGCTTGCCATGATCCGGGGCGTATGGCAGTTAACCGCGACCTTCGATGTCGTCAGGTGAGCGGTAGGCTCTTCGATGATGGACGAGGCGAGCTGCTGCCGTAGCTCAGTGGTAGAGCACTCCCTTGGTAGATTTGCCTCTCCGCCCGGAAACGGACGGATGAAAACCGCTCAAATTCGGGGAAACCGTCCAGCTCGGCTGACGGCAATCCCGAGCCAAACCCGATCGAACTCGGTCGGGAAGGTGTAGAGGCCAGACGGGCGGCATCTAACGGACGCGAACCGCACTCGCCGGTGGCGTCCCACGATGAAGGGATGGTCCAGCGCACGAACGCTTTGGCCGCATCGAGCGGCAAGGCGGGCATGAAAATGCCGGTGTGACGAAGGGAGAGGTCGTGAGTTCAATCCTCACTGGCAGCACCATTTTTTCGCTCATGCCGCGCGGCGGCTCCGCGAGGGCGGCGCTTGCGCCGGGTCACGTTGCTCCCTGATCGCCTTCGGCGATGAGAGAATTCAAACAAATCTCTCTCCTCCAGCACTATTTTCGATCTCTAGCGCATGTTCGCTTAGGTCACGTATCGCCGGCGTAGTGATCGGCGCGTCGTGCGGATTGATCGTCGAGCAAAGCAGTCACGCGGTTATCCAGATCTGCACGAGCAGACGTCGACTCGGGTCGGGGCATGCGCCGGCTGGAGTCACTCGATTGGTGGGTGTCCCCTTGCTTCCCGAGACGGGTTAAGATCCCGGCCCGCCAATCGCGCAAGAGCGCTTGTTGTGGCCGGGGACGCAGCGGAGGGGCGTGCGCTAGATCCGCTATCTCAACGAATCCCCCAG
>JALHMC010000026.1:53624-58159 GCA_022844225.1 Hyphomicrobiaceae bacterium | reverse complement strand
AACGCCAGCGGCACCAGCTCCGTGAAGCCACCCGTCCGCTCCTGCAGATCCCGCACGCGGATCAGATGCCGCGCCCAGTGCTCGGCCCGATCCACGTGCCCGAACATGATTGTCGCCGTACTTTTCAGGCCGACGGCATGCGCCGCCTCCATCACCGCGATCCACTGGTCGGTGTTGATCTTGTCCGGGCACAGCACCTGCCGCACCTCATCGTCGAGGATCTCGGCGGCCGTGCCCGGCAGGCTTGAGAGACCCTGCGCCTTCAGCCGGGCCAGATAATCCTTCAAGTCCAGCTTGAGCGTCTCCGCACCATGCCAGACTTCGAGCGGCGAGAAGGCATGGACATGGATATCCGGAGCGCCGATCTTCACCGCTTCCACGATGCCTAGATAGGTATGGCCGGTATACTTCGGCGCGATGCCCCCTTGCAGGCAAACCTCGGTCGCGCCGCGATCCCAAGCCTGACGGGTGCGCTCGGCCACCTCCTCCAGCTCGAGATCGTAGGGTTTGTCGCGGACGTTCGCCGAGAGCCGCCCTTTCGAGAACGCGCAGAACTTGCAGCCGTAGGTGCAGATGTTCGTGTAGTTGATGTTGCGGTTGACGACGTAGGTCACCTCGTTGCCACAACGCGCCCGGCGCATATCGTCTGCCGCCCTGCAGATGGCAGAAAAATCGTCGCCACGTGCCGAGAACAGCGCTGCGATCTCGCCTTCGCCCAGCCGTCGTCCTCCCAGAGCCCGGTCGAGCGTGCGTGCAATCGGCGAGCTGACCGGCCCCGCACGTTTCGCCACCAGCGCGATCTCCTTCGTCGGTGGCTGTTTTCCGGCGTCGCCCGGAGCCCAGTCGTCCTCCCGTGCGAGCCCGCCCGTGTCGAGCTTCTGCAGCACGGGCGTCACCAGCTCCTTCGAAAGCCACTTGCGCGGCTCCAGCGCATGTCGCGGCGCAATCGCCGTCCGCTCCGCCAGCACACGACCGACGGCCGCCGTCGCCTCCTCGAGGCGCGCGAGATGCGGCCACGGCGCCTCCGGATTCACATGATCCGGCGTTACCGGCGACACGCCACCCCAGTCGTTGACTCCCCCTCGCAGCAGTGCGCCCAGGTCGCCCATGTCATGCAGGTTGGGCGGCGCCTGCACGCTCATCGTCGGCCCGAGAATGAGCCGCGCCGCTGCGATGCTCCACAAATGCTCGTCGAGTGACGGGTCCGGCGTATCGGCCATCCGTGTTCCCGGCTTCGCCCGGAAGTTCTGGATGATCACCTCTTGGATATGGCCGTATTCGTCCTGCAGCTTTCGGATCGCCAGCAGCGCGTCGATCCGTTCGCGCCGCGTCTCGCTGATCCCGATCAGCAGGCCCGTCGTGAACGGCACCTGGGCGCGTCCCGCCGCCGCGATGGCCTCGAGGCGCACTGCGGGCAGCTTGTCCGGCGACCCGAAGTGCGGCCCGCCACGCGCCGACAAGCGATCCGATGCCGTCTCGAGCATAATTCCTTGCGACGCCGACACCGATCTCATTCGGCGCGCCCACGCCTCGTCCATGATGCCGGCATTGATATGAGGCAGCAGGCCCGTCTCTTTCAGAACCAGCTTCGCCATCGCCTCGAGATACTCGAGCGTGCTGGCATACCCGAGCTTCTCGAGCGCTTCGCGCGCCGCCCGGTAGCGCACCTCCGGCTTGTCGCCGAGAGTGAATAGTGCCTCCTTGCACCCCGCTGCCGCTCCCGCCCGTGCGATCGCCAGCACTTCATTTGGCGACAGATAGGCTGGAGTGCCTTGGCGCGGCGTGTGCGCGAACGTACAGTAGTGGCAGACGTCGCGGCAGAGCTGTGTCAGCGGAATGAACACCTTGCGCGAATACGTGACCGTCCGTCCGAAGCCGGCCAGCGTCATCGCTTCGGCACGCTCGAGCATACCCGCCGGATCGGCCGTTTCCAGCGCATAGGCTTTCGCCTCGTCGAGCCGCCAGTGAGGGCCGACTCCGAGATGCGCATAGCGCGGCGGCAGATCGAGGCGCCCCATATCGGCGGGCAGGTCGATGTCCTGCGACAGACCCTCTCGCTCCACCACGGCAAGCGCGATCCCAGCCTCCCGCGCGCGTCGCTTGTGGGCCTCGAAGCTCCCCGGCCCAAAAGCAGGCTCGAACGCCTGGGGCAACGGCAGCAGCAGCGCATTCGTCCCTTCGCCACTCGCATCCGGTGCGATCGCAGCACCATCCCGGTCCGCCGCCCGAAGCACGGCCTCGAACTCGGTCGGCGTGGCGAGTGGAACATCCCCGGGGATCACCAGCGCTCGCGCAGCTCCGGCCGCAGCCGCCTCCGCCAATCCACATGCCAGCGACGCATTGAGATCCGCGCCATCCGGCTCACGAACCAATCCGGCTCCGCGGCGGGCGGCGAGCGCTGCCACGTCCTCGTCGCGCGTAACGACCAGCGTCCGCTCGATCGATGGCACCAGAGCCAACGCAGCAAGCACGTCGTCCAGCATCGCGAGCACCAGCCGACGCCGCGTCTCAGGCGTCAGCGCGGCACCGAGCCGCTTCTTGGCCTCGGCCAGTCGTTTGACGGGCACCAACGCGAATGTGCGAGGCAATCCGGGACTTGGCGAACGCGACGCTGACGTCATCAGGCGGCCTCCGGCCCGCGCGCCCGAAGCCGACGGCCAAAGCCGAGGCATGCCTCGGCGAGAGCGGTCCGGTCCTCGAGTGTGCGCATCATGGTGTTGGTGACAAGAGTGGGCAGTTTGAGCGCACTGGCGCAATCCTTGTCGATCGCGTCGAGCACGAAACCATCGATCAGCCCGGTATAATGATCCACAATCGCGGCAACGTCCAACGGCAGGCCGAGCTCGCCCATGATCTTCGCCGTCGGCCCCTTGACCGCCTGTCCACCGACCAGCGGCGTCACCGCGATGCAGGGGGCACGCCGCGCCGCGAGCAGTTCACGCCAGCCGGGGATCGCCAGCAGCGGATCGATGCTGAGCCACGGGTTCGACGGGCAGACGATAATGCCGGCCAGGTCATCGCCGACGAGCGCTTCCACCGCCGCCTGGGCGGGCTTGGCCTCGGCCGCACCCACGAACCGGATCGCCTTGACCACAGGCTGGGCCCGGCGTCCCACGAAATACGTCTGGAACGCCAGCGTCCCCTCGTCCGTATCGATCTGAGTTGCCACCGTCTCATCGCTCATCGGAACGACGGCTGGCCCCACGCCGAGCCGCCCCGCCAGATAGGCAGTGACCTCCGATAGGCTCCGCCCCTCGGCCAGCATCGTCGTCCGCGTCGCATGCGTCGCCAGATCCCGGTCGCCCAGCCGGAACCACGTCGGCCCACCGAGCCGCTCCATGGCCTCCATGAACTGCCACGTCTCGCCGGCCAGCCCCCAGCCAAGCTCCGTGTTCGACAGTCCCGACAGCGTGTAGAGCACCGTGTCGATGTCGGGCGATACGTGCAGCCCCAAATGCCGAAAATCATCGCCCGTATTGACCACGATCGTCAGCCGATCCGCGGGCAGCACGCGCGATAGGCCCAGCGCGAGCTTCGCGCCGCCGACACCGCCGCACAGCGCTACCCACCGCTCGCCCACCGTCACCGCGCCGCTCACCGGAACATATCCTCGCCCTTCGCACGGACCAACGCGCTCGCCGGCTTCTCGGGAGCCGCTCTGACCGGCACGCGCACCAGCGCCGCCGGCGTGCCTTCGGCAGCCTCGCCCATCACCAGAACTGCCGCCGTAGCTACGCTGTCGGCGAATGCGGTCTCCGTCACCATCAGCACCCGGCCATTCATGTCCGTCTCGCCGCGCTGGTCGATCAGCGACGGCACGCCGGCCGCGCCGATCGCCGTACCGGTCGTCCCGAGCCGCCACGCCCTCCCGATGCTGTCGGAGATCACCACCCCGATAGGCACACCGAACCGGGCATCCAGCTTGGCTTTCAACCGCGCCGCGCTGGCATCCGGATCGACCGGCAGAAGCAGGGCAGGCTCGGCCATGCCGTCGCCTTCCACGTTCGACTGGTCGATCCCTGCATTGGCCATGACGAGCCCGAGCCGGTGCGCCACCACGATGACGTTCTTCTTCGCTCGTAGCACCTCGGTTGATTCCGACAGCACCAGCTCCAGAAGCCGCGGGTCTTTGCCCGTGATTCCAGCCAGCTCGCGAGCCCGCGGAGACGGCTCCACCCGCGCCACGTCGAAAATGCGCCCCTCCGCCTTCGACACAATTTTCTGCGCCACCACCAGGATGTCACCTGCCGCCGGCCGTACGCCCGATCGCTCGATACTGTCGATCAGCAAAGCCGCAAGATCATCCGACGGCTTCACCCGTGGGATGCCATGCAATGGCCAGACGCTGAGGGCAGGTGAAGATGTCATGCGCATCCCGAACCCAAGAGCCTCACCGAGTTCCCGAACGAAGCGAGACAGGACTGCAGTTCGCCCGACCGGTCGTGCGCACCCTATTTCTGCGCAAAACCCGTGATCCGGATCGAAGCACCATCCACCTTGTACGTGCGGTTGATTCCGATGATCACCGACGTCAT
>JALHMC010000026.1:0-53524 GCA_022844225.1 Hyphomicrobiaceae bacterium | reverse complement strand
CAGGACTGCAGTTCGCCCGACCGGTCGTGCGCACCCTATTTCTGCGCAAAACCCGTGATCCGGATCGAAGCACCATCCACCTTGTACGTGCGGTTGATTCCGATGATCACCGACGTCATTGCCTCCGCTGCTGCCGAGTTGGCGAGAGGGCCCGCATGCAATCCGCGCACGCCCAGCGCCTCAGCGAGCTTGATCACCGGCTCGCGATCCTCCGCCTTGTCGCCGAACACGAGAACATCGCAGTCGAGAACCATGTCTAGCTGCTCGAGCTTGTGCGCCGCCACATTGTGGAACGCCGAGACGACGCGGACGCCCTCCCCGAGCCGCACTTGCGCGAGGATGGCCGCACAGCCCTCGGGCGGCAGTTGTACGCGGGCCACGCGCGGCGGCATCAAGGGCACCGTCGTATCGACGAACAGCTTGCCTTGCACCGCAGGCTTGATGTCGTCCAGCACCGCCGGCGCCGTCGCGAAGGGCACTGTTAGAACGACGATCTCGCCCGCCTCGGCAGCTTGCCGGTTGGCCATTCCGCGAGGCTTCGCTCCGGTTGCAAGGGCTCCCAGCGCCTCGGCAGCAGCTTCCGCTTTGTCGGCCGTACGCGAGCCGATCACCAGCGGATATCCGGCTTTCGCCCAACGCCGCGCAAGCCCCGTGCCGAGATCGCCGGTGCCGCCGATGATGGCGAGAGTGGGTTTCGTGTCGGACATGCGTGTTCGCCTTGCGTTATGTTGGTTCGATCGAGCTGACGAGGATGGATACGTCGCTTCACTGCGATCCGATCAGCTCCGGCAAGGTGAGCACCTCGATTCCCGCCTTGTCGAGCCCCGCGCGCACCGCCTTCGCCACCTCGACAGCGCTAGGTTCGTCGCCGTGCACGCAGATCGTATCCACCTCGACCTTGATGACCTTGCCCGAGCGCGCCACGACTTCGCCCTGCTGCACCATGCGCAGCGCTTGCTCGACAGCCTTGGCGGGCTCTCGAAAGACCGTTCCGGGGATCGACCGCGAGGCGAGGTTACCGTCTTCTTCGTACTGCCGGTCGGCGAAACCCTCGCGCGCCACCTTGAGCCCGAGTTTGCGCGCGGCCGTTTCCATGGCCGAGCCCGCGAGGGCCACGCAAATGAGGCTCGGATCGACGACCTTGATGGCCCGCGCCAGCGCCATCGCGTAACCCTCGTCGTTAGCGGCCATGTTAGCCAGCGCCCCATGCGCCTTCAGGTGCGTCACAGGCAAGCCCGCATACCGCGCGATCGCTTGGAGCGCCCCGATCTGGTAGGCCGTCATGTATTCCACGTCGGCCGGGTTCATCTTGATCTCGCGCCGGCCGAACCCCCACAGATCGTTGAATCCCGGGTGCGCACCAATCGACACACCGAGCTCCTTCGCCAGCATGCAGACCCGATGCATCGTCGAATGGTCGCCGGCATGGAACCCACAGGCGACGCTCGCCGACGCGATGATACGCATCAGCGCCCCATCGTCGCCGATATCGTAGGCGCCCCATCCTTCTGCGATGTCGGCGTTGAGGTTGATGCACCGCGACATTGATGCTCCCGAAATGTTGTTGGCGCCCGTCAGCACACCGATCTTTGCACGGGTCCCGCCATGGCCATGGATGCTATGGCCTTTGACACGCCGCGACAATCGCTGTCTCTATGAGCTGTCTGGTCGCCCTCCGCTGTTCTCCTAGCCCTGCCGTCAGAACCGATGCCTCGCTCACCCCGTCCCCCCCGTTTTCTGCCAGCTGGTGATACCGCCCTTGTCGTCGAGTTTGGCGACGTGGTCGATCGCGCCGTGAGCGACCAGGTCATCGCGCTCGCCGACGCAATCGAGGCCAAGGCCATCCCTGGCATTGTCGAGCTGGTGCCGACGTTCCGTTCGCTTATGATCCACTACGATCCGCTCCGCGTCGATGCGGCCGACCTCAAGGCCGCCGTCGAACCTCTTCTCGGGGGCAAGGGCGCCGTCAGCCATCGTGCACGGCTGTTCACGCTGCCTGTCGCCTATGGCAGCGACTTCGGCCCGGATCTCGCGGAAGTGGCCGAGCGTACCGGACACTCCCAGGATGATGTCGTCCGCCTGCACACCGCCGTCACCTACCACGTCTACACGCTCGGTTTCCTGCCCGGCTATCCGTACATGGGTGATGGACCGGAGGAGCTTTCCTTGCCACGCCGCGAGTCCCCGCGCCTCCGTGTCCCCATGGGCTCGGTTTGCATCGCCTTCCGCCAAGCGGGCGTCTACTCTCTGGAGAGCCCTGGCGGCTGGCATCTGCTCGGCCGCACCCCTGTTCGCCTGTTCGATACGCGACGCGAGAACGCCGTTCTGCTGGCACCGGGCGACAAGATCCGGTTTGAGCCGGTCTCACATGACTCCTATGCGAGTCTCGCGGAGGCCGCTGCGGCTGGCCACCTCGACATCCGTCCGACTGGTGTCCCATCGTGAGCCCCCACGCCTTTCGCGTCATACAACCCGGCCTTCACACCACCGTCCAAGACCTGGGCCGGGTCGGCTCTCAGCGCCTCGGTATCCCAGTCTCCGGCGCCCTCGATTCGCTCGCTCTGCGGGCTGCCAACGTCGTCGTTGGTAATGCGCAGAACACCGCCGGCCTGGAAATCGCCGTGCTTGGTCCTGTTCTGGAGGTCGAAACGTCGAGCGTTCGGGTCGCCGTTGCCGGCGACGGCGCGCGCCTCACCGTTCAGCACACGGACGGGTCGAGCCGGGAGGTTGCCGCACTTGAAAGCATACGGCTGATCCAAGGCGACCGCTTGCGTGTGACGGCATCCACCGGCGGCTCCGTCGCCTATCTCGCAATCGAGGGTGGTCTGGCCTTGCCGCCCTTTCTCGGCTCGCTGGCAACCTACGTCCGGGGTGGGTTCGGCGGTCTCGAAGGGCGTGCATTGGCAGCCGGAGATGCGCTAACTCTTGTTCGTGGCGAGGTCGACAGCCGCCAGGAACTACGCCTTCCCGGCTTCGATCTGGCACCCGTCAGCGAGATCCGCGTCATTCTCGGCCCCCAGGACGATTACTTCTCCGCTACGGCGATCCGCGACTTTCTCTCGATGCCCTACACCGTGACACAGGATGCCGATCGGATGGGCCTGCGCCTCGAGGGCGCCAAGCTCGAGCACGCCAAAGGTTACAACATCGTCTCGGACGGCATTGCTCCTGGCTCGATCCAGGTTCCGGGCAGTGGCCAGCCGATTGTCCTTCTCTCCGATCGGCAGACGACGGGCGGCTACCCCAAGATCGCGACCGTCGCCTCGGCGGATCTAGCGGCGCTTGGCCGTGTACGGCCCGGCATGGTCTTGAGGTTCCGATCCGTCACGGTGGCAGACGCCCAGGCAGCCCGCCGGTCGCTCGAAGCCCGCATGGCGAATCTCGCCGGAGCTCTCGTTGCCGTACGTCCCGAGGGGCCCGACCTCGAGCGGCTCTACGACGCCAATCTCGTCAGTGGCGTCGCCCACGCCCATGACCAAGACACCTGGCGCCACCATCCCTGACGCCCACGGTGGCTATCTGCAGGGGAGCAAGCCGTGCGCGACTAAGACGAGCTTATTCCCATCTCCGCGTATGGAATGAAATCCACCAGCTCGCCCGCGACCACGTCGCCGCGCTCCTCGGCAATATCGATCAGTCCGTCGGACACTCTCAGCCCCGAGATCAAGCCCGACCCGTCCCGCCGAAACTTGTCGACGGCGAGCCCGTCCGCCGTGTCGACCAGAATGCCCCGCCAGAATTCCCGACGGCCGGGTTTGCGTCCCCGGAAGTCGAACATGGCGCGCAGCGGATAACGCCTCGGTTCCGGCCAGTCACCGCCAGCCAAACGGCGCAGCATCGGTCGCACATACAGGAGCGCGCACACGAGAACGGCCACGGGATTTCCCGGTAGCCCGACAGTGACGCAATCGCCGATCTGACCGAACGACATGGGCCGTCCGGGTTTCACGGCAAGTTGCCACATGTGTCGCTTGCCGAGTGCATCCAGGGCGGCGACGAGATGATCCTCCTCGCCCCGGCTGGCCCCGCCGCTGCTGATGACCACCTGATGTGCCTTCGCCGCATCAGCCAGCGCCGCCTTGATGATCGCCGGATCGTCCGGCAGCACGCCGAGGTCGACCACCCGCGCACCCGTCGCCTCGATAACCGCCCTCAACATCGGCGCGTTCGCATCGTAGACCTGCCCGTGACCGAGTGGCCCCGAACCGACCCGAACTACCTCGTCGCCCGTCGAGACGATCGCCACGGACAATGGCTTGTAACAAGCGACATCCGTCGCGCCGATCGAGGCCAGTTGCGCCAAGTCCTGCGGCCTGATGCGCTGGCCCGCCCTCAAGACTGGGTCACCCCTTTTGACGTCCTCGCCCGCTGACCGCACGTTGGCGCCGCGCTTCAACCCCGGCGGCACCCTGACGAAAGTAGCCTCGTTGCGGCTCTCGAGGCTGACATCCTCCTGCATGACGACCGTATCGCAGCCGTCGGGCATCACGGCGCCCGTGAACACGCGAACCGCGCAGCCCGCCTCGACCGCTGAAGATGTGGGATGGCCGGCCGCCGCGCGTCCTTTCACCCGCCAGATGCCACCCTGGGCAGGGTCATAAACGGAACCCGCAAAAGCATAGCCATCGACGGCGCTGTTGGTATGCGCCGGCACTGGCCCAGGCGCCGCGATATCCCGTGCTGCGATCCGCCCTGCCGCCCGCACCAGCGCCACGCGCTCCTCGTGCACCGTCGGCGCAATGCGCGCTTTCAGCAGCTCGATGGCATCCGCATGCCGCATGCGCTCGCCATCATGGAGAAAGCAGTCATCGAGAAGCTTGCCGGTCATCCGGTATGCGCTCTCCTTGGCATCAGCGATGATGATGCAATCCAGCATCGAGACGACGGTCGCCGCGGCTGATCAGGACAATAGATACGATGGCGCCAGCCCCGATCCGACGGCACGCCCTTTTTCGGCACCAAGTAAAAAAGATTGTTCGCCGTCTAAGGATGCGCTCGCTTGATCTTGAAGCTACCCGCGAGGCCGATGGTTGCCAAGCACATGACGCCGGCCCATCAGCACGACGCGCGGAAACACCGGCTATACGGATCAAGTCGCCTCCAGAACGGGCACGACAGATCGATAACCAGCCGAATGCCAGCCTCTATGAGGTCCTGACGCTCAGTCTATCGTCCGAGGCTCAAATAGAGATCGTTCGGCTACGAGCACCGCTCGCGCCCTGCGACCTGTCCTCCGGTACGGCCTTCTAATGATGCATCAAAAGAAAGAGACCGACCCCAAAGGCCGGCCCTGCAAGTGAGCAGAGCACCACCATCAAAACTGGCTTTACAAGCATTACACAGGTTCCCGCCTGCGGGCGAAACCGACGCCCGTACTCGCGAGGCGTGCCCTCTTCCCACCCTCATGGGAGCTCACCCCTAACCCACATTATTATCCAAATGTCACCACGCACGCACTCGAACTAAGCTGTGATCACGAAAATGTTACTAGACCATTCTGAACTCTCAATGCGGCGAGATTCGGGCGTCAAATCCGAATCATAAGGATTGCTCCCAAGCCATTGGAATTAAACGATATCCTGCACCAGCGCGCACCACATGAGCAAAGCCTGGAAAGTGCAGATGCATCCCTGTGACCATGAGGCGGTCCGTCGTGACCATGTCGAAGACGCGCCGGCGGGTCGCTTCCGCTTGGGCTTTGTCGCTGTCGAAGGCCATGCAAACCTCTGGCCGTGCCGTCTGGACTTCAGGCACATGAACGATGTCGCCCCAGATCAACAGGCTCTCGTTCCCAGAGCTGATCAGATAGCCCGTGTGGCCGGGCGTGTGCCCATGAAACGGCATCGCTGTGACCCCGGGCAGCACGTCGCCCTTTTGGAACAGCCGCCACCGATCGCGATAGGGCTCCGTCTGCTCTCGCCCAGCCTGGAAGAAGAGCTTTTTCTCCCGATCGTCACCCTTAGCCATCGCCGCGTCATCGAACCAATGGCGAGGCTCGTTCTCGTGCATCACCAGTTCAGCATTGGGGAAGTTTCGTTGGCCTGTAGCCATGTCCGTCAGGCCGGCGGAATGATCCGGATGCATATGCGTCAGCAACACGCTTTCGATCGACTTTGGATCAACCCCCGCCGCGGCCAGATTGGTCAGCAGTTGTCCTCCTGTATTGGCCATATAGCGCCCGCAACCCGTCTCGATGAGCGCCAGCTTGCCGGCCGTGTAGATCAGGAAGCAGTTGACCGCCGTGCGCCGCGCCGGACGGAAGTTATCGGCCAGGATTTGCCGAGCTTCCTCCTTGTCGATATTGCGCAGCACGTCGAGGTTTCCGTCGAGAAACCCATCGCTGATAGCCGTCACGCCGATATCTCCGACGCGTCGGTGATAGACGCCGGGAATCTGCTTCTCGGGTGCCTTGATCATGTTCCTGCCCTCGCCCGCACCTAGTGTTTCGGCGCCGACATTTGCTTCCCGTCGCGGCTGGGTCGAGAGCAAATGTCGGCGCCAGAGGAACACTAGCAATATCATAATTCTAGCGTAGCTTTTTGCATCTGACGTTTGGTGACGAGCCCCGTCGAGCCGGGTACCAAACGTCAGATGCGCTACGCTAGCCACGCACCGGAATAGCGCGCTGATTATACATGATTTTCCGAATTCTCGCCTGTTCTTCGGGCGGCAGTTTCGTCACGTCGACCGAGAGATCCGCGCCGACTGACATGCCCTTTTGCACCGCGGGGCGGGCGGCCATCGTCTCCTGCCAGCGCTTGACGTGCGGGAACTCCTCGATGTCCTGGCCTTGCAGCTTCCAGTTCAGGGTCCACGGATAGCAGATCATGTCGGCGATCGTGTATTGGTCGCCTGCCATCCAGGGTCGCCTGTGCAACACGTTGTTCATGACGCCGTAGAGGCGGTTCGCCTCGTCGCGAAACCGTCGCAGCGCATACGACTGGTCGCCTTCCCGATCGCCGAGACGGCTGAAATGACCGCATTCACCGAGCTTTGGGCCTTGATTGGCCATCTGCCACATGACCCATTGGTTGACCTCGTACTTGCCCCTGACATCCTGCGGCCAGAAACGGCCCGCTTTTTCCGCGATGTACATCATGATCGACCCGGACTCGAAAACGCTCAGCGGCCCGTTGCCGTCCGCCGGAGCGGTGTCCACGAGCACGGGCATGCGGTGGTTCGGATTCATGCGCAGGAACTCGTCTGTGAACTGCGCACCCTGCTGGATGTTGACCGGCACGATCCGATACGGGAGCCCGCATTCCTCGAGCAGGATGGTGACTTTTTTTCCGTTCGGTGTCGGCCAGTAGTGGAGCTCGAGCACGGCAGTCTCCTCGGTGGTCTGCTTTTGTGGTCCAGGCTAGTGCGAGATCGGCCACGATGGAAGCTCAACCGCCAGCTTCGTCGCTCAGCTCATGGCAGCGCTTCCCTTGTCCCCCGTTGCCAGTGCATAACGGCGCCAAACAAACCCTGAGGAGACGCCCATGCTGTTAGCCGAGAGCCTCAACCGGCTCGGCACCGAGACCGCGTTCGACATCCTGGCTCGCGCCGCCGAGTTGCAGCGCCAGGGCAAGGACATCATATCGCTGGGCATCGGACAGCCCGACTTCAAGACTCCACCACACATCGTCGAAGCGGCGATCAAGGCGCTGCGCGACGGCGAGCACGGCTACACGCCCGCGCAGGGTATCGTCCCGCTGCGCGAGGCGGTCAGCCGCGACCTCAACCGTCGCCACGGCGTCGACGTCCATCCCGACAACGTCGTCATCATGCCGGGCGGCAAGCCGACGATGTTCTTCGCCATCCTGATGTTCGGCTACCCCGGCGTCGAGATCATGTACCCGGACCCGGGCTTCCCGATCTATCGCTCCATGATCGAGTATACCGGCGCCAAGCCCGTGCCGATTGTGTTGCGCGAAGCCAACGAGTTCGCCTTCTCCGCCGACGAGGTGCTGGCCGGCATCACGTCCAAGACCTCCCTCATCATCCTCAACACCCCCGGCAACCCGACCGGCGGCGCTGTGCCCGAGGCCGAGATCCGCAAACTCGTCAAAGGCCTCGAGAAGCACCCGCACGTCACCATCATGGCCGACGAGATCTACTCGCAGATGCTCTACGGCGGCCGCGAGCACGTGAGCTTCCTCCGCTTCCCCGAGATCCGCGATCGCCTCATCATTCTCGACGGCTGGTCCAAGACCTACGCCATGACCGGCTGGCGGCTGGGCTTTTCCATCTGGCCCAAATCCCTGGTCGAGAAGGTCGTCCGCCTCGCGGTCAACTGCCATTCGTGCGTCAACGCACCGACTCAGTTCGCCGGGATTGCCGCTCTCGACGGCCCCCAGGACGCCGTCCACGAGATGGTGAAGGCCTTCGACGAGCGCCGCAAGGTCATCGTCCCCCTTCTCAATCAGCTGCCCGGCTTCAAGTGCGTCGATCCCGGCGGTGCGTTCTACGCCTTCCCCAACATCACCGGCACGGGCATGTCCTCGAAAGAGCTGCAGAACAAGATGCTCGAAACCGCTGGCGTTGCCACCGTTGCGGGCACCTCGTTCGGCATTCACGGCGAAGGCTACATTCGCTTTTCCTACGCCAACTCGACCGAGAACATCCGCCGCGCCGTCGAGCGCATCGGAAAGTTGCTGATCGAAGGCTGAGCCTAAGCTCACACGCACGGCGGCCGGTCTCCGCCTGGACCGTCGCCGTGCGCAACGAAAAAGCACACCCCGCAAGACTTTGTTTACGTCGTTATCGCAGAATCCGCCCCGCGCCTCCGGCCAAGCCGAGCGCGTGCGGAGCCTGTCATGAGAGTTCTCGTCATTGTTCTGACGTTGCTGGCCGCGGCCAAGATTGGAACGCAACAGTACCTGGTCGCATCCGCCAAGACTGAGATCATCGTATCCGCGTATCGCGATCGCGCCGCAGGCGCATGCCGGGAAGCCGCGCGCGCAAGACAGATTGCCGTCCCCGCCTCCTGGACGACCCAAGGTCCGGTTCGCCTCATGATCGGCAAGAGCAACCTCGACGTCGCCCTCTGGCAGGTCGACCACAACCTTTGGCAGAAGCGCTACAAGAGCCCCTATCTGATTTTTACCATCAGCGAAGCGCCGCTGCGCATCTATTGTGAGTTCGATATTGCCCACGGCGCCGCATCGTTGATCACGATGTAGTCGGCGTCATCGCCGAATTAATCGCGCGTTGCCGACTGTTTCATCCCTTACTGCTGCTCTGTCGATTTCTACCTTAGCGCGCTAAATCCGCATATTGCATGGATCTTTTTAAGTCTCGCTTTACCGGGATCGAGGAATGCTAGCCGTTGTCCGTCATGGTTTACGCCGCGACGGACATCGTAGCTTTCGCGTTCTCGTGGGTGTTCGAGTCATGTTGTGGCGTAGCGCATCGCGTTCTCGTCTCCTGTCCGTGTTGCTGGTAAGCGCCTTCGTCACCGTTGGCGCCTGCTCCGATGGCGGCGGCATGGGGCCACCGCTGCCCGAAAGCGCACTGACCGCCGGCAATCTCAAAGCTTACAAACTGGGAATCGGCGACAAGGTGCGCCTCACCGTGTTCGGCGAGCCGGATCTGTCCGGCACCTACGAGATCAACGCGCTCGGTCATGTTTCACTACCGCTGGCAGGCGAAATCCAAGCCGCCGGGCTCGACGCCAACGCTTTCAAGGACGCAGCCGCACGGCGACTCTCGGACGGCTACCTCAAGAATCCGCGGCTCACCGTTGAGATTGTCGGCTACCGCCCGGTCTACGTCCAGGGCGAGGTCCGCACGGCGGGCGAGTTCCCTTACAAGACTGGACTGAGGCTGCGCGACGCCATCGCGCTGGCTGGCGGCTACACCTACCGCGCCAATCAGAACTACGTCCTCCTCTCCCGGCCCGGCCAGAAACTCGATGCCACCGTGCGTTTGCCGACGGATCTCCTGTTGATGCCCGGCGACAATATCCGCGTCCCCGAGCGATACTTCTGATGCGCGATCCGCTTGCCGTAGCGGCGGAGGTGGCGCGCCGATGAACCAATCGTGGCTCCTTGCAACGGCGAGCGTGGCGACTGTCGCCACCTGCTGCGCCTGCGCGCCGGCTGCGGCTCAGGATGTGCCGTGGGACCGCGCCAAGGAGTTCGGCGCCGTCGGGGTCCGCGAACGACCCCGGACCGAATACGATCCCGAAGGTATTCGAATTGGCAATTATGTGCTGCTGCCTGAGATCGGGTTTCGCACGTCCCTCTCGACCGACGACACAGCCTCTCGATCCCGGGACTTCAGATACGACCTGATCACTGCCCTCGAGGCGCGCTCTCAGTTGCCCCGCCATCTGCTCGACTTCAAGGCAGAGGGCCGCGCCGCGGTCCATCACGATCTCGAGGAACTTCGCTATATCGACGGCAAGTTCAAGGTGATCGGCCGCTTGGACATCGACCACCGCACCAGCTTGTTCGGTGATGCCTCGTCCGAATTCGCGCACGAGGACAACGTCGAGGACGAGCGGCCCACCGGCGTCAGCCGTCCACCGGCCGTCTGGATCCACAAGGCCGAGGCCGGTTTGAAGCACCGCATGGGCCGCATCGATACCGCAATCGGCGCACGCTACGCGCGGTTCGACTATCAGGACGCCGAGACGAACGATGGTGGCAGCATCAGCCAGGACTCGCGCAACACGTGGTCCATCGAGCCGTTCGCCACGGTCGGCTACCGGTTCTCCCCGGGCTACCGCGTTTTCGCCGAGGCATCGGCAAACCGCCTCGAGAACAAGGGTGACGCCTTCATCGATCGCGACTCGACCGGGTCACGGGCTGCCGCAGGCGTTGAGTTCGAGTTGTCGCCTCTCGTGCGCGTCATGTTGAAAGGCGGCTACCTCCACCACGACTACAGCCAGCCCGGCCTTTCGGACCTCGCGGCACCCGTCTACGAGGCCCGCCTTGATTGGCTCGTTTCCCCTTTGGTGTCGCTCAGCTTCAACACGCGTCGCGATGTCTACGCAACTTCGTTCGGCGAAGCGTCTGGCCGTCTCGTCACGTCGTACGGCGTCAAGGCCGACTACGAGATCTGGCGAAACCTGCTCCTGACGGCCGAGGGCTCGTTCAAGCTGGCCGACTTCGTCGGCGAGGACCGCACTGACAAGATCTGGGTCGGAAGAATTGGCCTCGATTACATGGCTTCTAAACACTGGCTCTTTAATATCGGCTTCGAACATCAGGAACTCGTCAGCTCCGAGAGCCAGTTCGACCGCCGCTTTGATCGCGTCACTGTCGGCGCCAAGTATCGGTTCTAGGGGGAACGACAGAGCACTATGACCGACAGGGGTGATCATACGAGTGAGGAAGAAGGTGGCCTCGCGATAGGCGACCTCCTCGGCGCGTTGTATCGCCGCTGGTGGATGATCGCCCTGTTCGCATTTGTTGTCACTTCGATTGCGGTTTCCGTAGCGCTGATTTTGCCGAACGAGTACGAGGCGACCGCTACGGTCCAGATCGATCCGCGCAAGAAGACGATCGTTTCGCTCGATGCGGTGCTCCCCGATATCGCCGGCGATACTCCGACCATCGAGAGCCAAGTCGAGATCATACGGTCACGCGTCATCGCCCTGAAGGTCATCGACGCACTCGGCCTCAGGCACGATCCCGAGTTCGGTGGCGTCCCACTTCCGGCCTTGCCCGCCGGCCAGATCGCCGCTCCGCCGACCGCCGAGGCGCTCGCCGCATCGGAGGCCGCCGCCGACAGCCGCCGCCGCATCGAGTCGGCAACAACCACGCGCAGCGTGATGGGCCCCGACGCGGCCTCGATCGGCAATGACAATCCAGAGCGCGATGTCGTCGCGACCGAGTTTGGCAACAGATTGAAGACCTTGCGGGTTCGCAATTCGCTTGTCGTCGAAATCAACTTCCGCTCTCGCGACCCCGTCAAGGAGGCGCGGATCGCCAATACGATCGCCGAAGTCTATATCCGCGACCAGATCGACATGAAGATCAAGGCCACGGGCCTCGCGGCCGAGCTGCTTGGCCCGAGGCTGGACGGCTTGCGCGCCAAGGTCTCCGAGGCGGAGCATTCCGTCGCCCGTTTCAAAGCCGAGCACGGCATCGTTGATACCGAAGGTCAGCTGCTGTCGGAAAAGCAGCTGGCGCGCATCATGGAGCAGACGGTCACCGCTCGTGGCGGCACGGCCGAGGCAAAGGCCAAGTTCGAACAGCTGCGTGACCACCTGCGCGGTGGAGCCAGCCGCAACATCGGCGACGTGCTGACCAACCATACCGTTACCTTGCTCAAGGACCAGCTCGTCAAGTCGACCAAGCGCGAGGCCGAGCTTCTAACCCGCTATGGCCCGCGCCACCCTGAGATGGCGAAGGTCCGGGCCGAGATTGCCGATATCGAATCCCAGATCTCTCGCGAGACCGATCAGATCATCGCCAACGTTCGGCGCGAGTACGAGGTCGCGGTCGAGCGCGAACGCACGCTCGAGAACAATCTCACGCAGTTGAAGGAGCAGCAGTCGGTCACCAAGGAGCTCGCGGTGAAGCTGCGCGATCTCGAGCGAGAGGCGGATACGTCCCGCCGCGTCTTCGAGACCTTCCTGGCCCGCTACAAGCAGACCGTCGAGACGCAGGAGCTGCACCTGCCCGACGCCCGCATCGTCGAGAAGGCCGACGTCCCGTTCAAGCCCGTCGCTCCGAAGCGCAAACAGATTGTCCTAATCGGCCTTGTCGCCGGTTTGGGTCTCGGCACCGGCTTAGTCCTGCTGCTGGAGTTTCTTCACATCGGTCTTGCGCGGCCGGAGGATGCACAGGCGCTACTCGGTGTCCCACTCCTGGCATCGGTTCCGATGCTCAAGCGCCAATCGGATGGGCTGACCGATCCAAGACTGTCTCTTCGTATCGTTCTCGCCCAGCCCAATGGCCCGTTTGCGCGCGCGATCGCCGAGCTTCGAGACCAGCTCGATCGCCGGCGCAGGGATTCCCGGCCTCGCGTAATTCTCGTGACGGCGAGCTTGCCGAACGAGGGAACAACGGTCACCGCCGCGAACCTCGCGCTGTCCCTTGCCGCTCGCGGCGACCGCACCCTGCTGATCGACGCCGACCTCCGGCGCTCGCGGCTCACGCAACAACTCGGCCTCGAGCAGGCGCCGGGCCTTATCGATGCCATCCGCTGCGGCCATGACTTCGAGACCGTTCTCTTGCGGGATACCGTATCGGGGATGGCGATCATGCCGGCTGGCCAGCCGGGCCGGTTCCCGCTTGCGCCTCAAGACGCGCTTGAGGCACCAGGATTTGCGCACCGCCTGGGACGACTCAAGACGCACTTCGATACCATCGTCATCGATGCACCGCCCCTTCTCCCCGTCCTCGACGCCCGCATTCTCGCCGGTTACGCTGACGAGATCCTGTTCGTGGCCGTCTGGCGCAAGACCCCGCGGGACTTGATACGCAAGGCAGTCCGCCTGCTCGGCAGCAATGCGGCTCTGCTCAGCGGTGTCGTTCTGAACCAGGTCGAGCAGCAGACGAAGCCGGTCGTTCGAGAACGGCGGACCCCCAGTCTCTCGCCCGCTCCGACCCGGCCACAACGTCGCGCTGCCTGACAGGCGACAGCTCGTCGACGCCAGCCTTGCCAATGCGAACCAATAAACTCAACCAGCTGGTGTTGAAGGATTTTTCACCGATTTCCTATTCAATGGCGGGACGTTTCCCGGCGTAAGTAGTGTAAATCGGGGCGAGGGGGCACGACCAATGAGCACGTCGACAGCCGAGGCTGTGCTGCACGAGCGCGAGCACGCAACACCTCATGCGATCGGGCGCGAACCTGGGCAAAAACGTTGGTCTCGTCGCATCGCCGTCGATCTCGTCGGTTTCGCCGATGCCGCAGCCGTCGTGGGCGGAGGCATGATTCCCGCGGTTGTTTATTCGATCAGCGGTGGCCTTGATGTGGACTGGGTAAAGCACCTGCAGATGTGCCTCGTCTGCGCCGTCATCGTTTACGGATGCCTCAAGAATTTCGGGATGTACGACACGGAGCGCCTGCACGATCTCCCGCTGCACCCCACCCGCCTCGCCGCCTCACTGGGCATCACGTTTCTAGCGGTCCTTGGCCTCGGCTTGCCGTTCGCACCGAAAGAGATGCATCTCTGGATCTGGTACGCAGTCTGGATGGGTCTGAGCTTCACGCTCCTCCTAGACGTGCGTTATGCCGCCCGCATCGCGCTCGCTCGCCTGACACGGAACGGGGTCTTCGATACACGCGTGGCCGTCTACGGCAGTGGCATCGTTGCAAGTCGCGTCGAGAAGCATTTGAGCGACTCGAGCCTCGGCATCCGCTTCGCCGGCCTTTTCGACGACCGCGCGGATGCGAACCGAGTCGAGGGATCGAGTCCCGACATCGCCGGTCGTCTCGACGAGCTCGTTCGCATGGCCCGAATTGGCGAGATCGACCGCATCATCATCGCGCTTCCGCAATCCGCTGACGCCCGCACGCAACAGATCGCTCGTCGCCTCGAGCACCTGCCCGTTTCACTGCACGTCGTCACCCACATCGCCTCCGACCTCGTCGAAGCAGGCCCCGCGCACCGCGTATCGAGCGTTGGCACCGTTGGACTCATCGACGTCAAGCAGAAACCTCTCGCCGACTGGTCGCGCATCGTGAAGATCGTCGAGGACTACGTGCTCGGCTCCTTCCTCCTCATCGCGCTCCTGCCCGTCTTCGCGTTGATCGCCCTCGCCATCAAACTCGACAGCAAGGGCCCCGTGTTCTTTCGTCAGCGTCGGCGCGGTCAGAACCACCGCATCTTCGAAGTTCTGAAGTTCCGCACCATGCATGTCCTCGAGGACGGCGCCGATTTGAAGCAGGTGACCCGCGACGATCCCCGCGTCACGCGCATCGGCCGCGCGCTGCGCTGGCTGGGCCTCGATGAGCTGCCTCAGTTGGTCAACGTGCTACGCGGCGAGATGAGCATCGTCGGTCCGCGGCCTCACGCCCTGGCTCACGACGACCACTTCGGCGACACGGTCGACCGCTACGCCAACCGGCATCAGGTAAAGCCCGGAATCACCGGTCTCGCTCAGATCTCTGGCTATCGCGGGGAGACCGAAACCAAGGAGAAGATCGAACGACGCCTCGCGCTGGATCTCGAGTACGTCAACTCGTGGTCGCTTTGGCTCGACATCAAAATCCTGGCGCTCACCATACTGCGCGGTGCGTGCAGCAAGAACGCCTACTGAGCCCCGCGTGCCGGGATCGCCATGCGCACGGCATGGCGCTCTCTCACGTCGCCGGTCACCGCTTCTGAAGAACGGTCCGCTTTGCTATGGCGAGAGCCCTCAGAGATACGCCCTGGCCGGTTCTGCTTCTGGTCGCGAGCTTTCTCTGCCCCACCGAGTTGTCGGTCTACGTCGGCAGCGCCCGCTTGCCGCCGCACCGGGCGCTGTTGCTCGTGCTGCTCCCGTGCGCGCTGTTCGCGCTGTTCGGCCGGAGTCGCGTCAAACCTCGCTTGTTCGACGTTGCCTTCCTCGGCTTCGCCGCGTGGACTGTCATCGTCTATGTCTACCATCACGGCCAGGCGGACGGCCTGCAGAGCGGTGGCGCACTTGCGCTCGATGCCGTCGGTAGCTTCCTCGTGGCGCGCGCTTTTGTGCGCGATGAGCGCGCATTCGCCGGCACTGCGGTCGCATTGCTGATAGCCGTGGCGATCGCCGGGTTGACTGCACTTCCAGAAACCTTGTTCGGTCAAGTGTTCATCCACGATTTTCTGCGCAACGTCACGGGCTACGTGCATCCGGTCGGCATCGAGAAACGACTTGGATTGACCCGCGCTTTTGGCTTATTCGATCACCCGATCCATCTCGGCACGTTCTGTGCTGGCAACTTGGCTCTCGCCGTTTACGCGACCCGCCGCAATGTCGATGCCGGCATGCGCGCCTTCGTTATTCCTGCCAGCGCCCTCACCAGCCTCTCCTCGGCGCCCATGCTGAGCCTCGCCGTCCAGTTCCTGCTTATCGGCTACGAGCGCGCAACCCGCGGGTGCAAGGGTCGCGGCGCGGTCGCCATCGCTGCTATCGTCGGTTTGTTCGCAGTCACATCAGTCATTGCAACCCGTTCCCCGTTCGCGATCATCGCAACCGGCTTCACGCTCGATTCATGGACCGGCTACTACCGGCTGATGATCTGGGAGCATGGCCTTGAGAACGTCTGGTCGAATCCGTGGATGGGAATTGGTCTCAACGACTGGGTCCGCCCCCAGTGGATGGCGTCTCCGACGATTGATGCCTTCTGGCTGGTGATTGCCATCAAGGGTGGCATTCCATCGTTTCTGCTGCTCGCCTTCGGCATCCTGCTCATCGGTCGCGGTGTCGTCGTCAGAATGCACCGCTCCGAACCCGGTCGGCACGCGCTGGCGACGGGCTGGATGATCTCTCTGATCACGCTGTCGCTGGTTGGCTGCACCGTTCACTACTGGAACGTCCCATTCGCTTATTTCTTTTTCTTCGTCGGTTTGGGCGGTTGTCTCGCCGATCCGCTGCGCAAGGCGTCAGCGGCTCCTGCGGCGGCGGCCGTGACAAAACCGGTGCCGCGCATCCAGTGGATCGCCCCAGGCATGACTCCGCTTCACGGCGCCGGTCTTTCAGCGCCTCGATGGCCTGTTCCGATGGTCGCTGGCGGTCCACGCCAGCAACGACGGTGACGGCTGGTCATCCCGCCCGTTGAGCTTCACCGACGAAGGCCTCGGCCCCCACATAGCAGACGTTGAGCGCCGCGATCGCCTGACGCAGCACCTCCGCCTTCGCGGTCCACGTCTGATTGGCGAGACGGCCGAGCACCGCTGCATGATCCACCGGGCTCGATAGCGAACAACGGATGGCCGCGGCGAACGTATCGGCAGTGTCCGCGACCGTCACCAGATCCCGCCAGCCGTCGAGGGCCGGAAAATCGGTCGTGATTACCGGACGACCCGTGGCAAGGTATTCTTTGAGCTTGATGGGATTGCAGGCCTGGATCCAATCGCTCTTGTTCCAGGGCATGATCAACGCGTCGCAGGCCGCCATGTAACCGGCCACCTCGTCATAGGGCTTGCGTCCTAGGAAATGCACGTTGCCGAGGTTGCACCAGCCGGCCGGCAGAGACATCCCTCCGACCATCACGAACTGGTAATCTGCGAGCCTACGCGCCACGCCGAGAAACAGCTCCGGATCGAAGGTGTGCGCATCGATACCGCCGACGAACCCGACCCGCGGGTGTCCGATCCCTGCCAGATCGGCCGGCTCGGAACGCTCGCCCCGTCCGGCCGCCGCGAAGGCCTGGACATCTGCGCCATGCGTGAGCAGCAGACTGCGGCGAACCTCGCCCCGTTCTTCCGCTTCGAGATGCGGCGCGCAATAGACCGCGAGGTCTGCACGTGCCTTCAACGACCGGATCTGAGCCTCAACCAGCGATCCGTCCGCCTCCGGAAACGCCTCGAACCGATCGGTGCGCTGCAGAATGACGGCAGCTGCGGGAATTTCGTCGACGAGATCGGCACCAGCCGGACAGTGAACCCAGAGCAACGGGCGGCGGATGCCCGCCGCAGCGGCCGCCAGACGGATCTGCGGTGCCAAGGCCCAGCCTGTGAGCCGGCGCCCGCGCTCGCCCGGAATCGACAGGGGTGAGAACACGTGGAAGCCGTTCTCGACCCTTACGAGCCCACGGCCGAGACTCCGCACTTTCCGCCCGATCCGCGCCAGAAACTGCGTTCCTTCAACCGGACTCGGCATCCGCACGCCCAGCGAGTTGACGAAGAGAACGGGCCAGCGCTCCGCCAGCCGCCGCATGATCTGGAAATCGAAGTGTCCGCGATTATGGTACCACCAGTCCTCTCCGCCGATACAGATCACGCCATCGAAAGAGCGCGCCACAGCGTTCCGATCCAGCATTCCCAAACTCCATGCGGCCCACCCGGCCGTTTCGCGGAGCGGGGATTATCCCCTCTGTTGCTTAACCGCCCCTCACCGGCTTCCTCTGGGACCCGCCGCCGGTTAATGGAGCCTTCAAGTGTTGGGGTTAGCAATCAGGATTGCCCGGCTGCGGACGAGCCCGCCGCGGCGGCCCCGGTGCACCCATGTCTCCCACACTCTCGATCCTCATCGTCAGCTACAACACCCGCCAACTGACGCTGGCTTGCCTCGACTCCATACGTGCCGAGACGCACAGCACGAGTTTCGAGATCATCGTCGTCGACAACGCCTCGACCGATGGCTCTGCGGCAGCTATCGCGAGCCATCCCTTGCGTCCTACCCTTGTCGCTCTCGACGCCAACGTCGGCTTTGGTTGCGCTAACAACATCGCGGCAAAGCACGCGTCGGGCGAACTGCTTCTTCTACTCAATCCGGATACCGTCGTTCTGGATGGCGCCATCGACCGTTTGGTCGCATTTTCCCGCACCCAGCGAGATGCCGGCATCTGGGGCGGCCGCACGGTCTTCGCTGACGGCAGCTTGAACCCATCCTCGGCCTGGGGACGCATGACGCCGTGGCGTCTTTTCTGCAGGGCCGCCGGCCTCACAGGTATCGCGCCCCGATCAGAGGTCCTCAACGGCGAGGCCATGGGCGGATGGCGGCGCGGCACCGAGCGCCAAGTGGACATCGTCTCCGGCTGCTTCTTTCTGCTCCCTGTCGCGTTGTGGCGTCGGCTCGGTGGCTTCGATCCGGCCTTCTTCATGTACGGCGAGGAAGCCGATCTATGCTTGCGGGCCCGCGCTCTCGGCGTCCGCCCGCGCACGACACCTGACGCCACCATCATTCATCTGGGCGGCGCCTCGGAAGCCAATCGCGCCGACAAGCTCGTCAAACTACTCGCGGCCAAAGCGACGTTGATCAACCGTCATTTCCCCATTGGCTCCCGCCGGCTGGGCTTGGCATTGAACGCCGCCTGGCCACTCAGCCGTTGGGTCGCACTGACGGTCGCCTCCAGGATCCTCCGCAACCCGACTTGGTTGGAGCGTGCCGTCATGTGGCGCAGCGTATGGCAGCGGCACTCCGAGTGGCAGCGCGGCTGGGACGGGATGACCGACTCCATCACCGGGACTACCACCCGCCTCACCGACTCACCGGCCGTCTCCATGCCGACCGCGACTTGATCTCGAGGCACCCATGGCGAGCCAACCCGTATCAAGCAGCGGCTCACTCACTCTCGCGCTGCCCTCCGCTGTGCAAGGAGTCAGATTCTTATGAGGATCTCCTCCGCGTCCGAACTTGCCGCCCGCCCGCGCTACACGGTGGCGACGCTGGCGAACGACGAGGTCCAGTACCTCGCCATGCTGTCCTCGTTTCGCATGGGCGGCTTCACCGAGCCCGAGGTCGAGTTCCTGACCGCCAGGGGCGCGACATCCGCGTACGAGGCACTGAATGCGCTTCTGGCCGCCGCTCGCGGCGAGATCGTCATCCTCTGCCACCAGGACGTCCGCCTGCTGGCAGACGACCGCCACACCCTCGATCGCCGCTTGAGTGAGCTGGACGACCTCGATCCGAATTGGGCGCTTGCGGGCAATGCCGGAGGCGCGGCACCCGGTCGCCTCGCCATGTCGATCACCGATCCTCATGGCATCGGCCGTCGCATCGGACCATTGCCGGCCCGCGTCATGAGCCTCGACGAAAACTTCATCGTCGTGCGCGCCGCCGCCGGTCTGCGCTTCTCGCGCGACATGACGGGTTTCCACCTCTACGGCGCCGACATATGCCTCGTCGCCGACGTGCTCGGCTGGTCGGCTTGGGTGGTCGATTTCCATCTCGAGCACCTGAGCCCGGGTCGAAAGGACGCTTCGTTCACCGAGTCCGAGCGCCGCTTCCGCGCCAAATGGTCTCGCGCCATCCGGCCTCGCTGGATGCAGACGACGTGCACGCTTCTCCGGTTGTCTGGCAATCCGTTCGGCCGCGCCCTGGGCTGGCTGCAGGAGCGCCCGGTGCAGTCCGTCGTTCGTCGCCTGCGTCGCGAGAGCACCCGGTCTGCGCCGATATCGCGTCACCCAGCCCGCCGTCCGGGCTGAGAGTATGCGGGCCGCGACGAGCCTCTGCCATCGGCATTGAAGCGCAGTCACCCCGTGCTCCTGGAAGTCTACGCCATCGTCAGCCCCCGCTGAGCGTGCCTTAAGTCTGCTCGAATCTGCGTGTTACGAGAGAAATACTCTTATCTCGATCATGAGAGGAGCACGCGCAATCATGGGTTGCGCCATGAATGGCTTAGGGGGTTACATGAAGTTCCTGCGTACTCTGATACTCTGCGGCTTTGCAGTCGCGGCGTCGATCGCACCCGCCACGGCTCAGACGCGAAAGACCGAGGCGACATACAAAGTCGCTCTCCACGTCAGCGAAAACGACCCCGGAAAGATGACGCTCACGCTCAACAACGTGCAGAACATCGTCAACGACTTCAAGAAATCAGGCCAGAAAATCGCGATCGAGGTCGTCAGCTACGGCCCCGGATTGCACATGTTCCGCGAGGATACCAGCCCGGTAAAGGCACGCATCCAGGAGATGTCGCTCGCCAACCCGAACGTGACGTTCGCAGCCTGCGACAACACGACCAACAACATGGCGAAGGCCGAGAAGAAAGAAATCAAGATCATCAGCGAGGCCAAGATCGTGCCGTCCGGTATCGTTCATCTGATCGAGCTACAGCGAAAAGGCTATGCTTACGTCAAGCCTTGAACCGTCGCCGAGGTCGCTGATCGCACACGGGGCCCTGCGAAGGGCCTCGTTTTCGTTTGCCTCAGAGGCCTTTGCAGATGCGTTGCGGAAGGGCATGATGCAGACATAACCGTCGCCGCACATGTCCGAGAGGCCCCATGACGACATCTCCCACCCGCAAGACGTTCCTGCGCGACGGCGGCGGCGGCCGTGCCGTCCACGATGTGGGCGGGCTCGACTTCGGTCCCATTGATCGCCACGAGCACGACCTTGCGCTTTGGGAGAAGCGCACCGACGCGATGCTGATCCTACTCGCTTCGAAGAAGGATGTTTTCAAGATCGACGCCATGCGCCGCGTCATCGAGGACTACGGCCAGCAGGAGTACGACCGCACCACCTATTACGAGAAGTGGATCCGGGCCATCCGCAACCTGCTCGTCGAGCAGGAAATCGTCTCTGCCGAAGAGGTCGAGCGCCGCATGGCAGAGGTTGCCGACCGCCACCGGGCTGCCGGCCGCGAAGTGGCCAAGGACCGCATCGAATGGAGCCGGAGCACGCCCCTATGACCGCCCACTCCCAAATCGCGACCCGCTTCAAGGTCGGCGCGCGCGTTCGCATCGCGGATCGATCGGCGCTCGGCCACTGCCGGACGCCATGGTATCTGCGCGGCCGCATCGGCGAGATCGTCGAGGTCCACGGCGCGTATCATGACCCTGAGCGCCTCGCCTATCACAAGCCCGGCCTGCCTCTGCAGGTTCTCTACAAGGTCCGCTTCCTGCAGAGCGATCTTTGGCCGGGCTACCACGGCCCCGCCACCGATCATCTCGAGGCCGACATCTACGAGTACTGGCTGGAGCCCACGCTATGATGCACGACGACCACGATCACGACCATGCGGGCGACGGCCACGGTCATCATCACGACCATTCCCATGAGCACGGCCACGTTCATCCGCCGCAGAAGGACCACGACGCCGGCCCCATGAGTGCCTACGAGGTACTCGAGGAGGCTGTTCGCACGTTGCTCGTCGAAAAGGGCATCGTGACCGCCGACGAGATCGCTGCCCAGATCGACCTTATGGACAGCCGCACGCCGTCCCTCGGCGCCAAAGTCGTAGCCCGCGCTTGGAACGACCCTGGCTTCAAGTCGCGCTTATTGGCCGATACCAAATCGGCCCTGCTCGAGATGGACATCGACATCGGGACACTCGCCGAGTTTCGCACCATCGAGAACACGTCCGACACCCACAACGTCGTCGTCTGCACGCTCTGCTCCTGCTACCCGAAGCTCCTGCTCGGCGTCCCGCCCGCGTGGTACAAGAGCCTCGCCTATCGCAGCCGCGTCGTCGTCGACCCGCGCGGCGTTCTCGCGGAATTCGGCGTCCGGGTCCCGGCCGGCACCGAGGTTCGCGTGCACGATTCGACCGCCGATCTGCGCTACCTGATCCTCCCTGTGCGACCGGCCGGCACCGAGGGGTGGAGCGAGGACCGCTTGTCAGCACTCGTCACGCGCGACACCATGATCGGCACGGCGGTACCCGAGTTGGAGCACAAGGCCGCCGCGGAATAATTGAAAGACGGGGACCGGCACTCGGTATCCGCCCCGGCGAATGGGTACGACATCTCACGACAACTGTTGCAAACCGACTTCGAGGGAAACAGGGCCATGGCGACGACGCTGCGCAAGGTAGGTGTCACGATAGCGGCGTGGACGGCTTTCGCCTCGTCTGCGCTCGCCCATCACCCGACGGGTAGCAAAATTCCAGCCACATTCACGGAAGGACTGCTCTCCGGATTGGGTCATCCCGTGATCGGCCCCGATCATTTGGCCTTTATCATCGCCATCGGCATCGCCGCAGCGATCGTCCCCGGTGGCATCGGTGTCGTCGGAGCGTTCATGGCCGCCTCGACATTGGGCGTCCTGGCACACTTCGGCGCATGGAATTTGCCGTTTGCCGAAGTTCTGGTCGCGAGCACGGTTATCGTGGCCGGTATCCTCGTGGCCCGAGGCCGTATTGCCGGCAGCGGCATGTGGTTGGCGCTCGCGGCACTCGCAGGCGTCGTCCACGGCTACGCCTTCGGTGAATCGATCGTCGGCGCCGACCGCGGTGTCCTCGGCGCCTACCTCGTCGGCCTCGCCGTGATCTCCGCAGTCGTCGCGATCGGGATCATGCTTGTGACCCGCAGCCTCGCAGGCCCGGCCTCTTCCGGAGAGGCAAGATTGCGCGTTGCGGGCGCGGTCATCGGCGCGGTCGGCGTGGTGCTGCTTGCTGGCAGCCTGGTTGCGTGATGGCCGATCGCCGGAACACGACATGACGCAGTCGTCTGCTAAGGCGGATTCGGTCAAAGACCGGGTCATCGCCGCCTTCGAGGATCTGCCGCGCCTTGCGGCTGCGGACCAGGATCTCACCCGCCGTGGCCGCTTCCTGACGTGTGAATTTGAGATCGGCGTCGGCGACGTCCCGCTCGCGATTGCAGTTGTCGAAGGCCGCGCGGTGTCTGTTACGCGCGGCCCCTTTCTGCTCAAGCCCTTCAGGTTTTCCATCCGAGCCGAGCCAGAGGATTGGCTGCGCTTCTTCGAGCCGATGCCCGCGCCGGGCTACTACGACCTGCTCGGCATGAACAAGGTTGGGCGCGCACGCATAGCGGGCGATCTCGTGCCTCTGATGGGCAACCTCCAGTTCATCAAGGACCTGATCGCGCTTCCCCGCACCCTCGACAACGCGAAGGCTATCCAGTGACGCCCCGCTTCGAGCCGATCGTCGGCCGCTACCTTCATCTCGAGTTATCCGGCCGCCCTCACCGTCTCTATGTCGAGGAAGCAGGTCAGGGCATTCCACTTGTCTGCCTGCACACGGCCGGCGCCGATGCGCGTCAGTTCCGCCACCTGCTCAACGACGAGGCCATCACACAGCACTTCCGCGTCATCGCCTTCGACATGCCCTGGCATGGCAAGTCGCTGCCCCCCGAAGGCTTCGAGCGCGAAGAATATCGCCTCACGACAGCCGCCTACACGGGCATGGTCGTGGACCTCTGCGGAGGCCATGCGCCTGGACAGGCCGGTCGTCATAGGCTGTTCCATCGGCGGCCGCGTCGTCCTCAATCTCGCCGCCGAGCACGGCTCTCGGTTTCGCGCTTTGATCGGATTGGAATCCGCGGATTATCAGCAGCCTTGGTATGACACCGAGTGGCTGCACCGGCCCGATGTTCACGGCGGTGAAGTCTGCGCCGCGCTCGTCTCAGGCATGATGGCTCCCCAAAGCCCAGCCGCCAGCCGGCATGAGACGCTCTGGATGTACAAGAGCGCCGGTCCTGGCGTGTTCAAAGGCGATCTCTACTTCTACCGTGTCGACGGCGACCTTCGCGACGTCGTTGCCCGGATCGACACCAACACGTGCCCGCTCTACCTGCTGACGGGGGAGTACGATTTTTCGTGCACACCCGAGGACACGCTACGCACGGCAGCGCGCATCCCCGGCGCCGAGGTGACCATCATGGAAAAGCTCGGCCACTTCCCCATGAGCGAGAATCCGGCCCAGTTCCGCCGCTATATTCTTCCGGTGCTCGAGAAGATACGCGCGCGGGCATGATACCCGATTTCGCCTCGGTTCGCTCACGAGGCGACCAGCCGGCCGACGGAAACCGTCGACCCGCATGGCTCCGCTGAAGCGCCATCCGATCCTTAGAGATTGACCCTCGCTGACACGGCGGCCGTGTTCCCGAACGACGGGATGAACATCGAGTGTTTTCCCGGCCCTCCCGCCACGACGAGATTGATGTGATCGGGCGATCCAGCGGGATAATAGTGATCGTTGACGGGGTGCCGATCCTGGCCAGCCCAACTCTCGAGGTTCTCCTTCGAGATGCGCGAGACGTGGATCTTCGAGCGCTCGTAGAGCGCCTCCTGGATGCTCTGCGCCGTCCATCCGTCACGCGCCAGCGTTTGCGCATGCTCAGGCCCGAGCACCACGAAGCACGGACCCTGAAGATAGGCGTTGTTGGTGCCGACCTGACACATCGTGCCGGCGATGGTCATAACCAGTCCTTCGCCCGTATTCGACGCGTGATCGTTGATGTTGTGTGGCGCCTCGGCCGCCATCGTCGTCACCACGCTCTCGTCGGCACGGAATCCGCGCCTCACATGATACGGCGGAAACGGGCTCTCTTCCTCGTTTTCCCCGAAGCAGTAGGCGAACTTCGCGGGCGATCCATGCGTGGCGCGATCCATGTCGCCCGGCTTGGCCCCGCCGACGTTCAACAGGATGAGTTGCAGCGCCCGACCGATCGTCGCATTCGCGCGACGGCCCTGCCCGAGGCAGTTCGAACCGCAATTGATGTCGAGAGCATTCCGGATCGGACCACTCACCACCATGAGCTGGCCGCAGGGATGGGTCGTCGCGAGAGTACCGTGCAGATTGTAGGCGGGATCGAGCACAGCGCGCAGACCTGCCAGCACCACCGGGAAATACTCGGGCTTGCAACCCGCCATCACGGCATTCGCGGCGAGGCTTTGCAGTGTCGGAACCACCTGCCGCGGCGAGATTGGCGCAAACGTCTCGTTGTCGGTTTTCACCGCGCTCGTGAACCGCGCCACCTTGGCCTCGGTGGGCGCAATCATCGGGAGCCCGTCGCTCCAACCTTGCTCCACCGCGAACTCGTTCCAGGCCTCGGTGTCCAGGTCACCGATCTCGACCAGCTCGCCGTCGATCTTGTCCGTCATGCTCGTCCTCGGTGCCCGTAGGGCTTATTTTGTTGGTGTGGCTAACGGCTTTCCCGCCTCGACCACGTAAGTGGCAATCACCTTTGCCCCGTTGGAACCCGTCCGGGCGTCATGCACCGAGCCCGCAGGCACGACGTAGCTGTCACCCGCTTTCAACGCCTTCGGCTCTTGGCCGTCGATCAGTAGTGTGAAGTCGCCCGACAGCAGATATCCCGACTCCGGACCCGGATGCGTATGGCGTCCGATCGTCACGTCGGCGGCAATCTCGGCTATCCCGATCACGGTCTCGTACCCGGTTCCGGGGACTGCGAACTTCTGCAGCGGGATCCGTTTGATGTTTCCCGCGCCCTGAGTGATCGGCGGTGGGGCGGCTTGCTGCGCCAGAGCAGAGCCGAGTCCTGAAAAGCCGGCGAACATCGCCAGTGCCAATACAGCTTTGCGCATCATGCCCCTGCTCCCGAGCGCTATGCGAGCCGCCCAACAGGGCGGCCCGTCTCGATTGTCAGCCGACGAGTTCTTTAAGGTTCGCCCAGGCCGTCTCAATGCGGTCCTCGAGTTCCTGTGCGTTGAGGCCTCCCACGGGATGCTTCACCACCAGGATGCGTGGCTCGACCTTTCGTGCCTTGGCTTGCGCCAGGATCAGCGGCTTGAACGTCTCCGTCGCAATGACGTAGGCCACCACGCCGCGCTTAGCGAGTTCGATGCTGTCGTGGAAACTCCACGATGAACAGGACCCTCAATCCCCCAGCGCGAGCAGCGCCGCGCGATAGCGGCGTGCCGCGCCATCGATTTGGTCGGCCGTGGCGGGCTGGCTGGCCGACGGCTTCCACACGAAGTCGATTCCCTCGGTCGTACGGACGCTGCCGAGCTTGGCCTTGAGACCTTCCAGAAGCTCTCTGGCGTTGGGCTTCGAGTTCGAGAACAGCAGGATCGGATCCCGCTTCCAGTCGACGGCGCCGGATTTCAGCGTCTCCGCACCGGCGGGCATGTGCCCGAAACTTGGATTGACGATGCGCATGAGGACCTTTCGTTGCTTGCCACACTGCACGCAAGACCGAGTCACGCCCCTGCCCGGGCGCGCACCCACGTCACTGCATTGTGGCCCGCGCGCGCACCGTCCGCAATGGCCTCCGTGATCGTCCGCCCGGCGCCTTGGCGCGCATCGCCCGCGAGAAACACCCCCTCCGCGCTGTAGCCCCCGGGTGGCAGCATGTCCAGGGCTGGCTTGCGCCCGACTTGCAGGAACAAGCCTCGAGCCGCGATCCGCTGCTCGCCGTCTGAGCCGGCGACCCGTATCGCCTCCAGGCCGTCCGAACCCTCCAGGGCGACAATACGGCCGCTGACGACCGAAACATTGCTCGCCCCCCGGAGCGAATCGAGCCGTTCGCCGGAGGCCACGAGAGCCCCCGCCGCAATCAACGTCACCTGCGAGGCATATCCGGCAAGCTCGATGGCTTCCTCGACCGCCCACGCATCGTGCCCGGCGACCGCGACCGGCTTGCCCGCGTAAAGCGGCGCGTCACAATGCGCGCAGTGAGACAAGCCCATACCTTCGTACCGGGCCTCGTCTGCTAGCCCGGTCGTGCCGGGCGTGAGACCGGTTGCAACGACGACCGCCTTGCTCGAATAGCTGTCGTCACCCCCGACCGCGACAAGCGCATGATCACATGTGACTTCGCTGATCTCGTCGATGGCGATTTCTGCCCCTGTCGACATCGCCCTGTCGAGCAGAGTGCCGAGCAAGTCCGGCCCCGTCGCGTCGGCGTCGAGATCTGGAACCCCTATCAACGCACCGAGGTTCATCAGCTCGCCGCCCGGCCCCATCTTGTCGACGACCACGCAAGCGAGCCCGGCTTGCGCCACGACGGTCGCTGCTTCGAGTCCTGCAGGCCCCGCTCCAATAATCACGACGTCGAAGTTGCGCTGGCTCATGCGAAGGTCGCCGTCGCCTGCATGGCCACTGTGCCGGATGGCGTCAGTGCCCAAACCTCTGCCCCACGGCCATCCCCCGAAGGCCGCCCGACCAACTCGAAGGGTTCCTGCTCGAACAGCGGCGCGCGCGCCCCCATGTTGAACGTCGCCATCCTCTTACCAGGGCTCATGTCACGGATGAAGTCGCTGAGGCAGTGCTGCGAATAGGGGCCGTGAACGACGAGGCCCGGGTATCCTTCGACGTCCATCGCATAGGGCTTGTCGTAGTGGATGCGATGCGGATTGAAGGTAATCGCCGAGAAGCGGAACAGAGAAACGGCGTCGGCCTTGATCGTTCGCCGCCACGGTAGTCCTGGCGGCACTTCCTCGCGCTTGGGGATGCCGCTCTTCTGCCCCTCCTTCACCTCCTCGCGGAAGGCCCCCTGGTAGTCCTCCGTCATTGCCAGTCCGCGCGGCGTCGAGATGCGCCGCGTTTGCGTCGCGAAGATCAGGGTTCCGGTGCTGCCCTGGCGAACCTGCAGGTCGGAAAGCGTCGTCTCACGCACGAGCTTGTCACCGATACGAATATCGTCGTGGAAGGTCATCCGACAGCCGGCGTACATGCGCCTCGGTAGCGGCATCTTCGGCAACACACCGGCTCCGGTGGGCAATCCGTCAGCAGCGAGCGTGGACTGCGGGGCCATATTGAGGAAGTAACCGATGTGCCATCCCGGAGGGATCGCTTGCCCCTCGCGCGGCGGCGGTTCGGATCGATTGAACGTCGCGATCAGCATCGCAATAGGCGCTGCGGTCGCCGTGTCCTCCTCGGACATCCGTCTGCCGATATGTCGGCGCAATTCAGCTTCGTCGATCGCAGTCATGACCGCCTCGTAGAATCTTTTCGAACCTGGCAACGATCCGGCGCGACCTCGACGCCGTCAAGCCCGCAATCTCGTCGGGAGGAGTCTGCGTGACGCCCAGGTCATGCTATGGCAGAAGGCATCTGGCCGCGGAACTTTCCGGAAGGACGACGGACACACATGGCATGGTTCTCGCGTGCACAGGTCATCCCGGTCGTTCGCCTGGCTGGGCCCATCGGGATGGCAACTCCACTGCGGCCCGGTCTTTCATTGTCGACAGTCGCGGGCAGCCTGGAACGAGCCTTTTCCATGTCCCGCCACCGCGCGGTCGCAATCTCGATTAATTCCCCCGGTGGCTCACCAGTCCAGTCGCACCTCATCTTCCGGCGTATCCGCCAGCTCGCTGAGGAACGCAACAAGTACGTTCACGTGTTCTGCGAGGACGTTGCCGCTTCCGGCGGCTATTTCCTGGCCGTCGCTGGCGACGAGATCTACGCTGATCCCTCGAGCATCGTCGGATCCATCGGCGTCATTTCCGCGACCTTCGGTCTCGCCAAGGCGATCGACCGCCTCGGTATAGAGCGCCGTGTCTACACATCGGGAGAGATGAAGAGCTTTCTTGATCCGTTCCTGCCGGAGCAGCCATCCGACGTCGAGCGGCTGCGAGCGATCCAACGCGAGGTCCACGATGCTTTCGTCGGCGTCGTCAAGGAGCGCCGGGGCCAGAAGCTTCTCGCGCCCGATGCCGAGCTGTTTTCCGGCGCCTTCTGGTCAGGCCCGCGCGCCAGGGAACTGGGCCTGATCGACGGCATCGGCGATATGCGTGCCACGTTGCGGTCGCTCTACGGCGAGAAAGTGCGGTTGCGCATGGTGCCGCTCGGCGGCGGGGGACTGCTGGCACGCTTCCGGCGCCTGCCGATGCTCGGAACGGAAAGCGGCCCTCTTCCGCTGCCACGCGGCTTTTCGGATGACCTGATATCCGCTCTCGAAACGAGAGCTTTGTGGGCGCGCTTCGGACTATAGTGTCTGTCTTGGGAGTCGAGGATCATGCCGCCTCTGATCGTTGCCGTCCTGCTCGGCGCCGGCGCCTATGCCGGCTTCAGGGCCGTGCGGTCTCTGCTGTCCCGCTCTATTGAAGAGGAAATTCCGCCCGCAGAAGGTGGAACTGGCAACCAAGTGGATCTTGAAAAGGATCTCGGCCGCCTCGAGCTGGACCCCGCGACAGGTGTCTACCGACCTGTACCGCCCGTGCTCTAAGGTCCGTCTGAGCGGCATTTGGTAGTCTCATCATCGTTCACGGAAAAATCAAGTCATGGTGAGGAAAGTATTTACTCTTCTGCGTCACGCTTACCAATTCAGCACTAAGGGTTTATTAGAAACTATTTATTCACGGCTGTAGTATTTCATCGTCCATCGAGCGCAGTGTTTGGCGTAGCGAGGCGGACGGTCATGAGTACAACTCCGATTGCGGGCAGCGGCGGCCCTGTGCGCGGCAATCTGCTCGCGCGCTGGCGCAGGGACGCTCAGGGCGTCACCGCCATCGAGTTCGCCATGGTGGCGATGCCGTTTCTCATGCTGCTGTTCGGCATTATCGGCGTCGGTCTCTACTTTTTCACAACCTTTACCCTCGAGAACGCGGTCGAGCAGGCAGCGCGCGTCCTGCGCACCGGCCAAGCCCAGGAAGCTGGCCTCGATGAGACCCAATTCAAGGCCCGCGTCTGCTCGTTTGTGCCGGGACACGTCGACTGCGCGAACAAGGTCAAGGTCAACGTCCTGAGCTTCCCCGACACCGCCAACATCGTCCCCGGCTCTCTCCCGACCTGCCTGAATAACGACAACACGCTGTCGGGCAGCACACAGTTCGACCCCGGCGCGGCCAGCGAGGTCGTCGTCGTATGGGTTTGCTACGAGTGGGAGCTTTCCTCGAAAATCCCATTCCTGGATCTCGGCAACATGGCAGGAGGCTCGCGTCTTATTCAGGCCACGGCCGTCTTCCGCACCGAGCCATTCGGGACCTGAGGCAACGACCGCGAGATTGTGACCGGCCCCCTGCCGGCTGAGAGATGGAGTTGGTGATGCGTCGTATGATCGAGAGTGCCAAGGCTGAAGCCGGGAGACGCATGCCGGCGAGGCTCCGTCATTTGCGCAGCGATAACAGGGGCGTCGCGGCCGTCGAGTTTGCGATGATCGTTCCGATAATGTTTTTCCTGTTCGTCGGCGCGATCGAGTTCAGTCAGGCCCTCACAGTGGACCGGCGAGTCACCCAGTCCGCGAGTGCCTCTGCCGACCTGATCGCCCGCGCTCCGAGCCAAGGCCTGACCGCCGCCCAGGTCGACAACGAACTCGGCATCATCGAGCAGTTGATCCGTCCCTACGACGTGAGCGCTCTCACCGTCCGCATCGTCAGCGTGCGCGCTACGGCAGTTGCTGGCAATCCCGGCGCCGTCAACTACGTCGTCGACTGGTCGCGTGACAACAGCGGCGCAACGCCCTACCCCCGGAACAGCAACTATTCCGGCATTCCCAACGGTCTGCTGGTGGCTGGGGAGAGTGTCATAGTCTCCGAAGCGACTTACAATTACACCCCGTTGATCTTCCATTACTTCATTAAGAACGCCTTTAATCTCAACGAGCGCTTCTTTTTGAAGCCGCGCAACGCCAGCTGTGTGCATTTGCAGCCGATCAACTGCGTCACAGGTGCCAATCTCTGAATCGAAATCCGTCGACTGCTTATTTCGTTCCCGCCGGCAGAACTTCCGGCGGGAGCGCGCGTTTTGAGGTCATGAGAGCGAAACTGTTTCGTCACGGTTCACGACATCGGCAATTGCGGTATGGTCGATGAGCCATTTAAACTATACGTCGATCAACAACATCTTACGACTTCGAGCGCGCCATGGGACGTCGGTCCACCCACACACCCGAACAGTTGCGACAGCTCATTCTCGACGCAGCTCAAAGCATCATCGAAAGCAACGGCCTTGCGGGACTGTCGGCGCGCGAGATCGCCCGGCGGATCAGCTATTCGCCGGGCACGATTTACAACATGTTCCAGAACCTCGACGACGTGGTCCTTCACATCGAGGCCCGGGTTCTCGATTCACTCGACGAACGCCTGACCGCGTCCCTGGCCGACGGTCCCCCAGATGAGAAGGTATCTCGCCTGGCCGAGGCCTACCTCGCCTTCACGCAGGAGAGACCGAAGCTCTGGAATCTGCTGTTCGAGCATTACATGCCGGCCGACTCCCAGGCGCCTGCCTGGTACCAGCAGAAGCTTGAGTTGCTGATGAGCCGCGTCGAGACGGCCATGGCTCCGCTCTTTCCGCCGGGAGCCGAACTGGAGCGGAACCGGGCTGCGCGGGTGCTTTGGGCCGGCGTCCACGGCATCACCTCGCTGGCGACCGCGAATAAGCTTTCGAACGTCACGAACGAGGCCGCAAGCCTTCTCGTGCGCGATCTCATCCTGAATTACCTCGCGGGCGTTGCCGCAAACGCCAAGAAGGCGTAGCGCCAGCAGCCAAGGACCATGACCTCGTGTAGGCTCCCCTGGAATTCGATGATCCGCCCACCGCACCGGCGGGCATTTGACAGCATCCAGCGGAGCGAACCTGATGACCGACCGGCTCACTCTTTACGGCAGCTTCACGTCGAGCTCGACTTATAAGCCGATGCTATACTTGGCCTTGTCCGGGCTGCCATTCTCGTTTCGCACGGTCAACCTGAAGAACGGAGTGCAGCGAGAGGCCCCCTATCTCTCCGTCAACCGCTACGGCCAAGTGCCGGCTCTGCGTCATCGCGGCCTGACCATCGTCCAATCCAACGTCATCCTCGACTATCTGGCCCGCACCACTGGCCACTTCGAGGGCGCGACCGAACAAGAGCGATGGACCGCCCGCGAGTGGCTTTCATGGGAGGCCGACGCGATCACGAATGTCGCGAAGGTCCGTCACTTTTCGCGCTTCCGGCAGGTCGATTCGGCCGTCATGGAGCATTTCCGCCCACCGGCCGAGGCGGCCCTTTCCTTTGTGGACACCGCGCTCGAAGGCCGCGACTGGCTCGTCGGCAACGTCTGCACGATCGCTGACATCGGCTGCTGGGGCCGAATGGTCTTCATGGCCGAGGGCGGCCTCGACATCAACCGATGGCCGAGGCTCCTCGCCTGGTCCGAGCGCATCAAGGCCATGCCGGGCTTTGCGCTACCCTACGACCTCATTCCGAAGAAGGATGCCGAACTGGGCTCGACTGCGCCTCTTACCGCCTAGTGTCGGTCGGGGCGGAGGGCGCGCCTCCCGCTGGCGATCGGATTGAACCCGTGGTCACGTCGCTGGCCGCGCCCGGAGCCACACCGTTGGCGACCGGCGCTGGTGCACCTGTCTTGCCCGCACGAAGCCACGCCATGTCTCCGATCAGTCCGAACCACTTGTCCTCGGGCAGCATCTGTTTCTTCAGGCCCGACCAGAGCGCTGGAGACGAGATGCCGTCAACGAAGGTCTTCGAAGAGGGCGTGACGAGGAACAGCCCAACGGTTGCTGCCGCCATGAGCGCGGAATGGCCCAGGCGGTTGCCGTCCCACAGCTTCAGGGCCGTTCCGAACGAGGCTTTGATCCGGGTATCCATCACGTCGACGCTGTAGATCTCATCGAGCAACAGGTGCACCAGATATCCGGCGAGCATGAACCCGCCAGCCAGCCATGCGACGCCTTCATGCCGGCGGAGAATGTAGCGGTAAACAATCACCGTGAGCAGCGCGAAGAACACCGCTGCCAGCACCGAGTGGAAAATGCCGCGATGATAGGAGACTCGATGAAAAATTCCGTGTGCCACATATCTGACCAGCAGAAACGTCAGACCTGCTAGGATCCAGAGCTCCACGATCGAGTAGTGTCCCGCACCCAGAAAAAGTGCCACGAACGAGAAGAAGGCGCCGAGTCCGAAGAACAGCGCCCGCCCAGGCCGCGAATCCTTGAGATCGATGTCTGGCAGCACGCTGCCCAGGATGCCGGCCGCCGTCACGGCAACTAGGCTTTCGGGCCCCACGACATTTGCGGCAAGCGTCAGCGTCGCGAGCATACCGCAGGCCACCGTGCCGATGCCGATGTGGGTCGGAAAATTGGCCATGCCTTAGCTCTCCTCGGGACGCGCGCCATCGCACCATTCCGAATCCGATTCGCTCAGCATGGGGAATTGCTTGTCAGTGGGAATTCTGTTGATAACCGAACTCGCAATAGCATCGTCGAGGACCCAATGAGCGAAAGTGCCGGCAGAATTGCCGAGCTGGTGACGATCCGCGACTGGCTGCGGTTTGCCGTCAGCCGCTTCAATGCCGCCGACCTCTCCTATGGGCATGGCACGGATTGCGCGGTCGACGAGGCGGCATTCCTCATCCTCGCGGCCCTCGACCTCGACATTGCCGAGATCGACCCTTGGCTCGATGCCCGATTGACGACACCAGAGCGAAAACGCCTCGACGAACTCGTCGAGGCCCGGGTCGTCACGCGCAAGCCGGCCCCCTATCTCGTGGGCGTGGCATACATTCGGGGCCGGCGATTCCGCGTCGACGAGCGCGCCATCATTCCTCGCTCATACATCGCTGAGCTGCTGTGCGACCGGATCGACGAGGGTGAGGAGCATTTCCCTCCATTGTCATCCGATCAGCCTGTCACGCGCATCCTCGACCTATGCACCGGCGGAGGATCACTGGCGATCCTGGCGGCCCTGGCTTTCCCCGACGCGCATGTCGATGCCGTCGACCTGTCGACCGAGGCTCTTGCCCTCGCTCGCGAGAACGTTGCGGAGTACGGCCTCGAGGATCGCATCCGCCTACTCGAAGGCGACCTCTTTGCGCCCCTCGATGAGTCCACCTACGATCTCGTCGTCTCCAATCCGCCCTACGTGACCGACGCCGCTGTCGCCGCTTTCCCGCCCGAGTACCGAGCGGAGCCCGAACTTGCCCATCGCGCTGGTCGGGATGGCCTCGACATCGTCCACCGCATTATTGCCGGATGCGGCCAGCATTTAGCGCCTACGGGGCAACTCGTCATCGAGGTCGGTCAGGCCGGGACGGCACTGACTGAGAACCATCCCGAGCTACCCTTAATATGGCTCGAGACGGCGACCAGCACGAACGAGGTTGCAGCGATTCCGGCCTCCGCGCTCAAATCCTCGAAAAAGATCCGGGACGCCGCCGGACGTCGGCCGAAGCGCTGATTGTGGCCCAACCGCACGCGGCACCCACCAAACCATCAAATTGCCCGCGGCGTCCGGTTGGGCGTATAAGCGCCCCTCGATCGGATCGACGCGCGCGCCGCGTCACCCACCCATTCGCCGCAACAGCGTAGAGATATGGCAGGCATTCCCGAGGAAAGACTCGAACGGCTCGTCGAGCGTTGGCACGTGATCCAGGCCGAGCTGACGAAGGGGCCACCCCAGTCGGTCTTCGTGGCCCTCTCGCGCGAGTTTGCCGGCCTTGACCCGTTGGTTGCTACCGTAAAGGCGCTCCGCGAAGCCCGCCGCGAGGCCGAGGAACTGGCTGCGATCATTGCAGACCCGGCCTCGGCCGGCGAGATGGCCGAACTCGCGGGGTCGGAGCTGGCTGATCTGCGCCGGCGCATCGATAGCCTCGAGCAGCAGCTGAAGATCCAGCTCTTGCCCAAGGATTCGGCCGACGACGGAAGCGCAATTCTCGAGGTACGCGCCGGTACGGGTGGTGACGAAGCGGCGCTGTTTGCGGCCGACCTGTTCCGCATGTACAGCCGCTACGCCGAGTTGAGGGGCTGGAAGGTCGACATCATCTCCATGTCGGAGAACGATCTCGGCGGTTACAAGGAGATCATCGCGGCCATCGCCGGCAAGGGCGTGTTTGCACGTCTTAAGTTCGAATCCGGTGTCCACCGCGTCCAGCGTATCCCGGTAACGGAAACCGGCGGCCGCATTCACACCTCGGCCGCGACCGTCGCCGTCCTGCCCGAAGCCGAGGACGTCGACTACGAGATCAAGCAGGACGAAATCCGGATCGACCGCATGCGGGCAGGGGGCGCCGGCGGCCAGCACGTCAACAAGACCGAGTCGGCCATCCGCATCACGCATTTGCCGACCGGCATCATGGTCGTCTCTGCCGAGAAATCGCAGCACCAGAACCTACGCCTCGCCATGCAGGTCTTGCGCTCGCGCCTCTACGAGATGGAGCGCCAGAAAGCCGCTGACGAGCGCGCCCAATCGCGCAAGGATCAGGTCGGTTCTGGTGACCGTTCCCAGCGCATCCGCACTTACAACTTCCCGCAAGGGCGCGTCAGCGACCATCGCGTCAACCTGACACTGCACAAGCTCGACCAGGTACTCGAGGGCAGCGCACTCGATGAGCTGATCGACGCGCTGATCACCGATTACCAGACCAGCCAACTTGCGGCCATGGACGAGCGAGTCCGCACATGATTGGCAAGGTCACGCCCGACCGTGTGACACCCCCTGCCCCCGAGAACGCAACCACGCTGGCTCGGGCTGTTTCCGAACTGATCGCTGCCTTCAGTGACGCGGGCCTGGAGACGCCGTCCCTCGACGCCCGCCGCCTCGTCCTCGGGTGTCTGGGGTTGCCCCCAATAGCCCTGTTACGCGATCCGGAAAGGCCGGTTTCCTCAGACGAGCGTCAGCGCCTCAGCTCGGCGGCCCGTCGGCGCCTCGCTCGCGAACCAGTATCGAGAATTCTCGGTGAGCGCGCCTTCCATGGCCTGGAATTTGAGATCGGCCCCTCCACTCTGGACCCTCGGCCCGAGACTGAAACGCTGGTCGATGGAGTATTGGAACTCGTCCGGCAGGGCCTCTCCCCGGGCGGCAAGGCGCCCCGCATACTCGACATCGGCACGGGCTCGGGCGCTATTCTTGTCGCGCTCCTCCATCGCTTGCCTGCCGCCTGCGGCCTCGGAGTGGACATCAGCGAGCCGGCCCTTGCGATCGCGGCGCGAAACGCCTCTCGCCATGGCGTAGGGCACCGCGCGACGTTCAAGCTCTCGACCTGGCTCGAGGCCGTGGAAGGGCAATTCGACATCATCGTATCGAACCCCCCCTACATCCCCTCTCACGCAATCGCCACACTCGAACCCGAGGTGGCCTACGACCCACGGGCCGCTCTCGACGGCGGGCCCGACGGCCTGGCCCCCTACCGTGCCATCGCACACCAATGCCCTCGTGTTCTGGTGCATGGCGGCTGGCTGGCTGTCGAGGTAGGGGTCGATCAGGCGAGTACCGTCGCACAGCTTCTTACTGAAGCCGTCGGCCAGTCCACTGCCCCAGGTCTGCACATCTGGAGCGACCTGGCCGGCGTTCCCCGGTGTGTGGCCGTCGAGGCACGGGTTTAGGCAAAGCCGAGCGCCCGGCAGGACATGGTTTACCAATCCAAAAAAAACACTTGGAATAGAGCGGCATTCGCGTTAGCGTTTCGAGCAAGCCTAGATGCCGTGGTCGAGCGACATTATGTAAGGGACGTCGCTGGTCTCGTTGCAGAGCCGAGTGCTGAGAGCGTAGGCGGGCAATCGCATATGCATTGGCGGTGGCTCGGGCCCGCTCACTCCCGATTGACGCATAGGCCAGAAATCAGAGCGGATCTTCTTCCGTCCCGCCGGTCTGGCATCGAGTTTCAGTGAGCTGCGCGCGCGGTGTTTTCCAGCGCGAGTACGGCTGCTGAACGTGGGGCAAAAGACGAGGACGGATAATCAGCGCTCGATAGACCCAAGAGCGCAGTCGGATACCGAGCGGAACTGCGCACTACGCACGCCCTTCGCAGATGTTAGGCGTGCGCGACTGATCAAAAAGCTAAGTAGTGAGATTGGGAGCCCATGAGGCAGGGACAACAGCATCGCCGTGGCCGTGGCCGCAACAACGTCAACAACAACAACAACAATAATAATAGTCATCCCGGCAACCGGAAGGGACAGAACCCCCTCACTCGCAGCTTCGAGTCGAACGGTCCGGATGTGAAGGTGCGGGGCACGCCTGCCCATGTCGCCGAGAAATATCTTCAGCTCGCCCGCGATGCGCAGTCCTCCGGCGACCACGTCCTCGCCGAAAACTACCTGCAGCACGCAGAACATTACAACCGGATCATCCTCGCTTACCGCGAACAGCAGGTCCAGCAATCGGGTGAAATGGTCAACGGCGGTGGCCGCGGACATCACGGCCCGGACGACGGCTCCAGCGACGACCTGAACCAGGGCGAAGAGGGTGGGGGCGCGGACCAGCCGATGTTTGCTCGCCATCCCGGTGAACGAGACATGCAGCCCTCGCTCGATGAGGCTAGGCCGCAGCAACAGTATCGTCAGGACCAGAACCACCGTTTCCGGGACCGTCACCCCCGTCAGGAGCGGCATGATCGCCAGGATGGCTATGACCGTGGCGAGCGGCCGGAGAGGCAAGGCGGCGAGCGGGGGTTCGACCGGCATCGCGAACGCCAGTTCCGCAACCCGGATCAGCCTGGTGAATCCCGCGAGATGCGCATGCCACGTGAGCAACGCGAGCACCGCGAGCACCGCGAACCACGTGAGCCGCGAGAGCACCGCGAATTCCGGGAGCCGCGTGAGCCGCAGTCTCAGCAATCGCAGGAGCACCGCGAGTATCGTGAACCGCGGGAAGCACCACGCGAGCCACGGGAACCACGGCACATTCCAGAGTTGGCTCGTGAGATGGCGCCGCCTGCACCGCCAGCCCCCCCAGTCGCCCCGATCGAGGCACCCGCTGCCATCCCTGTCCCTGTCGTGGAAGGCGCGCCTCCACCGCGTGCTGAGGCCGCGCCCCGCCGACGCGAGCGCTTCGGTCTCGGAGCCGACCAGCCGGAGTTCCTGCGCCGTCCGGTCCGCCGTCCGCGACGTGACCCCGAGCAGGAGTTGGCTCCCGAAGCTCCCTCGGTGGCTCCGACGGCCGACGAACCGCCTCGCGAGTAGACTGGCCGTCCACCGCGGACCCGAATGCCGGGCGTCATGCCCAGTCGGGTAACGCCTCGTCTGTAAGCCGAGCCGCCGGCCACCGCGCCGGCCGCTCCATCTGCAAAGCATGAGGACGTGACCGCTAACGCCCTTTCGACGCTCGCGTCCCTGACAGTCCTCGAGACCGATGGTTGCGCGGACTATCGGCTGCTGGACAGTGGCAATGGACGGAAACTCGAGCGTTTCGGCGGGATCGTCGTCGACCGGCCCGAACCGCAAGCCCTTTGGCGCCGCCACCTCGATCCCCGGCACTGGGAGGACGCTTACGCCGTCTATACCGGCCTGGACGATGAAGAGGCCGGCAAGTGGCGGCGCGAGAAATCAATCCCCGACGGCTGGCCGATCACGATCGAGGGCGTGACGATGATCGCCCGGCTCGGAGGTTTTCTGCACCTGGGTCTGTTTCCCGAACAGCTCCCCCATTGGCAGTGGATGCTGCAAAAGATCGTCGGATTACGCAGCGATCTTGGCACAGAGCGGCCGCGAGTTCTCAACCTCTTCGGCTATACCGGAGCCGCCTCGCTGCTGGCAGCCCGGGCTGGCGCAGAGGTTGTGCACGTCGATGCCTCGAAGAAATCAGTCGCGTGGGCCCGCGAGTGCCAGACGGCATCTGGTCTGAATGACGCTCCGATAAGGTGGATAGTCGAAGATGCCCGTAAGTTCGTCGCCCGCGAAGTGCGCCGCGGCCGCACCTATCACGTAATTCTGGTCGACCCGCCGAAGTTCGGGCGCGGCCCAGCGGGTGAGGTTTGGGAGCTTTTCGAGCACGCGCCGCTGCTTCTCAACGACTGCGCCGCGCTCCTGGCGCCGAAGTCCAGCCTCGTGCTGACCTCCTACGCCATCCGCGCCTCGGCCCTCTCTCTCGGCCAACTGCTCGCCGAATCGCTAGAAGGCCGCTCGGGCTCGTTCGAAGTCGGCGAGTTGGCGATCCGCGAGCACGAAGGGACCCGGCGGGTCCCGACCTCTCTTTTTGCTCGCTGGTCCTCCACCCATGCCGCCTGATCCCCGACCCATCCCCCTGACCTCCGGCCGGCGCGCAATCACCAGTCTCCAGAACGACAGCGTCAAATTGATCCGCTCTCTCGAGATGCGCAAGGTACGCCGGGAGACCGGTTTGTTCGTTGCGGAAGGCGCCTCCGTGCTGCTGACCGCGCGGGACAATGGCTGGTCTCCGCGCATGCTCGTCTCAGGCCCGGGCGCCGATGAAGGCTCGACCGGAGTCGCCTTGCAGCGGTGGGCCGAGACGGCAGGCGCCGAGCGCCTCGACGTCAGTGCAGCCGTCCTCGAGAAACTCGCGGCGAAAGACAATCCGCAAAGCGTGCTCGGCGTGTTCGAGCAGCGATGGTCGAGCCTGCCGGAACCGGCGGCAGAGCCGGTGGGCTCGTCTCCCATGCCCCCGCTCTGGGTTGTGCTGGAGGAGATCCGTGATCCCGGCAACCTCGGCACGATCATGCGCACCGTGGATGCGGCCGGCGCCTCGGGAATCGTACTCGCAGGCAACACCTGCGATCCGTTCTCGCGCGAGGCCGTGCGTGCAAGCATGGGCTCGGTGTTCGCGGTGCCATTGGCTCGAACCGACCGCGCCGGCCTCATCGCCCTGGCATCCGGATGGACCGGAGACGTCGCCGGAACTCATCTCGCAGGCAAGATCGACTATCGCGGCGCCGGATATCGCGCGCCGGTGCTTCTCATAATGGGTAACGAAGGGGCCGGGCTATCCGAGGACGTAGCAGCCGTTTGTGGCAAGCTCGTTCGAATTCCGATGGCGGGCCGCCTGGACAGCCTGAATCTTGCCGTAGCGACAGCGCTCATGCTGTTCGAGATCAGACGCCCCCAACTCTCGCTTTGATGGACGCACGCGACGCCCGGAGCGCCTCACGCCGGCAGCCGCGTCGTCGTCGTAGCCGCAATGGCGAAGGACTGACACTTGGTCCGACACCATCTCACATCCGCGCCACGATCCTGTCGAGTATCGCATCCGGCAGCAGCCGCTTGAGCAGGCCGGCGCCTTTGGTCATGATGCCGATGCGATAGCGTGCCCGCGGACGTGAGCTTTCCACTGCGTGCACCAGCTTGGCCACGACAGCTTCCGGACCGAGCTTGAACAGGCTGCCCTTCGCCTTACCGGACTGCATCTCAACCATCCGGCGTTCATACGACTCCCGATGCGGCGACCGCTCCACCTCGATCTGTGACGTGAACGTCGAGAGCGTCGTCGCCAGGAAATGCGACTCGATAGGCCCCGGCTCCAGCAGCGACACATGAATGCCCGCCGGTCGAAGCTCGACCCGCAGCGCATCCGATAGCGCCTCCAGTGCAAACTTCGACGCGCAATAGGCGCCTCGATAGGGGCCGCTGACGAGCCCGAGCACCGACGAGCACATCACGATGCGGCCGCGCCCCATTCGCCTCATGGCTGGCACCACCCGTCGCGTCAGCTCGCTGGCGGCCACCACGTTCACCTCGAGTTGATCACGCAACACTCGAGCCGGCACATCCTCCATCGCCCCGATCACGCCATAGGCTGCATTGTTATACAGCGCGTAAAGTTTGCCGTCGGTGCGCCGCAAGGCCTCCTCGGCACACCGGGAAATCGAGTTTTCGTCCTTCAACTCCAGTGACAAGGCTTCGAGACCGTAGTCCCGCTCCAGCCTCTCCAGATCTTCGGGTCGCCGCGCCGTCGCCAGCACCCGCCACCCCCGCGCCTTCAAGGTCCGCGCGCCGGCCAAGCCAATGCCCGTCGAGCATCCGGTGATGAGGATTGATCGTTCGCTGTTGCTCATTCCGGCTGCATAGCCAAAAGCTCCGCGGCTGAGAAGCAGCGCCACTGACGCGGATAGCCATGACATGAATTGCGACTGAACAACAGGTTCAGGCAGTGTTCAATAGCTCGAGACCATCATCTCCGGACCCTGCATGAAAACTCCCCCGGCGTGATCATCGGGGCTCCGTGCGCAGGGTCACGGAGCCCCACCCCCCGTTCCTCCTGTCTAGATGATACGTTTCCTCAGCCGCCAACCCACTCTAGTTTGGTCATGTGATCGCCAGGAGTGGGAGAAGGCGTATGGACAAGGCAAAGCTCGCAGCTCTCCGGGCGCGATATGCCGATGCCAAGGGCGGCGACATCTATGACCCCGGCTTTGCAGCGGTCGCCGCGACTGTCTTCACATCATCAGATCGTCGCGCCTGGCCGTTTGCCGGCGTCGCGACTCTGCTCGGCGCAAACTTTCGCCCAGATGCCGTAAGCGAGGCCTTTGCCGGCTTGGACGTCGCTCTCGTCGGCGTCCCGATGGATCTTGGCGTCACGAACCGCACCGGCGCACGCCTCGGTCCGCGCGCCGTTCGTGCCGTCGAGCGCATAGGTCCCTATGAGCACGCGCTGCGCGTGGCACCCGCCAGCACCCTACGCGTTGCCGACGTCGGAGACGTCCCGATGCAAAGCCGCTTCTCGCTGGATCAATGCCACGCCGATATCGAGTCTTGGTACAAGGGTTTGGCATCCGCTGGCGTCATACCGCTTTCGGTGGGAGGCGATCATTCGATCTCGCTCCCCATCCTGCGCGCGATAGGTGCGAAACATCCCGTCGGTCTCGTCCATATCGACGCCCACTGCGATACGTCGGGCGCCTACGAAGGTGCCAAGTTCCACCACGGCGGCCCTTTCCGGCTGGCTGTGCTTGACGGCGTCCTCGACCCCGAGCGCACCATCCAGATCGGCATACGCGGGCCGGCCGAGTACCTTTGGGAGTTCTCCGCCGAAAGCGGCATGACCGTCATCCATGCTGAAGAGATTGACCGGATCGGGCTGGACGCGGTCATCGAGAAGGCACGCGCCGTCGTCGGGGCTGGCCCAACTTACGTCTCTTTCGATATCGACAGCATCGATCCCGGCCTTGCACCGGGCACCGGCACACCCGAGGTCGGCGGCCTGCTCCCTCGTGAGGTTTTGAGTCTCGTGCGTGGCCTCTCCGGCATCGATATCGTCGGAGGCGACGTGGTCGAGGTCGCACCTCAGTATGATCCGACGACGGCGACAGCCCAGATCGGCGCTCAGATGCTGTTCCAGTTGCTCTGCCTGGTGGCCCTGCGAAAGGGACGCGTCTGACCATAGGCCGCGAGATCAAGTCGCTTCAACTCTCCGTGTCGGCCGCTTCCGTCCGGGGCTCGCAGCGCGTAGCCATCGAGCCAACTGTCAGCCCACCGAACGGAGCAGCCTCATGCGTTTCCTTATCGCCTTGTTCGCCGTCCTTGCCTCAGGTTCGTTGAATGCTCGGGATGCAATGGCAAAAGACACCCTGAAGACCCAGGCGAGCAAATTCACGTTCGAGGAAACCGTCGATCGTTTGTCTAAGGCGATCGAGGCGAAGGGCATCAAGATCGCCGCCAAGTTCGATCACGCGGCTGGCGCCAAGGCGGCCGGGCTGGAGCTCCCGCCAACCGTCGTCCTGCTATTCGGCAATCCCAAGCTCGGTACGCCCCTCATGCAGGCCGATCAGCGATCCGGGCTGGACTTGCCCATGAAGATGCTCGTTTGGCAGGATAAGGCCGGCAAGGTCCATGTGGGTTACGCGCCGCCCTCGGCCCTGCAGGACCGCTATAAAGTCAAGGGTGATGGCGCGGCCAATGCGCTGAAAGCCATGACCGGCGCCCTCGACGGCTTCTCCAAGGCGGCGACTGGCTCCGAATAGGCCGCTGACCGACAGCGCAGTCGCGGGGATTGGCCTCTCTGGCAGACTGGCCGCCACACCCCGCGACCCTGTCGCTGTTGCAAAAAACAGCCTTCAAAGTCATAGTCCCCGCGGTTCGCGTGGATCGAACGCTTTGGGCTTGGCCGAACGCGCATGCAGCGACGAGACGACCGTGAACTTCGTGAGCTATTGGTCAAGCTCCGCGACGAGCATCGCTTGCTCGATGATCAGATCGTTGCGCTCGAGGTGGCGATCGATGCCGACCAGCTCACGATCAAACGACTGAAGAAGAAGAAGCTGCTCTTGAAGGATCAGATCACGGCGGTGGAGGATCAGCTCACCCCGGACATCATTGCGTAAACCACAAGGCACGCCCGCACTCCGTTGGGTCATAGTCGCTGTGACGTTGCACTTGCCAGAGCCATCCGATAGCCGATAAAAGCTCGGGCCTTGACATCGAGCCGTAGCAAGCTCTTCGCATTGCGACGGCATCCCGAAAGGTTGCGGCAAGATATGCCCAATGCGGACGCGGCCCCGCCAGGAACCGGCAAGATCGACGCGAGCGCCACAAAGCCCCTCGTCGCGATCATCATGGGTAGCCAATCCGATTGGGCCACCATGCGCGCCGCTTCGGTCGTACTCGCAGAGTTGGCCGTGCCTCACGAGTGCCGGATCGTCTCAGCCCATCGGACACCAGAGCGTCTTTACGCCTTCGCCCGCACGGCGCGCGAGCAGGGCTTCAAGGTCATCATCGCCGGCGCTGGCGGCGCGGCGCACCTGCCCGGCATGACGGCGTCCATGACGACATTGCCCGTGCTCGGAGTTCCCGTGCGCACGACCGCCTTGAGCGGCCAGGACTCTCTTCTCTCGATCGTCCAAATGCCCGCCGGCATTCCCGTTGGGACCCTTGCCATTGGCGAGGCCGGCGCCACCAACGCCGGGCTGCTGGCCGCGCAGATTCTGGCTTTATCCGACACGACTCTCGCAGCGCGTCTCGACGCTTGGCGCCAGCGGAGAACCGAAGCAGTTGCCGAGCACCCAAGGGACGATGCCTGAACCCGCTGGAACAACGCCTCTTCCGCCCCGGTCGGTGATCGGCATTCTGGGCTCTGGCCAGCTTGGAAAAATGCTGGCCCAGGCAGCGAGCCGGCTCGGCTTTCGGACCCATGTCTACGGTGACGATGCAGGCCCCGCTTTCGACGTCGCAACCGCTCACTCGGTCGGCAGCTTCACCAGTTTGGGTCGCCTCGACGAGTTCGCGCGCGGCGTCGACGTCGTCACCTACGAGTTCGAGAACGTGCCTGTCGTCGCCGCCGAGCATTTGGCCCTAAGCGTGCCGGTGCGTCCCGGCGCCCGTGCACTCGCCGTTTCCCAGGACCGCATCGCCGAAAAGACTTTCATCCGCGATCTAGGCATTCCCGTAGCGCCGTTTGCGGCGATCACCGACGTAGGCGATCTGGCGTCAGCCGCCTCCGCCCAGTCGACCTGGGAAAGCCGAGCGATCTTGAAAACAGCCCGGCTCGGCTATGACGGCAAGGGCCAGGCTTCAGTGGCCACACCCGCCGGCCTGGAATCGGCATTTAGCGACCTCGGAAATGTCCCGTGCGTTCTCGAGCGGCGCCTTGCCTTCCAATGCGAGGTTTCGGTCATCGTCGTGCGCGGCGTTCTCGGCGAGACCATCACCTATGACATTCCGGTCAACGAACACGAGGGCGGCATTCTTCGCCGCTCGACAGTTCCGTCCGGCTTACCAGCAGCCGTCGAGCAGCAAGCCCGCGCCATGGCGAGCCGCATAGCCACGGCTCTCGACTACGTCGGCGTCCTCGCTGTCGAAATGTTCTATCTGGGCACTGACGCCGCTGAACCGCTCGTCGTCAACGAGATCGCCCCGCGCGTGCACAACTCCGGCCATTGGACCATGGATGCCTGTGCCGTGGGCCAGTTCGAGAACCACATTCGCGCCGTCGCCGGTTGGCCCCTCGGCGACACGACGCGGCACTCCGACGCTGCCATGCAGAACCTCATTGGCCATGATGTCGACGCATGGCCATCGATCGCCGCCACGCGCGACGCCTGCCTCCACCTTTACGGCAAGCGCGAGGCGCGCGATGGCCGCAAGATGGGCCACGTCAATCATCTGCGACCGCGCCGCCCCTGAGTGCGGCGCCACCGTCGCCGGAATACGCGACGATCACCCATCCGCTTGCGACCACAGGCATGAGAAGCCTAATGTCGCCGCCAGAGGCCAACGTGGCCGCTTTTCCTGTCCCGAGGGAGACGTCGATGGCAGCCACCGCCGCGCCCGCCACCATGTTCGAGAAGATCTGGCGCTCGCACGTCGTCGTCGACCGGCCCGACGGTTACACTCTGCTGTATGTCGACCGGCACCTTATCCACGATGGTTCCTACTTCGCGTTCCAGCGGCTCAAGGCGCGCGGCCTGAAACTGCGCCGGCCCGACCTCTCGTTCGGGACCCCCGACCATTACATGCCCACGGACACGCGCCGGAAGGAGGACATCGCCAATCCCGACAGCAAGCGCATGGTCACGGGGCTGGAGATCAACGGCGCGGAGACGGGCGTCACGGTCTTCGACATCGGCGATCGACGCAACGGCATCGTCCATGTCGTCGGACCCGAGCAGGGCATAACGCAACCCGGCATCACTCTCGTCTGCGGCGACAGCCACACCTCGACCCATGGCGCGATGGGTTGCCTCGCCTTCGGCATCGGCCAGTCCGAGGTCATGCACGTCATGGCGACCCAGTGCGTCTGGCAGAAGAAGCCGAAGACCATGCGCGTCGACATCGATGGCGCTCTCGGCTTCGGCGTAACGGGCAAGGACGTCATTCTCGCCATCATCGCCAAGATCGGCGCCGCGGGTGGCACCGGCCATGTCCTGGAATATGCCGGTTCAGGTATCCGCGCGCTGTCGATGGAAGGACGTCTGACAATTTGCAACATGTCGATCGAGGCGGGCGGTCGCGCCGGCATGATCGCCCCGGACGACGCCACCTATCAGTACCTTGCCGGCAAGCCGTATGCGCCGAAAGGCGCCGAGTGGGACAAAGCGATGGCCCGCTGGAAAGCCCTTCCAACTGACGATGGCGCCACCTTCGACTCAGAGATCATGCTCACTGGCCCCGCCATCGCACCGATGGTCACCTTTGGGACCAGCCCTGAGGACGCCGTTCCCGTGACGGATGCGATACCCGACCCCTCCACGGCGGCCGATGCTGTGAAGCGCGAAGGGCTTGCCCAGGCGCTTCGCTACATGGGCCTCAAGCCAGGCACCCCGATCACCGACATCCGTATCGATCGCGTTTTCATCGGCTCGTGCACCAACAGCCGCATCGAGGACCTTCGCGCCGCCGCTGCCGTCGCCAAGGGCCGGAAGGCCGTCGTACCAAGCTGGATCGTACCAGGCTCTGGCATCATCAAGGAACAAGCCGAGGCGGAGGGTCTCGACAAGATCTTCAAGGAAGCAGGCTTCGAGTGGCGCGAGACGGGCTGCTCCATGTGCCTGGGCACCAACGGCGAGATCGGTCGCCCGGAGGAACGTATCGCGTCGACCTCGAACCGAAACTTCGTGGGCCGTCAGGGCAAGGGCGTCAGAACGCACCTCGTCAGCCCAGCGATGGCAGCTGCCGCTGCCGTCTCCGGGCACTTCGCCGACGTTCGCAAGCTGATGGCGTGAGGACCAGCACCATGACTCAGGAGAACGTCCCGGCCCGCGTGCCGTTCACGTCCGTCTCGGCCGTCGCCGCGCCGATCAGTCAGGCGAACGTCGATACCGATCAGATCATTCCCGGCCGCTTTCTGTCCCTGCCGCGTCAGACGATGGTGCCGCATCTTTTCCGGGACCAGCGCTACAACGACAACGGCACTCCGAAGCCAGAGTTCGTTCTCAACAGGCCCGAGTACGCCAACGCGGGAATCCTGGTTGCAGGGCGGAATTTCGCTTGCGGCTCCAGCCGAGAGATGGCCGTCACCGTGCTGGTCGACAACGGTTTCCGAGCCTTTATCGCACCCTCGTTCGGTGACATCTTCTTCAACAACTGCTTCCAGAACGGCGTATTGCCGATCATCCTGCCCGAGGCGCGCGTCAACGACCTGTTGCGCTTCCTCCTCGAACTGCCGGGTGCCGAGATCACGGTCGACCTGCCATCGCAGACCGTAAAGGGACCCGACGGAAAAACGGACCAGTTTAAGATTGATCCGTTCCGTAAGGACTGCCTCCTGCGCGGCGTCGACGAGATCGCCATGACCCTCGGTTACGAGGCCGACATCGCGGCCTTCGAGGCACAGTCCGTGATGGCCCGGGTCTGAGAGCGCACTCTCGCACGGTAACGCCATCATCCGCCCTGCTGCGTCATCGACCGGACATAAACGATATTGGACTTGGCTTGGGCCTTCGGCAGCACCTTGGTCGCCAGGCGTTCTGCATCGTCGTATTTGCCGGCCAGGGCCATGATCAGGGCTAGGTTTTCCTTCATCTGGCGAGGTGTATCCGCTTCACCCACCCCGGCCGCTCTCAGCGTCTTCTCAGCATCGGCCAGCTTGCCGTCGAGCGCGTAGGAGAGCGCCAGGTTGTTCAGCGTCGGCCGGTGAGACGGTTGCAGGACCAAGGCGCGCTTGAAGTGAGATTGGGCCTCGGTCTGCTTTCCGGCCGCGGCGAATGCCGTGCCGAGTGCCGACAGCGTTGGACCATCGGGTCGCGCAGGATCAAGCGCCCCTTCGAGATGCTTCCTCGCCTTGTCGGCCTGTCCGAGTTCGAGCGCGATCAATCCGGCTTCGCGCGCAAGCTCCCGGTTGCCAGGTGCTTCCGCCCGCCCTCGCTCGAGTTCGATGAGTGCTTTCGCGCGATCGCCTTTGTCACGCAGCGATCGTGCAACGGCCAAACGGTCCGTCCCCCGCCCACTCCGCGTCTTCGAAGTCGCGGCGCCGCCTGTTTCGGCTGCCCCAGGAGCACCAGTGCCAACCGAGCCGCCTCTCCCTCCCGTAGCGCTGGCCGTCACGATGCCCCCATCAGCTGAGATTCCAAGGGGCGACGCGGCACACCCCCCGAGGAGCAGCGAGCCCGCAAACGAAACCAGGATCATGTAGGGGCGTGGTCTGGACATGGTTGCGATCCTCTCGGATTTCAGACGTTGCCTGCAGCAGCCGGAGCCTCGCGGGCATTGCATCCGAGCTAGGGTGATTCGCGCCCGCGCCAGGGCTTTCCGGCTTGCCGCAACCGCTTCTATCCCCGCAATGCACAACCTCACCACGCCGGCTGGTAGGCCTCGTCGCGCAGCCCGATGTCGAGAAATCGCTTCAAATTGTACTGCCCGCTTTCACGGCCCGCAAAAACGAAGTCGTTAGTTTTTCCTCTAGAATTTCTGCCGTGTGGGGTGCGTTATGGCGATAACTGATCAATCTCCTCCTGGAGAGAAGTGCACGAGCCTCGTCGCCTTTGCCGCCCGCTATCGTCTCGAGCGATCCGGCTCGGTCGGCCTTCTGTTCGCAATCATGTTCATGCTGGTCATGCTTATTTCCGCCGTGGCGATTGACTATGGCCGCACCGAGCTCGAGTGGCAGCGCATCCAGCATGCCGCGGATTCGGCGGCACTGGCCGCTTCTCATCGGCTCGGCACCGCCGATCAGAACGAGTCTGGCGTGGACATCGCTCAACGCTTTTTCAAGGCCAACACGGGTGGCCGCGATTATGAACAGCAGATCGTCCTCGATTCCGACAGGGGAGAGGTTCGCGTCACCGCGGCTGGCTCCGTAGGCACCAGCCTTCTCAACGCCATCGGCGTGCGCAACATGGCAATCCGTGCGTCCTCGCGTGTCGTGAAGGGCGATGGCACTGTCGAGGTCGCGCTCGTCCTCGACAACTCAGGCTCCATGGCTGGCCAGCCCATCGCCGACCTGATTTCTGCCAGCAAGAGCCTGTCGGGCGTCGTCATGAGCGGAGCCGACAACAGCGATCGGGTGAGCGTCGCGATCGTCCCGTTCTCCGGTGCGGTCAACGTGGGCGCCGGTTACCGCGACGCGGACTGGATCGATTCGTCGGGCGCATCTCCGCTCAATGGCGCCAATTTTGCCTCAAACGTCCCGCGCTTGCAGATGTTCGACCGCGTCGGCGTCAACTGGCGCGGCTGTGTGGAGGCCCGTTCCGGAGGCCTGGACGTCACCGACACGACAGCCGATACGGGGAATCCAGCGACTTTGTTTGTGCCCATGTTTGCCCCCGACGAACCCGACAGCGATAACAGCGGCGGCGCCAGCTATACGAACAACTACATTCCCGACGATGGTGGCACCTGCACGCCGCAGCCCGTCGTGTGTGTCACGTACGATCGCCGGGGACGATGCACCAAGTCGCAGAAAACACCGTTGCCGGCTGCCGAGGCCCAGTCGCGCATCTGCAAGTATGACGGTGCAGTGGTACCGCTGGGAGCCGCTGGCCCGAATTACATGTGCGACAGCCAGGCGATTCTCCCTTTGAGTTCCAACCTGAGCGAGATTGAGACCACGCTCGAGTCGATGATCGCCAAAGGCTCGACGAACATCGCGGAGGGAGTGATGTGGGGTTGGCGAGTCCTTTCCCCCGGGGCGCCGTTCGCGGAAGGACGCACCTACGACACACCCAAAAATGACAAGATCATGGTCGTCATGACCGACGGAGCCAATACCTACTCAGCCTCCTCGAACCACAACAAGTCCTGGTATGCCGCACATGGTTATGGCGCCTCGGGCCGGCTCGGCACCACATATTCGTCGTCCGCCTATGTATCTCGCATGAACCAGAAGACCACGGCGGCTTGCAGCAACGCCAAGGCATCGGGAATCAAGATCTATACGATCGCCTTTCGGCTCGAATCCGACCCGACGACGTTGGCCCTACTCCAGGGTTGTGCGAGCGAAGCGAGCATGGCCTTCCGCGCCGCAGACGGCGCAGCGCTCATCACAGTCTTCGAGCACATCGGCGGCCAGATCTCGAAACTTCGCGTAGCCGGTTGACCGTGTCCCAAGTGGCGCCGAAGACCGAAAGAGTTCAGAGGCGCGCTGTCCCGCGCAGCTCGCCGCGCCGGAACTGCGGCTGATCGCGAGCGTTTCTCAACAGTGGCAGTCTTGAGCCACTTCTGCTCGCGAGACATAGTCCGCAAAATACTGATTTATAATATTAATTTTTACTCACCCCCGACACAATCATCAGATAGCGGAAGATGTGCATATCCTGTCCATAGTCGGTGCGCAACCACACCGTGCAGCCCCCTGGCCGTAGCGCGCGACAGGTGAACTGTGCTCCGAAGTATCCGTCGGCATGGGTGTGTCGCCGGTGTTGGGGGTACCCCGCTCACGCGGGGTAGTGGGGCAAGATGAGCTTACCTGTCGCGTGGCGGAGAGCGTCACGATTAGCGGCTATCAGAATGCTTTGCTCTCTGGGCATGTTGCTCCTGCTGGGGGCAGCTTGGCCTGGCGCCGAAGCCGGCGGGGGGAGCCGGCGAAGCGGTTTTGAGCCAACGTCGGGATGGGAAGAGCATCGTTCGGTGCTTTCCATCCCTGAGCGCAGTCAGCTGCCAATCACGAAGAAGCTCTCGATCGGCCTCGACAAATCGATGATGATCGAGCTGCCGACCGATGTCTCGGATGTCATGGTCTCCAATCCGGCGGTCATTGATGCCGTCGTTCAGACGCCTAGGCGGATTTATCTGCTGGCAAAGGACGTCGGCGAAGCCAATGCGTTCTTCCTGGGTCCCGGCGGAACCAAAGTGTTGCTGATCGAGCTGGTCGTCGTGCGCGACGTGACCCCGCTCGACGACATGCTCGCGCGCCTCATTCCTGGTTCCAAGATCAAGGTCACAACGGTGGGAACCAATGTTGCGCTGACAGGCAGCGTTCTCACGCCGGCCGACGCCAGCCGGGCGGCAGATCTCGCGACCCGATTCCTGAAACTCAAGGACGGCGTCGTGAACATGCTCGCTGTCGCCTCGAAAGAGCAGGTCCTGCTCAAGATCAAGGTGGCCGAGGTGCAGCGCGATGCGATGAAGCGGATCGGTGTCGACCTGCCGCGAGCGATCGCTCAGACAGGAAACTTCTCGTTTCAGAAGATCATCGCTAACGGCTTCCCCGTCACCAGCCCATCGGTTCCAGCAGGCGTCGCCGGTTCCGCTCTGGCCGCGGCGTTCCAGAGCGGCAACCAGGACATCCAGGCCGTGATCCAGGCACTGGAGCGAACCGGCCTCGTGCGGACGCTGGCTGAGCCGAGCCTCACGGCCATCTCAGGCGAGACAGCGAAATTCCTGGCTGGCGGCGAGTTCCCGATTCCCGTCGCTGCAGCCGATAAGCAGATCTCCATCACATTCAAGCGCTTCGGCGTTGCAACATCGTTCAAGCCTGTTGTTCTCGGCCCTGGCCGCATTAGCCTCAACATCGAGGCAGAGGTCAGCGAATTGTCCACCGAGGGCGCCGTGACGACCGAGTTGATCACAGTCCCCGCACTGAAGGTGCGTCGGGCCGAGACGACCCTCGAGCTGCCGTCCGGCGGCACCATCGCCATGGCGGGGTTGCTGTCGGACGAGACCCGCCAGAACGTGGACGGGGTACCCGGCTTGAAGAACCTGCCAATTCTCGGGGCGCTATTCCGGTCGAACGACTACCGGCGACGTGAGACCGAGTTGGTAATCCTCGTGACGCCCTATATCGCGTCACATATGGAGCCTGGCCAAGTGGCGTCACCGGAAGAGCATCTGATGCCTCCGAGCGACCTCCAGAGCCTGTTTTTCGGCGCACTTAATCGCATCTATGGAAAGCCTGGCGCCCCGCCACGCGGTCGCTACGAAGGCACCCCTGGCTTCATCATCGAATACCCCGATCGCGGAGTGAAGGGATGAAGACCATCGGCACCGCACTTGGGGTTGGACGTAGATCCCGGCTCGCCGTCGCTATGCTCACGCTTGGCGCGACGGCTTTGGCGTCCTGCAGTGAATCCCATCGCCTGACGAGCGAGGAGGCCTGGGCTGAGACGACCGCTGTTCGTGGTCATCCGATCGAGTTCGCCGAACGGAAGGAGTTTCTAGATGTCGAGCTTCCGCCGAACCGTCACGGCTTGAGTCGGAATCAGTATGTGGACGTCTACCGCTTCGCCGTTAGATACAAGGAAGAAGGTACCGGCCCCATTGCGGTCTCGCACGGCGGCGCCCGCACAGGGGGCGAGGCTGTCGCCGATATTCGCCGAGCGCTCGAGGATGCGGGAATTGGCCCGTCTCGCATCGTGCGCGGCAAGTCAGGCAATCGAGGCTTGGTGACGCTGGCTTATCATCGGCCGGTAGCTGTCGCACCCCAGTGCGGTCACTGGCCACGTGACGTTGGCCGCGAGCCCGAGCGCGTGCCGTATCCCGATTTTGGTTGCTCAACTCAGCGCAATCTGGCCGGCATGGTTGTAAATGCGCGGGACTTGATGGGTTCCCAGCAAGAAACGCCCGCCTCGAGCGAGCGCCGCGGCCGCGTTTGGTCCAAGTATGTCGGTGGCGACACAGCCGCCTCGAGCCCGGGGGCGGGCGCCAGCAATGGCGCCAATAGCGATGCCCCTGCCAAGGCCGCTACGAAATAGGTCCCCCGGGGTGGCCCAGCGCGCCATCACGACCGGGACTGCCTCGGCAGCGAGCGAAAGCGAACGCCGATGGTATCGGCTCGGCGCCAGATCATCTCGCAGTCGACTTCGGTTTTCTCAAGCCGGAAGCTCAGAACGAACACATCGGGAATGCGCTCTTCCGACGCGAACACCTTGCGCTCAGTTCGTATCAGCTCGATACGGGCGCCCGTCGCGGACAGATTGCGGATAACGCACGCGATCGGCTCTGACAGCCGATCCGATTCGATGGAGGCCTGCAGACAGGCCGTCTGCCGACGCGATCTTCGGTTCTCATCGGACGCGGTCGTTTCGATCGGCACACGGGGTTGCGGCTTCACGGGCCTGGGCTTCAAGCGCGCGATGAGGCTTGCCGGCGAAGCCGAGGGGGCCTTGCTCTCCATGGTACCCACGCCGAGTGATGAAGACTGATTAATCGACTTAGCGTAGCGGTCTGCGGTTAATACCCGGTAATCACGAACAGGCCGCCGCCCTCAAAGGCGCCACGTCCTGATTTCGAGCCTCTCCCCCTCGTCCGCCAGCTGCTCCTCCATTGCCGCCAGTGGCAGCAGCCCCGTCTGCGTGTCGACATGGCCCACCACCGCTGCGGCGTTGAGCGAAGCAGCCCGGAGCGCCTTGTCGAGCGGCGCGCCGAGCGCCGTAAATCCGGCAAAGGTCGAGACGAACGCATCGCCCGCGCCAGCCGTTCCCGCCACCTCGACGAGCCTGGGCGAGGCATGAACGATCTCCCCGTCTCGCGCCGCATAGGCGCCCTGGCCGCCGTCGGTGATCAACAGGATCCGCGGCCCGAGTGACAGGACAGCGCCCATCAGTGTCCTCAGACTCATATGGAAGCCACCGCCCGTGAGGCCCCGCGATGCCAGGCGGGGCAATCGATCCCCCTCGAGGGAAGGCCCCCCCTCACCGAAGCGTGCGACGAGGGTCGGCACCAGCACTTCGGCCTCCGCTCGATTGACCGACAGGATATCGATCGACCCGAGGCACTGCTCGAAGGCGGCCGCCCGGGCAGCCAGCTGGCGTGGCCCTGGATTGACCGAGACGAGCGCGCCTTGCGCCTTCGCCTTTTGCACGATCGCCGGGAACTGGTCGGCCGACTCGTT
>JALHMC010000025.1:31594-59528 GCA_022844225.1 Hyphomicrobiaceae bacterium | reverse complement strand
ATGGCGGAGACGAGAGGATTCGAACCTCCGGTACCAGTTTCCCAGTACAACGATTTAGCAAACCGCCGCCTTAAGCCACTCGGCCACGTCTCCGCGCGAAGCATTCGTATAGGCGGCAGGCGACACGATTTCAACCCATTGTCGCACCGCCTGGCCGCGGTCGTGCCCAGCACCTTATGATTTCGGCAGCAGACCTCGCTCGGTCAGCACTGCTTCAGCCACCTTGAACGCCTCGATCGTCGCCGGAATCCCGCAGTAAGCCACTGTCTGATAGAGAACTTCCTGGATCTCGGAGACGGTGCAACCATTGTTGATGGCCGAGTTCACGTGCAGCTTCAGCTCCTCCGGCTTGCCCAGCGCCGTCAGCATGGCCATGCAGAGCATGCTCCGCGTTTTGCGCTCAAGTCCGGGGCGCGCCCAGATGTCGCCGAAGGCATAGGTTTCCGAGAACTCCCGGAGCGGTCGATTGAAATCATTGGTCGAGGCGTCCCGTCGCTCCAGGTAGGCCTTGCCGATCACTTCAGCCAGGATCGCCCGGCCGTTCTTGCGTTGATCCTCGATATCCATCATGGGTCTCCTGTTGTCCGCGCTGCCGCACCCTCGTCGCGGGGGGCTCCGAGGCCGGCGAGCCTCGAGCAGGCAATGGCCGCGGGAAGAGGTCAAGCGCGCTGTCGCGGTCCGGGAGCTGGATCGCGTGCGTCACTGTCATGGCCTCTCAGGTCACGAGCCGCCATAGAGCTGCGACCGCGTCGCGGTAACCAGAGGCTGACGGGTACGAAAGCAGGGCTGCCTCCTCCCGGGTGAGCCATGCCATCTCGGTGTGCTCGTCCGAAAGTACCGGCTCACCGGCCTCGATATGCCCGACACGTGCCAACAGAAACAAGAATGCTCCGTCAGAGGGTCTCTGACGCGTCCACGACACGGCCTCGACCCCGAACCTGACCGTCACGCCTGGCCCCAGTTCTTCCAAGATTTCACGCGCCAGGATGGCCGCGTGAGGATCCCACTCCTCGCCGATATCGATCCGTCCGCCGGGCAACTCCCAGTACCCACTGTCGGCCTCACGCACGAAGAGCGCCCGCCCATCGCGCACGATAAACGCCTTCAGGCTCACCTCGAACCTTTGGATTGCGCGCATCGGCACTCTCTCTCGGAAAAGGCTCAGCGGAACAAATAGATCGGGCTGGACCATGCTCGGTGCCCGTCTTCCTGTGTCACACGGACATAGAGTCTCGTATCGCCGAGTTCGCGCACCTTCACTCGACGCCGGATATCGACGTTCGTCTGCGTCATGGTCTCAGGCAACCGATAGAGCTTCACGGCGCGATCCAGACCACCGGCCGAGAACACATGTCGCTCGTAGCCGAGCACGGCGATGTCGCGCTGTCCGCGAGCGTGGCGCGTCTCGAACGACAATCGCCCTGCCAAGCCATCTTTCAACCAGATATCGATCGCCCCATAGTTGCCGGTTGTCACCGCCTTCCACGTGACGCCGGTCGCGCTTTGGGTTTGCAGGCCACGGTCGAGATTCCAATTGTTGATCACCTGAGTGCGCACAATCTCGTTGCCGTCGATTGAGAGTTCGCCGTCCCAATTCGTCGTTCGCGCCCTCCCTCGATATTCAGCGCCCTGGTAAACGAGCCTCACCCTCGCGCCGAGTTCGGTAGGTGCATACGGCCTGATGCACTCGATCAAACGATCTGCGTCGAAGATTTCCACACGCTCGATCGGCGCCGATCCGCGGACACGCACATGCAGCTCGGCTTCGTCAGCGTCGACCCGCGCGATGTCACCCATCTCGATCCGTTCGGTCCGCATGCTTTGTGCCCCCGAGAAAGCCGCCGGATCACGGACGAACACTTCGGCCCTTCCTGCCGTCGTCACGGCCACGTCGAGGATCATACGGTTGCCGGTCGTCCCGTAGTGGTGACGGCGGCGCATGGCTTCGAATATGGCATCACGGTCGAGCGACCCGGCGATGAAACACGTCAGTCCGCCATAGCTTCCGAAAAACGAGGCACCGGGATAGCAGGCGCCGGGGCGCCCCTTGTGCCCATCGGAATTGCAGACCACTCCGACGCGATAATCAGCCTCAAAGGCATCCTGCAGAAGCCATTCGAAGGTTCCCCACGCAGAATGCACTTCCACTGCCGTTTCCAGAACGGGATCGTGTGCCTGCCGGATGTCGGCATAACGCCCGCCGACATGCGCCATGACAACGCAATCCCGCCCCGCAAGCCGTTCGAACAGTTCCGCTGCCGTGTGTGCGTCCGTATGCTCGTCCGCGCGGTCCGGGCCCTCGTAAATCTGGGCGTGACTTGAACGGTGGATGGTCTCACCCTCGTGGCGGAAGAACACGTTGCGGTCACCGCCTACCGCCGTGTTGGCGCTCCATTCGTAACCGGGAATGCACACGAACCGGCCCGGCTCGTCGAGCTCACGTGTCAACTCGTTGAGCGACTTCCAAAAGGCAGTGGTGATCTGGAAGTCGTTGCCCTGATGACCCATCACGTCGAGAAAGGCCTTGTCGCGACCAAAATGGAAATAATCGCGCGCCGAGTTCGTGCCGAGCGTCTCGTCGGATTGCCCGTGCGTATCACCCCAATAATGCCTCGGAGCGCTCGCACCAGCGGCAACCTCGATGGGATTGGATCGGCAGAGCAGTTCGCCCCTGGTGCTGCGAACCTCGATCGCCGCGGTACCTTCCGCGGTGAGCCCTTCGACAATCGCCGCGAACCTCCCAGGCTCCAATTGCAAACTCGACGGCAGGCCGCGGATCGACCCAATGGCAGAAAGATCTACCTGCGTGGCCACGCGGTCCGATGGATTGCCCCATTTGTCGTCGACCTTGATTGCCAGTCGAAACGGCTCGCTCAAGCGTATGCGGGTCGGGATGATGGCCTGCCAGCGAACGCCGCTGCCCGGCACCACATCGATCGTGGGACTTTCCGGGAGTGGCACGTAATCATAGGTCGCGATCGCATCTACGAGGACGTGGAACTCGAAGCGTCTCTCGGCATAGGTCTGCAGTCGGATACCCCGGCTGCCGAATCTCCTGTCGCCAAAGCGGATCGTGATCGTATCGCCAGGCTTCAGAAAGTGCTTGGCGACGCCAACGTAAAGCGACCGGCTCCATGGACGAATATTGCGCTTGAACTCCCACTCGAGTTCGAGAACTGCCCCATTCGAGGCCTCCGCAGTGGTATAGCCTTGGCCCTGCGGATCATCGAACTGCACGGGTCCGAAGTCGGTTGCGAACCGGAAGCCGATCTTTATCGAGCCGGTATCGTCCACACCGAATTGGCCTGCAGTGTAGGTCAGAGCGAACGACTGGAGCGAGCCCGCCTCGAATGAGCCGTTCGGTTCGAGAGTCGCTGCTCCCATCAACTCGGGACGATAGTCCGAATATGGCACTGCACGGCCTCCCCGCTAGTCGTACCCACAGGTACCTCGCGACGAAAGCCATGCCAAGCCGCCAAGAGGCTGATGTGCGCGGATCAGTTGATGTTGAAACCACCAGACACACAACGCACCTCGCGTGGCGTCAGCAAACGGGCGCTCGCAATTCGAACCCGGAACAGGTCACCATCGAGGTTGCCGGCCCAGAAAGCCAGAAACTCCTTTAGGCGCGGGAACGTCGGATGCAGGTCGTAGTCCTGCCAAACATAGCTCTGCAACAGAGAGGGATGGTCCGGTAGGCGATACAGGATCTCGGCCGTGGTGAGGCTGTAACCTGCAAGCTCGTCCGCAAAGTCTCTTCGCGTCATCATCCTCGAGCCTCCGCTATGGTTGAGACTGCTACCGGTGGACAACTGCACAAACCACCGACCGTTCCAAAGAATGCAGATTTGGTGTTTGTTTTCAATACTCTGGCAGCATGCCGCATGGATTGCTAGCAGCACGCCTGGAGCTAAGTAGCTACGGCTAAAAGCCGTCCGGAATAGAGATCGCGATGTGGGTGGGCTCCGTATCAATGGAACAAGAGGAGCACATTATTGCGAAGGCAAATACAACGGCTAAGTCGATGATTACTCCCTGCTCTTAACCGAGTGAACTCAATCTTAATTCCAATGATCCAACTTTTATAGTGAATAGCACGTTGCGATTCGAGCAATTGCCTCGACCGACTGCAGATGCTATGTCACCCGCGATCCAAGCTGAAATAGTCCAAGACGACGAAGGAACACACGATATGGCCGCTATCAATGTCGATAAGCTTCCGCTGAAGGAGCTGCTCGATCTCGAGACTCGCGTCAAGAAGGCGATCGTCACCGCGCGCGAGCGGGAGCGGGCCGAAGTCCGACAAGAGATGATGGCCCTTGCGCAAAAGCGCGGCCTTTCGATCGCCGATGTCTTCGGCGGCACGCGCAGCTCTAAAGGTGGCAAAGTTGCAGTCAAATATCGCAACCCAGATAATCCGGACGACACGTGGACTGGTCGTGGCCGCCAGCCGAAGTGGCTTGTTGCCGCACTGAAGAAAGGCGCCAAGATCGACGACTTCGCTCTCTGAGCCGTCGAGAAGCAACCACCGACCGACTATCAATCCGCGTCCGTAGTAGGGCGCGGATAATTTATTTCCCGGTTTCTGCGATCATTCTCGATGGGTACATTCTAGCAACATCGCTCCGCCTCCTTCTCGGCGACTCAAGCCAAACGGCTCCGTAGAATTTTTCAGGCCGATGTATTTCAAGCCGGCCACCAAGATCCCCGTGCCCCCTCCACAGCGTTCACTGGCACTCCAGCCTTGACAGTGCCAATGCCGCGCGACATATACAGGTTCGCACTTGGAAAGTAGGGTCTGAAGCTGTTTGTTTCGGCATCGGCCGACGCGGGCTCCGGAGCCGAGGCTTCGCGCCGGCATGTAGCGCCGATCACGAGGAAACCGATGAAATTGCGGCCCTTTCGTCATAGTGACAGCATTCGCTGCATCGAGGAACAGAGCGAGACTGCAGACAGCTTCCTCATTGGCGGCACGGCGCGAGAGAAACCCGTCCATTCCGAAATTTTCCCGGGCGGTCCCGGGATTTTCGATGCGACGATCCTGACAACCACCACGGCGATGAAATCCGGTGATCGCGCCCATCCCGGGAAATGCCCGGGCAGGACAGAGAGCGACATCCTCGGAGTGTCCAAGGGTGGTGCCTCGGTTCGTTCAGCGGCTTGAGATTGACTCATACAGTCCGTCGCTCACGCGACTCGATGACAGAAACTCAGCGATCCGTATCGTGTCCCGGGGTCGCCGTTCCGAACTTTCTTCCCCCAGCAATCCTCATCGGAGTATTCCGCCCATGTCGGCCAAGGACGTCAGGTTCTCGCAGGATGCGCGCGAAAGAATGCTTCGCGGCGTCGACATCCTCGCCAATGCCGTGAAAGTTACCCTTGGCCCCAAGGGCCGAAATGTCGTGCTCGAGAAATCATTCGGCGCGCCTCGCATCACGAAGGACGGGGTTACGGTCGCAAAGGAGATCGAACTCGAAGACAAGTTCGAAAACATGGGCGCACAGATGGTGCGCGAGGTCGCTTCCAAGACCAGTGACATCGCAGGCGACGGGACCACAACGGCGACGGTTCTGGCGCAGGCCATTGTTCGCGAAGGCGCCAAATCCGTTGCAGCAGGCGCCAATCCGATGGACTTGCGGCGCGGCATCGATAGCGCCGTAGCGGCTATCGTCGCCGAGCTGAAGTCCAAGGCGAAGAAGGTCACCTCCAACGACGAGATCGCCCAAGTTGCGACGATTTCTGCGAATGGAGACGCCGAGGTCGGACGAATCCTGGCCGAAGCGATGAAGAAGGTTGGCAACGAGGGTGTCATCACCGTCGAGGAGGCAAAGAGCCTCGAGACCGAGTTGGACATCGTCGAGGGCATGCAGTTCGATCGCGGCTATATTTCGCCCTATTTCGTGACGAACGCCGAAAAGATGATCGCGGAACTCGAGGACGCCTATCTTCTCGTTCATGAGAAGAAACTCTCTGGCCTACAGTCGATGCTACCGCTTCTCGAGGCGGTCGTGCAGACCGGACGGCCCCTCCTCATTATCGCTGAGGAAGTCGAAGGAGAGGCTTTGGCAACGCTTGTCGTCAACAAGCTGAGGGGAGGCCTCAAGATCGCCGCGGTCAAGGCGCCGGGCTTCGGTGACCGTCGCAAGGCTATGCTCGAGGATATCGCGATCCTGACCGGCGGGACCGTGGTCTCAGAGGACGTCGGCATCAAGCTCGAGAACGTCACGATCGACATGCTCGGGCGAGCCAAGCGGGTTCGGATCGACAAGGAGAATACAACGATCGTGGGCGGCGCCGGAAAGAAGCCGGACATCGAGGCCCGCGTAAAGCAGATCAAGGCGCAGATCGAGGAAACCACATCCGATTACGATCGGGAGAAGCTGCAGGAGCGTCAGGCGAAGCTCGCCGGTGGCGTCGCAGTCATCAAGGTCGGTGGCGCGACCGAGATCGAGGTGAAGGAGAGAAAGGATCGCGTCGATGATGCGCTCCATGCCACACGAGCGGCCGTCGAAGAGGGCATCGTACCGGGCGGCGGCGTCGCTTTGCTGCGTGCACTCAAGGTTCTCGACGGGCTGACTGCCGCGAATGCGGACCAGAAGGTCGGCATTCAGGTCGTAAGGAAGGCCGTCCAGGCACCAGCGCGGCAGATCTATCAAAATGCCGGCGAGGACGGCTCGGTGATCGTTGGCAAGATCCTCGAAAGCAACAAGTACAACTTCGGCTTCAACGCGCAGACCGGCGAGTACGTCGATCTCGTCGCAGCGGGTGTCATCGATCCGGCCAAGGTCGTTCGCTGCGCGCTCCAGGATGCCGCCTCGGTGGCGGGGCTTCTGATCACGACTGAGGCCATGATCGCCGATGCACCGCGTTCGGATGCAGGGGGGATGGGCGGCATGCCCGGCGGCGGAATGGGAGGAATGGGTGGCATGGGCGGAATGGGTGGCATGGATTTCTGACCGCACCGCCGTCCGATCAACTCATATGGCGCTGGAGAGGCCGTCGCGGGAGACCGCGGCGGCCTCTCTCAGTATGAGCGATCAGGCAGACATTCCCCTTGCCTTTCCATTCTCATTGGGCTCGTTGTCCGGCGAAGTGCTCAGATTAGCCTTTCACAGACATGGCTGTGATGCGGGCGTGACAGGACCCGTCGCCCGCCGCTAGACTCGTGCTCCCGCCTCAGCGAACAATGCGGGACTCCGCCCCCGCGGCATACGACACGAGCAACGAGCACGATGACCGACATCGCCACGAGGGTCTACAACCACAATTGGAAGATCGATCCGATCGTTCGCTCGGTACTCGATACGGACTTCTACAAACTTCTGATGGCGCAGACGATTTTTCGAAGGCATCGCAATGTCAGCGTGACCTTTGGAATCATCAACCGCTCGAAAGACGTGCCGCTCGCTCGGTTGATCGACAAGGGCGCGCTCAAGGAGCAACTCGATCACATCAGGTCGCTGTCTCTGTCGCGCGGCGAATCCACTTGGCTGCGTGGCAACATGTTCTACGGCAAGCGCCAGATGTTCGCTCCCGAGTTCATAGCCTGGCTCGAGAATTTCCGTTTTCCGCCTTACCGGCTCGAAGAGCGTGGCGACCAATACGAGCTTACTTTCGAAGGGCCATGGATCGAGACGACGATGTGGGAAATTCCCGCGCTCGCGGTCATCATGGAACTCTATTCGCGCTCCGTCACCCAGGGCATGGGCAAGTTCGAGTTGCAGGTGCTCTACGCCCGAGCGATGACGCGCGTCTGGGAAAAGATCGAGCGGCTGAAGCGCCTCGACGGCTTGCGCATTGCTGATTTCGGGACTCGCCGTCGCCACGGATTCCTATGGCAGGACTGGTGCGTCCAGGCCATGCACGAAGGACTGGGCTCCGCCTTCCTCGGCACATCGAATTGCCTAATTGCAATGCGGCGGGAGGTGGAAGCAATCGGCACGAACGCTCACGAATTGCCGATGGTCTATGCGGCGCTCGCGGGTGACGACGAGACCCTGTCGCAAGCCCCTTACGACGTACTCGCCGACTGGCAGGACGACTACGAAGGCAATCTGAGAGTTATCTTGCCAGACACTTATGGGACTGAAGGTTTCCTCGACAATGCGCCCGACTGGATCGCGCACTGGACCGGCGTGCGTATCGACTCGGGCGATCCATTCGCGGGTGGTGAGAGCGTGATCAACTGGTGGCGCCGGCGCGGGCAGGATCCCCGCAACAAGCTGGCAATCTTCTCAGACGGGCTCGATGTCGAGTTGATCGAGCGCCTGCACTGCCACTTTCACGATCGGATCCGCTTGGGGTTTGGCTGGGGCACGATGCTGACCAACGATTTTCGCAAGCTCGATGTGCAGGGACGGCTCGATCCGTTCTCGATCGTCTGCAAGGTGATCTCGGCCGACGGCCGGCCAGCGGTCAAGCTCTCGGACAATCCTACAAAGGCGGTCGGTCCCGAGGATGAAATTCGCCGCTATCGTCGGGTCTTCAACGTTGGCGCGCAGGAGGCGCAGCCCGTCATCGTTTGAAGGGCCAGCGGCGACTTAACGGCGCGTGCCGACATCGACCATGGCTGCCGTCCACGCCCGAAACGACAAGGGGCCCCGGAGGGCCCCCAAGCTGGTGCATTTGGAACGATCGTAACGCCGCTCAGTGCACTTTCGACCAGAGCCTGCGCTTGGCTGCGTAGAGCAAGACGCACGTGACGAGCAGGTAGAGCATCACGATCCATCCCATGCTCTTGCGCTCCTCCAGGCGAGGATCCGCTGCCCAGGCGAGGAATGCTGTGACATCTTTCGAGTACTGGGCCACGGTGCGAGGCACGCTTTCGTTCTGATACTTTACCCGCCCATCGGTCATGGGCTCCGCCATCGCGATCTGGTGACCGGGGAAGGCCTTATTGTAAGCCATACCTTCGGACAACTTGAAATCGGCAGGTGGGCTCGTGTAACCGGTCAACAGAGCATAGAGGTAATCTGCGCCGCCTTCCTGATAGCCGTTGACGATATCGCGCATCATGTAGCCGATATGGCCGATCACGCCGCCATGATACTCCACGCCGCGTGCCTTGGTGATAATCGATAGATCAGGCGGCAGCGCACCATTCTGTGCGGCGCGCGCCTGATTGTCGTTGTCGTAGGGCCCAAGGATCGGATCCGAGAGGCGCGCAGGACGCTTGATGATCGCGCCCTTTCGCGTTGCGATGCTACCTTCCTCGTTGGGACCATCGAAGATCTGGTTGGGCCACGACGCAGCCAGCGCCTTCACGGCTTCCTCATTGAACCCGGGACCAGTCCGCTCAGCGAGGTTGCGGAAATACACGCGCTTCAGGCCGTGACAGGCGGCGCATACCTCCTGGTAGACCTGAAAGCCGCGCTGCAGTTGATCGTTGTCGAACTTTCCTCTGACGCCGGCAAAACTCCAGCTCTGGCGATCGATGTGGATCGGCTCTCCACCGGCGGCTGCAGCCGTCGAAGCGGTGAAGCCGGACATCATGCAGACCGCAGCGCCGACTGCAATCATGTCCCTTACGAAGCCGGTGATCCTGGACGATAGGCTCATGGACGTGTCTCCGGTCGGGCGCATCAGTGCTTCGCTACCGCGGCCGAGCCGGCCGACTTCTCGCCGAGAACCGACTCGGTGATCGACCGAGGCATCGGCGACGGCGTCTCGAGCACGCCCACGATCGGCATCAGCACCAGGAAGAAGAGGAAGTAGTACGTCGTGAAGATCTGCGCCCACATCACGTAGACGCCTTCCGCCGGCTTCGAACCGAGATAGCCCAGCGCGAGGAAGGAGAAGAAGAAGAGGAACAGCAGCCATTTGAAGATGGGGCGATAGCGCGCCGAGCGGACGCGGCTCGTATCAAGCCAAGGCAGGAAGAGCAATATCAGGATCGACCCGAACATCAGGGCTACGCCGCCGAGCTTCGAAGGCACGGCGCGCAGGATCGCGTAGAATGGCAGGTAATACCATTCCGGCACAATGTGAGGGGGCGTCACGAGGGGATTAGCCTCGATATAATTGTCGGCGTGACCGAGGTAGTCGGGCGCGTAGAAGACGAACCATCCGAACACGAGCATGAAGGCGAACAGAGCGAACATGTCCTTCATCACGGCGTAGGGGGCCATAGGAACCGAGTCCGACTTGGTCTTGATCTCGATGCCTGTCGGATTGTTTTGGCCGACCACGTGCAGCGCCCAGATATGCAGTGCGACCACGCCTACGATAACGAAGGGCAGCAGGTAGTGCAGAGAGAAGAAACGGTTGAGCGTCACGCCCGAGACAGAGTAGCCGCCCCACAGCCAAGTTACGATCTTGGTGCCGAGCCCCGGGATGATCGAGTCCAACGACGAGAACAAATTGGTGATGACGGTCACGCCCCAGAAGCTCATCTGGCCCCATGGCAACGTGTACCCGAGGAAGCCGGTCGCCATCATGAGAAGGTAGATGATGACGCCCAGTATCCAGAGCACCTCGCGCGGCGCCTTATAAGAGCCGTAATAAAGCCCGCGAGCCATGTGCACGTAAACTGCGACGAAGAACATCGAGGCGCCGACCGCATGCACGCTCCGGATCAGCCAACCGTAATTGACGTCACGGCGGATGTGCTCGATCGAATCGAAGGCGAGCTTATCGGACGGCACGTAGTGCATCGCCAGCACAATGCCCGTCACAATCTGTATGACCAGGCAGAACGTCAGAATGCCGCCAAAGGTCCACAAATAGTTCAGGTTGCGCGGTGTCGGAAAATCGACGAATTGACCGTGCATCATGCGCGCGAGTGGAAGCCGCTCGTCGAGCCACTGCTCTAGGCGAGAGCCCGGCTTGTAGGTATCTTCGTGCTGTGCCATTGGGCCTTTGCCTCAGCCGATTTTGATCTTGCTGTCGGTCACGAACTGGAACGGCGGTACCGGGAAGTTCTCCGGCGCAGGTCCTTTTCGGATACGTCCCGACGTATCGTAATGAGAGCCGTGGCACGGGCAGAACCAACCACCGTAATCGCCTTTGGCGTCAGCGAGTGCCTGCCCTTTCGGAATGCAACCGAGGTGCGTGCAGATGCCTACCAAGACCAGCCAATTGGCGTGGTCTTTCTTGACGCGGTTCTGGTCGGTCGCCGCAGCCGTTTCTGGCAGATTGCTGTTGCGAGCCTTGCCGTCCTTCAGCTCACCAACCGGCGTCTTCAATGCCGCCTCGATCTCAGCCTTGGTGCGATTTCGGATGAAGATCGGCTTCCCGCGCCACATCACCGTAATGGCTTGGCCTTCCTTGACGGGGGCCAAATCCACTTCGACGGACGCCAGCGCCTGCGTCGAGGCATCAGGGTTCATCTGCTGCACGAGCGGCCACAGCGTTGCCGCCGCGCCGACTGCGGCCCAACTCGTTGCCGCGACCGTGAGGAAATCGCGACGGTTCGGATTTTCCGCCTCAGACGCCAATTGGGCCTCCTTAAATCTTCGCGCGCGCCGCACGAGCCTTCGCTCTGACGCCTCCACCACCTGCTGCTTCGACACCTAGCCTTTGCGAGATCCGGGGCTCCACCACCTGTCTCCGTCGACCACGAGCCGACCGAGACCAAGCATGGGAGCTTTCAGAATGTAGAGGCAGGACGCGCTGAGCTTGACAGGACGTAATGACGCGAGCCCGTTCTTGCATCGATTGAACGGCCCGACAAGACGGCGCCTGTGCCCTGATAAGAGGCAATTTGGCGCATCGCACTCCGACACCCCGCCGATGCCGCAATCTTCAGCTTCCCGAACGCGATCGGAAAACCCCATGCGTCTCGCTCTTTACCAACCGGATATTCCCCAGAACACCGGCACCATCCTGCGCATGGCGGCTTGCCTGGGCGTCGCTGTCGATGTCATCGGGCCCGCAGGATTCGACATGCGCAACAGCGCTTTGCGGAGAGCCGGCCTCGACTATCTCGATGCTGTCGAGTTGCGTCGGCATGTCTCGTTTGCTGCTTTCCGCGACGCGCGCGCGTCCGGCCGGCTTGTGCTCCTGACAACCCTCGGCGACACCAGCTATGCCGACTTTGCGTTCGATCCCACCGACACCCTCCTGCTCGGCCGCGAAAGTGCGGGCGTCCCGCCCGATGTCCACAAGGTTGCCGATGCGCGTATCGCGATTCCGCTTCTTCCAGGCCTCAGGTCGCTGAACATCGCCGTTGCAGCGGCCATTGCACTCGGCGAGGCATTGCGGCAGACGGGGGGCTTGCCACCGCTGCTTGCAGCAACCGCCCCAGGAGTTTCCGAGTCTGATGCCTGAGCCCTGCCAGCCGCGCCGTGCAGCGGTCGCCTTCGTGCTCGTGACGGTCGCCCTGGACGTGATGGCCCTTGGCCTCATCATCCCGGTGCTGCCCAAACTCGTCGAGCAAATGTCAGGCACAACCGAGCGCGCCGCCTGGATCTTCGGCCTGTTCGGTACCGCCTGGGCTCTGATGCAGCTTGTTTTCTCGCCGGTGCTGGGTGGCCTCTCGGATGCCTATGGCCGCCGCCCCGTGCTGCTGCTGTCGAGCCTCGGCCTCGGTCTGGACTACATCCTGATGGCTCTCGCGCCCGATCTCATCTGGCTGTTCGTCGGCCGGGTGATCTCCGGCATTACCGCGGCGACATTCTCGACGGCCGGTGCCTACATCGCCGACGTTACGCCGCCCGCCGACCGGGCCGCCAAGTTCGGTCTGATTGGCGCGGCGTTTGGCCTCGGCTTCGTCTTGGGGCCTGCGATCGGCGGTCTGCTGGGCCAGAGTGATCCGCGTCTGCCGTTCTGGGTCGCGTCGGCGCTTAGCCTGGCTTGCGCTGCCTATGGCTATTTCGTGCTCCCGGAATCGCTGCCACCCGAGCGACGCGCACCGTTCGCACTGCGGCAGGCCAATCCGCTCGGGGCATTGCGGCTGATCCGTTCCGGGCGGGAGTTGCTGGGCCTCTCCAGCGCCGTTTTTCTTTATCACGTCGCCCATGCCGTGTTTCCGGCCGTCTTCGTCCTGCATGCGGGCTATCGCTTCGGCTGGGGGCCCGGGATGGTCGGGCTCGCACTCGCCGGATTCGGCATCTGCTCGGCCATCGTGCAAGGCGCCCTGATCAAGCCCGCGGTCAATGCCTTCGGCGAGCGCGCGATGCTGCTGTTCGGGATGAGCGCGGGCATCATTGGTCTGATTCTGCTGACGCTCGCGCCCGACTCGACCACGTTCTGGCTCGGCATGCCGCTCATGGCACTGTGGGGCTTCATCGGGCCATCGGCGCAAGGTCTGATGACGCGCCTCGTCGGCCCGGATCGGCAAGGCCAGCTGCAGGGCGCGGGCGCGAGCCTGATGGGTGTCGCCAGCCTGATCGGACCGGCGCTCTTTACCAGCGCCTTTGCTCTCGGCATCCGACCCGAATGGGGCGCTCCGCTGCCAGGCGCCCCATACCTTGTCGCCGCCGTGCTGCTCGGCATGGCGCTGCTTCTCGCCTGGCGTGTGACGCGAGGACTGCCAGAGTCGAAATCCGGTCACCAGACTTGAGTTCACAGCATCCACGATTTCGCCTGGGGGACGCCGCGTGAACGACACGACCGCTCAGAAATCCGCTCCGGGGTCCGGCTACGGTGTGCAGCGCACCGGCCTCGCCATCGCCCTGATGCTCACTGCCATGTTTGCGTTCGCAGCCATGGACGGAGTGAGCAAGATCCTGGCCGAGAGCCTACCGATTCCCCAGATCCTTTGGGTGCGCTATATTTTCTATACCGCGTTCGTCGCCGTGATGCTTCGCCGCCCCGGCCTCCCCGCGACGCTAAAGAGCGGCCAGCCTTGGCTGCAACTCGGGCGAGCCCTTCTCATCGTCGTCGAAAACGCCGTCTTCGTTCTCGCCTTCACGCTGATGCCGCTGGCCGATATGCATGCGATCGCCGCCGCCTCGCCCCTCATCGTCGTCGCCTTGTCCGTGCCGCTGCTCGGTGAAAAGGTGGGATTCCGCCGATGGTTGGCCGTCTTGGCAGGGTTTGTTGGCGTGCTGATCATCGTGCGTCCCGGTTTTCAGGCGCTCGACTGGCGCTTTGCCGTGGCGGTGACTGGAACCGTCCTCTGGGCCGTCTATCAGATCCTCGTCCGTATGTGCGCCCGGACGGATTCGAGCGACACGACCTGGGCTTGGACCGCCGTCGTTGGCCTCGTCGCGACCTCAACTGTCGGGCCTTTCGTTTGGGTCTGGCCGGATGCCAAGGGGTGGACGCTGCTTTTTGCCATCGCCCTTCTCGGCACGCTATCGCACCTCGCGTTGATCAAGGCGCTCGGTTATGCCGAGGCCGGCTCCCTGCAGCCCTACAGCTACACCCTCCTGGTCTGGGCTGCCGTGCTCGGCTTCGTCATGTTCGGCGATGTGCCGGATACTTGGACGATCGTCGGCGCAGCGGTCGTCATCGCGAGTGGCCTCTATGCCTGGCATCGCGAGCGAGTTCGTCAGGCGAGACCACGCTGAGAAACCGACCGCTGGTCCAAGCAGAAGCTTCGGGCTATGTCCACCCACCGAAACCAGCAAGGAGATCGATGTTGATCTATCGGCTGCCACGTGCCGGCGCGAGCGTCGCGCTCGCGATCGCAATGACCATCGCCGCCTCGTTGGGCGGAGCCACGACTTCCGCAACCGCCCAGACGAAAGGACAACCCGTGACCACATCCAGCGGCCTCCAAGTGATCGACACCCAAGTCGGCACCGGCGCCTCACCGAAGACCGGCCAGACTTGCGTGATGCACTATACGGGCTGGCTCTACGAGAACGGGACCAAGGGCAAGAAGTTCGACAGCTCCGTCGATCGCGGCCAGCCCTTCGAGTTTCCGATCGGGACCGGGCGGGTCATCAAAGGCTGGGACGAAGGAGTTGCGACCATGAAGGTGGGTGGCAAGCGCACGCTCATCATTCCACCCGGCCTCGGCTACGGAGCGCGCGGCGCTGGCGGCGTCATTCCGCCCAATGCAACGCTGATGTTCGACGTAGAACTTCTCGGAGTGAAGTGAGGCGTCTACCAGCTCCCGCTTCGCAGGAAAAGGCAGGCGCATCTATCCCAGCGATGCGCCTGCTCGCAAAGGCTGATCTCCCTCTCCACAAAGCCGCGCTGTTGCTGTTGGGTCGCACGTGTCGATTCATCGGCGACGATCCGTCGAGAATGCTGTGGAGCATCGCCAACTACGTGAGACTAAACGCACAAATCGGCGCACCATCCGCACTGCAGAAGTTCATCCATTGCGGATGGACTCATGTCTCCCGCTGGTATGGAGAACGACGATGAGCGCCGAGCCTTTCCCGACTGACCGCCGGATGCTTGCCGCGCAAATGTGCCACATCCTGGCCCATGGGGCAGAGGATCCCAATGTTTCGCTCGAGCATCTGGGCAAGGCCGCACAACAGATCGCGGCCTTTCTCCTCGACGAAGAGCGGGACAGCGGAGGCCACGGCCACGGCCGCCGCTTTCGCGTGATCGAGGGTGGACGGCAGTAGCCGCACAACCGATTGCTCAGGGGTACCGATGCGCGCTGCAGTATCGGCGACCCCACCAACGGTTCAAAACATGTTGAGCGCGAGCCGCGCCTCATCCGACATGCGGCTCTGATCCCAAGGCGGGTCGAAGGTCAGCGTCACGGTGCAGCTCTGAACCCCCGGTACGGCGCTGACCGCATTCTCGACCCAGGTCGGCATCTCGCCCGCCACAGGGCATCCCGGGGCGGTCAACGTCATCTCGACCGCCACCGAGCGGTCATCATCGATGTCAATCTTGTAGATCAGCCCCAGCTCATAGATGTCCGACGGGATCTCCGGATCGTAGACCGACTTCAGCGCCAGCACGATCTCGGCCGTCAACTGGTCGAGTTCTTCCTGGCTGAGCTTGGAGCCCTCCACCGGCGTACCGCCCTCGGCCACCGACGGAGGCGCCGCCGTTGCCGGTGGCGCGGCCAAGTCGGCAGCGGTCACGTCCATCACGTCACGATCTGTCGGGTTGGTATCCATGGGCTCGCTCATGCGAAGAAATCGTGGGCTTTGACGAGGGCATCCGCAAGCGCGTCGACCTCTGCCCGTGTGTTGTACATCGCGAACGATGCGCGGCAGGTCGCCGTGACCCCGAGGCGCGTCATCAGCGGCTGAGCGCAATGATGCCCGGCCCGGACAGCTACACCCGACCGGTCGATGATCGTCGAAACGTCGTGCGGATGCAGGCCGTCGATATTGAAAGCGACGATAGCGCCTTTGCCCGGTGCGCGACCATAAATCTTGAGCCAGTTCATCGCGCCGAGCCGCTCGTGCGCATAGTGGGCCAGGTCGGCCTCGTGGGCTGCGATACTCTCCCGCCCGACGTCCATCATATACGTCAGCGCCGCCCCGAGCCCGATCGCTTCCGCAATGGCCGGCGTGCCCGCCTCGAACTTGTGTGGTGCCTGGGCGTACGTGATCTTGTCCATCGAGACCAGCTCGATCATCTCGCCGCCACCCATGTAGGGCTGCATGCGCTCGAGATGCTTTGCCTTGGCGTAGAGCGCGCCGATCCCGGTCGGTCCGTAGACCTTGTGCCCCGTGAACACAAAGAAATCGCAATCCAGATCCTGAACGTCGACCGGCAGATGCACCGCCGACTGGCTGCCGTCAAGCAGCACAGGCACGCCCTTCGCGTGCGCCATCGCCACGATCTGTTTAGCCGGGTTGATCGTGCCGAGAACGTTCGACATGTGCGTGATCGCAACGACCCTGGTCCTCGGCCCGATCAGCGCGTCCAGCGCATCCATGTCGAGTTCGCCGGTGTCCGCCATCGGTGCCCACTTCAACACGCACCCTTTGCGCTCGCGCAAGAAATGCCAGGGCACTATGTTGGAGTGATGCTCCATGACGGAGATGACAATCTCATCACCTTCCTTGAACGTCGCGCCGAGGCTCGACGCCACAAGATTGATCCCTTCGGTCGCGTTGCGCGTGAACAGGATCTCGTTCTCGGAGCGGGCGTTGACGAACCGGCGCACGGTCTCGCGCGCCTCCTCGAATTTCTGCGTCGCCGTGTTGGACAGGTAGTGCAGACCACGATGCACGTTGGCGTACTCGTGCCCGTAGGCTCGCGCCAGCGCATCGAGCACCGCCTTCGGCTTTTGTGCCGACGCGCCATTGTCGAGATAAACCAGGGGCTTGCCATAGACGTCGCGCGACAGGATCGGGAAGTCGGCGCGAATTCTACCGACGTCGAGTGCCGCCACCTTGTCCGGTCCGGGACCATTCATCCGTGCGTCCTCACATCCGATACTCACCGCGCGGTTGCGCCACCCAGCCACGCGACTGCGATGGCGCGCGCTGCCTCGCGCAAGGTCTCGTCCTCGATCTTCTCGAGCGCTTCCGTGGCGAAGCTCTCGATCAGCATCGCCCGCGCGTCCGCGAGGGGGATGCCACGCGAGCGAAGGTAGAACAGCATGTCCTCATCGAGTTCGGCTGCCGTCGAGCCATGGCCACACGCCACGTCGTCAGCGTAGATCTCAAGCTCGGGCTTGGAGTCGAACTCGGCATCCTCCGACAGCATCAGGGCCTGGGCCATCTGCTTGCCGTCGGTTTTTTGGGCTTCCGGAGCGACGATCACCTTGCCCTGGAACACCGCGCGCGCCCGATCATCGAGCACCGCCTTGAACAGTTCGCGCCCTTCGCAGCCTGTGGTGGTGTGGTTGACCACCAGCGTCGTGTCGATGTGGTCCTTGCCTCGACCCAGCATGAGGCCGGACAAGTCGAGCTTGGCATCGGGGCCCGTAAACTGGATGTGGGTCTCATTGCGAGCAAGACCGACACCGGCCGTCAGTTGAAAACCACGATAAACAGCGTCCTTGCCGAGCGAGACGTGCCACCGACCGAGATGTACGACGTCTGCGCCTCCAGACAAGTACTGGATGTGGCGCGCCTCGGCGGCCTCGCCCAGCGAGATCTCGGTCACCGCCGTTGCTTGTCGTGCCGTCGACGCGTGTGAAATCCCCACATGGCTCTCTATTACCGTAGCGTGTGCGCCCGGCTCGATGCGTATGATCGTGCGGGTCGCAAGAGCAACCGGCGACTTGGCATCCGTGATCGAAATGACATGGATTGGCAGCTCGAGACGGGCGCCTTCGCGCACTTTCAGCACGATACCGTCGGTGAGGAACGCCGTATTGAGAGCCTGAACAGCACTCTCGCTACCACCCACGTCTCTTTCGAAGTTTTGCCAAAACCACGAACGGTCTGGCTCGCCCATGGCGGCCGCGAGTGACCGGAATTCCCAGCCTGTGCCCGCCTCCTGTCCGCGCGGCGGCATTTTCGCAACGTATCGACCGTTGAGCATCACCAGGGCGATGCACGGGACGCCAGCCAGCGCCGTGCCCAGCGCTGCGCGGATCAGTGCCTCGTCGACCTTCGCTTGCGAGCAGACCGCTGGCGGATAGGCTGCTTTGATCCCGGTCCGCAGATCGGTGTACTTCCAATCCTCGATGCGCCGATGTGGCAATCCCGTAAGGGCGAACCCGGCGATCGCCTTGGACCGAAGTTCCGCGACCCTCGCGCCGCCCGGCAACTCCGGCGCCACTTTGGCGAACTGACGGACCAGTTGCTCCTCGGCTTCGGTTCTCGTCACGGCCACGCTCATCTCGTTACCAACTCTCCCGGCCTCGCTGAAGGAGGCCATCATGTGTGGTCAAAATCCGCCCAGGTGCGCAGAACAGGCGCTTGTCGGATGCGGTTTAGGCCGCCTTGCCCGCGAACTCGGCATAGCCGGATTTCTCGAGCTCGAGCGCCAGTTCCTTGCCACCCGTCTTCACGATGCGGCCACCGGAGAGCACGTGCACCTTGTCCGGCACGATGTAGTCGAGCAGCCGTTGATAGTGCGTGATGACCAGCATTGAGCGATCCGGGCCGCGCATGCGATTGGTCCCTTCGGCGACGATACGGATGGCGTCGATGTCGAGGCCGGAATCCGTCTCGTCGAGCACGCACAGGTGCGGGTCCAGCATCGACATCTGCAGCACTTCCATGCGCTTCTTCTCACCGCCCGAAAAACCGACGTTGAGAGGCCGCTTGAGCATGTCGTCCTTGATGCCGAGTTCGGCAGCCTTCGCCCGGATCAGCTTCAGGAACTCCGGCGTCGTCAGCTCGACCTGCCCCCGCTTCTTCTTCAGCGCGTTGAGCGCCGAGCGCAGGAAGGTCATGGTTGCGACGCCGGGAATCTCCAGCGGATATTGGAAGCCCAGAAACACTCCCGCTGCCGCCCGCTCATCGGGTTCCATTTCGAGCAGTGACTGGCCATCCCAACGGATATCTCCGCCTGTCACTTCGTAGCCGTCGCGCCCAGCAATGGCATAAGCGAGCGTCGACTTGCCCGAGCCGTTCGGTCCCATAATGGCATGGACCTCGCCTTTCGGCACCGTGAGCGTGATCCCTTTCAGGATCTCCTTGTCCTCATCGGCAATCCGAACGGTTAGATCCCGGATCTCGAGCATCTTGGTCTCCTTGCGAAACCGCCGAGGCCAAGGGCATCGGGAGGTTCGCTCTCACTTTTCGCCACGCTGTGCAGACACAGCAACTCATTGGGACACGCGACGTACCTACGCCGCCCCCCGAAGTCATCCACCCTGGAAACGGGCTGTTCGTCCTAGAGCTACGCTCCGCGTGCGACGGCGGATTGCGAACTCACTCAGTCTATCAAATTCGACCCGCCTGAAACTCGATCTCCGAGGGATAGAGTACGCCCAGCCAATCGCAGGTGTCGGGCGACCGCTCGCCGAACTCGACAAGGAAGGCGCGGCCTTCGTCGAGACTTTCCAACACCGTCACAACCGTTCCCTGCCGTAGACGCAGATCACCGCGCTTGTTGGACAGGGCATTGCGGCGCTGACACTCGTCGATGTCGATCTCCCTCAGAAGCTTCGCCGTTTTCATCATGGCTCCGAAACCAGCCGCGTCGCTCATCCGTACTCTCCATCACCTTGAGCTCGACCCTCGTGGCGAGCCCTTTGGTTTCACTCCCGAAAATGGGCCGGGGTGATCCCCGATCCCGGTGCCGACGCGCCTTGCGGCGCCTCAGCCTTTGACCTGGAAGGCCTATCGCACGCCGGTCCTTCCTGACCGGCAGGCCTTCTTCGGCAGAATGGCCTGACCCTATAGCTGAGGATCAGGTAACCCAATTGCATAGACACGTATCGACACACGCAAATCGAGAACTGAACACGAACGCGGTTCGACCCAGCTATCCAACGCTACCCTCCAAACTGATTCCGATGAGCTTCTGCGTTTCCGCCATGAACTCCATGGGAAGCTGCTGAAGCACGTCGCGAACGAAGCCGTTAACGATGAGCGCCACGGCCTCCTCGTCCGACAGACCACGCTGGCGGCAGTAGAAGAGCTTGTCGTCCGAGATTTTCGAGGTGGTCGCCTCGTGCTCGAAGTGGGCCGAAGCGTTCTTGGCCTCGATGTATGGCACAGTATGCGCGCCACATCGGTTGCCGATGAGGAGGCTGTCGCAATTGGTGAAATTGCGCGCATTGGTGGCCTTCCGGTGCGCCGATACGAGGCCGCGATAGGTGTTCTGCGAATATCCCGCCGCGATCCCCTTCGAGATGATGCGGCTCGATGTATTCTTGCCAAGGTGGATCATCTTGGTGCCGCTGTCCACCTGCTGGCGGCCGTTCGAGATCGCGATCGAATAGAATTCGCCGCGACTCCCGTCACCACGCAGAATGCAACTCGGGTATTTCCAAGTTATGGCGGAGCCGGTCTCGACCTGTGTCCACGAGATCTTGGCGTTGCGGCCGCGGCAGTCGCCGCGCTTCGTCACGAAGTTGTAGACACCGCCCTTTCCGTTCTTGTCGCCCGGATACCAGTTCTGGACGGTCGAGTACTTGATCTCGGCATCGTCGAGAGCAATCAACTCGACAACCGCCGCGTGCAGCTGGTTCTCGTCGCGCATCGGGGCTGTGCAGCCTTCGAGATAGGACACGTAGCTGCCCTTGTCGGCGATGATCAACGTCCGCTCGAACTGGCCAGTGTTGCGCTCATTGATCCGGAAATAGGTCGACAGTTCCATCGGGCACCTTACGCCCTCCGGAATGTAGACAAACGACCCGTCAGAGAAGACGGCCGAGTTAAGTGCCGCGTAGTAGTTGTCCGACTGAGGCACAACCGAGCCCAGATACTTGCGTACCAGTTCCGGATGCTCCTTCAGGGCTTCCGAGATAGAGCAGAAGATAACGCCAGCCTTCGCCAGCTCCTTGCGGAACGTCGTCACAACCGAGACGCTGTCGAACACCGCGTCGACCGCCACGCGCCCCGCCATGCTCTGATAGCCGTCGGCGGTGTCGAGCAAGGATGGCTCGCCCTGCTTGCGAACGCCGGCCAGGAGTTCCTGTTCTTTCAGCGGGATTCCGAGTTTTGCATACGTTGCCAAAAGCTCGGGATCGACCTCGTCGAGTGAGCTTGGTCCGGCGGTCGACTTCGGTGCTGAGTAATAATGCAGATCCTGGAAATCGATCTTCGGATAGTCGACCTTGGCCCACGTTGGCTCCGTCATCGCCAGCCAGCGCTCGTAGGCCTCGAGTCGCCAAGCCAACATCCAACCAGGCTCGCCCTTTTTATCCGAGATGTAGCGCACGATGCCTTCGTTCAGGCCCTTCGGCGCTTTGATGCTCTCGATGGTCGTCTCGAAGCCGTATTTGTACTTATCGACGTCGAGCGCCAAAACCTGGTCGACGGTCTCTCTCACTGCCGGCATGGAGCGTCCCTGTCTCTCATTATCTCAAGCAGCTGCCCGGCGGGTGGCCGCGATCGTAGTCCAGGCCGCGAGGAATGCGGCGATATCGGAATCCGTGGTCGCCCAACCGAGGCTCACTCGAATGGCGCTGCGCTGTACGTCATCGGAGAGACCCATTGCGCGCAGTGTCGGACTGGCGGCGACTTTGCCGGAGGCGCACGCCGATCCGGCACTGACAGAGATACCCATCAGATCCAAGGAGATCACAAGGAGCTCAGACGAACGGCCGGGCAGCGCGATGCATGATGTGTTCGGCAACCTGGGCGCCCTTGCGCCAACGACGATGGCCTCGGGCGTCGCAGCACGAATGCCGCACTCGAACTGCTCCCGCAACCGGCTCATGTGACGAACCTCGGCCGCGAGATTACAGCGTGCCAAGTCTGCGGCGACGCCAAAGCCTGCGATCGCCGGCACATTCTCAGTTCCTGGCCGCAGCCGGCGCTCCTGTCCGCCGCCGCGCATCAAGGGTTCCAGTTCCAGCCCATCGCGCAGGATCAGCGCGCCGACCCCCTTTGGTCCGCCGAGCTTGTGTGCGGAGAGTGTCATCGCGTCGACGCCGAGGCTGGCGAAATCCAAGGGAACCCTTCCGGCCGCCTGTACTGCGTCCGTATGGATGACGGCGTCCGGTCGAACCTCGCGGCAAATCGCAACCAAAGCGGCGATGTCGTGCACAACGCCTGTCTCACCATTGGCAATATGGTGGCTGACCAACAGAGGCTCGGGCAGACCGCCTTCCATGCCATCCTTGTCGTGTCCCAACGAGCCAAGCAGCGAACCAAGCCGGTCGTCGATCGCGGCGCGACCATCGGGGCCCGCCGGAATGTGCAGCGCGTCAGAGATACCGGCCGGATCGGCAACTGACGGGTGCTCCATACCGGACGAGACGAAACTGCCCCACTTTCGACCGGCGAGAACCATGGCGTTCGCCTCGGTCGCGCCGCTCACGAAGACGACCTCCGAAGCCCGCGCGCCAACGAGCGCTGCCACCTTCTCCCGCGCAATTTCGACGGCGCCACGCGCAGCCCGACCCTCGGCATGGACGGACGACGCGTTCCCTGACAACTCCAGCGCCGCCAGCATGGCTTCACGAGCCTCGGGACGCATGGGAGCCGTCGCATTCCAGTCGAGATATGTGCGCCGGCTGCTCAAGTGCGCTCCTCGAAACCCACGCTCGACCAAGCCGTCTCGCCGGCCGCCGGCTGTCTGCCCGGGATGCCATTGATGACGTCCTCGATGCTGACCCGTCCCAGGAAGGCAGCGATCTCATCGCCAAGCGCCTCCCAAAGGTTGTGTGTCAGGCAACGCTCGCCCGCCATGCACGTCTCGCCAGCGAGCCCCATACACCGCGTCATTCGAACGCCTTCCTCGACGGCCGCCATAACCTCGGCGACCGTGATGTCGCGAGCCGGTCGCCCCAAACGATAGCCACCGCTTCGGCCGCGCGCGCTTTCGACCAATCCTGCTCTGCGGAGTTGTTGGAACAGCTGCTCGAGATACGCGACGGTGATCCGTTGACGCTCCGAGATCTGCGACAGTGGGACGGCTGCTTCACCGCCCTGCCGGGCGAGATCTGCCATGGCCATTACGGCGTACCGGCCCCGTGTATTGAGCTCCACGTCGTCACTCCACCACAAGCACGGCTGAAAATCGAAGTCCGCCCAACGCCTGCTTGACGACAATCCGCCGAAAGTGCTTGCCCGGCGAAGCTGCCACCATGCTAAGAAGCCCGGACGCCGGGATCGACCCACTCTCATCCGGGCCTTCACGGCCTCGTACTTGGAAACGTTCCAAGGTTGCACGTATATGGAAATTCCGAGCGAGGCAGTCAAGTATTTTTCTCGACGCGCGCTGAGGCTGTGTCCGGTTGCGAACGTGACGGCGTCGCAGAAATTGCAATCGTAGGTCTGGCGCTTCGGCGTCGGCGCCCGCTGGCCGCGGATTGATCCGTGGCTTCAACAAGAGCTGGAAGACGAGGCGAAGTCGACTGATGCCCGAGATCATCATCAATGGCCCCGCAGGCCGCATCGAAGCCCGCTACCACCACGCTGGCCGGATCGACAGCCCAATTGCGCTGATGCTGCATCCGCATCCGCAATTCGGCGGCACGATGAACAATCAGATCGTTTACAATCTGTACTATGCCTTTCTTGAGCGTGGATTTTCCGTTTTGCGGTTCAATTTCAGGGGTGTCGGGCGCAGCCAAGGCTTCTTCGACAACGGCCCCGGTGAACTCGCCGACGCAGCCTCGGCGCTGGACTGGCTGCAGCTGCAGAACCCGGACTCGCGATCTTGCTGGATTGCCGGTGTGTCGTTCGGCACGTGGATCGCCATGCAATTGCTGATGCGGCGCCCCGAGATCGACGGGTTCATCTGCGTGGCACCGCCGGCCAACATCTACGACTTCAATTTTCTCGCACCCTGCCCTTCCTCGGGACTGGTGATTAGCGGTGAGAAGGACAAAGTGGTTCCGTGGGCCTCGGTGGGCGAGCTCGCCGCCAAGACGAAGACCCAAAAGGGCATCAAGATCGAGCACACGGTCATTGCCGGGGCCAATCATTTCTTTGCTAACGAACTCGAAGAGATGAAAGGTCTCGTCGGCGACTACGTCGACAAGCGCATGGTCGAGATCCTCGAGGCCAAACGCGAGAAAGAGTAGTGCTTTTCTGCCGAAGGCGCCTCGGCCTTCCGGGCTATGTTCACTGCCGCCAAAATGCCATCACAGGGTCGCTATAGAGCGTGCTGTCGAGGCTCAACGGCGGACGGATGAATTGCGCCGGAGGGAGGGGTTCATGGCGACCATCGTCACTGTCCACGGCACATTCGCCCACTCGCAGGGGGAGTCGTCGAACGACGGACCGGGCTCGTCCGAAAGCCTCGCGTGGTGGCAGCCCGGCTCCGCCTTCGACAACGACATGCGCGAGTTGCTCGACGCATCGCCGGCCGATGGCTCTGGCAAGATCGAGGTAACGCGCTTCGAGTGGGACGGCCTGAATAGCGAGCTTTCGCGGCGTAAGGCGGGACTTCGCCTCTTCCAGCAGCTCAGGGCGCTGGACGCCACGGGCGAGCCATATTGTGTGGTCGGACACAGCCACGGCGGCTCCGTGGTCAGTTGGGCGCTGCTGGAAAGCGCGGCCCGCAAGCAGCCGCTGCCGGGCCTCAAGCGATGGATCACGATCGGCACGCCGTTCGTCAGCATGCAAAAAGAGCGGTTGCTGTTTCAGCGGCTGGATCTCATGCGCAAGGTGATCTTCGTCGCTTCGTTCATTCTGTTGCTGATGTTCCTCGTCTATATGGCCGCGGAGGCGTTCACCGGGGGTCGCATGTTGTTTGGCGGCACGTTCCGGTCTGTCCTGGTCGTCGCCGCAGTCATGATGAGCTTGCCGATCATCTTCTTCTACTTCGTGCTGCGCTATCTGGACGCCAGATCGCTCCTGCACTATCGCCGTGCCGTTCGCCGCCGCGCAGCCGAGGCGTTCGGCCCCAAATGGGTCTCCTTGACCCACACCGACGACGAGGCGGTGCAAGGCCTAGCCTTTCTGCCTGGAGCTCAACTGCAGTTTTTCGACAAGACGTTCGCGGTGTCGGCGATCACGACATTGTCGATCTTCGCCCTACCCCTGATGTATCTGCTGATCCTGACGAGCCCGTCGCTGATGGTCGGCATCGGCGATTGGCTGAAGACCAATGTCTATGATAGCCGCATGAACCCCGATGCCGAACGGGAGATCCGCGAGTTGCGCAGCAGGTTCGCCGAGATGCGACGCGCGCAACGTCAGCAGACAGGTGGTACTTCCGAGGAGGGTCGCCGGAGCACCATCTGGACAGAATACCGCCAGGCACGAGACCTACTTGAAGAAAAGTATCCCGACTTGCGCCAGACCGAGCGAACACTGCGCTTCAAGCAACGGTTCTTCGAGCAAGGCGGCAAGCCCTGTGACGACGGCAAGCTGTGTGGCAAAGGTCGTGACCTTCGCATCAACAGCGGGTTGCTGCTTCATCTCGTAACAGACGAATTGACCTCGATCATCGGTGGCGAGGATGCGCAAAATACCACACAGCGGGGCATTATGCGTGTGCTCGTGCCTGCTGTTCTCGTGCCCATCATCTTTGGCGCGTTCTCGCTCGTCATCATGCTCCTGATCCGTTCGATGGCACGCGCCGTCAGTCACGGCACGAGTACATTGCTGAACAACATTACGAATGCCGAGGTCAAGCGAGCGGCGTTCGGCAACGACACAGAGGGCGAGATCGCCGTCGGTGCACTCGATCGTCCGACCTGGATCGAGCGCTCCCCATCGCGGCTGCCGGCAGGCATCGCCGATCTCGTGACTGACTATTCGAATGGTGCCGCCAGTCAGTCTCTCGCCAAGTTCCGTCGCGCCATCGGGCAACTCGCGTCCGCCGAGCCCAAGCACACCGCCGACAGCGCGATCACCACGTATTTCACGTGGAAAGAACTCGTCCACGGCTCCTATTTCGACGTTCCCGAGTTCCGTAAACTGATCGCGCAAAGTATCTCGCGAGCCGACGCCTTCGCGCCGAGCCGACGCTTCCGGGCAGACCCACAGTTCGCAAACACGGCACAGTGGCTCGCGGAACTCGAGGGCTCTTCCGGTATCGTGGCAACGCTGGACGAGACCCCACCCAGCGTCGAGGACAAGAGTGCGGTGTCCGCCGTAGTCGCCTCCACGGTGAAGCGCACGCCTTGAGTTCGACGAACTGAACGGCGTTGCGGCCGACCTTGGTCCTAAAACGCGGTAGGCTCAAAAGCTGTGGCCGCCCAGTGGCGCGCCGACTAGACTGCAGTCCGGTCGAGCAAAGCCCTGCAGCAAGGAGCCATCCACCTCATGACGAAGCCGTCCCGCATGCCACCCATTCCCCAAGGCCAGCTCTCGCCCGAGCAGAGCAAAGCCGTTGCCGATATCGTGGCAGGCCCGCGCGGCTCCCTGGTGGGGCCCTTCATTCCGCTTCTCCGCAGCCCGGACTTCATGAATCGGCTACAGAAGACGGGAGAATATCTGCGCTTCAACTCGGCATTTGAAACTCGCCTGTCCGAACTGGCCATTCTCATCACTGCGCGGGCTTGGTCGCAGAACTTCGAGTGGCATCACCACCGGCCGATCGCCGAGAAGGCGGGAGTGCGCAAGGAGGTCATCGCGGCCATTGCCGACGGGCGGCGCCCCGAGGCGATGGGCATGGACGAAGCCACGATCTATGATTTTCTCGACGAACTCTGCCGTACGCGCACCGTCTCCGACGCGACTTACAAGCGCACGGTCGGCATGTTCGGAGAGAAAGGCGTCATCGATCTCATCGGCATCCACGGATACTATAGCCTGCTGGCTATGATCCTCAATGTCACCCACACCAGCGGAGGCGTCGAACCCGAGCTGCCAGCGCTGCCGTGATGCCTACGAGCGCAGCTTCACCCGGGCTTATGCATCGGGAGCGGTCGGCGATGCCGATCAGTTGAGAGACCACCGAGAGCCCGTGGGTTTCGACTGTATCTTGTCGACTCCTTGGCGGATGGACCGCCTTGGAGCCGGCGCCTCGGTCTTGAATTGACCAGAGAACCGGACGCCGCACCGATTGCCTGCCACCCAGACTACAACGCAAGGGACGCTGGTTTTTTCCTGGGCAGACGTCAGATTGAGGGTCAGGGTATTGCCGACGGCCAATTCCGATAGTCCGTCAATCAGCTGATCCCTGCGAAACTCCAGCCGCGCCCCACTCGACGAGCGATCCCGAAGTGTGCAGGCAAGATGACCGACACCTTCACGCCAGAGGGTCGCAGGCATCTGGGACGGCAGTCGCCGCTCTCGCCGCTTGTTCGCGATCTGCTCAGAGGCCGGCGGGTTGCCGCTGCCCACATTCGCAGCCGCGGCCACAGATAGGACTCGCGTAGCGGGCTGCGCGGACGTGAGCGGGTTGTTTCCGGTAGAAATCTCTTCTGAGTTCACCGCCACGGGCTGCTCCTGCGCCGGCGAAGCCGATCTGTTCAGCGCCAGCCCCCCAGTGGCATTTCGTGCGCGCGCTTCGGCTTCCTTATAGGCGCTACGCTCACGCTTTTCCGCGGCGACACGCATCTCGGCCAGTTGCCGCTCCGCATCGGCTGCCCGACGAGCGATCTCAGCGCGCTCGTCCTCGGTTTCGCCCTCGTCATTTGCCGCTT
>JALHMC010000025.1:22251-31385 GCA_022844225.1 Hyphomicrobiaceae bacterium | reverse complement strand
CGCATCTCGGCCAGTTGCCGCTCGGTTTCGGCGGCTTGACGCGCCAACTCGGCGCGCTCGGCCTCAGCGGCTTGGCGCGCGGCCTCCTCGCGGGCACGGGCTTCGGATTCCTCGCGAGCGATCCGCTCGCGCTCTGCAGCCGCGGCGCGCATCTCGACCAGTTGCCGCTCGGCTTCGGCGGCTTGACGCGCCAACTCGGCGCGTTCGGCCTCAGCGGCGAGACGGGCGGCTTCCTCTCGGGCGCGGGCCTCGGATGCCTCACGGGCGATCCGCTCGCGCTCTTCCGCTGCGGCGCGCATCTCGGCCAGTTGCCGCTCGGCTTCGGCGGCCTGACGGGCCAGCGCAGCGCGCTCAGCCTCAGCGGCGAGACGGGCCGCTTCCTTGCGGGCGCCGGCTTCGGATTCCTCGCGAGCAATCCGCTCGCGTTCTTCGGAAACGGCACGCAGTTCGGCCAGTTCCCGCTCGGCCTCGGCCGCCTGACGGGTCAGCTCGGCGCGCTCGGCCTCAGCGGCCTGACGCGCGGCCTCCTCGCGGGCGCGGGCTTCCAGTTCGCGGGTCATCGAGTCGTCGCGCAGCTTCTGAAGCTCAATTTCGGCTTCAGCGGCTTTACGCGCTGCCTTGTCTCGCAATGCGGCAGCAACATGCCGCGCATCGGCCCGCCGAGCGTCACTGGCGGCGATGTCGAAGGCATCCAATTCGTCGAAGTGCGAGGCCTCTATAGGATCCCTGTCGTCCGGGCCCCCGTCGCCGCCGTGGCCGTCGTCGGGCTGGAGTTCGTCATAGGCCCCATCTTCCCCGTGCGCAGCTTGCTGCTCCTCGACCATATCGAGATAGGACGTGTCGATCATTACGCGAGAGGCGACCGGCGGCAACGACTTGCGCATCCGCTCGGATGTTTCGATGACCGAATTGACGCGTGCGATCAGTCGTGGATTTTTCTTTCGCCAGAATTTTGCTCGCACGGCGTCCCCCGGAACTCGAACATTCGCCTACGAAAAAATTATCACAGGAAACTGCTAACCCTACGTCAACGCGCTGTTATCTCTACGATTTGTTATGCTCGGTTGCTACTTCGTCAACGACGCCCCAAATCTGGTACAAGTCCTCGTGCCCCCATTGGCTGTCTCCTTGCTGCAACTCTGCTAGGAGAGGCTCATAAGCCCCCGCCCCGCCCACTGCTGGAGACCATGCAACAGATGCCCCCGACCGTCGCCATTGTCGGACGACCGAACGTCGGAAAATCAACTTTGTTCAACCGCTTGACCGGCAAGCGGAGCGCTCTCGTATCCGACCTTCCCGGCCTTACCCGCGATCGTCGTGAAGGGAAGGCACTCGTCGGGGGCAATCCCATTCTCCTGGTCGATACGGCCGGCCTCGAGGAAGCGGCGCAGGACAGCATTCCCGCGCGGATGCGCGCCCAAAGCGAGCAGGCCATCGCCTCCGCCGACCTCGTCCTTTTCGTGATCGACGCCCGGAGCGGTATCACACCCGCCGACAGGGCTTTCGCCGCCAGCGCTCGGCGCGTTGCAGAAAAGGTCATCCTCGTGGCCAACAAATGCGAGGGCAAGGCTGGTGCCGGGGGCTTCTACGAGGCTTATGAGCTCGGCCTCGGCGAGCCCGTTGCCATCTCGGCTGAGCACGGCGAGGGGCTGTCCGATCTCGAAACCGAGATCCTCGAAGGGCTAGGACTCGAAGCCAAGCTGATCAGCCGGCGGCGCCGACGGCGTGGCGCCATCGATGACGATGCAGCATCTGATCAGGCGACTGACGTCAGTGAAGACGCCGACGATGAGGCCAGTGCGTCCGAAGACCCTACTCGGCCTATCAAGATCGCGGTCGTCGGGCGGCCGAACGCTGGAAAATCGACGCTCGTGAACACGATCCTCGGCGAAGAACGAATGATTACGGGGCCGGAGCCCGGACTGACCCGCGACTCCATCTCGACCGACCTCGTCTGGAAGGACCGGCGCATCAAGCTGTTCGACACGGCCGGTCTGCGGCGCAAGGCACGCATCTCCGAGCACGCCGAAAAGCTCGCCGCCTCGGATAGCCTGCGCGCCATACGCTTTGCCGAGGTGGTGGTGCTGCTGATCGATGCGGGGCATCCGTTCGAGCAACAAGATCTGGTCATCGGCAACCGCATCGTCGAGGAGGGGCGCGCTCTTGTCATTGCGGTCAACAAGTGGGACGCAGTCGAGGACAAGCAGAAAGCCCTGAAAGACATCCGCGAGACGGCCGACGAGAAATTCGCCGATGCGTCCGGTGTTGCGGTGGTGCCGGTCTCGGCGCTTTCGGGACGCGGTGTCGACAAGGTGATGGAGGCAGTGCTCTCTGCCTATGACGTCTGGAACAAGCGCGTTTCCACCGCCGCTCTCAACCGCTGGCTGCAGGAGGCGCTCGATCGGCACACACCGCCGGCATCGAGCGGTCGGCGTATCCGCATCCGCTACGTGACGCAACCGTCCAGCAGGCCACCGACTTTCGTGGCCTTCTGCTCGAAGCCGGGCGATCTCCCCGCCTCCTACATTCGCTACCTCGTCAATAGCTTACGTGAGGCCTTCGATCTCCCCGGCACACCGATCCGCTTCGGTCTGCGCAAAGGCGCCAATCCGTTCGCGAAGGACTAGCCCAAGCCATAGGCGTGTCGCGAGCACAACAATCGCTCGCTCATTTGCAGTGACCCAACTGGTTGCGCTGGCTCCGGCATAACGACCCCAGGTAGTCTTCCTGTGGGTGAGATTCGGCATGATCGGCAGAAGTCGCCATCCATCGCTCGAGCCACACCTGGGCATGGGACCTTTTCGAAGGGGGCAGCGATGCAGTGGCCCAATCGTTCGGAGCTGAGGATGCGTTCGGCGTGGCTCCTCGTCGGGCTATTGACCAGCGGGCTCGCGACCGCACATCGCGCCGCAGCCCAGTCGTCGACGTACCCACCTGAAGTAGAAACCCAGTGCAAGGAGGACTATCTCCGATACTGCTCGCCCTACGCCTTGGGATCCGACGAATTGCGCAGGTGCATGGAGGCTAAAGGCATGACGCTCTCGTCCCACTGCCAGCAGGCTTTGAAAAACGCCGGCTACGTCAAACCGGACCGCTTCCGCCGAGGCAGCTGATACAGGCGCTGCAGAGCTTGCACGTGCTTCCGACAGTCTTTTACGGGTGTGTGTTCAGCGTGACCGCTTGAGCCTTGCGAGCCCGCGGCGCGCTGCATCCAGCTTCGGGTCGAGGGAGAGCGCCCTTTTAAAGTCGGCGCTTGCCGCCGAGCCCGCTCCGGCTTTCTCCCGTGCCAGACCACGATTGAGCCAGGCCAGAGCAAAACCCGGTTCGCCTGCGATGACAGCGCTGAAATCAGCAATAGCGGCCTCGGTTCGACCGAGGTCGAGTTGGACGTTGCCTCGATTGTAGAGCGCGGCCAGCATTCCCGGCGCGGCCGCAAGTGCCGCATTCAAATCCTCGAGAGCCTTCTCCAGTTCGCCCGTCTGCGCGTGTCCAATGCCCCGGTTCATCAATGCGACAGCCAGCACGTCCGAAGGCGGGTCGGCGGCAATTATGACATCACATCCCGCAATCCGGGCAGCCGCGTCGTAGGCTTCGTTGCAGTCTGCAAGGGCATCGGCGCGAGCGGGCGTGACTTCGTGAAGAAGTAATGCACCTAGCAGCGGCAAAATAGTCGCCACTGTGTAAAGCCGATCGAACGCCTGGTGCCGAGTCCGCAAGACCACCGCCTTATGCTCGCATCTGTGCATATAACGCGCCTCAGCCTTTGAGAGGGCCAAGATCGGACCGAAAGATCGCCCGAGCCACCGTCCCAGTCGAACCACGTCCAATAGAAAAATGCTTAACGCATCAATGGTCTGAGTTGGCTTGCGAAGAGCGCCCAACAGGTCTAGAGAGAGAAATGTCTACAAATTAGAGTTCACCTGTTAGCGAGGTGCACACCATGCGCCGAGCCATGCGCGTCATCATCCCTGTCGCCTTGCTCTCGTTTCTCGGCCTCGTCACGCTCGCCTCACAAGGCTTGCTGAAGTTACCTCAATTCGATCTAGCGAGTCTCGTCCGCTCGCCGGAACCGGAGTCATCCGTCGCGAGCGGAGCCACGCCGTCAGGGCCTCGCGTTAACGCGCCTGCTGGTGCCGCGCTTGCTCCGAACTTGGCACCCGCTGCCGGCAATGCAGCGCCCGTCGCATCGCCGGGCAGTTCGGCTGATGCGCCCGATGCGCTTCGGATCGAGTTCGCACGTATCGATGCCGAGGGCGTATCTGTGCTCGGTGGTCGCGCTCCGGCCGGCAGCCGTGTCTCGATCATCGCCAACGGCGAGGTGGTCACGGTTGTGACAGCATCTGACGACGGCCAGTGGTCGGCAATTATCACCCGTGCATTCGCCGCAGGTCCGCTGGACCTGGCGATCACGTCGGATGCGCCGCGTCTTGCCGGGATCCAGAGCCCCGCTGTGACGCTGGACGTTCCGAAGGGCTCCGGTCGCGTGGAGTTGGCGGCCGCGAACCCAAGCGCACGTCCCATATTGCCCCCGCGGTCTTCTGCCGGTGATAACCGTGCTGTCAACGAGTTCGCGGCGGTGGTGGAGCGCGCACGGGCCAGCGGTGGGCGGAGCGATGGTGCCGCCGGCCGCGAGAGCCCCACTCTGCCGCTGCCGATCACGTTCGTGACCGGGTCGGCCGAGATGACTCCCGAGGGACTGCGCGCCGCCGGTCTGCTCGTCGAATACGTGCGCATCATGCGGCCTGGGTCCATCACGCTGTCAGGTCACGCCGACGAGCGGGGTAGCGACGAGTTCAATCTTGAACTCTCCCGGCACCGCCTCGCCGCCATTGAAAACTTCCTGCGCAAGAACGATTACGCTGGTCGCTTTTCAATGCTCGCCAAAGGCAAATCGGAGCCCTACGCCGGGATTGACCGGAACTCCGTAGCGATCGACCAAGTCTATCAGGCCGATCGTCGGGTCGAGCTTCGACTCGCCGAATAATACGGCTTGGCGCTCGTCCGCGCCGCACCCCGGGTCCGATCAGATCAGTACGGACCCGGCCGTCCCCCGAAAGCGATAAACTGGGTCCTGTCGCCGTCTCAGCTCAGCCAGCGCTTGCGCCGCTTGTAATGTTTGACGTCGCGGTACGATTTCTTGGCGCCGCCTTCGTTGATGCCGAGGTAGAACTCGCGGATGTCCGAGTTGGAGCGTAGTTGCTCCGCTGATCCTTCGAGAACGATCCGGCCATTCTCCATGACGTAGCCGTGATCCGCGACGGTCAACGCCATGTTGGCGTTCTGCTCGACTAGAAGCACGGACAGGTTCTGCTCAGAGACGAGCCGCTTGACGATGCCGAAGATCTCTTCCACCAGCATGGGCGCCAGCCCGAGCGATGGCTCATCCAATAGCACGACCTTGGGGCTTGACATCAGCGCGCGGCCGATCACCAGCATCTGCTGCTCGCCGCCCGACAGGTAGCCTGCGAGTTGATTGCGACGCTCCTTGATGCGCGGAAAATAGCTGAACACGCGCTCGATGCCGTCACGGATCTCGCCCATGTCGCGCACGATGTGTGCGCCGGCGACAAGGTTTTCCTCGCAACTCAGGCTCTCGAAAACGCGCCGCCCCTCGAATACCTGCGCGATGCCGAGCTTCGTCACCTCGAATGGTCGCCGACCGTGGATCGGCGTTCCTTCGAGAGCTATAGAGCCCTTCGTGATATTGCCGCGCTCGGTGAACAGGATGCCTGAGATCGCCTTCAGCGTCGTCGACTTGCCCGCGCCATTGGCTCCGAGCAGCGTCGTGATCCGACCTGCCTTGACGTCAAGCGACACGCCTTTCAGCACAAGCACGACATTGTCGTAGACGACCTCGATATTGTTCACCGCCAGCATCGTGACCGCCGAGGGTGCTACGGCAGATTGCGCGGGTGCGTCTTGCATCTAGGCATCCAGCTTTGGCTGTCGTTTCAAGCGCGAAGATTGGCGCGCGTGGCGAGCGCCCAAAGGACTCACCCGCCACGCGCACCCGGCTTACTTCTTGTTTTCTTCCTCGACGTGTTTCAGCACTTCCTTGCGGTAGCCCTGAAACCAGTCCTGGGTCTTGACGAACTTCCCACCCTTGATCGACCAGATCTGAACCCAGCCGCCACCTTCGTGATCCTCGGGTGTCAGAGCCAGTGGCGGCGCCAACCCATCGAGTGATGGATCAAGTCCTTTGACCTGCTCGAAACCCTTACGCAGATCCTCGCCATTCGGCTTGCCACCACCTTTGGCCTTGATCGCATTGGCGATCGCCGCCGCGTGCACCGCGCCCTGGTAAACGCCACGGTTGAATGTCACCGTGCTCTCGAACTCCTTGCCGAGCGTTTTGCCTTCGGCCTTGAGCATATCTTTGATTTCATTGATTACCTTGAAGTCGCCGCCGACGCCGGCGTACTGGATGGTGTGGTAGCCCTCGGAAATGCCGTACCCGCCCGCCGCGATGATGTCGGCCTCGGCGCCGGCCCAAACCAACCCCACGACCTTGGACAATTGGAAGCCTTTGCCTTTCAACTCCTTGATCATCACCGACGGCGCACGGCCGAACAGGTGGGCGATCACGAAGTCCGGCTTGAACCTGCCCGTCACGTCGAGAATCTGCGCGCCCATTTCGATACCGGGCGACGGTACGCCGAAGGTCCGCATCTGGAACCCTTCGGACTTGGCGAGTTCCTCGAGGAGCGGCAACGGCTCGCGGCCGGCCGGATTGTCGAAGAACATGTAGGCGATTTTCTTGTCCTTCAACGAACCGCCCAACTGCCTCTTTGCGAATTCCACTGCGCCACCCGTCTGCGACCAGTAAGTCGCCGCGATCGGGAACACATAAGGGTACTTCTTGCCGTCTGCCGCCGCAGAGGAGCCGATGCCAGGCGACGTCACCGGCATCTTGTCTTCTTCGAACTTCTTCAAAAGGGCGAGCAACTGCGGCGTCCCGAAGGCGCTCGTCATGATCGCGCCCTCCTTCTTGAATCGCTCATGCGACTCGATCGCCGGGGGAACTTTGTATTCGTGGTCGATCTCGAGGACTTTGATCTTGTAGCCCTCGATGCCGCCGCGTTTGTTTACCAGCGCCATGTAGTGGTGATAGGCGGGGCACAGGACGTTGCCGACGATCTGGGTCGGCCCCGTACGATCGCATTGAGCACCGATGACGATTTCCTTGTCCTGGGCAAGCGCCGGTCCGGACGCGAGGATTGATCCCGCCAGTGCGCCAGCGCGCAACCAAGCCGTTGTCTGTCTTGTCATGCCGTTCCTCCGCAGAGCTCCCTTTTGCATTTTTTTCTGGATCGAACCCGGTCAATAAGAAAATGGCCAGACCCTGAAGTAGTTTCTTGTGTTTCTCCAAAGTCGCGCAAGGCCCTCCGGCTCGACGACGAGGAAAAAGATAATGAGGCCGCCGAAAATGATCAGACGCATGCTGGCCGCGACAGCCGAAAGCGCAGCAGGGTCCCAAATGTAGCCGCCAAACGTCTCGACCAATATGCGAATGACAACGGGCAGCGCAGTGACGAATATCGCGCCCAAGACCGACCCCAAAACCGACCCCAGTCCGCCGATGATGACCATGGCGAGATAGTCGATCGAAACCACGATCTGGAACGCCTCATACGTGGCGATGCCGAAGTAGTAGGTGTAAAGAACACCGCACACGCCGGCATAGAACGACGAAATGGCGAATGCGATCAGCTTGTACCGGAAGATGTTGATGCCGATGATCTCGGCGGCGATGTCCTGGTCGCGGATGGCGATGAAAGCCCTGCCAATACGGCTGCGCACCAAGTTCATGGTCGCCACGATGGCGACGAGTGCAAAGAACAACGTGAAATAATAAAGGTCCTTCTGGGACTTCAGCTCGTATCCGGCGATGGTCGGGCGCGCCACTTCGATGGCGGCCGCGGCTCCTCCGGAAATGGCCGGTGTGTGATTGATGATCCACTCGATGATCAGCTGGCTCGCGAGGGTCGCGATGGCGAGATAAGTACCTTTGATGCGCAGCGACGGCATACCGACGATGACGCCGATGAAAGCTGCCATCAACCCACCGGCCGGCAAAGTGATCCAGAACGGCAACCCGAGCTTCACCGCCAGATTGGCCGCCGTATAGGCACCAACCGACATGAACGCAGCGTGGCCGATAGAAATCTGTCCCGTGTATCCGACGAGGATATTGAGTCCGAGCGCGCCGACGATCGCAATAAAGATCAGATTGAAAATCGAAAGGTAATACTCGTGCAACACCACAGGCACGACCGCTATGACCAGGACGAGAAGCACGCGCATGCTCCACCGTGTGATCGGCAGCGGAAACAGCGCCATGTCCTCGGCGTAGGTCGTTTTGAACGTTCCAGCTTCGCGGTAGAACACGTTGGCACATCCCTTCCAAAAGGTATGGCGCCTCAGATGCGCTCGATCTTGTGCTTTCCGAACAGCCCATAAGGCCTGAACATCAGCGCGATTATCATTACGACGTAGGGTGCGAAGTCTTTGGTGCCGCCGCCGACGATCGGATCGAGGTAGCCCGCCGCTACGCTTTCGACGACGCCGATTATGAGCCCGCCAACGACGGCACCAACGATGGAATCCAGCCCACCTAGGATCACAACCGGAAACACTTTCAGCCCGACCAGCGCCAGCTGCGTATCAACCCCGAGCATCGAGCCCCAGATGATTCCGCCGAGCGCTGCGACGATACCGGCCATGGCCCAGGCGATCGCAAAGTAGCGTTCCACATTTATGCCCATCGCCATGGCAACCTGCTGGTTGTCAGCGACCGCTCGCATGGCGACACCCATGCGGCTTCTCATGAAAAAGTAGGTAAAGCCGCCCAGGCAAACAGCCGATACCACCAGTCCGAGCACCTGGATCTGCGCGAGTGAGGTGCCGAGAAACTTCACCGGCTCATCGCCGATCGGAAGCGGAATGGTCAGCGTCTGCGACCCGATCGTGATCGGCGGCAGCCCCCGCAACATCGCTGCAAGGCCGATGGTCGCCATGATGACCGCCACAACCGGGCGGCCCAGCAACGGCCGCAAGACGACGCGCTCCAGGGCGAAGCTGAAGACGATCATCGCGATGATAGCCAGGGGAATGGCCATCCACAGCGGCACGCT
>JALHMC010000025.1:0-22151 GCA_022844225.1 Hyphomicrobiaceae bacterium | reverse complement strand
ATGATGACCGCCACAACCGGGCGGCCCAGCAACGGCCGCAAGACGACGCGCTCCAGGGCGAAGCTGAAGACGATCATCGCGATGATAGCCAGGGGAATGGCCATCCACAGCGGCACGCTCGCGGCTAGCATGCCAGCGCAGATGAAGCCGGCCAGCATCACGAACTCGCCCTGGGCGAAATTGATCGCGTCCGTGGCCTTGTAGACGAGCACGAAGCCGAGCGCGATCAGCGAGTACATCATGCCGATCGAAAGGCCACTCACGACCAGGGAGAAGAGAAATTCGAACTCTTCCTGCATGCGTGTCTCCTCAAGCCGCCTTCTGCGCCGGACCGGCGGCTGGCACGTCGTGAATGGCGATCGTTGCGTCGAGCGTCGACTTGCGCCCGTCCTCGAAGGTGATCTCCATAGACACAGCGGCGCTGTCCTTGCCCCCATAGAAGGCGTCGATTACCGGCTTGTACTTTTCCGCGACGTAGCCGCGCCGAACCTTCCGGGTGCGCGTCACCTCGTTGTCATCGGCATCGAGTTCCTTGTTCAGCAGCAGGATCCGGCGAACACGCGTCGCTTCCGGCAATGTCGCGTTGATCTTGGCCGCCTCCTCCACGATCAGGCCGGCCACCTCGGGCTTTCGGGCCAGATCCATAAAGCTCGTGTAAGCGAGGCCCCTTCGCTCGGCCCAATTCCCGACCGTCTGCATATCGATGGCGATCATGGCGGACACGAAACCCATGCCGTCGCCAAAAGCCACCGCCTCACGGATGAAGGGCGAGAACTTCAACTTGTTCTCGATGAACTGCGGCGCGAACGGAGTCCCGTCGACGAGCCTCCCCACGTCCTTGGCGCGATCGATGATGGCGAGCTGGCCTTGCGGAGAGATGACGGCGGCATCGCCTGTTCGCAGCCAGCCGTCACGGGTCATCGTCTCGGCCGTCACGTCGTCCTGCTTGTAGTAGCCGACGAACACGCCAGGGCCCTTGACCTGCAATTCGCCGTTTTCCGCGATGCGGAATTCGAGACCGGGCACCGGCTCGCCTACCGTATTGGGGTCGACGTTACCGTCGCGCTGGAAAGCGACGAGAGCCGAGGCTTCGGTCTGCCCGTACACCTGCTTCAGATTAATACCGATCGAACGGAAGAAGCGGAAGGTATCGGGGCCGAGCGGCGCGCCGCCTGTTACTGCCCATCGCGTCAAGCGGAAGCCCAGCAAATCGCGAATGGGCCCATAGACCAGCCACTCCCCGATCGCGTATCCGAGACGTGTCCCCAGCGGCACCGGCTTGCCGTCCTGCAGGAGCAGTTCCCGCTTTTCTGCCACTGCCATGAAATGCGAGAAGATGCGCCTCTTCAAGGTCGACGAGTCCGAGGCGCGGACCTGTACCTGCGTGAGAAGCGTCTCCCAGATCCGCGGCGGCGCCAATACGATCGTCGGTCCCAGCTCGCGCAAATCCCGCTGCACCGTCTCCGGGCTCTCCGGGCAATTCACCGTAGCTCCCGCAACCAGCGCGACAGCCAGCGAGTACATGGCGTCGCCGACCCAGGCCATCGGCAGGAACGCGAGCCAGTTATCGCCCCGCTCGACCCGCTCGCCTTTGATGTAGTTCTCTGCGGTGCCGATCATATTGCGATGGGAGAGAAGCGCGCCCTTCGGACGTCCGGTGGTGCCGGATGTGTAGGCGATCATCGCGACGTCATCGGCCCCGCCGAGGGCCAGCTCGCGCTCGAATATGGCCGCGCCGCCATCCACCTTACGGCCTGCCGCGAGTACCTCCTGGAGCGACTTCAAGATCGGCTCGTCGGAGCCGTCGAGTCCGCGCGGGTCCTCGTAGACGATCCACTTCAAGTTCGGGAGCTGGTCCCGCAGAGACAAGATCTTATCGACCTGCTCCTGGTCCTCGGCGACGATCACCGAGACCTCGGCATGATTGAGAACGTAGACCAGCTCGGTCGCGATCGCGTCCTGGTAGACCGGAATCGCGATCCCGCCCGACGCCTGGGCGGCGAGTTGCGCGAGATAGAGCGCCGGCCTGTTGTCGCCGACGACCGATAGCTTGTCGCCTCGGCCGAAGCCCAACGTCCTGAGCCCCAGGGACAAGTCCTGCAGGTAGGCTGCCGCATCGCCCCAGGACAAGGTCTGCCAGATGCCGCGGTTCTTCTCGCGCATCGCCGGTTCGGCGCCGAAACTGCGAGCATTGCGCACGACGAGTTTCGGGAGAGTCGAGGTTTCGGGCGCGTCCAAGAGGCTCATCATTCGCTTTCCCGCTTGGTGCCGAGGTAGGCGGCGATGACCGCCGGGTCGCGCTGCACCTCAGCAGGTGTGCCTTCGGCGATCTTGCGACCGCGGTCGAGCACCACGACGTGGTCCGAGATATCCATGACGACGCCCATGTCGTGTTCAATCAAGACGACCGTGACGCCCCGCTCTCCGTTCACATCGAGGATGTAGCGGGCCATATCCTCCTTCTCTTCCTGGTTCATGCCGCCCATCGGCTCGTCGAGGAGCAAGAGCTTCGGCTCGAGCGCCAGGGCGCGGCCCAGCTCGACGCGCTTCCTAAGGCCGTAGGCCAATGCGGCGGTCTGCTGCTTGCGCAGGTCCTCGAGTTTGAGGAACTCGATCAGCTCCTCACACACCTGCCGGTTGGCGATTTCCTCGCGCTGCGCCGGTCCCCAGTAGAGAAGGCTCGAGAGCACGCCTGATCGCATGCGCACGTGACGGCCGAGCATGAGATTGTCGAGAACGGTCAGCCCGGAGAACAGCGCGATGTTCTGGAAGGTGCGCGCGACACCGAGGGCCGCAATCTCGTAAGGTCTTAGCGCCGTGATGTCGCGTCCCTGAAAGACGACGCGGCCAGTGTCGGGCTTATAGAAGCCCGAAATCATGTTGATCAATGATGTTTTGCCGGCGCCGTTGGGTCCGATGACCGAAACGATCTTACCCTTCGGTACGTTCATCGATACGCCGGCCGAGGCGACGACGCCGCCGAACCGCTTGGCAACGCCATCGACGGCGAGGTCGATGGCGGAGGATACGTCGGCTCCCACCATGGCTTCGCTCATGAGCGGCCACCGCCGCGCGCGACGACAGACGACGGATCGCGCGAAGTAAGCAAGCGTGGTTGCTCTGCTACGCGCATGGGCGCGCGCAGTCTTGGATCGACCCGCAAGGTGCATTCCTCCCGAAACGAGCCGGTAGACCCGGCTTTCATCGTTTTCGCCGTTGCCTCACAGGCGGCAACTTCGCGGGACCTCCCCGGTCACCTCGACGCTATTTCCGCCCTGTAGCCTGTCCCAAAGACGTGCCTTGCAACACGGCAGCTGAGGCGGGCTACACTGAACAACTATCTACGTACTTTCGCAGTGGCCGATGTTTCTTGTCAAGCCGCCGTTCAATCACACGCTCAGCCCCAGAGCGCGGCGCAGCGACTGATGGTAGTGGATCATCGCCGGCTCATTGCGGCCCAGCACCGTATGATCCTGTGCTCCCGACGTGAACCCGATCTGCATCGTGCGGCCAGCTGGAAAGTCCTCGCCGAGCACGACCTGCATCAACAGATCGAGGTTTGCCTTCCAGTGCCGTTCCTCGTCGGAGTTGGCTACGGGCTTGGGAATATAGAAGGACGTTTCCATGACCGCTCGATCTGGACGACCCTCGGCGGGAAATACCCGATGAATCTCGAGATGGTCGCCCTGCGCAACGAACAGCGTGTTCGGGAACAGGCAATAGACGGTGGCCGAGTTCCACATCAGATCCCACTCGCTCTCGGGAAGTCCGCGCAATCGCTCGATCTTACGGCGCGGAAAGACGATGCGGCCGTTGGCTCCGAATGCCTCGAAGTCGGCGACGTTACCGATCAAAATCGACGTCAAGCTGTCCTTGTGAAGGAAGCCGATATGGTAGCTCTCGAGGAACGTATCCACGAGCAGCTTCCAGTTCATCGTCTCGGGAACAAGCCGCTTCCCGTAGAGGCGATAGGTCTGCGCGCCGTAGGATGCGAGTTCGGGCCCTAGGCCGCCTAGCCAAGGCTCGATGTGCAACTCCGTGGAGCCATCCGCGGCCGGCGTCGGCATAACCCAGACGAGGCCATGCCGCTCGGCCAGTGGTAGGGCAGTCAAACCCGGCCGCTCTGCCCTGACGCCCTCGAAAGCCCTTTCGTCTGGAATTCCGCGCAACCGCCCATCCAGCCCATACGTCCAGGCGTGATACGGGCACGAGAAGACACTGCCGTGCCCGCAACCCTGTGCGACCTTCGCTCCCCGATGACGGCAGACGTTGAGGAAAGCCCGCAGTTTCCCGTCCCCGCCGCGAGCGATCAGGACCGGGACGCCGGCCAGGTCATCAGTTCGCCAATCGCCGGGGCTCGGCCAGTCGCATGAGAGGCCCATCAAGAGCGGGTGACGCCGAAACAGGACGTCGGTCTCGGCCTTCAGGTGATCGGGCGAATGGTAGACGGAGACATCGTTCTTCCACGGCTGCTCGGCCATCGCCGTGGTGCCGGCATCGATGTAGCCCAGAATTCTACGGATGACGGGAACGCCCAGCGCTCGATCCATCTGCTTCTCCTGCCTCCCGCTTGGCCGCTCTGCGTCGGCACCGTCAGGATGCTAGCGAGATCGCAAGGCGAACGCCATGCGGCTGCGTCAGGAGGTTTCGGTCCATGACCGGCGGTTTGGACTGAACGCCTACTGCGCGGGATGGATGAGCTTGGCAATCAGACCTATGGCCGGCTCCTCGGTCAGGCAGGAGGCCTCATGAAGAGGCAACTCGCCATGGTATGACTGCTCCTGGGCGATCGCGAGGAGACTCGGCGCGCTCACCAACTCTGGTTCCGCTATGGTCTCGTACGTCAGCAATGCCGGACCTTTTGCCAACGCGTTCGACAGGCACCAGCGATGTTCCATCGATGCGATTGCAGCGCTGTCCCCCGCGAAACGCATGGATTGTGGATCGGCAGACAACGCGTCGTCCGGCAGAGCAGTCACAACTGGGCTCGCATTTTGGGAAATGGGCTCGGGCGGTGACACCGGCTTCATTGGCGCCAGGCTTGCCAGGACAAAGCGCGGACGCCCGTTGTCGGCGACGGCTGGCATCGCACGCGACACTTGACGCGGCTTCTCGATCAGCGGTGGGGGTGCCGAAGGCTCAGAATTCGGGACTGTCTGACGGGACGGAGGCGTGGGCTTGACCGCTGCTGTCACAGCACGGGGGGCCTCAGCTGCAGGTTTCTGCCGGGGCTCCGGCTGGGACTCGGTAGCCGCTGGCGTTACTGGCGGCGCTGTGCGTGGCAACAGGCCGAGACCAGAAGCGGTGACGCCGTCGAAAGCTGGCGGTCCCGGCTCGATCATCGCCGTTCCCGTCTGGCCCTCATCACTGCGCCAAACGATCTTGGTGCCGTCCTGGCGCAAGGTCAGGCACGTCGTCTCGCCCGACAGCCATTTGAACCACTTCTGGCAGAGTTTCCCGCCTTTGACCTGCCAGCGTCCACGGTCTTTCACGGCCCCAAGATAGACGCCGAGCGCCGTTCCGGTCGTACCGGTCATCATGCCATTGGCGCCGTAGTTGACCGTGATCGGAAGCCCGAGGGGGGTCTCGATGGTCACAGTCTTGCCGCCGACCGCGGCTTTCAGCTCCTCGTCGCCGAGCTGTGCGGCAGAGGCCCCTTGGGCTCCGACGCCCGCTACGAGCAGCGCTCCGATCAACGTCTTGTGCCGCATGACACGCTCTACCCCAGTCCGATCGCATCCGGCCGCTCCCCGACTTCTGTCGATACGGGTGGGCGGAGGCCGGATTGCGACGCGATTTTGGCTGCAGCAGGGCAATCGGCCCCGGCACCCCACTCGCGACAGCAAAGTCTGAAGGAAATTGGTTGATATCGCGTAAACGGCCGACCACGGCCATTTACGGTTTCCCGCGCGCCGCGTGTCCGACGGCAGCGAGACCCGCCGCGGTCGCCTCTCCGACGGCATGCGTCAAGCGACCGCCGTAGCCCTTGCGCATCGCGCCTGCCGCGAAGAGGCCCGATGCGGAGGTTGCGAACGAGGCGTCGGTCAAGACATGGCCGTCGGTGTCCCGGGCGATCTGTTCCGGGAGCCACTGGGAGGCCGGTGACAGGCCGACGTAGACGAAGAGGGCCGCACACCCGAGTTCCTCCGCTTCGCCGGTTGCTCGGTCGCGTAGCCTGACCCCAGTAACACTGTCGCCGCCCAAGACCTCGACAATCTCGGCTTCCCACCGAAACGAGATGCGCTCGCTGTCGGCTGCCCGATCGATCAATGACCGTCGCGCCTTCAGTGTCTCCCCGCGCGTCACGATCGTCACCTGCGCTGCAAACTTCGCGAGATGCAGCGCCTCCTGCAAAGCGCTATCGCCACCACCGACCACAACAACCTCGCTACCGCGATAGAGGCTGCCATTGCACCAGGCGCATTGCGACACGCCCTTGTCCATGAGCCGCGCGGCTCCTGGCACGTCGATCATGCGGAGCCGCGCGCCGGTTGCAGCGACGACGCTACGCGCCTCACGAGCTCCTGCATCCGTCGACAGCCGCCATCGTGGTCCTGCCGTCTCGAGGCGCGCCACATCCTCCGAGACGACCTCGACGCCAAGCTTCTCGTTCTCCTCCGTGAGGCGCAAGGCCACATCGAGAGCCGCCACGGGGCCGGCCGCAGGAAATCCCTCGAGCTCACCGACGTTGGCGACAAGGCCGCCGGGCACGCCTGCCCCGATGAAATGCACGACCGAGGCGCCCTCGACCGCGGCATGATGCGCGGCCGTAAGCCCGGTGATCCCACCGCCGACCACAGCCACGTCGACCTTGCCCGTCATGACGCGATCTCTCCTTCACGCGTCTCCGCATGGAGCTGTTCCCAGGCCCGCGGCAATTGGATCCGTCGCGTGATGCGGGCCGGCGGGAAGCCCCATGACGGGCAATAGACGTGCTGGGCGATCGGAATATCGCCGCCAGCCACCACGATGGTGATGTCGTCCGGACCTGCCGTCGGTGCGACCGCGCCCTCCGCGGCAGAGGCCTGAACCCACGGCGCCCAGCGCTCGGGTGACTCGACGGTTCGATAGAGCCAAGACGCCCGCCACTGCTCCGCCGGCCAGCGTCCGTGCTGCCAGAGCCAGGTTGCCGCGTCGGCTTTGGTCATATTGCTGCGCGACAGTGCCGCTGCCGTTGCCGGAGAGATCAGCACCGTCGCGATGCCATTCCAGAGGATCTGGAACGCCGACGCCGCCGACCCCATAACGCTGGCGATCTCCGCAAGACCACCCGTCACGTTGATCGCCGTCTCGGCACGCAACAGCGTCACGGCGCTCGTCTCTCTGGAAAGGCCCTGCTGTACGTGTAGCGGCTCCCACGGGCTCTGCGCCTCGTTCTCGGCGATACACATGGTGTAGCGCCCGGCATGTCCGAGACCGGCGAACGAGACAGCACCCGGCCATCCTCCACCGAGATTGTTGAGTACGAGACGCAGCGCGCGGCCGATGGAGGCGTTCGCACGCCAGCCGGGTCCGAGCGCGCCGAACGAGCCGTTGATATCGAGCTGACCGGCGATCGGGCCGTTGACCACGATCAAGGGTGCAGCGTTCTCGTCCGTCGTTTGCAAGCCCCGCAGGTTGAACGCCGGATCGAGCACCGCTTCGACCGCCGCAACGACCACCGGAAAATAGTCCGCCCGGCAGCCGGCCATGACGGCGTTCGCAGCGACCTTCTCGATCGTCGCCAGACCTTTCAACGGCTCGACCTCACCCAGCAGATCGGTTGGTTTGCGATCCGTAAAGGCGAGCATGTCTCGCACACGTGCCGTAGTCGGGGGCACGATCGGCAACCCATCACTCCAGCCGCGCGCGTGGTAGAGCCGTTGAACTCGCTCAGCACTGTCGGCCCCCCCGATCATCTCAACGCGTTGGCGTGGGAAGCGGGCCGCGAGTGGCGTCCGCGAGAGAAGGCCGCTTTCGACCGCCCGATCGCGGAGTGTATCGTCGATCCAGCCGCCGGCTGCCGTCTCGCCGGCAGGGATCACAAGCCAGAGGGTGTCGCTGCTGCCCGCCATGCCGCCTAGGCCTGCGCTTTCCTGAGCTTCTGCCGCCAGCCGTCCGGCAACGCGATCGGCTTCGTGGTGGGGAAACCGAGCATGCCGTTATGCACCAGCAGATGACAGTTCGAGCGCATGGGATCACCCGCTACCGCGATCATAATGTGCTCGGGCTCAGTGACGACGGGCACCAGCCTGTCGGGATCTTTTCCGCCGAACACCTTGGGGGCCTTGCCTAGTCGCACCCAGTCATTGAGCGTCCGCTTGCCGGGGACAAGGTTGGTCCACCCCCAGAGATACTTTTCGAACTGATGCGCGGGCATGCGCGCCTGCTCGAACAAGGCCTGCTGGAGATCGGCCTTGCTGAGCCCAGACCGTGCAATCGCCTCGGCGATCAGCGGCGAGAGGATCAGCAGCGGGCGGTACGTGCCGGTGGCCAGCCCGACCGTGAAAATCACCTCCCAGGTGGTATGCGTGACGATGGACTTTGCCAGGTACGGCACAAGCTTCTCGGCTGAATCGCCGAACACTGAGACGACCGCGTTGCTTCCAGTGAAGCGCGAGATGGTGACGGCCCCGTGCTTCGCATCCGGCTGCCCCATGTCGGCGGCGATGCTCGGCCAGCCCATCTTCGCCAGGCTGTCCTCGTTCTCGGCAAGCACCACCCGCCACGTGTTGCCGAACGTGCCCTTGTCGTTCTGGTGCAGCATGAAGCCGGCTACATTGCGTTGATAGAGCCGCCAAAACCGCCCGATGGACGTGTTCGGCTGGAAGCCATCACGCAGCGCGCCCTGCTCGCAGTTGAAGCCCAGCTCCTTGATCAGCGGGCCGTTGAGGATGAGCAGCGTATCGGCCCCCGGCGTATTGCCCGAATGCTCAACGCCGTAGCCCGGATCCGCCATCGCCTCGACGGCCGCAATCAGGATCGGCATGTACTCCGGCCGGCAGCCTGCCATCACGCCGTTGACCGCGACGTTCCAAACGGTCGCCTTTCGATTGTCAGGCAACAAGGTTCCGATGACGGCGTCGGGATCGCGATCGGTGAAGGACAGGAACTCGGCAATCTTGTCCTTGGTCGGCGGAACGATGGGGAGCCCGTCGGACCAGCCGTTCTCGAGGAACAGGCGATTGACGTCCTCGAACGAGCCTTCGAGCACGATCTCCTTCGGATCGGGATCGCGGACGGTCGAGACCGTGGCCGCCTCGCCGGTGAGATTGCTCACCACGAGATCGACAGTCACCTCGAGCACATTCTTCCTGAGATCGGCCTCGGTCTGCACGTCGACGTGGCCCGGAACGGTGGCGAGCGGCAAGTTCGGGTACCCGAGCCCGACCGACGTGGTCTTGGCCTGTCCGAGAAACCCCTCGCAGCAGAGCGACGAGGTGGGGACACCGGCGGCTTCGGCAATGGCGCTGACCCGCAACACGGCGGGTGTGCAGGAGCCTCAACAGCCCATGCCGGAGACGACCGCGTCCACCTTCAATGCCTTGAGCTTGGCCGGCAGCTCCGCGAGCACCTTGTGCTCCTCATCGCCGTGGGTCGAGCCGAATTCCTCCCAGCCGATGAACCGCATGCCCGGATAGCGCCGACCCAGCTCCTCGGAGAGCGTCGGCCAGATCTCGTCGCCGCGGAACAGGTAGTCCCAGAGGAAAGCCACCGTCTTTCCTTCGAGCGATGTGAGCCGCGGCGCTAGCGCCTTGACCTCGACCGACCGGGCGCTGCGCGGCCAAACCACGGCATAGGTTGTAGACATCTCGTTGCTCCGTCTGATGGTCGCGATTGCGTCGCCGGCGGGGACGCGTGTTCAGGCTTTGCGCGCCGCTACCGGGCGGTCCCGCAGGATCTCGTCGTTGTGCTGGCCGAGCGTCGGCGCGGCTGTGCGCACGGCGCCCGGCGTCTCGGACAGCTTCACCGTGACGCCTAATGTGTTGAACGTGCCCGCACGGGCGTGCTCGGTCGGCACGTACATGTCGCGCGCGAGAATGTGCGGATCAGTGAGCATCTCGTCGTAGTTGAGAACGGGTCCGCATGGGATGCCGGCCTTTTCCATCGCCGCCAGCCAATGCGCCTTGGGCTTTGTGCGCATCACGGCTTCGATCATCGCAATCAGCACCGCGTTGTTGGCGACCCGGTCAGCATTGGTGCGAAAGCGGGGATCGTCCTTCAGTTCCGGCTTTCCGATGATATCCGCGAAGCGCTCCCAGAAATTCTGCTGCGCCGCGCCGATCGTCATGTAGCCATCAGAGGCCGCGATGCATTGATAGGGCGCGCTGCCTCGATGGGCCTGACCGATCCTCTCCGGTCGCGTGCCGAGCGCCGAGTAGTGCGCAGCTTCGTAGACACCGAACGAGGTTGCCGCTTCCAACAGCGAGGTCTCCACGATCTGCCCGCGGCCTGTGCGATGGCGCGCTTCGACAGCGGCCAGGATGCCGAACGCGAGGAACATGCCCGCCGCCACGTCGGAGATCGCGATCGGCAACCGATGCGGCGGCCCATCGGCCGGGCCGCACGTGCTCATCAGACCCGACATGCCTTGCGTCATCAAATCGAAGCCACCGCGGCTCGCATAGGGGCCGGTCTGGCCGAAGCCCGAGATCGCCGCATAAATCAGCCGCGGATTACGGGCCTTCAGAACTTCGTAGCCGAGGCCGAGCCGATCGAGTGTGCCGGGCCGAAAATTCTCGATGAGAACGTCGGCGCTGTCCGCCATGTCGAGCAACCGTGCGCGGTCACCCTCGTCCTTGAGATCCAATTCCAGAGAGCGCTTGTTGCGGTTCCAGATCATGAACGGCGCGCTCTCGCCTTCGACGAACGGCGGCATGCGGCGCGCGTCATCACCCTTGCCCTTCCGCTCGATCTTGATCACGTCGGCGCCATGGTCGGCCAACATCATGGCCGCGTATGGCCCAGACAGCAGGCTTGTCAGGTCGAGAACGACGAGCCCCTCGAGTGCGCCCGGCATGCTGCTGCTCCTCTGATGCAGGCTAAGAACGCCCATTCTTGACCGACGGCCGCCCAACGGCAACACGACGTTGACCTCTGCCGTCACCACCGCCGAGTTGCGCCGAGACGCGCGATGCGGCGGCACTCAAGGCGGCGCCGAACTCGCCAGCGCCCGTCCGACGCATCTGATCGCTGAGTCCCACGGCCACCAATGCGTGCGTCATCCAACCGTCGATGCCGATGACCGGTGCCGCGACGATCGAAACGCCGTGGATGTAATTGCCCTTGTCCACCCCAAACCCGGCGCGCCGCGTCGAGGCGACTTCCGCCTGCCAGTCCTCGTAGCTCGGCGCCTCATCCCAGCGAAGAGCCCGGAACGCGCGCTCAATATCGGCTTCGGTGTGATTGCCGAAGGCCGCAAGGCATCGACCCGTCGCGCTGATCAGGGCCGGAAAGCGGCTGCCGACGTCGACATGCAGCCGGAACGCGACCTCCGACCGGGAAATCGCGACGACGATCATATGCTGCAAACCGAAGACGCGTACGCCGATGGCCGTCACGCCGAGCGATGCGGACAATCCGTCGAGTTCCGCCTGGGCGATCCGTGCGAAGCTGTCCTGGCGCAATGCGCTCCGCGCGAGCGTCAACACGCCCGCATCGAGCACATAGCGCTTCGTCACGGGATCAACAGCGACCATTTCCTCGGTCACGAGCGCACGCAGGATGTGGAGGCACGTGCTGGGCACGATGTCGAGTTCGCGCGCGATGGCATTAACGCCCAACGGCTCGCGACTACGGGCCAGAAGTCTCAGAATCGCGAGACTGCGCGTCACGGCGGGAACTGCACGAGCTGCGGCGTCGACCGCAACCGCCGCGCTTTCGCCATCCTCTCGCACAAGCAGTGCCGGTCGCTTCGCCATGTTGCACGGATACAATAACTATTGTACCTGGACAATAGATCTCTCGACCTGGGATCGGCGGGACGAGACGCACAATCAGGGACCGGACCGGTGAAGCTGACCGAGTATTCGACCTACGCAGACGCCCAGCGTCACTTCTCGACCGCGAAGCTGTGGGAGCTGTTCGACGGCTCGCGCGAACGCCTGAACCTCGCCCACGAGTGCGTCGATCGCCATGCCACGTCGCCCGATCGCGTCGCCGTCCGCATCGCCTTCGCGGACGGGCATGACGAGCACATCACGTTCGAGCGCCTGAAGGTCCTCTCTGCTCGTGTCGCGCATTTCCTGCAGTCACGCGGGGTTCTGCCGGGTGACCGGGTTGCTATCATGCTGGAGCCGTCCCTCGCGTTCTATGCGGGCCTGTTCGGTGCCATCAAAGCGGGCGCCATCGCGGTGCCGCTGTTCACGCTTTTCGGGCCTGACGGACTGCGGCTCAGGATCGACGACTGCACGCCAAAGGTGCTGCTGACCAATTCCGAGAAAGCCCCCATTGCCGAGGGTATGACGGGCCTCGACGTCGTCATCGCAGACGATGCGTTCCTGGCCTCGCTGGAGAGCTTCCCGGCGAAGTTCGCCTGGGAGTCGAAGTCGGACGACCTCGCCTGCTTCCAGTATACCTCCGGCACCACCCGCGAGCTGCCCGAGGCGGTGCGTCATACGCATCGCGCGATCGTCATCGTCATGATTGCGGCGCTCTATGGTACCGGCGTCCGGCCCGGAGAGGAGTTCTTCTGTCCATCGTCACCCGCCTGGGGACATGGTCTCTGGCACGGCACGCTTGCGCCGCTGGCCCTCGGCCTCACCATCGGCGCCTATTCCGGCCGCTTCGACGCCGACCGCCTGATGCGCGCTTTGCAGGACTTCCGCGTCACCAACTTGTCCGCCGCCGCCACGCACTATCGCATGATGCGTAACGCGGGCACGGCCTCTCGCTACGCGTTCCACCTGAAAAAGCTCACCTTCACGGGCGAGCCGATGGACAGCGAGACCGCCGCGTTTGCGCAACGAACGTTCGGCGGGCTGCCGGCGAGCTTCTACGGCACAACGGAGGTCGGCGTCGTGCTCGCCAGTTATCCCGGCGCCGCGGACCTGCCCGTGAGAGCCGGCGCGCTCGGCAAGCCGCTGCCGGGCGGGCGTGTCGAAGTGCAGGGACCTGACGGCAAGCCGCTGCCCCCCAAAGCCGTCGGCGAGATCAAGATCTGGCGTCGCGACGCGTGGATCCCGAGCAAGGATCTCGGCTGGATCGACGAGGACGGCTATTTCTACCACGGGGGGCGCGCCGACGACGTCATCATCTCGGCCGGGTGGACCATGAGCGCCGTCGAGATAGAGGACGCGATGCTGAAGCATCCGGACGTGCGCGAGGCTGCCGCGATCGGCGTGCCGGACGCGACCCGCGGGCAGATCGTCAAGGCGTTCGTCGTGTCGCCGCGCCTGGGTGACGACATCTTCGTGCGCGAGATCCAGGAGCAGGTGCGTAGCCGCCTCAGCGCCCACGAGTATCCCCGCCAGATCGCTTTCGTCGCCGAGCTGCCGAAGACGCCGGCCGGCAAAGTCAATCGCAAGATCCTGCGCGAGCGCGAAGTCGCGCCGAGCGCCAACCCGTAACCATGAGGATATCGAGATGACAGAAGGCGAACGCCGCTTTCCAAAGATCACTGATGAGACGCTCGGCGACCTCCGTCGGCGCATCGGTGTGCCGATCACCGACACCGTCGAGCCCTGGTGCCATGAGGCGACGCGCGACAACATCCGCCACTACGCGCACGGCATCGGCGACGACAACCCCCTCTGGTGCGATCCCGACTACGCGGCCAAAGCCCGCTTCGGGACGATCGTCGCACCGCCGTCGTTCCTGTTCGCCTGCGACCGCATCATCTCGGGCTATGTCGGCGGCCTTCCCGGCGTGCACGCCATGTGGGCCGGCGCCGATTGGACCTGGCATCTGCCGCTGAAGCGCAACGACGAGATCCGCACCGAGGCCCACCTCAAGGATCTGATCGAGCACCAGACGCGCTTTGCCGGCCGGGCGGTGCAGCAGATCTATCACGTCAAGTTCTACAATCAGAGAAACGAACTCGTCGCCGAGGCCGACAGCTGGTGCTTCCGCACCGATCGGGATCACGCCCGCGAGGAAGGCACCAAGTACAAGGAGCTGAAGGCGAAGCCGCCACGCCGGTACACCGAGGCCGAGTTGCAGAAGGTGTGGGACACGTACGCCGCAGAGGACATTCGCGGCGCGACGCCGCGCTATATCGAGGACGTCAGCGTCGGCGAGGCCCTCCCGACGATGGCGAAAGGCCCGATGACCGTGACCGGCTTCATCGCCTTCGCGCAAGGCTGGGGCGGCCTCTATATCCGCGCCAACAAGCTCGCCTGGAAGATGATCCACCGCCACAAGGGCCTCGGCATTCCAAACCGCTTCGGCATTCCGGACTGCCCGGAGCGCGTCCATTGGGAGCCCGAGTTCGCGCACATGGTCGGCGCGCCCGGCGCCTACGATTACGGCCCCGAACGGTGCTCGTGGCTGACGCACCATATGACCAATTGGATGGGCGACGCGGGCTTCCTGCGCCGCGCCACCTGCAAGATCCGCCGCCACAATCCTGAGGGCGATCTTCTCTTCATCGACGGAAAAGTGACGGCCAAGCGGGTCGAGAACGGCCGCCATCTGGTCGACATCGAGCAATCTGCCGTCAACCAGGACGGCGAGCTTTCCGTGCTCGGCACGGGCACGGTCGAGCTGCCGTCGCGGGCGGCTTGAGCGGCACGTCGCCGAGGCATTTTGCGGACGTCGCACAAAGAAATCGCCCGATCGGACATTCGGATCGGGCGATTTCTTTTTGACGGGCTAGCGGTGCGGCGGCAACGGCTGGAGATCAGCCCCAGCCTTTGATGTCGAGGTCGCGGAAGGTGGTCTTGATGCGGCGCACGGTGCCCGTCTTGGAACGCATCACGACCGTCTCGGTTTCGGCGAAATCGCCGTGGAAGCGAACGCCCTCGAGCAGCGAGCCGGACGTGACACCGGTCGCGGAGAAGATCACGTCGTCGGCAGCCATGTCCGCCATCGAGTACTTCCGGCGGATGTCGGGGATGCCCATCTTGGCGGCGCGGGCGATCAGCTCCGGACGCTCCTTGGAGTCGTGGCGCTCGGGCGCGAGACGGCCCTGCATCTGACCACCGATGCAGCGCAGCGCCGCCGCTGCGAGAACGCCTTCCGGCGCGCCGCCCGAGCCGAGGTAGATATCGATGCCAGTCTGCTCCGGATCGGTGGTCCAGATCACTCCGGCGATGTCACCGTCCGGGATCAGGCGGATGCCGGCGCCGGACTTTCGCACCAAGTCGATCAGCTCCTGATGGCGGGGCCGATCGAGAATGCAGGCCGTGATCTCGCGCACGGGACAGCCTTTCGCCTTCGCCAGCTCGCTCAGGATGTCCTGGACCGGCCGGTCGAGATCGATGATGCCCTCTGGGTAACCCGGTCCAATGGCGATCTTGTCCATGTACATGTCGGGGGCATTCAAGAGGCCGCCAGCCTCGGATATCGCGATCACGGCGAGCGCGTTCGGCATATCCTTGGCGCAGATCGTCGTGCCTTCGAGCGGGTCGACCGCGATGTCGACACGGGGCCCGTCGCCAGTGCCGACCTCCTCACCGATGTAGAGCATCGGCGCTTCATCCATCTCACCTTCGCCGATGACGACCTTGCCACGGATCGAAAGCTTGCCGAGTTCGCGGCGCATGGCATCGACGGCGGCCTTGTCGGCGCCCTTGTTGTTGCCCTGGCCGCGCAGCCGCGCGGCCGCAATAGCCGCCGCCTCGGTGACACGCGTGATCTCGAGTACGAGGACCCTGTCCAGGCCGCCCTTGACGCTCGCCATCTTCCCTCTCGCCTCCTCAGCTCACCCGATCAGGCGCTCAGTCCGCGCGATGGGGTCAGTCGTTCAAAGTTTCTCGATCCGGATCATCTGCGGCTTGGAGCGCAGGCGTCCATCCGAGGCAATCGCATCGAGCGCGGCACGCATGGCCGCCTCGGTCGTTTCGTAGGTCACGATCACAACAGGTGTCGGTTGACCCGCCTCAGGCCGTCCTCCACCACCGGGAATCGTCTGGCGCGGCCGGCGCTGCACCACGCTTTCGAGCGAGATACCCCGGTCAGCCATCTGTTTTGCGACGAAAGCCATGACGCCCGGCCGATCCTCGACCAGGAGACGCACATAATACGCGCCCTGATGCTGGCCAAGCTTAGCCCGCCGGTAAGGTTGAAGCTTAGCCGCAGGCATGCGGAACGGGGGCATTACGCCGCCGATGGCGATGTCGACAATGTCGGAGGCAACGGAAGAGGCGGTCGCCTTCGCGCCGGCACCTGGGCCTACCATCAGCAGGGTCCCGACGAAATCGGCGTCGATGGCGACGCAGTTGGTGACACCCGAGACCTCAGCGATAGCCGAGTGTTTGGGGACCATTGCGGGGTGAACGCGCTGCTCGATACCGCTTTCGGTCATCATGGCGACACCGAGCAGCTTGATCCGGTAACCAAGATCGTCGGCGGCCTGGATATCGGCATCGGTTATGGATTCGATGCCCTCGATATCGATCTGGTCGAACGCGACCTCGGTACCGAAAGCAAGGCTGGTCAACAGCGTCAGCTTGTGGGCCGTGTCGAAGCCACCAACATCGAACGTGGGGTCGGCCTCGGCATACCCCTTGTCCTGGGCCTCCTTCAGCACCTCGGCAAAGGGGCGACCCTCCTCCTGCATTGTGGTGAGGATGTAGTTGCAGGTGCCATTCAAGATTCCGTAGACGCGCGACACGCCGTTCCCGGCAAGGGATTCGCGCAGGGTCTTGATGACCGGAATGCCCCCCGCGACAGCCGCCTCGAAGTTCAATTCCACGCCGCGGCTCTCGGCCAGCTTGGCAAGGGCGACGCCATGCTTGGCGAGTAGCGCCTTGTTGGCCGTGACGACGTGCTTGCCGGCGCCGAGGGCCGCCTCGACAGCATGGCGGGCGACGCCCTCGTCACCGCCGATCAGCTCGACGAGCACATCGATGCCGGGTGACGCGGCGAGTTTCGCGGCATCATCGAACCACTCGAACCCGTCCAACTGGACGCCACGGTCCTTGTTGCGGTCCCTGGCCGATACGGCCGTGACGATAATGCGGCGACCGAGCGCGGCCGCCAAGCGCTCCCCGTGAGCGTCAAGGAGTTTCAAGAGGCCAGCCCCGACAGTTCCGAGGCCTGCAACACCGAGCTTTAGAGGCTGCATCGTCGTCTCTACCTTCATTCGATCAGCCGGTACCTGTATCGCGAATCGGGATCACGTTGTGCATCGTCTCGGATCCCTGCGCGAGGAACCGCTTGATCGAGCGGGCGGCCTGCCGGATGCGCTGCTCATTCTCGACCAGGGCGATTCTGACGTAGCCCTCGCCGTGCTCACCGAAGCCCATGCCGGGGGCGACGGCAACATGCGCCTTCTCGACGAGGAGCTTCGAGAACTCGAGGGCGCCCAGCGCAGTGTAGGGCTCCGGCACCTTGACCCAGGCGAACATCGACGCTTCCGGCGGCGGAAAGTCCCAGCCGGCGTTGCCGAAGCTCTCGACCAGCACGTCCCGTCGGCGCTTGTAGGTGCCGCGCATCTCCTTGATGCAGTCGTCCGGACCGTTGAGAGCCGCGGCTGCTGCCACTTGGATCGGCGTGTAGGCGCCGTAGTCGAGATAGCTCTTCACGCGCGCCAGCGCAGCAAGGAGCCGCTCGTTGCCGACCGCGAAGCCCATGCGCCAACCGGCCATCGAGAATGTCTTGGACATCGACGTGAATTCGACGGTCACGTCCATCGCACCGGGCACCTGCAACACAGAGGGCGGCGGCGCGGCGTCGTCGAAGTACACCTCGGCATAGGCGAGGTCGGAGAGAATGATGATGTCGTGCTTTTTCGCGAACTGCACGAGATCGCGGTAGAAGTCGAGGCTGGCGGTACAGGATGTCGGGTTTGCCGGATAGCAGACCACGACCGCAATCGGCTTCGGAATGGAGTGGATGATCGCGCGCTCGAGCGCGACGAAGTAGTCAGGCGTCGGCTCCGCCGGGACGGAGCGGATGACGCCGCCGGCCATCAGGAAGCCGAAGGCATGGATCGGGTAGCTGGGATTCGGCACGAGAACGACGTCGCCGGGCGCCGTGATCGCTTGCGCCATGTTGGCGAAGCCTTCCTTGGAGCCGAGCGTGGCGACGACCTGCGTCTCCGGCTTGATCTTCACGCCGAAGCGACGGCCATAATAACTGGCCTGCGCGCGCAGCAGACCCGGAATGCCCTTGGAGGCGGAATACCGATCGGTGCGGGGCTTGCCGACCGTCTCTGTCAGTTTGTCGAGAATGTGCTTCGGCACCGGGAGATCCGGATTGCCCATGCCGAGATCGATGATGTCGGCGCCGCGCGCTCGGGCCTCGGCCTTGAGCCTATTGACCTCGGCGAAGACGTACGGCGGCAGGCGCTTGATGCGATGGAATTGATCGATCACGGGACGACTCGTCGAAAAAGAGGGCGCGATTCGCAGAGAAGCGTCTTACGCCCGCCGTGGCCACGCGTCAAAGGCGCCGCCGCTCGGCCCGGCAACGCTGACGTGCCCCTGCCTGAATTGGTCACGTTGTCACATGACAGCCAGACGACTACGTTAGAGTGTGCGGCGCGGAACGAATCGCTTGGGCGGCGGTCTCGCTCCGTGCGCCTGACGATGGCATTAAGCCAACATGCCCATCGTGACTACCGTCCCCCAGTGTTTTCTACGCCTCCCGCCCGAGGATCGCAGCCGATGCAAAAGCCCAATCAGCAGCCCGAGGCCGACTCGCCGGTCTACGCCGTATCGAACCCAGACGAGTTCGTACGCAATATGCTGCAGTTGTGGGCGGAGGGTGGCCGGGCGATGGCTGGCCTTCTCGAGCGCGCCGATGCCAAGGGCGGCCCCTACAGCACGGCCTCGGAAATGACCGAGGCTACGCGCATCATGACCGAGGTCGCCCAGCAATGGATGCGCGACCCGACACGCACGCTCGAGGCGCAAGGCGAGCTCGTGAAAGGCTACATGGAGGTCTGGTCGGCTGCCATGCAGCGCGTGGCCGGGCAGGCGGTCGAGCCTGTTGCCGAGCCCGAGCCTGGCGATGCGCGATTCCGCGATCCGGAGTGGAGCAACAACCCCTATTTCGACTTCTGGAAGCAGAGCTATCTCGTGACCACGCAGTGGGCCGAGAAGGCGCTGGCCGAAACCAGCGGGCTGGACGAGCGCACCAAGCAACGCGCCGAGTACTACCTCCGGCAGATATCGAGCGCGATCAGTCCTTCGAACTTTCCCGCGACCAATCCGGAAGTGGTGCGCGAGACGCTGCAAACGAACGGCGCCAACCTGGTCAAGGGCATGGAACTCCTGCTCGCCGACATGGAGCGGTCGGGCGATCTGCTCAAGATCAGCCAGACGGACACCACTGCCTTCGAGGTGGGCCGCAACCTCGCCGTCACGCCGGGCAAGGTGGTTTGGCAGAACGACCTCTGCCAGCTGATCCAATATACGCCGACGACTGAGAAGGTTCACGCGACGCCGCTGTTGATCGTGCCGCCGTGGATCAACAAGTTCTACATCCTCGATCTGACGCAACCCAAATCGTTTATCCGGTGGCTAGTCGACCAAGGCTTCACGGTATTCGTCGTTTCGTGGGTCAATCCGGACGAGCGGCTCGCGCACAAGTCCTTCGAGGACTACATGAAGGAGGGCGTTCTGTCGGCCGCCGACGCCGTTCTGCGCGAAACCGGACAGAAGCAGACCAACGTGCTGGGCTATTGCGTGGGCGGGACGTTGCTGGCGACGACGCTGGCGCACAATGCCGCCAAGGGGCACGATCCGTTTTCGTCGGCGACGTTTCTCGCGGCACAGGTCGATTTCAAGAAAGCCGGCGACCTGCTGCTGTTCATCGACGATGCGCAGCTGAAGTCGCTCGAAGAGATGATGGCGGAGCGGGGCTATCTCGATGGGTCGCGCATGGCAACTGTGTTCAACATGCTTCGGCCGCGCGACCTGATCTGGCCATACATCGTGAACAACTATCTGCTTGGAAAGAAGCCGTTTCCGTTCGACCTGCTCTACTGGAACCAGGATTCGACGCGAATGCCGGCCGCGAACCACAATTACTACCTGCGCGAGTTCTATCACGAGAACAAGCTGGCGCAGGGGAACCTGTCGATCGGGGGCGTCAGGCTCGACCTGAACAAAGTGACGCTGCCGATCTACGAACTGGCGACGCGCGAGGACCACATTGCGCCGGCCAAATCGGTGTTCATCGGTTCGCGGCTGTTCGGCGGACCTGTCGAATACGTCCTTGCCGGATCGGGACACATCGCGGGCGTGGTCAATCCTCCGCCAGCAGACGGCAAACGGCACAAGTACCAGTATTGGACGTCCACGAAGAAGGCCGACACGCTCGAGGAGTGGCTGGCGCATGCCCAGGAGACACCCGGGTCGTGGTGGCCGCACTGGGGGAAGTGGCTGGCAGAGCGTTCTGGGTCCATGGTGCCGGCACGCACACCGGGTGCAAAGCTGGGGACGATCGAGGATGCGCCGGGCAGCTACGTGAAGGCGAAGGGGTAGAGCAAGCCGCTCGCCAACTGCGATCGATGGCCGTCGACGCCCAGAAGGCGCGACACTAGCTGCCACCTCATTCACGATAGCTGCTGTCCGACTCCGGGGCCCGGCCATGACAACGACACTTGCGCAGACCGTGCGCGGCCCCACGCTGCCGATCCTCGTGGCGCTGAGCTTCGGGCATTTGCTGAACGACCTCATCCAATCGATGATCCCGGCGATCTATCCACTCCTCAAAGAGAGGTATCTGCTCAGCTTTGCGCAGATCGGTGGCATCACGCTGGCGTTCCAAGTCACGTCGTCGCTCCTGCAGCCGATGATCGGCTACGTCGCCGATCGGCGACCATGGCCCTATGCGATGGTGGCCGGCATGGCGGCAACGCTCATGGGTCTCGTCGGGCTCGCGATGGCGGGGAGCTACGCGATGATCCTGGTCTCGGCGGCCTTGGTTGGTCTCGGATCGGCCGTGTTCCACCCAGAGGCGACGCGCATGGCGCGCCATGCGGCCGCGAGCCAGCAAGGCTTCGGACAGGGAATCTTCCAGATCGGGGGGCACGTTGGCTATGCGGTCGGCCCCCTGCTCGCTGCCGCGCTCGTCGTGCCCCGAGGCCAGGGCAGCCTGGTATGGCTCTCGCTCGTGGCGCTGATGGCGATGGTGCTGATGGGTTGGACGGGCGCGCGGTACACCGAAATGCGTCGCCTGAAAACCGCGTCGAGCTCACACAGCGGCACGGCGCCGGACAGAGACGTCGCAATGCTCGGTCCAGGCCAGCTCGTGCTTGCAATGGCGATTCTGATCGCCTTGCTGTTTGCCAAGAATGCTTATGCGGCGGCCTTCACCTCCTACTACACGTTCTATCTCATCGAGCGTTTCGGGGTGTCGGTCCAAGTCTCTCAGGTGATGCTGTTTGTGTATCTCGTCGTCGGCGCGGCAGGCGTTATCGTCGGAGGCATGGTCGGTGACCGCATCGGGCGCGACCGGGTCATCTCGATTTCGCTTCTCGGGGCATTACCATTCGCTCTGATGCTGCCCCATGCCGATCTGTTCTGGACGGGCGTGCTCAGCGTCGTCATCGGCTTGATCATGGCGAGCGCGTTCGCTTCGATCCTGATCTATGCCATCGATCTCGTCCCGCATCGCGTCGGCCTCATCGGCGGGCTGTTCTACGGATTGGCATTCGGGCTGGGCGGGCTCGCAGCGGCGGCGCTCGGGCTATTGGCCGACAAAAGCGGTATCCTCACTGTGTTCCAGCTCTGCGCATGGCTCCCTGCCATCGGTGTTCTCACCTTTTTGCTGCCTCGGGCGTCTCGCCGGAGGCGCTGAGGCGTGCGGAGTGACGGAAAGGTTGCGCTGGAGGAGTGTCCGGCAATGCCGGTGCCGTCGCCCGCTGTCCGCTTCAACGGATCTCATCAGCCAGCTCACACTGCTGACAAATTCGGCGCTATCCTGGGCTAAGACCCAGCTATTTGCTTCTTTCAGCCACAAGGCCCCACCATGCGCCGTCTTCCCATTGCCGTTTTCGCAGCCGTCCTCGGCTCGTCAGCCGCAGATGCGGCCGATATCGGCGCAGCCTCCAAAATCTC
>JALHMC010000024.1 GCA_022844225.1 Hyphomicrobiaceae bacterium | reverse complement strand
CCTGAGTATGGTGCGCGCCGCAGCGGGGGTGCCCGTTTGCGTTTTGGGGCGTAGCCAAGTGGTAAGGCAGCGGATTTTGATTCCGCCATGCGGAGGTTCGAACCCTCCCGCCCCAGCCACACTCTAACTCATTGATATCGCAGCAAAAAACGCATCTTTGTGTGTTGGGAATTCGTGCCTCACTTCCGACGGTTAGCGCGGTGTGTAAGTAACCGAGCCGCGATGAGAGACGTCAATTCGCGGGACATGCCGCCGACACGTCGAGTTTATCTCTCAAGGCCTTTTTCGTGCTGCGGGTTAGCACCAAAAACGCGTGCGCTATTCGTCCGTTTTTTCGGCTGTGAAAACGCGCCATCATTTGCACTTCGCTGAGTGTGCGAAGTCTCGCCTCTGTTGCATCAAAGGAAGCCGAGGTGCCGTCGCTGAAGCGACCATTCGCGAGGCATCGTGTGTGTCTTCGTGATGAAGTTTCTCGCCGTCAGCGTCGTCGGATGACGACCGTCGAGCACCGCTGCAACGATATCTGGTGCGAGGAAACTGATCCGCAGTAGGGCCGTGATATAGTTGGCGTTCGTGTTGATCCGCCGCGCGGATGCTTCGATGCTCTCGCCGGTCCCGTTCAATATCTTTTCTCGGACATCTAAAGCTTTGACGAACAAATTGATCAGCGTGGTGTTCGGTGCTTGCGCTGTCGCAGCGCGTACGACGAGTCGCATGCCTTGTCCTGCGCGCTTCAATGCGGCGTCCACTTTCAAGACGATAGGGTCCTGGCCGCTGCCAATCTCGCCGCGTCTCCTGGCCTCCGGCTTTCCGGGTTGCGTCAGCGCATCGAAGACGTGCGACCGGTCGATCTCGACGTCTATGTGCTCTGGTTGAATGACGACCCGACGGACGATGCTCCGGATCAGCGCTCTGCGTTCAATTGGTGACCCCTGTTCCCAATCACGCGAGAGGTCCGCAGCACGACTTAAGATTTGCTGCCTTGAAACCTTTTCAAGGCTGGGTCCAAAAAGAGCATCGAGGACGGCGGGGCCCGACGAAAGGAAGTCCTTGATCGTTTTTCCGACAAGCGTTTCGATATCGCTCGCCGGGACACGGCGACCGCGCGGTGCTGCGGCTCTCGGCCCCGTGATCAAGTTGTTGGAAACGTAATACCTGTAGCGCTTGCCAGTTTTCACGGCATGACTCGGTGTTAAACGACAACCATCTCCGTCATACAGAATGCCCGTCAGCAGGCTCGGCTCTTGAACTCCCACGGCGGCCTCACGGTCATGCGTGTTGTCCTCAAGCCGCTTCGCAACCGAATCCCAGAGCGGCCGATCGATGATCGGCGGGTGTTCTCCAGGGTATGCCGTGTCCTTATGGACTATCTCGCCGAGGTAGATCCGGTTCTTGAGCATGTGATAAAGCGCCCCACGGGCCAACGGCTTTCCACCCGTCGTCTTGCCGTGTTTGTCGATCCGCTGTTTGGAGACGACGCCCTGCTGGCTGAGGTCGTTCCTTAATGCGGATACAGCACCGAGTTCGAGGTAACGCCGAAAGATGTGCCTGACGGTTTCTGCCTCGTGCGGCGTGATCACGAGTTTTCGGTCGTGGACATCATATCCCAGCGGCGGGTAGCCGCCCATCCACATGCCCTTCTTCTTGGACGCCGCGATCTTGTCGCGAATGCGTTCACCGGCGATTTCGCGCTCGAACTGGGCGAAGGAGAGGAGCACGTTGAGCGTCAGGCGCCCCATGGACGAGGTTGTGTTGAATTGCTGCGTAACGGAGACGAACGAGACGGACGACGCGTCGAATATATCCACGATCTTGGCGAAGTCTGCCAGTGAGCGGGTGAGCCGATCAACCTTGTAGACGACAACACAATCAACTTTGCCGTCACGGACGTCATTGAAAAGTCGTTGCACGGCGGGACGCTCAAGCGTGCCGCCCGAAATGCCTCCGTCGTCGTACATCTCAGGAAGTGCGATCCAGCCGGCATGGCGCTGGCTTAGGATATAGGCTTCACACGCCTCGCGCTGGGCATCGAGTGAGTTGAAATCCTGCTCCAAGCCCTCTTCAGAAGATTTGCGCGTGTAGATCGCGCACCGCAAGCGCCGCACTTTCGTTGCGGCTGAGGCATTAGACATTTTTGCTCTCTCGAAGTCGGGAGGTCGGCGACTGAGTTCGCGCTCTCAAGCCGAAGAAGCGCGGACCAGACCAATGTGCGCCGGTGATCGCCTTGGCGATCTTACTCAAGGAGGCGTAGGTCTGCCCCCGCCATTCGAAGCCGTCCGCTACGACTTGAACCTCATGGGTGGTTCCGTTCCACTCGCGCAAGAGCTTCGTTCCAGGCTTGAAAGCGGCCTGCCGTTCAAGCTTGCGTTCGGCACCTGAGGCGCTTTGATCAGACACGATTTTGAGACGCCGAAGGGTCGGCTTTGAAAGCCCGCCGTGAACAGCCTCCTGGATCTTGTAGGCGATGCCGCGGATAAGAAGATCACGACTGAGCCTGTGCGGCGGCGGCTTTCTATAAAGCCGCCGCCATTCTGCTCGCAGTTCTGGGAGACCGAGGTTCTCGATCCCTATCAGCTTGGCTTCGAGGTCGGTCTGTAACGAACCATCCATCGTTAGCGACCGCGCTTTGTGACGATGTGGTAGCGGCGCAACTCGCCCGCCGTCTTCGACGACGTGAGCGCGAGGCCGAGCTTCTTCTTGACCGTGCCTGCCAGGAAGCCACGCACGCTGTGCTGCTGCCAGCCCGAGGCTTCCATCATGTCCGCGATGGTGGCGCCGTCGCGCCGGCGCAGAAGTGTCAGGATGCGATCGTGTTTCGTGACGCGCGCTGCATGTAGTCCGTCGCTGGGATCTAACTTTGTTGCGACGGTGTGCCTTGAAGAAGGCTTTTCAGTTGCCTTGGACTTGTCGCTTTTGGCAGAGGTTGCTGGCTTGGTTCGTTTGGTCTGGGTCGAGACGCGGGCTTCAATCGCATTCATGGTGGGCTCCGAGGGTTCAGGGAGCGCCTTTATCGGCGCTGCCACCACCCAAAGCCCCGCATTCTGCGAGGCGAGCCGTAAAAATTTGACGCCCCAACTCATTAGCGCCCGTCATACCACCAATGCGTCCTTTGCGGCAGAAGTCGAGGTCAAGCTTCGCTGCAATCGGCCGACGTCGATATCTCAGTTAACGTGCGGCCTCTCTGGCCATGCAATACGGGCCGCAAAGGCAAAAAGAACTGCAAGTGGCTGGCCTAACAAAGTGCATGCTCAAGTTCGAACCCTGTCTGCACAGTCATTCTTCTATCCGGATTTCGCGGGCGGGCGACGGTGATCCGGTTGACGGGGGAAAGCCGCGCATAACCGCAGCCATAATAGCGATAACGCTTGCCACGCTTGTTGGCGTGCGTTGGCGTCAGGGGACGGCCGGTCTGGTCGATAATCAGACCGGCAAGGAGGCTTGGGTTTTCGGCATAGGCACCGACCATCCTTTCGTCCCCGGTTTCAACGACGGCCGTGGTCGACGTTTGGTGTCCCGCGACGCTTCAGCGGGTGCCGAGGTCTGCAACTTGCGGAGAATAGCTTTCGACAAGCCGCCGAATGCGTTCGCTTGGAACTTGTACGCAACACCTCGCAACAGGATATCCTGGCTCAGTCGCTTCGGCGGCGACGTCTGATGAAGACGCCGCCATTCCTCGTGCAGACGATCGATCGCGAGGCTCTCGAGCCGGATGATCTCCGCAGCGATATCGAGGGCTGGCTTGGCCATGCCAGCGCCCCCGACGCGTCGCGATCCGGTACCGGCGAACCTCGCCTTCGGCCTTGGCCGATGTCAGCGCAAGCCCCCTCTTCTTCTTGACAGTACCGGCCAGAAATCCACGGACGCTGTGCTGCTGCCACTCCGTCGCCTGCATCATCTCGTCGATGCTAGCGCCCTCGGGTCGGTTCAAGAGCTGCAGAAGTTTCACGTGCTTCGTGACGCGGCCTTCGACAGGGTGCTGCTCGGGGTGGAGTGCTTCACGCTTACGGCCAGTCGTTGTGGTCGGTGCCTGATCGGGGGCTATAGGGGCCTTGCGGCCGGCGGCTCGTCGAGTGACGGCCGAGAGGTCGGACTTGGCGGATTTGTCGATTCTCTTGGTGGTCATGATTGGGCTCCGTTGGTGTCGGAACGCCATCATTGGCGCTCCGCGCTGGCCCGCTTTCAGCGGTGCCACCACCCAAAGCCCCAGAGAGCCATTGCTGACGTGAAATTCCTTAGCGGACATCGAGTCAGCCTGCTCGGCGACGCCAAAGACAGTCACCGAGCATGTCCGAAGTTGTGACGGTTTTCGGATGCCGGCCCTGCACAGGCGCCAGCCATGCGTACCGAGGACCGGCGTTCGAAAGCCGTTACAAAAGCACCATGGCCAGGAGTGGATCATCAGTCTACTTGTGCTCCCGGCGCATCAAGTAACAACAACTGGCCGCGATGAGAAATGCTGCACCACATGCCGTTCTACGCGGTTTTCAAGACTTTCGAAGGCTTAGTGACCTATCGCGTTGGGCGAGCCACGCACGCAAAACCTGCGCGTTTGCCGAGTCGGCCCGGGGGATTCCACCCCGAGCCGCGCACAGATCCGGACTTGAACCTCTCGATTCATCCGGTTTGTGCCACCGTGCGAGGGCTGCCGCTCTTCCGTTGAAGAGCAGGCTCTTCCGGGCAAACCCGTTGGCCCAGTTCAACGGCGATGACCCACCCTTTCGCACTGCGGCCGTTGCAGTTGCTTCATCGCTACTACGGGGTAGTCCGCCCCTCACCGAAGCATCGGTACCTTCGGCCTCGCGGTTGTAGCCACTTGCGCCTTTTCCCTTGGCATCGCCGGCGAGGTTCTCACGTTCCATACGAAAGCCTGATCGAGCTTCGTGCTGCCTACACGCCGGATGCCGCTCGGTCCGTATCAGGACATCGCCCAAGCTTATCCCGGAGGAAGGGTCATCCACCGGCTTTGGCGCCATCTGTCCGTCGTCGAATGCTTTGAGACAGTTTGCTTGCGCTTACCTCCCTCGATTGTCCCTGCCGGGATCACTGTCCCGACGTTTCCGTGACGCTCACGACCATGGCTTTAGACCAAAGCCGCTCACGGTGGCTTGGGATCAGCGATCTGATCGCCGGTCCCGGAGGGCCTGCCTCCATCTCTCGTACAGTTGCGCATGCCCGTGTAGACCGGCGATGTTCGTGACACACGACCCGGAGCGGTCCTCTTGCCGGTGCGCAACAATTGTTTTGTATCGCGCGAGGCCGAGCGGTGAGCTCCACTGTGTAACGCAAAATATGAGGCGCATAGCTGTCTGAGGCCCGATGGCGACTTACAACCCGAGACCGCTTCCACTCTCACTATTGAGAAGGGCGAACAATAGACACATAGCGATCAGCGGCCTATGAGACGATCGGCAACGATGATCTCCGCGCGCTCGACGATTGAGGTCAGGAGAACTGGCAGCCTATGGTGGCACCTGAATTACCCACGATCGGGGTTAGGAACATCCGCCGAGGCACTCCACCGGAGCAGCCTGATGAAATAGTAGAAGTAGCCGAGCCAAAGTAGGACAGAGAGGCCGTAGAACATGACAGTCCGAATCGACCACAGCGGCCAGGAGCCGGCGGGGCCGATGGCAATCACGTTGGGGTAGAACGAGAGGAGGGTGGAGCGCCACCCGTTCCACATGACGGTCACTTCCGTGGTGCGAGCCTCCGCTGTCTTGGCGTCGTTGAAGACCCGATCACTATTCCGCTTCAACCACCACCAAGAATCCTCGTTGAACAGTTCGAGCCCCCGGTCGGCGCGGTTGCGCATGTAGATGTATTGGATGTCGCTAGTGTTGCCGGCAGCATCGGGATCGCTGCGGCGCACTTCCGTTCCGGTCACGACGCCGGTCGTCCATGTGGGACGCGCGTATTCCCATCCGAACCAGAGGGGGATGCCGACCACGACCGACGCGATGGCCGGAATTCCCCCGCCCCTCCTGCGCCAAAAGACATAGGCGAGGACGCCAATCGCGAGCAGGACGATATAACCGTACGACATCCAGGCCTGGAGCATGCCTTAAACCTTACCTTCAACAGTTCGAAGCTGTCGAGAGACCTCCCAGACCGCTTCCGGCTTGTTTTCACTGAGTGACATGCAGACACCGATGATCCAAGGCTGGCGGAGGTGGTAAGCGGCGCTCGTAATGCCAAGCGGACTTCGGGAGCATGGCTACCTGGAAAGCCGCCCGGTCCCTCACGTTGTCCGCTATCGAATTCGATACCGCCGCCCGAGCTTACAAACGCGGTTCAAGCACCTTTGACGAGAATGTGTCCATGGCGGAAGACTCTGAAAGTTTCGGACCAGAGTTTACCTTTTCTTGTGGATTAAGCGGCCCGCCGGGCCGCAGCATCGATCTGCGCGGCGAGCGCCGAGTCTATTTTGAGACGAGTGGCGAGGTCAGCGAGGAAGTTTTGTTCCGCATCCGTATCCACCTCGATTGCGATGCGGGCGGCGGTATAGACTTCGAGCGCCTCGGTTTCGGAACGCACTCCCTCGGCAAGAGCAGCGGCGCTCGCCGGTGAAGCGATCTCGCGGCCGAGAAATGCTTCCGCCTCCTTGTCAGCCCCCGACTGACGGAATGCCGAGAGGATTTTCTCGCTCTCGCGCTCGTCGGTGCGTCCGTCCGCAGCCGCCGCCGCGATCATCGCCCTGATGACCCGGACCGCGGTATCATTGCTCATCGCCTGTGGTTCGAAGCCCGAGCCCGCAGGGGCAGCTTGTACCGGGCCGCCGGTCGCGATGAGTGGCTGGCCTGATTTGTAATTCTGGTAGGCCTTGTAGGCCAGTCCACCTATGAGGGCCGCAGCGCCAAGTTGGGCCGCACCACCAGCCATTTCACGACCTGTCTTGGTGCCGAGCAGAAGCCCGCCAAGGCCGCCGAGCACCGCGCCGGTGGCCAGTTGGTTTTCGGCAACGATGGACTTCATCCTGCCAACGAGACCGTCCGGCGTCTGGCCGCCAGAGACCCGTGTCACCGCACCGCTGGCGGCGTTGGTCAAACCGGAGTCGTTCGCTCCGTCCTTAAGGCCCTGGGTTGCCTGGCTGAGGACGCCGGTCAAGGTATCCATAAGCCCCCCGCCGCCCTGACCACCACCTTGGGTTACGCGCGCGAGTACGTCGGCAATTCCACCGCCAGATCCGGCAGGCTCATTCGCCGGCTGGCCGACACTGCGCGTGATTTGATCAAGAAGGGCCTTGGCGTCGAACATTTTGAGCATCTCCGGTGGGATCAGTGAAGTATCATCGCTGAATTGGCTACGCAGAGTTCCGGGTGCAAGGCCCTGCCGCCATAGTTTTCCGCTAACTCCCCAGTTGCTCTTGGGGGGCCGCGCGACACCGATGCTTCGAAGTTGGCGGCGAGAATCGCGCCGCCCTCCAATCACACCGCGCGGCCAAAATTGAATGGCGTGCCGACCCAATCAGCATAGAAATCTTTGTTTGTTCGATTGCACTGATCCGCTTGCTGGGCACAAGCACGCGACGCTTCGCCCCCTTTGGAATTAAGACCGGCCACGACGGATGACCGCTCGGCAAAGCTTGGATCATGAATTTATATAGCTGCGTGAATGATCCTCTGCGTCCCCTGCATAACCAAATCCGCCCTTCGCCTGCTTCGCTCGCCTTGATACTCGCCGTGGCTGGCGTCAGCTGTTTGGGCCCAGCGGCCTTCGGTCGGCGGGACTCATGGCGCGGAATGGACCGGCCGAAGAAAAACGCTCCTCGTCAATTCGTTGAGGGATGACACGAATGACCCGGTGCGATCCTATGATCAAGCGCTGTATGTGAGTGGCACACAGCGTCCCGATGAGGCTGGCAACCGCGCAGTTACCGCTTGAAATGGAGTGGTCCCCATTTACATTCGGTCCTGGGCGCACAACCTAACGCATTGGTTCCTTCCGAAAACGACAGAGAGCCCTGGTACAATGCCCACTGACATCATCGAAGATAGCCGGTTGCGGATGTGCATGGTCAGTGACCGGTTTGGTAGGGTGCTGCCCTTTTCCAAAGGGCTGCTCGCCACAAGCATTCTGGCAACGGGAATCAAGCCGCCCGCCGCCTACGATGTCGCACGGGTTATTCAAGAGCGTCTCAACAAGAGCAGTGCTGAAAGCATAGCCTCGGAGGCACTGACGCAAATTACAGCTCAGGAGATCTCGCGCCGCGAGTCGAGGCTTGTGCCCTCAAAATCGTAACGGAGCCGCGCACCAAGCTCGACGCAACGCGAGTGGACAGCGTCGTGGAACTGGTGCCCCGCTGCCGAGCGCCAGGAGTCCTCGCCGCCGAGGCTCGCGCGGCCCACAACATTCAGGCGGGTGAACGGATGGTCGGCCCTGACTGCCAGCAGCAGCAGCCTGCGAAAGAGGAATGTGCTCTCGAATACTGCGCCATGCACCGGCAACATCGTAATGATCAGGTCGAGCACACCGTCATAGAGAGCGCCCTGCCCGGCGCTTGGCGGGCTTTCGCGGACATACAATTTCAGCTCGGCATGGGCTTTGTGCAGGGTCGGCAACACTTCGATCAAGTTCGCCGCATGCGTGGCTGCAGTGTATCCCGCACGCATGGCCGACCACCTCCCAGTCGAGTGATCATCGATGAACTGACGCGCATCATGGTCATTTATGGCATCGCGCCGTAAAGATCGTCGGCGCGAGCGTTACAGAACAATTCGAAAGCCGACCGTTATTGGGGTGCTACCGCCCGCCGCTCGACGCTCCAGAATAGCAAGATGGCGCCGGCAATGAGCCCGCCGAAGATCAGCAAGGCCGGGATGCCGGTCAAAGTTGTGAGTGTCACCTTGCCGAGGCCCCATACCGGAAGGATCGCCGCCAGTAGCCAATCGAAAGAGAAGGCATAGAGTATGGCTCCGAAGACCATGCCGCAGGCGCCGACAAGAGCATGAACGTTGCCGGTCGCGACCGCCGCGATTGCCGTGCCCGGACAGTAGCCATAGAGTACCATTCCAATACCAAATATTGTCGCGCCAAGAACGACCGCCAGCATATTGGCGTCCCGCACATGGTACGTTGCGGCCCCAAGATCGACGAGAGCCATCACGCCCAGCCCGCCTACGATGATGGCGGTAAGCATGACTTTCAAAACGGTAAAATCACGAAGCCGGAACTGGTTGATGATGACGTCGTAGTTCGTCACCCGGCCGCGGTGAAGTAGCCAGCCAAATGCAAAGCCGAATACGATGGCAAGCAGAAGTGCGGTGGTGCCAGTCACGGGGAACATTCTCTATCTCCTGTCCATTTCCATTCAACGGGCGGAAGTGCGAAACAACAGCCAAGCCGTCGCAAGACCCGACGAAAACATGACGACGAGGAAAGTCCAGCCAACGACCGCGAGTTGCAGCCCTTGCGAGATCCCGTTGCCGCTTGTGCATCCGCCCGCAAGCCTGGCGCCATACATCGCGAGCACGCCGCCGAGAAAGGCGGCCGCATAGCGCTTGCTGATCGACGGGCCGAACCGTTCGAGCCACACAGAGGGTACGTGCTCGACCCGCCACGTACGGGAGACGACGGCCGAGGCAAGAGCTCCAAGGAAGATGCCGAGCAGAAACAGAGTGCCGTAGTCGAGTCTCAGGGGATGGCGCTGCCAATACGTGTTTTGCGCGACAAACTCGCCGCCGAAGATCGGCACGGCAGCGCCGGCAGCAAGTTGCGAGAACGCCGTTGTGACGCCGATTGGGTTAGCGACCACGGCAAACACCACCCAACTCAGGACGCCGATGCCCGCCCCGGCGAGATAGGGCGACCAGTCCACACGGTGGGCAACCGCCTTCAGATTCTTGCCGTGATTGATGTCAACTGTCATGAGGTGAAACGTGCCCTTCGCACAGGCCGAATGTCTTAGCCCCGAGACAACTCCCGCAGCGTGTGTCGGGAAACAAGAAGACCACAAAGGCCAGCCGTCAAGTGCCCTCGTCCTAGTCCTCTAGATATTGGTGTGCCCAGCCGGGTTTCAATGCTCACCCGTCGATCGTGGGCTCAGAACAATCCAGCATAGCTTGCAATGTTTCAGAATCGTGACGAGCGCCAGGATGGGTACGACGCAGGCTACTACGAAAATGTCTTCGTAGGCCTGCTTGTGTGTCATCTTGAAGACGCCCAGCCGGGTGATGACGGCGCCGTTGTGGGGCAGAGAGTTGAGCCCGCCCGTCGCTATGATGGTGACACGATGCAGCAAATCCGGGTGAATGTCCCATACTCCGGCCCCCGAAAAGTCTGGACCGCTTCGGAACCGCGGCTTGCACCACGCCCGACGCGCCGCAGCGGCCCAGCGGCTCACCCGTCAGTCGCCTGCCGATCCAGCCCGTCGCGTCGATTGATGTCCATTGCAACCTACTCTAGTCTTCCTCGCTGGATCGGCTGGGACCGAGCTGATCGTTACGGCTCTGATTGGGTGTCAACCGAGATTGCACGGCAAATAGCGCTTCGTGAAGCTCTTGGTGCGGATCGGCGATCGCCTCAGGCGGCTGAGTGAAATTTTGGCACATTGGTCTGGTGTCGATAAGCAATGCGCTGCTTGCAAGATCAGTGCTGCTCAGACAAAGTCCAGGTCAACACTTCACTTGCGACACGCAGCGCCGAGGTGGCGACCATAAAGGCTTCGGAATGTAGGACTCTTTTCGCGGAGCTGGGTGTACTTGGTGAGGTGCTCTGCGCGGCGTGGGTTGCTGCGCCGGCCGACGGGGACCGAATGAGGGGTCGGCGAATGAAGCTGGCGCACCGAGCCACGCTTTGCCTGCCGTTTCCCTTTATCGCGGCTCTTGTCGATGCGCGTGTCCAGGCTAGGGCCGCGATCGCGGTCAATTGATCCAAGACAGCGACTAATGGCGCCCCAGGCTTAGAAGACTACCGCCTGAGTTCGTCTGAATGTGGCTGCTCACACTACGAAAATCCCGCGTTTTACCAATTGGCACCCGAGGTTACCAGCGATGACGGCCCGCAATCTCGAATTCATGTTCCGACCAACTTCGGTTGCAGTGATCGGGGCTTCCGATCGCCCGCAGAGCGTCGGCGCCACGGTCATCCGGAACCTCCTCGCGACTCCTTTTGCCGGCCCGATCTATCCGGTGAACGTCAAGCGCGACGTGATTGCCGGCGTGCGGGCGTACCGGGACGTTGCATCTCTCCCAGTAACGCCCGACCTTGCCATCATTTGCACGCCTGCAGCAACCGTGCCCGGTCTGATCACGCAACTCGGCGCCCGTGGTACGCGCGCGGCCGTAGTGTTGAGCGCAGGCCTCTCGGTCGCTGGCGTCTCCTCTGGTCGCACACTGCAACAGTCCATGCTGGACGCCGCCAAGCCGCATCTATTGCGTATCCTGGGGCCGAACTGCGTCGGATTGCTCGTGCCTGGTTTTGGGCTCAACGCGAGTTTTGCCCACACGAACGCGCTACCGGGACACATTGCCTTCGTGTCGCAATCGGGCGCCTTGGCGACCGCCTTGCTGGATTGGGCCAAGACGCGCGGCATCGGCTTTTCCCATTTCATTTCGATGGGCGATAGCGCCGATGTCGATTTCGGTGACGTGCTCGACTACCTCGCAAGCGACCCCGGTACGCGATCTGTGCTGATGTACATTGAATCCGTGAAGGCGGCGCGCAAGTTCATGTCGGCCGCGAGATCGGCTGCTCGCAATAAGCCTGTAATCCTCGTAAAGGCTGGACGGGCACCGGAGGGTGCAAAGGCTGCGGCGTCTCATACGGGTGCCCTGATGGGGTCCGATGCCGTATTCGATGCCGCGGTGCGTCGTGCCGGGATGCTACGGGTGACGACATTGATGGACCTGTTCGTGGCATCCGAGACGCTGGCACGGTCGCGGCCCATTCACGGCGATCGCCTGGCGATCCTGACCAACGGTGGGGGTGCAGGCGTCCTTGCTGCAGACGCGCTGGCCCTCGGTGGCGCAACTTTGGCGACACTGTCAAAGGCTGGTATATCCCGACTCGACGCCGTCTTGCCGCCGAACTGGTCACATGCCAATCCGGTCGACATCATTGGCGACGCGCCGGTTGATCGCTACGTGGAGACGCTGCGGATCTTGCTTGATGAGCCCGAAGCTGATGCTGTGCTCTTCGTGCATGCCCCATCGGCAATTGTCGGCAGTGCGGAGATCGCCAGGGCCTGTGTGCCGCTCGTGACGGAGTCGTCCCGTTCGGTGCTCGGCTGTTGGCTTGGCGGCGCGGGCGTAGAGGACGCCCGCCAAACGTTTTCCTCGGCCGGCATCCCGACCTACGAGACCCCCGAGCAAGCCGTAGACGCATTTCTGCACATAGTGAATTATCGGCGCAATCAGGAGTTGCTGCTTCAGACCCCACCCTCCATTCCGATGGAGTTCGTTCCAGATACGGCAACGGCGCGGCGCATCGTGGCGGACGCGATTTCGGCAGGACGAGACCTCCTCACCGAGCCTGAAGCAAAAGCCCTGCTTGCCGCGTATGGCATCATGGTTGTGGAAACGCGTGTTGTAGCCAGCGTCGGGGAAGCCGCGCTGGCAGCCGCGAAGATCGGGTTTCCTGTCGTCCTCAAGATCCTTTCGATCGATATTTCCCATAAATCCGATGTCGGAGGGGTGGCGCTTGGGCTGGCTAGCGCGGACGACGTCAGCAGGGCCGGAGAAGCGATGCTCGAGCGGGTCCGCCAACTGCGGCCTGACGCAAGGATCAGCGGCTTTACCGTGCAAGCCATGGTCATGCGCCCCCGCGCTCATGAACTCCTCGTCGGCATTGCCAGCGACGCGATCTTCGGACCTGTCATCATGTTCGGTCAAGGCGGTACGGCCGTCGAAGCGATCGGCGATCGTGCGGTCGCGCTGCCGCCACTCAACACGACGCTTGCGCGCGATCTCGTGTCGCGCACCCGCATTTCAAAGCTGCTCGCGGGTTATCGCGATCGCCTCCCCGCCGATGAGAAAGCGTTAAACTTGGTTCTGCTGCAAGTCTCGCAACTGATTTGCGATCTACCAGAAGTCGTCGAACTCGATATCAATCCTCTTCTCGCTGACGACCGGGGCGTAATCGCCCTCGACGCGCGAGTTCGCGTTGCAACTCCGGCGACAGCCGGACCGTCCCTGATGGCGATCCTTCCATACCCGAAAGAACTCGAGGAACGGGTGGCACAAGCAGGGGTCAATGTGCTGTTGCGACCGGTTCGTCCCGAGGACGAACCGCATCTGCGGTTCTTACTCGAAAATTCAAATGGGATTGGCCTTTTTCAGATTCGCGGGCAGTCACCCAACAGCGGGTTACCGGCAAGCGAGGTCGCGCGCCTCACTCAAATCGACTTCGATAGGCAGATGACTATCGTCGCCGTGTGCGAGGATGCCGATGAATGCCCTCGGATCATTGGCGTCGGCCATTCGATCACGGATCCGAATAACGTCCGTGCCGGTTTGGGACTGGCGGTTCGACGTGATCTTCAGGGCAAAGGTTTCGAGCGGCTGCTTCTCGAGAAGATGCTCCGATACTTGCGCGGTCGGGCGACGTCAGAGGTCGAACTCTGTGCCGACAATGCAATAGCAACGGTGGCCAGAAGCCTTGGGTTCGTCGACTGCACCCAGAACAATCGGCCAGGAATACGCCTCGAGTTCAGCTTGGCGCGTTGAAGGTCGCTCGGCATCTTTTAGGCGCACGATAGAGGCGCGCGGCCCCGGTATGACGCATTGTTCAACTGCCCGACCCTCCTGGGGTAAGTCTGTTGGGGTCGAGTTCGACCTTCTGGTGTGGCAGGTCCGGCTCTCTGGACTCGGCCAGGATCCGGCTTCGGACCGTATCGCGTAATCGCAACGCAGCCTCGAAACCAGAGCCCTCGGGCGAGACCGGCTTGCCGATATGTATGCGAACGGGCGCCCGGCGTGGAAACCACTGTCCGCCCCGGAGTACCGACCGCGATCCACTGATGGTGAGCGGGATCACGGGAGCGCCGGTCTCGACGGCAACCTTGAAGGCTCCGAGGCGGAAGCCGAGAAGACCTGGCATGCGTGCAAACGTCCCCTCAGGAAAAGAGACGATGCGCACCCCTGACTTGGCTGCGGCGACTTGGTTCTCGGTGTCCTCCAGCCCGCCCAAGGCGTCGAGGCGCCGCGCGAACAGCGTGCCCAGTCTCCTTAGGAACGGTCCGGCCACCATCTGCCCGGCGAATTCCGCCTTTGCGACGAACGAGAGCTCGCCGGGGATTGCCGCGCAGATCACGGCGGAGTCGAGATAGCTCGCGTGATTGGCAACCATGACGACGCTGCGGTCGGGAATCGTACCTTCCTCTTTCTCGATCTGTAACTCGATGGCGGTTACCTTCAGGAACAAGCGGGTCGCAGCATGTACCACGGCATGGCGCCATTGCCGTTTGGGAAGTATCATGACGGCGAGCCACGTTGGCAACGCGATCGCTGCGAGGCTGAACCACCACCAAGCCGCATAGATGACATCGGTGGCGACCCGCGCGCCCCGCTGGAGCCGGCGGCCTGTCCCCATCACGCCCAGGCGGGTGAGCTGCCACCACAAGGCCCGGCCGCTTTTGCCAAGGGCACCTGCCTCATAGATCTCGCGCGCCGAAGAGCGGCGGATCTTGCCGCTCGAGGTCTTGGGCACCGTGTGCGGCGGGGCCAACACGACCTCATCGGGCGGCAGGTCATAGAGGCTGCCGGCAGCCTCCATGACGCGCCGGCGCAGATCGTCGAGTGCGTGAACTTCGGTGAGCCGTGTCTCAGCCATGACGATGAGGCGTTCCGTGCCGCTCATCTGGTCGCGGGATGCAAAAGCCGCGACGCACCCCTTTCGAACGCCATCCACGCCTCCGACGACCTCCTCGATTTCGTGCGGATAGATGTTGCGGCCGGCACGGATGATCATGTCCTTGATGCGGCCGGTGATGTAGATATCGCCGGCGGCGACATAGGCGCGATCGCCCGATTCGAGCCAATCCCCATCGAAGAGCGTTCTATTCTTCTCCTCGTTGCGAAAGTACCCGCGGGTTGTCGAGGGCCCTTTGAACTGCAATCGCCCCTCTTGCCTATCAGGAAGCTCAAGGCCGGCCTGGTCCACGATGCGAACCTCGTGTCGCGGGATTGGCTGACCACAGGCGACGAATTCGAGTTTGTCCTCCTCAGCATTCGTGATGGGCTGCGCGATGCCGTCGCGGGTTAGCGCAACACGATTGACGCGGTCGACAATTGGGCCTCGTCCTGGCGGAGGGAACGCGAGTCCAACCGAGCATTCGGCGAGGCCATAGACCGGCGCCATCGCTTCGGTCCGGAAGCCGAAGCGCTGGAACCGCTCCGCAAATCTCGCGATCGTCACTGGACTCACTGGCTCGGCGCCGTTCAACGTCATCCGCAGGGAGGACAAGTCGAGACCGGCGATATCCTCGTCGCGCACGTTCTTGAGGCAGAGTTCGTAGGCGAAGTTGGGCGCGGCACTCAGTGTCGCCCGATGACGATGGATGGTCCAAAGCCAGCGGGCCGGATCGGCTAGGAACGCCAACGGCGGCATGATGACGGTGGGCGCGGCATAGTAGAGGCAGGAAAGCCAGGCACCGATCAATCCCATGTCGTGATAAAGCGGAAGCCAACTAACGAAGGTATCAGATGAGCTGGCCTCCAGTGCCTCGCCCATCGCACGGATGTTGGCGAGCAGATTAGCGTGGGTCAGGACGACGCCCTTAGGGTCCCCGGTGCTGCCCGAGGTGTACTGGATCAGCGCAATGTCATCTTGGGACCTCGGCAGGGGCACCGGCAGTTCACGCCCGGCCGACAATTCAGCGACGGTCTCGACGCGACGAAGCTTTTCGGCAAGGCCAAGGAGCAGGCCACCCACCTGCCGTATCTCCTTGCCGGTAATTAGAATGGCAGCCTCGGAATTGCGCAGGATCCCGGCCTGTCGGCGCAAGTGGTCCTCGATCTGAGCTCTGCGAAAGGGCGGATATATCGGTACCGGCACGCCGCCAGCATAGAGGATCCCGAAGAATGCGCTGAAGAACTCGGCATCCGTCGGCAGCATGATCGCGACGCGCTCTCCAGCCTCGAGGCCGGACTCGAGCAGGCCGCCAGCAACCTGCCGCGCTGAACGATCGAGTTCGGCGTAGGTGATGATCTCGGTTCCGGCCTCACCATGCCAAAGATGGATATGCGGCCGCTGCGGACGAGCGCGAACGTGTGCCGACAATACGTCGATGATCGTTGCCGCCGCACTTGGCGCTTCGACTGCAGGAAGTTCGGGAGCCTCGGTCGCCGGAGCGAAAGCAAGAACCGTGGACTTGGGTTTTGCAACCAGCACATGCGACAGCAGTTGACGCAACGTTTCCGTTTCGCCGATGAGGCGATGATCGAGTTCGATCTTGAATGCACGGTCGAGCCGCAAGAGCAGCTCCGCGCGCGCGAGACTGTCGAGTTCCAGATCCCGCTCAAGGTGGCTGTCTATGGTAGCAACGACGGTCCTCTTGAGGTGTGGATGGACCTCGACGGCTAGTTCGCGCGCGATCCGCACAATGCGCTCGGCGGCCTTCGTCTCAGATAGGTGTTGCGGGAGATCGGGCTGGATTATCTCGGTCATCGGAGGTCCTATTGTCAGTCCCATCTTCCTCGCGTCGATGAGAAACTCGCCAAACCAAGAGCACCATCGGGCACCGATCAGCCGCCAGTCATGATCCAAGTCAATGCGGGCGGTTGCACATTGTCGCTAAATACACTTGGTGGAGGCAGTCATGAGTGGCAAGTGCGGCACGCTGGCGGTCGGGCAGAAATTCATGGCAAATGAGTCATCGCAGACCTCCAATATCATCGGAGCCGCCGAAGCCGGCACGCTGCCGGGGCTCTTTCTGGAACGCATCCGGCGCACTCCGCAATCCATCGCCTATCGGGATTATGATCGCGCTCAGGAGATCTGGCGCGACCACACTTGGCAGGCGATGGGAGCGCGCGCCGCGTGCTTCCAGGCCGCACTCCGGCCCCTTGACTTGGCGCCGGGCGAGCGGGTCGCAATCCTTAGCCCCAACGGAATCAACTGGGTTGCCTGCGACATGGCGGCCCAAGGTCTGGGGCTCGTCGTCGTTCCACTCTACGCGCACGACAGCGCCGCCAATTCCGCCTACATCCTCGGGCACACGGGCGCCAAGCTGGCTCTGATCGATACGGCAGAGCGCTGGCAGGAGTTGAGCGCGCACGCGAGCCAGTTTCCGGCATTGCAGGATGTGTGGCTGGGCGAGGGTGCCGTGCCGCCATCCGGGAGCACGGCACACCCGCGCATCGGCATGATGGATGCCGTGGTCCCGCGGCAAGGCGGTGCGTTCGATGTCGCTGCTGCCGAACCGAAAGCAGCAGCGACGATCATCTACACGTCAGGGACGACGGGGCGTCCCAAGGGCGTCGTACTCTCGCATTTCGCGCTGCTGTGGAATGCGGAGGCTGTAACCCGCCTCGTGCCGCCGCGTGAGAACGACCTGTTCCTTTCCGTTCTGCCCCTTGCACACGCGTTCGAGCGCACCATCGGCTACTATCTGCCGATTATGGGCGGCTCGATGGTTGTTTATGCCCGCTCGGTTCAAGAACTCAGAGCGGACCTCCTATCGGTGCGGCCGACGGCGTTGCTGGCGGTTCCGCGGCTCTTCGAGCGCATCCACGCAACGGTTTTGAGCCGTGCTGAGAAGAGTCGTCTGCGCAACCGACTCCTCGATCTCACCGTATCGCTGGGCTGGCGGCGGTTCAAATTCCGCCAGGGCCGCGGGCCTGCACTCGGCATGATGGAGGCGATCGCGTGGCGGGTACTCGATCGTCTGGTTGCCGCACAAGTCCGCGCCGCCTTCGGCGGTCGCTTGCGAGTGGCCGTTAGCGGCGGGGCGACCCTCCCGCAGAATGTGGCACGCTTCCTGATCGGCCTCGGCATTCCAGTCGTCGAAGGATATGGCTTGTCGGAGGCGGCGCCCGTGGTTTCGACCAACTCCGTCGAGGACAACCTGCCAGGTTCGGTCGGACGCGCCCTGCCCGGCGTCGACGTAAAGCTCGCTGCCAACGGCGAGTTGCTCGTTCGCTCGCCCGCAGTAATGAGCGGGTACTGGAAGGACGAGTTAGCAACTGTCAATACGTTCGACAAGGACGGCTGGCTCAAGACCGGCGATGTTGCCGAGTTCAAGGACGGCCGTGTGTTCATTCGCGGGCGCCTCAAGGAGATCATTGTCCTCTCGACCGGTGAGAACGTCAATCCAGTGATGCTGGAGACCGGGCTCGAGAAGGACACGCTGATCAGGCAAGCGATGGTCGTTGGGGACGATCGGCCGTTTGTGGCCGCAGTCCTGGTTCTCGACGAGGAGAACTGGAAGGCGCTCGCAGCAGCCAACGGTATGGACCCAAGCTTGCCCAACGCAGAGCCGGCAAGGGCCATGATCGAGGCTCGCGTCAACCAGCGTCTCAGCGACATGCCGCGCTACGCGCAGGTGCGGGCTGTTCATGCGACGCTTGATCCGTGGACCGTCGACAGAGGCCACCTAACACCGACGCTCAAGATCAAGCGCAGGGTCGTGCAAGGGGAATTCGCCGCGGCTATCGAGGCGCTCTACGCGAGGCGAACGCCACATTTATGAGTCCGCAAGAATGGGGTGAGCGGGCCCTGCCCGTAGTGGGCCACTGAGCAGATTGCCGGTGCGAAAGCGGGAGCAATGCAGGCGCTCATCTGATCCGCCACTTGTGTTGCGCCCTGCTTCCGCTTCCCCGCAATCCTTACAGAATCGCACCTGCGGGCCGGAGACTGAGATGCCCCAAACCTTCCTGGAATGGACCGAGATGTTGAGCTACGTCGTCACCATCTTCGGCCTCCCGCTCGCCATCTACGTGTTCATGATCGAGCAGCACAAGGAACGCCAAGCCGAGGAGGAGGCGATCCACCAGCGACTTTCGGACGAGTACAACAGCTTCCTCAGGCTGGTGATCGACAATGCCGACCTGCAGCTTCTCAGCCGCGAGGGCCTGCGTGCGGAGGTGTCTGCCGAGCAACGCGAACGCAAGCATGCCATCTTCGGGATTCTCGTGGCGCTGTTCGAACGCGCTTACATACTGGTCTACGAGGAGAACATGGATTTGCAGCGTCGCCGGCTGTGGCAAAGCTGGGAGGACTACATGCGCGACTGGTGTAAGCAACCCGACTTCCGCGCGGCCCTACCAGAGCTTCTGGAAGGCGAGGATCTGGAATTCGCGCGGTACTTCTTCAGTCTCGCCGGTCTCAATGCGGAGCGAGCTTCTTCGTAAGGACCCGGTTAGCATTCTCTTGGATCGCGATTGCGGCATCTTGATTAAGATCAAGGATAACACCGCGGTCCCATAGTATAAGTAATGCTCTGGCTAAAATGTTGTCTGGCGCGACCTTCTCCGCCCGGCAAAGGGAGGCAATAAGTGACTTCAGCGAATCTGATAATTGTATTGCTGGTTGGCACGATCGTGGGAGTGCTCACCGGTATGGTCGTGGGAGACTCCATTTCGATCTGGTATCTCGCGATGAGCGCTGGCATTCTCGCGGCAATAATCGCCGCAGTGGTTCGCAATCTGATCGTCGCTCGCGGCGCAGGCCAGGGGCCAGACGACGCGCGTACGCCTTGGATCGTGGTCATATTTGCGTTGATCGCGACGCTTGCCACAGACCTCGCCGCATTGGAAGTGGCGAGGCTAAGCGGGTTAGAGGCTCCAGTCTGGGTCGGCGCGCTCGCCGGTCTTTTCGCATCGGTTATGATGGGCATACTATTGATAACCTACCACACCAAGCCCGGTGAAATACCCACGCTTCGCCGGTCGCGAACCTGATACAAGAGGCTGATTGAGACGATTGCGCAACCGGTTGGGACCGTCTCGCTGATTTGTTGCGCGCACAGCCGCATTTCATCTCAGCTTGCAATCAGCAAGACGACCGCGGCTGTCACTAGAACCATCACAAGGCCAGCACGCTGCGCCAGGGTGACCTCGACCCATGATATGGCCGCGCGCGCTGCGCGCAATGCTGACGGCGAAGGCGGCTCAACATTTTGATGTCCTTGCCTGACTGACGGTGTGGGGCGCTGTCGCGGCCACATCTCAGAGAGTGGCAACAGAATATCGCCTGGCGGAATCGAGATCTTTTCGGTGCTCCACTTGGCTCGCCAGCCAACCGCAACAACCGAAAGGCCGAGCAGGATCGGCCACAAGGCACTGGCCCACTCATCGAGCGACATGACGTAGTTGCCGCGAGCCTGCGGAAAAAACCAATTCGCCGCAGCGCAGCCACCGACCAGGAGCCACCAACCAGCCCACATTCCAGCGTGAGGGGCGTGCGTATCTTGAGCCTGCCGCGCGAGAAAAAGCGTGCGCAGCATCACCAGAGTGGTACCGGCGGCGGCGAGCGAGAGGGGGAAGGCCAACCCGTTCCAACCGGCCGCCACCAAGACGGCCTTGAGTTCGCTTTTGGCGACGGCACCGCTCGTCAATGGTGCACCGGCGAGAGCCAGCGCCGGCAGCATCATGCCGCCTGCGACGACCGCACGGCCAGCTCTTGACGTCGCGCCGACCATGCTCAGACCGACGAACATGAGGGCCTTGGCAAATGCATGATGGAAGGCATAGAGCACGGCAGCGAGCGTGGCTGCCGGAGCGGCGTCCGGGACCGCGAGTGCAATACCAATCAGGACAGTGATGAAGCCCATCTGGCTGATGCTGGAATATGCGAGTGCGGCCTTGGGGTTGTTTTGAAGCGCCCCGACCAAGGCGCCGCCAAACGTGGCAACCAGCCCGAGGATGATCATCGCATGATCCCAACCCGGAGCCTCACTTCCCAGCGGAAGAAAACGCAGCCAACCGAGCAGCCCTGCTTTGATCAGCGCGCCAGAAAGGATCGCGCTGGCGGGTGTCGGCGCAGCTGTATGCGCCAACGGCAGCCAGACATGCAGCGGAACGGCACCGATCTTGATACCGAATGCAATCAACGTCAGCGCGATTGCCCAATTGCGTGCCGGCGCCGTGGCGGACACTAAGGTCATTTCCGAGAAATAGATGCTTCCGGTCAGGTTTACCCAGAGTACAATCGCTGCAAACAGCGCCAGTTCGCCTACGACCACGAGCGCGATGTAAACCCGTCCCGCACGAAGGGCATCCGATGTGCGACTGTGAACCACTAGGCCGTAGGACGCAAAACTCAGCAGGGCAAAGAAAACATAGAAGCTGGCCGCATCCTGAGCGAGAATGACGCCAAAATTGCCGGCCATAGCTGCATTAAAAAAGACGAAGAATTCCTGGCGTCGCGCGTCCTCGTTGAGGTAGGACCAGCCATGAATACCGGCTGCGAGCCACAGCGAAGCCGTAAAAACCAGAAACATCCTTGCCGTGTCGTCCAGTCCAAAGCGTGCGCCCAGGAGGAGCCAAGGCAAATCGACCGTACCGGCGGGTACAAGCAAAGCGACAAGCAATGCAGGCAGGGCGGAGAGCGCTACGGCAGTCTGCAGTCGAGTTCCAGCAAGCAGGAGAGGCAATGCGGCGAGTGGTGCCAAGGCCGGGCCCAGTAAAAGCAGCGTGTTCAGCACCGTATCGTTCATTGCTCCTGTCCTCCGCCTTCGTCACGGGCCATAGCCGAACTCGCGGCTTGAGATCAGTTTTGCCCACTCGAGCGGACCGAATGGCGCGTTGGCGAATATGCCGGCGCCAACGGCCAATGCAGCGGAGAATAGGACCGGCACCAGCAATACAGCCTTGGCGTCGAATCCTTCGCGTTTCTCGTTCGGCCAGGGCGCGCTCTGCGGCTGGAACCAGGCGCGGTAGAGAATAGGCAGGAAGTAGCATGCGTTGAGCAGGCTCGAAGCTACCAAGACGACAATTACCCACCACTGACCCGCCTGCGCCGCTCCGCTGCCCAGATAGAACTTAGTGACGAAGCCGGCAATCGGCGGAACGCCGATCATGCCCAGTGCGCCGACCGTGAAGGCCGTCATGGTCAGCGGCATGCGGCGCCCGACTCCGTCCATCTCGTGCACATGATGCACCCCCAGGGTCTCGGCGAGATTCCCGGCGGTCAGGAACAACGTGATCTTCAACAAGCCCTGGTTCACCAAGTGGACGAGCGCCCCAATGGTCGACAGGGGCCCGAGCACGGCGACACCAAGAATGATGTATGAGACCTGACTGACCGTCGAGTAGGCCAGCCGTTTCTTCAATTCATCCTCGGTCAGCGCCCGGAAAGATCCATACAGAATGGTGAAAGCGGCCAACAATGCCAATGGTCCAAGAACCCCGAGTGATTGAGCGAACTCGACACCGAATACGTCGTAGACCACGCGTATGATGGCAAACGCCCCCGCTTTGACCACCGCCACGGCATGCAGCAGCGCCGAAACCGGTGCAGGCGCCACCATAGCCACCGGCAGCCAGCCATGCAGCGGAAACAGTGCGGCCTTGACGCCAAACCCGGCGATCAGGAAACCGAACAACAAGATCAGTGTGAATTGGTGATCTGTGCCGAACTCGCGCAGATAGCCGCCAGCAACGAAATCTCTGGGTCCCGCAAGCGCATGCAGCCAGGCTACCGCCAGGAGCAGCACGGCGCCGCCTGCCAGCGTGTAGCAGAGATAGACGCGGCCTGCGGCAAGGGCCTTTTGAGTCCCGCGATGAACGACGAGCGGATAGGTGACGAGCGTCAGAATCTCATAGAATACAAACAACGTAAAAAGATTGCCCGCCAGCGCGATGCCGGTCGTTGCAAATATCGATAGGCTGAAAAATCCAAAGAAGCGGCTGCGATGGGCAGCATTCTCCAGATATCCGATGGCATAGACCGTGGTCAGCGCCCAAAGGACCGCTGACAGCGTGATGAACAGCAATGCCAGCGCATCGACGTGCAACGCGACATCGAGCCCCGGTGCAATCGCCAGCCGTACTCCGTAGTCCCGGCCGTTGACCACGCCCCACAGCATCACTCCGACCAGAACCAGCTTGGCGAAAGCGCCGAACAGGTTGAGCAGGCTGCGCAGCGCGACCTGGCGATCGTCGAGCATAAAAATGACAATGCCGGTCAAGAAAGGCAGCCCGACAGCAACCAGCGGAATCCAGGGGTCCGTCATCTCGCCCCCCCAGCATGCAGCAGATCGTGCAGCGGCAATAGAGCGAAGTTCATCGCGATCGCCATTCCGGCAAGGATGAGGCTCGTCAACTCCATGGCCCGGGGCGCGCGGGTAGAGCTTGCGACCACTGGCTCCAGAAATGCGAAGGCAAGCACGCGGAGCAGATAGGCGGCTGTGAGAAGCCCCCCGAGTACTATGATCGCTGCCCACCACCATGCTCCACCGGCCAGGGCAGCCGAAAGTAGCATCCATTTACCGGCGAAGCCGCCAGAGGGCGGGAGCCCGATCAGGCTTATGCTGGACAATGCAAATGCAGCCGCTGTCATTGGCATTAGCGCGCCGAAGCCTTGGAGGGACTGGATACGGTCATGACCGTAGACCGCAAGCACGGAGCCCGCACACATGAACAGAGCCGCCTTGGACATCGCGTGTGAAACCGCAAGCAGCAACGCACCTGTGAGTGATCCCGACATGGAAGCGAGCGGGAAAAGCATGAACAGGTAGCCGATCTGTGCGACTGTCGAATAGGCGACCATCATCTTGAGGCGCTCCTGCTGCAGCGCCTGCACACCACCCCAAAGCACCGCGGCGGCGCCAAGTGCACCGAGAAACGTAGTGACATGCTCCGTACCCAAGGCAGCAAAAACATCGAGCCACAGCCGCACAAGTAGATAGAAGCCTGTCTTGACGACCAGCGCTGAAAGCGCCGCCGAAACCGGCGCGAGCGCGTGGCCATGCGCCGGTGGCAGCCAGAAATGTAGAGGGAACAACGCGGACTTGGCCAGCAGACCGGCTGTCATGAGTGCCGCGGCAAGCCACGTTGAAGGTTGGGCATCGATACGTTGGCGTAGCTGCTCGAGATCGAGCGTCGCATATCCGGCATAGAGCAGCTCGACGCCAACAATGTACAGGAGTGACCCGGCGAGCCCCAACAGCAGATAGCGCAGTGCGGCGGCTATTGCGCTGCCGCCGGCAAGCGCAATCAAGCCAATACCCGATATCCCGACCACTTCCAGAGCGACATAGATATTGAACAGGTCGCCAGACAGATAAAGCGCATTCATGCCGCCCCAGAGCATCAGCCACATTGGCCAGAACAACCACGCAGGGCCGGTGTTGGTGCGGGAGGAAGCCGCTTCGGCTTCTTTGCCGCGGAAATAGCCAACGGCATAGACGCTAATGCAGAGCCCCACCACACCCGTCATGGCAAGCATCACCGCTGCCAGCGCGTCGACGCGTAGATCAATTCCGAGTGGGGCACCCCAGCCGCCGACGGCGTATCGAAACGAACCACCACGCGATACCGCGAAGGCAAGACCAATCGACGCTGCGCTTCCAACAAGTGCGGTCAAAATACCAATCGCGGAGGCTGCGCTTCGGCCAGCAATCAGCGCCAGAACCGCCCCCAGCAGCGGCGCCGCGAGCGTCCCTTCCATCCAGCTTTCTTGCGTCATTCAATATCCCGATCCTCGGGAAGAAGGGCGCTTCCTTCATCCCTGCACATTCGAGTGAGTAGAGCCAGAGCCAATGCCGTTACGCAGACGGCAACGACGATGCCCGTCAACACCAGGGCATGCGGGATCGGATCAGGGGGATCGGTCCGCGCGGCGAGAGCAACCAGCATCATGAAAACGCCGCTGCCCATGACGTTGAGTGCCAGTATGCGCCGCAACACATGACGCGCCGCCAGAAATCCGAACAGTCCCAGGCATAGCACGGCGGCGCCGGCGGAGGCGTAGATGATCGGAGGGGTCATGAGGTGTCTCTTCCTGCGTTGTCGCGTGCGTTGCCAACGAACAGCACAACAAATGTGAGCGCAATCGAGATCATGGCCGCAGTCTCGATCATCAGGATCAATATGCCGGCATGGCGCTCCGGAAGCTCGAGGAACCTGCCGCCGAGCGTGGCCAGCGTAAGGCCGACGAGAAGAAAGACTGCAAAGCCAAAGCCAATCACGAGGCGGACGACCCCGCGATTGGCAACGTTGAACGGACGCGCCAAGTGCAAAAGAATCCCGCCGGCTGCCAGGACGGCTGCACCCTGGAACGCTCCACCCGGAGCATGCCCGCCAGCCCAGAGCAAGTACCCCGCAACGACAACCATCGGTGGCAAGAGCGCTTTCACTAGCACGTCAAGGATTGGCCCGGCTGGCTCGGCAGGAGGCATCGGCTCGGCATTGAGGGTCCACACGCCGAGCACAGCGAGCATCAGCACCGCGATTTCGAGCAGCGTGTCATAGCCCCGGAAGTTCAGCAGCGAAGCCGTGACTGGATTGACGACGCCACTGCGTGGCATGGCCGCCGCAGTCTCACTCGACAAGCCGCGCCATCCAGGCGGTAGGCTCAGCACCGACCAGAGCAGAAAAGCCCCGAGGCCCATGACCAGAAGCGCGCCAACCAGCCGTGGCAGGTTCAGTCGCAGGGGCTGCGCCTCGTCAGCAGGCCCCCGCGCATCCAACCGCCGCAGCGCGTCGAGCACCAGTGCGCCCGTCACGCCCGCGCCGATCGCCGCTTCGGCAAGCGCCACATCCGGGGCATTCAGGCGTACCCAGGCAAGGGACAGCAGCACACCAAAAACGATAAAAAGAACGGTCGCCTTGAACAGATCGCTGAGCGTCAGCAGTCGCCAGGCGAGGAAGACCAGAAGGCCGGCAAGCACTAGGTCCAGGACGAGTGTGTCACCTGACATGGCGGCGTGCTCCAGGGCCCCGGCGCGACTGAAGAAGCGTCGCTTCAGCTACCAGATAGCAGGCACATGAGCTGGCAAGGAGAGCCAAGGGCCATAGAAGCAACAGTTTCATGAGCTCCAACAGGCTCCCGGCCTGGAGCGACAGGCCCAGCACGATGAACCCCAATCCGACGTTGTCGGCCTTGGTCAGCGCGTGAAGACGGGTCAGCACATCGGGCAGCCGGATAAGACCAACGCTGCCGGCAATAAAGAAAAACACGCCCACGCTGACCATTACCATCGACAGCCATTCACTCGGTCCCATCATCCCCCCGGACCGGTCCAAGCCGGCGAACAAAGGCAACGCTCACCATAGCTGCCAGAAGCACGACGACGAGCGCCACGTCGACTAGATGCGCCCTGCCCATTGCGTGCGAGAGGAGGAGAAGTACTGCCACTCCGCCGCTGCCCACGAGCTGTGCCGCCATCATGGCGTCAGCCCGTGTCGGCCCGCGTACAACGCGCCATAACCCGAGCGCCACCGATCCAAGCACGGCAGCCGCCATCAAGAACATGAATTCTGTCACAATACCTCCCCGTGCTCAGCCTCAGCATCAATCCCGAAAAGACGGGCCACCGCCCACTCCAATCGGGCGAGTTCCTCGCGCACTGGCGCATTAACATCGAGCACATGGACGACAAGGACATGCTTTTCGATACTCGCCACCAGCGTACCAGGCAGCAGACTGACGCAAAGAACGAAAAAGTCCCGCGCCGGTGGCTCGTGCAGCAAGGACGGTTCATAGTCGATCAGCCCTGCCGCAGTGCGCACTCGGGGCTGCATGATCCGGGCAGCCACGTCGAGTCCGCCCTTGAAAGATTCAGCGAGAAAGTAGGCCGCGAACCGAGCCGCGCCCTTCAAGCTCAGCCGCCAGTGCGTACCGCGCTGAGCGAGCCCGACCGCTGCGGCGGCGAAAACTGTCGGCGCGCCCACGCCCCATGACGCCGCGTTACCGCCGGTCAGTACGCACCACAGGAACGCATATCCGATCAACAGCGTCACACCGCGGCGCACGCCAATCCTGCCATTGATCGATGCTTTCATCGAGCATACCCAGCGAGACCGCCACGGGAAAGCATACCTGGTGTCCTGTCCCAGAGATTGCGTAGAGCTTCGGCGGGCAACTTGATTGCCCGCTGAGAGGTCGTGGTCTTTGCCGGGCTCCATATCAGCTTTTTATTCCATCCGATCAATTACTGCACACAGCAGCACGATGCACTTTCGACTTACAGCTTCGTCCTGGGCTGGATTTTGTGCTGCCGATCTGCGCGTTGACGATCATCATCGCCTGGCGGGAATGGCGCGCCCGAGGTAGGTTCATGGTGATCACGACAGGTGCGACGTGGACGATGTTCAAGTCGACAATACGCCGGAACGCCGGTAAACTGTTGGAGGTGGTGGGGTCCCGGCCGCAAGCCCGTCATTCAATCGAATAACAGTGATCTCTTTGCGAGCTTATCTCGATCCCGGTCCCTATTGAAGCAGGTTGGTGCAAGCATATGGAATGGTCGATCTCGCTTGGGCGCATCGCCGGGACAGAAGTGCGCATACACCTCACGTTTTTCCTGCTGATTGTCTGGTTTGCCGTTTCCGCGGGCGCACGCGGTGGACAGGCTGCGGCGATCGAGGCGGTCGTTTTCCTCCTGGCCGTATTTGCCTGTGTTCTCGCCCATGAGTACGGTCACGTGCTCACGGCGCGCTATTATGGCATCGGTACACGGGACATAACCTTGTTGCCGATCGGCGGCGTTGCGAGCATCGAGCGCATGCCGGAGAATCCCAAGCAGGAGCTGCTGATCGCACTCGCGGGTCCCGCGGTCAACGTCGTCATCGCGTTTGTGTTGTTCACCATTTTCGGGGCCCGGCTCGATCCCGAGCGTATCGCGGCTGCCGTCGAGGATCAGAGAATTGACTTCACGACACGGCTCGCCCTCGTCAACGTCATGCTGGTTCTTTTCAATCTGATCCCCGCATTCCCCATGGATGGCGGACGGGTGCTGCGGGCGCTGCTGTCCTATCGCCTCGGTCGTGCGCGGGCGACCCGCATCGCAGCGGGCATCGGCCAGGCGGTGGCATTCGGGCTCGGCTTCCTGGGTCTCTTCGGTAACCCGCTGCTGCTCTTCATTGCCTTGTTCGTCTTTCTCGCCGCGAGGCATGAGTCCTATGCGGTCGAGCTCGGTGAGGCGACGAAGGGGGCAGCCACGCGGCAAGCCACGATCACGTCGTTCGCAAAGCTCGATACGCAGGCGACGGTCGGGCAAGCCGTCGAGATGCTGCTTGCGACCACACAGCGGGAGTTTCCTGTGACGGACGGGGGCGGGAGGCTGCGGGGCGTCCTGACTAGTGACGGTATGATCCGCGCGTTGGCCGCCACGGGTCCGGACACACCCGTACTCGATGTGATGGAACGCGACGTAGCGACGGTCAATTCCCACGCGCCGCTTTCCGAGGCGGTCGCTGTGCTTCAGGAGAGCGGGCGAGCGCTTGTAGGCATCGTCGACGACGATGGTCGTGTCTCGGGTATAATCACGCTCGAGAACCTCGCCGAGTACATGATGGTCGATGTGGCGAGACGCGGATGGCGCAGGCAGGCCGACCAAACATGACGCGGCCGCGAAAGTAGCTCAAATCGTTTGGCGAGTAATGACAGGGCCATCGACACGTCAAATCTTAGAATGAGTGATTGCTCGCTTCGAGAACCGGAGCATCGTAAAAATGCCCCAGGGGCGCAGAGCGCGACGCTCGATGAGATCGAGATCGTCACACACCATTACCCGCGTTAGATCGAACACGCTTCGCCAGCCGATGAAGGCTGCGAGCGGCGCCAAGCGCCGCTCGACCCAGCCTCGGACGCCTTTGACCTGACTGAAATGATTGACGAGAATCACCTCGCCTTCGGGCTTTGCGACGCGGGCAAGCTCTCGCATCACGCGCTCCGGCTCGGGTACAGTCGTAATGACGAACATCGCTGTCACCACATCGAAAGAATTGTCCGGAAAGGCGAGGTTTCCAGCGTCCATCTCGTATAAGCCAACGACGTGGTCCAGCCTCTGCGTCACAACGCGGTCGCGCGCCCGGTCGAGCATCTCTGGCGACAGATCGATGCCGATGACATTAAGATGGCGACCATAGTCCGCGAGCGAGAGGCCGGTGCCGACGCCAACCTCAAGCACATCACCTCTGCGCGAATTGATCACCGCGACCGCATGCTTCTGGCTCGCCCTCAGCAAGCGGCCGATGGTCCAATCGTAAACGGGTGCCCACCGGCGGTAAGCCGATCTCACAGCATCTTCCTGGATGCGACCTATACTGACGACGAGCCCGTCTTTGCGGGCAAGATCGACTTGCGTACGCTGACGCAGTGTCACGCGATCGCTCCGTTCCTCATCGTCTCCTCCCTACTTGCACCATCATTATCGAGCTCGCGTGTTCTCCAGTTTGGAATTGGTGCAAATTGAAAGCGCGGACAACCCTATTGATGCATTGACTCAAATCAAAGTTGCGATGACGCGAGTTTGAGCGACGTCGGGATACATTTTCGTGAGGGCGCATTGAACCGCCCCGAGAACGCTGGAGATCGTAGCGAGATTCAAGGTATCCCCAAGTATGTCTGGAGCGAATGCTCCTTTCTGGGTCGTGGCGCTCGCCGCTCTTTTTCGCATTAGTTGTGCTGGGCATGCAATTGATAACCTGCCACACGTAGCTCTGCGAAACGCGTGTGCTTCGCCGAACCACCGAGATGAACTTGCCAAGCAGGTCGGCATTTTAGGCAGGGCAACGCCGGGCCGAGCTGGTTCTGGCTTGTCAGCGGTCCAGGCGCGAGGTCGATAAGCTAGCCTTCCCAGGAGACGAAGAGTGGCTACCGAAAACATGATCTGCACCCGCGGAGCAAAAGAGCTGTCGGACAGCTGCAAGTTGGTTGTCCTGTCCCTTTATGCGGCGTCGTTCATCGTGTTTGGTTTTCTTGTTGATACCCCAGAAGGCATTCTTCGGGGATTGATCGACATCATAACGACACGTGGCGCTCTGCTGACCGACTATATTGGGATCGGCGGCATGGGCGCGGCTTTTGTAAACGCTGGGCTTTTGGCATTGAGCGCCTCCGTTGTTTACTACCTGTCCGGCACGAAGATTACGGGTGCTTCTGTTGCGTGCGTGGTTCTTGTCCTCGGATTCGGGTTGTTCGGAAAAAATCTTCTGAATATCTGGTCTATCGTAATTGGCGTCATGCTATATTCTAAATACACGAATGAGCCGTTTTCTCTACATATCAATACGGCGTTCCTCGGCACGGCGCTTGCGCCGATTTTCTCTGAAATTTTGTTCAGCCCTTTGCTGACCCTGACTGTAAGTTTGCCACTAAGCATCGTCACATGCTTAGCCATTGGCTTCGTTCTAGCGCCCGTCGCCGCGCAACTGTTCAATGTTCATATGGGGTTCAACCTGTATAACGTCGGGTTCACCGCCGGAATTATTGGTACATTGGTTGTTGCCCTGTACAAATCCTATGGCTATGTGCCCGAACCGGTGATGGTATGGACGAGTGGAAACAATGTCGTACTCGGGTGGTTCCTAACGGCCATCTTTGGCTCAATAATTGGCCTCGGCTTTTATTTAAATCCTTCTGTCCTCTCAAAGATGAAGGGACTGATGAGTATACCGGGCCGATCGCCAACAGACTTTATTTCACTTGTTGGAGTCGATGCCACGCTGGTCAACATGGGTCTGTGCGGCATTATTGGTGCAGTTTTTGTTCTACTCGCGGGTGGTGACCTAAATGGACCGACGATAGGTGCAATACTAACCATTGTCGGGTTCGCGGCAATCGGGAAGCACCCGAAGAACATTGTTCCAATTATGGCTGGTGTGATTTTAGGTTCGCTGGCGAAACCGTGGGCGATTTCTGATCCGTCGATTCTTCTTGCGGCCCTTTTTGGTACGACGCTAGCACCAATTGCGGGTCGCTTCGGGTGGCATTGGGGCATCGCTGCCGGGTTTGTGCATTCCTCGGCGGCGCTCAGTGTCGGCGATGTCCACGCTGGCCTCAATCTCTATAATAGCGGTTTTGCGGGCGGCGTCGTTGCCGCTGTTCTTGTCCCGATCATCAAGGCTGTGCACCGCGACACCGACCGTGACAGAGGGACCATGCCCACTGAACAGGCGAGAACTCCAGACTGACTTAGGCGAATGTTGATAACGCCACACTATTATCGAGTTCATAGTCGTGTCGGAGGCATGTTTTCTCTGGCATCTGCTAGCTGCACCTTAGTGGCACGTGCGGGTTGGATCGCGGATTCGCCGGCAGCCAGCCGCTCGAGCCGGCCAATATCGAGCAGGCTCACGATTATGGATTGCTCGAGGTCGATGACCCTGGCGGCGCGCAGTTTGGACAGCGTGCGGCTCACCGTCTCGACGGTGAGGCTGAGAAAGTCGGCGATGTCGGAGCGGGTCATGGGCAGCACGACGGTACTGGCCTCCTCCCCACAGCGCGCACTCTGCCGCGACAGCACCAAGAGGAAACAGGCGACCCGTTCGTCCGCGCTGCGCTGGCCGATGGCGAACAGATGATTGTGGGCGACCGTGAGTTCGCGAGATATGGCCTCGTACAGCTCGACGCCGAGCCAGGGGCTGCTTTCGAGGCCGCAGGTGAGGGCCGCTACGTCTAGGCATTTCACCCGCAAGGGCTCCAGCGCCTGGGCGTTGCACGCATGTTCGGCCCCGAAGCCGAGCCCCATAAAGTCTCCGGCGAAGGCGAAATTTAACACTTGGCGCCGACCGTCGGGTATAACTCTGTAGAGGCACACGGAACCGCTCTCGACGCGATAGACGTGGCAACGCGGTTCGCCCGCCTTGAAAAGGTGCTCTCGGGTCTTGACCATCCGGGACGTGCCAGCGGTGAGGAGACCATCGAGGCCCTCCGGCCGCTCCGGCGGGGAGCCGGGCCCCACAGTGGACGGCGTTGCGATAGGTTGGGAATTTGCGGTTTCGATCTCCGTATCCAAGTACTGCATCTGCGACCCCTGCCCATCGTCCGTTGCGGTTTGACTGTTGCACTCAAGCGCCGTGATCATCGCCACTCATGTCGAGGACGCTGGCCGCCAGACCCACGTGGTGGTCGTTTTCTCCGAGGCCGTTCAGCAGCTCCTGAATGTCGGCCACGGAGAACTGTGAAGGATCGATCCCGTGGCCGGCCAGCAGACCAAAAAACTGGTTCTCTCCCAGGCCTTGCAGTGCACTGGAGTCCACGCCGACGTTTTGCAGGGCGTCGAGCAAAGACGCCGGGGCCTGGGGACCAGCGGTCAGATCCTGGCCGATGACTGCTGCAAACTGTTCGGCGATCCTGGAAAGGTCGAGCATGGCTGTCTCCTGTCTCCCAACTGTTTTCTGCCGGAGTGTTGCGTCCGTCCGGCCTTGGGTGGGAGTTGGTGGGGCGCGCGCGGGTCATCCAATAGATTGTGTCTCCGCCACTGATCGGATTTACCTATCACCTTGGAACGAGGTGGTCGGTGGCCCATACTTGGCTCGCCGTCCGGAACCAATCCAAACTGAGGATCGCCCTTGCCCAATATCAGACAGCTCGAATATCTCGTCGCAGTGGCCGATACGCGAAACTTCCGCAGAGCTGCGGAGCGCACGAACACGACGCAGCCTACTCTCTCTGAGCAGCTCAAGTCGCTCGAGGAGCGGCTCGGCGCGCAGCTCGTGGAGCGCACCACCTCGCGCGTCGTGCTGACTGCAATCGGCGTGCAGGTGGTCGAAATCGCCCGCAGAATTCTGCTGGATGCCAACGAGATCCGAAGTCTTACGGCCAGCGGCGGCAAGGAGCTATCGGGACTCCTGCGGCTTGGCTTGCCCTCCACAATCGGGCCCTACCTCCTGCAGCACGTCGTCCCCAAACTCCACAAGAGCTATGGAAGCCTCAAACTCTACGTCCGCGAGGAACCTCCGAACTCCCTGCCCCGGTCGCTGGAGGATGGCACACTCGACTTGATTATTACCCCACTGCCGGTCCGTGGCGACGAGTTTGTCAGCGAGATACTGTTTCGTGAGCCGCTCTTCCTGACAGTAGGAGCAGATCATCCCCTGGCCGGAAGAGAAGAGGTGGCACTCGCTGATATTGCCAGTGAGGATGTGCTCGCCCTGGGCCCCGGGCATCAGCTTCATGACGAGGTTGTTGCACTCTGCACGGAGGCTGGCGCGCGCATTCGCTACGACTTCGAAGGCACGAGCGTCGATATGCTGCGCGAAATGGTCGTTATGCGGCTCGGCATTACGTTCATGCCCGGTCTCTACGTGCGCAGCGAATTGCTGCGCGATCCCAACGTCAAGACGCTGCGGCTCCGGGATCGGTCCATATATCGCACCATCGGCATGGTTTGGCGTAAGTCGAGCGCTCACCAGGCGAGCTACGTTAAGCTCGCCGGTTTTTTCCGTAAGACCATCGAAGGCACCCCAAAGCTCAGGCGCGGGATTCTCTAAGCGGTCGATTGCCGCTGCTCAGGGCGCTTCCCAGAATTGGGCCAGAATTTGACCGGAATCGTGAATACCTAATACTGCGAATTTCTTTCTCTGGCCGAGGATAAAGAGAACATGGGCCGGGCTCACTCATGGTGCACTTCAGGGGCTCCGTCTATGCAGCTTCCCGAAAAGCGGTCCTCTCCGATTTCTGGATAAGAAACTGCATTACAAGAAAAAACTAAGCAGCCTTCCTTGGCGAAGTCCGACAAAGCTGCTTTGAGGCTCTGCTGGTCAGGGCGATCTCATCGGCGAAGCCGATCAGATAGAGGTCCGCTTTCGATTGGCAATTTAACTCCACGCCAACCACCTAAAGACCACGGGTCCGCATTGTTCCGCTGTCCGGAGCAACGGCACCTCGCAGAAAAGGAACGTGACCCATGAAACCGACTCTCAAGGCGCAATTGTTAGCAACGGGGCTTGGTCTGGCCTTCGTCGGAGTGGCCACGGCTGCGGCACAAGCCGCGACCCCAGGAACACCGCCATCCGTTATCGTTTTCGACCAGAAAGCGCAAGCCAACGCACTCTCCGTCGATTACGCCTACTTACCCGCTAACGGCTACGTCGTGATCTACGGCGCAGACAAGGACGGCAACCCCATCAAGGAGCCTCTGGGTCATGCCGAGCTCAAAGCTGGGGATCATCGCGGCGTCAAGATCGAACTCAAGAGTGCCCCCAAGACCGGCGCGGCACTTTGGGCTTCGCTTTACTCTGACAAGGACGGCAAGCCCGGGTTCGACAGGAGTGGCGACGCGCCGTTCTGGAGCGATGCCTTACCGTTGCAGAACCAGTTTCTGATCCGGTGACAAAGCAAGCCGCTCGGCTAGGCTCCGGCGCCTAAGAAGTAACAGTGCGGCTTGGACGTTGCGACAAGGCGCCCGTGGGAGGAGTACCCTTCCCGGGCGCAGTTTGCGATTTTGCACAGAGTACGCACCCGATTTATCACTGCCACCGGAGTGTGGCCGGCAGAGCGGTGACAACCTATCTTCTAATATTTTGCAATGGCAACAAGAAGGGACCACGGCACCGATCGTAGTTGTCTCTGAGCAACTTGTTTTCAGGTCCAGGCTCGCAGTTTGTCTCGCCTCGGATCCCTTGGACAGGCCTCGCCAGCTGGAGTCACTTCCCAGCTGGCGTCACTTCGCCCGGACCCGTTACAGCTTTGCCAAGTTATCACTGGCGCCGTCGTTGCAATCCCTTGCGAACGGTGGGCGGCTGAGAGCCGCCCACCGTGACCGCATTTTTGCAAAGGTGCGTGTCAGCGATTACTTCTTCGCCGCGTCGATCTCGATCAGGACGTCGAGACCTGCTGCACCGGCTTCGGTGAACTTCCGGTTCGTGCAGGCCTTGTCCATCTTGGTCAGAAATGCCTCGGCTTTCGCAAGGCCGTCGGGCGCAAGTTTTGCATCCGCCACTTTTGTTCTCAATTTCGCCGCCAAACCGGTGCAGTTCTCAACAGTGTCCTTCATTTCACTTTCAGTCTCGGCCGCTTGTGTCGGGAGCCCGGAGAATACCAATACGCTTGCTGCTGCGAGGAGGGGCACCATGCGGGCGGTTCTGGTCATCATATTCTATTACTCCATTTGAGATTTGGTTGAGATTTTTCGGGTGTGTGAACGCACTGAGAATGTGCATGCGACAATCGTTTCACGTTTCGCACAAACTGTCACGGCGCATTTGCGTCATGCAAGTATGCACCACGCTTAAATTGAAATCGTTACGCGGCTGCAAAAAAACAACCCCTCGGTCACTCAAGTTAATGTCATGGCCACTTTGATCTGGATCATGGCGTCGACGGAACTCCGGCACTGCTTATCCCTGAACGGTCAAGGGGCCACGACACTCCACAGGCATCACGCGCAGTCATCTGCGCTACGACGCCGATGCCCTCGTGCCACGCGAGCCGTAGGAAATACTAGGGTGCTGTCACGCACGCGAGCGAACTATGCAGCTTGAGGACAAGGTCGAGAATGGAGACTTGGATTGGAACAACGATTTCATGGCCCGCCAAGTCACGGTGACGGCTTTTCGGCGAAATGGGACAATATCATGATGGGTCGTTTGTGGCGCTCGCCGGCAACGTATGGCCAATAGCGAGCGCAGCCAGCAAGCTGCCTATGCCGAGAATTACCAGCAACTCCGGCGGTGTAACTCCAATCGCTTGAAGGGTGGCATTGACAAGAGAGCCCCCAACCATAAACCCGGCAGTGACGATGTTCACGGAGGCAATGACTCGCGCGCGCCGGTCCACCCCTGCCCAGGCCTGCAGCGCCGCCATCACTGGCACAATCAAAAGACCGCCAGAAATTGCGAGGCCGCCGAGTCCAATCGCGATTTGGATGCCTTCCACTGAACTGAAGATATCTACGGCACCCCGGCTTTCGGCGGCAGGCACAAGCTGCCACGTCGTCCATCCGAGACCAACTGCGAAGACGCCTATCAGTGCCGCTGCAAGGATGGTCGGCCACAAGATGATGCGCCCAGCAGCGAGCCAAGCCGCAATACCAGAACCTGTCGCAATTCCGATCGAGAAAATTGCAAGGCAAACTGTCACCGCGATCTCGGTGCCGCCCAGGACATTCTTCACAAGCGGCGGCACCAGCGCGAGAGTGTATGCGCCAACCGCCCAGAACCAGCCCGCCAGCATGGCACCCCACACCATGCGCCGGTCGTTTCGGAGATATTTCAGTACATCGAAAGTGGAGCCGAGAATATTTCGGCGTATCACAAGGTCCGGCGCTGCCTCACCCGTCGGCGGCATGAAGAGACTTGCGCCGAAACTCATGAGCGAGAGTATAATCATCAAAAATGACAATGATGCCGGGCCACCGCCATAGTGAACGGCTAGGCCGCCGCTAATTGTGCCAAGTAAGATGGCGATGAACGTGGCGCCTTCCACCAGCGCATTTCCGGCTGGCAATTCGGCGCGGGTGAGTATGCGCGGCAGGATACCATATTTGATCGGTCCAAAGAGTGCTGCGATCACGCCAAATAGCAGCAGCGCAACAAACAGCATCGCGACGGAATGCCAGATGAAGCCAATGATGGCGAAAATAGTTATGCCCATTTCCAGCAACCTGAGGCGCTGCGTGAGCCGTGCCATGTCGAAACGGTCAGCAATCTCGCCGCCAAGGGCAGACAGGAAGAAGAAGGGTGCGATGAATACGGCGGTAGCAAGCGGGATCAAGACCGCATGCTCAGGTTGACCGGTCTCGAATAGAATCAGAAAGACTAATGCGTTGAGGAAGTAGTTATTTCCAAACGCTGCGAAGAATTGGCACCAGAACAAGGGCGCAAATCTTCGCGTCAGCAACAAAGCAGAAAGCCGCGGCATGATTTCAGCTTCTGTTCGACTAACGATGGGACACTACCGTGATTGCCAAAGAAGGGACTCTCACGGAGATTTTCCGGATGTGGCAGCCAGCCGTTGAATGATATCCACAGGAACTGGAAACACGATCGTCGAGCTTTTCTCGCCGGCGATGTTGGCCAGCGTTCCGAGATAGCGTAGCTGCATGGCCTCCGGCCGCCTCGCTAGGATTTCTCCGGCTTCCGCCAGCTTCTCGGCCGCCTGCAACTCGCCCTCGGCGTCGATGATCTTGGCGCGTCGCAGCCGCTCGGCCTCGGCCTGCTTGGCGATTGCCCGCACCATGTTCTCGTTGAGGTCGATATGCTTCAGCTCAACGTTCGCGACCTTTATGCCCCAGGCGTCCGTCTGCTCATCGAGGATGCGCTGGACGTCCGTGTTGATCTTGTCGCGCTCGGCCAGCATTTGGTCAAGTTCGTGTTGTCCGACGACCGAGCGCAGGGTCGTCTGCGCCAGCTCGCTGGTCGCCTGGTTGTAGTCCTCAACCTGGATGATGCATTTCTCTGGGTCGATGACGCGGTAGTAGAGCACCGCATTGACGCGAACAGAAACGTTGTCGCGCGAGATCACGTCCTGCGGAGGCACGTCGAATACGCGCGTTCTCAGATCCACGCGTACCATCTGCTGCACGAGCGGGATGACGACAACAATGCCCGGTCCCTTGACCCTCCAGAAGCGCCCCAGCATGAACACGACGCCACGCTCGTACTCGCGCAGGATGCGGAACGAGTTCAGCACGAAGAAGAGGACGATGAGTAGCGGCAAGTAGCCGAAAATATGGAATGGGAACTCGAATGTGTCGGGCATTGGGGCTGCTCCTGGTTATTCGGCGATATCAACTGTGAGTGTGAGGCCTTCTCTTCCGGCCACTCTGATCTTCCGGCCCTTCTCGGCGTGTTCTGGTCCACGTGCCGCCCAGACCTCGCCGTGGATGCGGATGCGGCCCCGGCCCTTCTGCCAGTCGATAATCGTCCCCGTGCTGCCGATCATCTCCTCGGCGCCGGTGACGACGGCGCGCTGGCGCGCCTTCATGGCGAGACCAAGGGCTCCGACGGAGAGTAGCGCGCTCGTCGCCGCCGCCCCGGCAATCAACGGCCAGGCGATGCGAAGATCGATGTCCGCACCCGCCGGATCGAACAGAAACATCGCTCCCAATACGAACGAGATGAGCCCGCTTATCCCCAGGATGCCGATGCCGGGCGTGAAAGCCTCCGCTGTCATGAGCGCGATGCCGAACACGAGTAGTCCGAGCGCCGCGTAATTGACGGGCAGCATGGCGAGCCCAGCCATCGCGAGCAGGAGACAGATGCCGCCAACAACACCGGGGCCGACAAGACCTGGCGTCCAGAACTCGAACAGAATGCCATAGACGCCGATCAGCAGCAGGATAAATGCGACGTTGGGGTCCGCGAGCACAGACAACGCTTGTGTGCGGAAACTCGGCTCCATCATTGAGACCGTCGCGCCTCGTGTCTCGATCCGGACCTCTCCGGCGGCCGTTGTCACCATGCGACCGTCGAGCTGCATCAGAAGATCATCGACATCGCGTGCGACGAACTCGACGACGCGCTCGGCCAACGCCTCTTCTGCCGTGAGTGTCGCGGCCTCGCGGACGGCCTTCTCAGCCCAATCGGCATTGCGGCCGCGAAGCTGCGCCAGGCTGCGAAGGAGCGCCACGGCGTCGTTGATCGCCTTCTGATCGACGGCCACTGCCGGTTGACCGGCCTGTGGCTCCTTGTCTGGGGGCTCGCGTTTTGGGTCGGGCGCGCCGGGGAGACCCGGGAGAGAAATCTGGATGGGTGTTGCTGCACCGATATTCGTACCCGGCGCCATGGCTGCCACATGAGCCGCCAGAGTAATATAAGTTCCAGCACTGGCCGCATGAGCGCCGCCCGGGGCGACATAGACCGCGACAGGAACGCGCGAGGCAAGAATTGTCTTGATGATGTCTCGCGTCGAGGAGACCAGTCCTCCCGGCGTGTCGAGGCGAATGAGAAGCAGTTGGGCCTTGTCCTGTTCCGCCCGGGCGATAGCTTGCGCGATATGCTCGCTGGCGGCCACGCCAATGGTACCGGTGAAATCGGCATGGAGCACGTTGGATCGAGAAGCCTGACTGGCCACGTGTGTGGGCAGCGGCAATATCAAGGACAGGAACAGCGCAGCCCACGCGAGCGGTTTCAATGGTGGACGACCTCCACGAGAATGCGGACGATGTGCTATCTTGATCATACGTCACCGTGCTCGCAGTTTGCGTTCGTGCAGTGCGGCAACCCGGGTGCCAAAGCTTAGGGTGGAGAGGGGACCGCAAGGACATCGCAAGGAAGCCTCTCAATGAGCTGCTCGGCAACGCTTCCGAGCAAAGCACGCCGCACGCCGGTCCGTCCGTGAGTTCCGATGGCTACTAGATCGACGGCATCGCGTTCAACGAACCCGGTCAGGACCGATTCCGGCGTACCGATCCCCGAGGCCGACGACAGGTTGGGCGCGGAGGCGAGTTTCTGCGCGATGAGATCAGCGAGCGAGCGCTGGACGTGCTCCTTCATCTCACGCTCGTGCCTCTCGGCGAGGGGTCCGGTAAAGCGATCGGAAGGTATGAGACCGGTCAGTGTCACCTCGTAGGCGTGGACGACTTCGGCGTCGACGTTCGGAAACAGGGCAAGAGCACAGTCCATAGCCACACGTGACGGCTCCGAGAAATCCGTCGCGATGGCCAGCTTGCGATATGGGCCGGCGGTCGGGGTGCGGACGGACAGGACCGGCTGCTGCGCTTGGCGCAGAACGCGACCGACAGTCGTGCCGAGAAGTCTTTGGCCGAGCGTCCGCCTCTCGCCAGCCCCCACGACAAGGAGGTCCACTAATAGCGTGTCGCACTTGCCCAGGATGCGCTCCACGGGCTTGCCGAGCGCCGTCACAACCTCGTGCTCGATACTGGCCGCGGCCGGAATGCTTTTTAATTGCCGTTCCATTTCGGTCGCGGCGGCTTTGGCCTGAACCGAAGCCACGCCAAAAGACGAAAGCGGCACATCATCAACGGCATGCATCACATAGAGCCGCGCGCGCCAATGGGCCGCGAGGTGGATGGCACGCGCGACGGCTAGGCCGCTCTTGGGTGAGAGGTCTGTGGCAACGAGAATCTTGCCAGGCTGCTTCCAGTCCTTGGTCACGGTGTGGCGCCTCGTGAGAGTCGGCTTGGCGGTGCGGCAGCTGGACCTACTCCGCTGCCGCCTTCGCGGGCGCCATGGTGTCCAGAGAGCCCTGAAGTGCCCGGGTCGTCTGCTCGAAGCCCTTGCCGTTGAGTGTGGCCAACTGGGCGAACTCGCGCTGGTAGTCGGCGACGGCTTCCGTGACGAACGTCGAGTGAACCTCGAAGACTTCACGGGGCTGGGTGCACTTGGTGAGATCGTGCACGTGAGCCATGTCCTGCTGCAGACGATGCATGAGAAACCCCGTCCATTCGCGATTGAACTCGAGACAATTCGTCAGGATTTTGACGTTGTACTCGGTCAGTCCTTCAACGATCGGCCGGCACAAGTTGAATACGTGTTCCGGGCCAAGCGGCACGGATGTCATTTCGGCGAAGCCCGGATTCCCACTGCCTGTCGTCATTTTGGTCATCTCGCTACTCCTTACTAAGAACTCATATTGTCTTGAGTTGTCCTTTAGCTGCCATGATCTCAATCAAGTCTCATGACCGTCGCGCCATCTTCCGTAGCCGTGGTGTGACTTCTAGACGTGTGCGTTGCAAAGCCGCCGTGATCGACGACTTACCGTTAGCGCCTGGTAGGTTCGGCAAGCACTTCGACCTCTGTCGCTCGTCGCCGCCTCCATCTCTCTTGCTGTTCGGGGCGAACTGTTTCGCCTCGTCGCATGAGATCGAAATGGGGAGCCGAGCTTGAATAGCCAATCGTTTCGTGGCGGCCGACTGATCGGGATTTTCGATCAGGCTGAACGAAGACCCGGCGTCCCCAAAAGCAACGATCAGCCGAGCAATGCTCACGCAATGCTCAAGGAAGGCCAATGGCCGCGCCCAAGATTCGGTAACTCGAGTATCTCTTTCAACAGCGCCCGCTGTGTTCTGGTCAACGTGCACCGTGCCAACTAAGCTACTCCGAAATTTTATCCCTCCGATCACAGTGCGTGCAGGTTTGATACGCGCTCCGCTGTCTACGCTGAAATCGCGACCTTGAGCACGCCGTCGCGCTGATGCGAGAACAGCTCGTACGCAGCTTCGATATCGTCCAACTTGAAGCGATGCGTTACGAGGGGTTTCAGATTGGCGCGGCCCGTACTGATCACTGACATCAACCGACGCATACGCTCCTTGCCGCCGGGGCATAAGCTCGTGACGATCTTGCTGTCCCCTAGGCCGGCGCTGAAAGCGTCGAGAGGGATCTTGAGATCAGTCGAATAGACGCCGAGACTCGAGAGCGTACCGGCGGGTCGCAGGACTCTGAGACAGGCTTCAAATGTCTGTTGGATGCCGAGCGCCTCGATGGCAACGTCGACACCGCGTCCGTCGGTGATCCGCATGATCTCCGCTACCGGATCATGCGCGCGAAAGTCGATGACATGGTCGGCGCCCAGCCGTTGGGCAACCTCAATTCGCTCCGGAACAGTTTCGACAACGATGATGGTGGTGGCACCCATCAGGCGGGCACCGACGGTCGAGCACAGGCCGATGGGTCCCTGCGCAAAAACGGCAACGGTGTCTCCAATTTTAATTCCACCGCTTTCTGCGCCCGCGAAACCCGTCGACATGATGTCCGGGCACATGAGGACCTCTTCGTCCGACAGCGCGTCGGGAATAGGCGCGAGGTTGGCCATCGCATCCGGGACAAGGACGTATTCAGCCTGACAGCCATCGATCGTATTGCCAAACTTCCAGCCACCAATCGCCTTCCAGCCATGTGCGGTTCCAGCACCGTCTTGGGCATGGCAGCCGCACAGCGACGCGTTACTGTACCCGCTGGGCGTGATGGCGCCGCATACAACCCGCTGGCCCTCGCGATATCCCTTCACAGCGGAACCGAGTTTTTCGATAACGCCGACGGGCTCGTGGCCGATTGTGAGCCCCTTGCGGACAGGATACTCGCCCTTGAGGATGTGAACGTCGGTGCCGCAAATCGTGGTGGTCGTAACACGGACGAGCGCATCGAGCGGGCCAATGTCGGGAACCGGCTTTTCATCGAGAACGATACGGCCTGGCTCGACAAATATTGCTGCCTTCATTTTCCGCATGGGTTGATCCTTTCATGACATGGTGCGTGGCATGCAATGTCGATAGAGCTTTTCCATAAGTAGGCCGGTGAGGCTAGCATTGGCGCAGACGAGTAGCTTATCCCATGACGCGCCCTATTATCCGCGTCGGAACGGCAAGTACGTCGCAGGGCAGCGTCATGAGGAGCAACTCGGCGACGCTCCCGATCGTGTCCTGCTGCTGGCCACTGCGGCCATGGGTGCCAGCGACCACGAGATCGGGCCAATTCTTGTCGACGAAGTCCGCGAGCGCGGCTTCAGGCGCCCCTTCCAGGAGGGCCGTCTCGATGCGGCCCGGCGCGTCCTTCAGGGCTGCAACGAGGTCAGCCATGTCCTGCTCGGCCTCTCTGACGACGCGGGTCCGTTCCTCGGCCTCGACATCGTCGATCGACTTGTCTGCGTTCGGTCCGGTCCAGTTTGGCGAAACACGGTAGGCATGTAGAGCGGTCAAGTGAGCCGAAGGGAAAAGCGCCCGGCCTTGACTGAGCGCACGCTTCGAGCCTTCCGAGAAGTCGATCGCCGTCACTATAGTCTTGTAAGTACCCTCGGGCCGCCGCCGGACGGCCAGAACGGGCTGGTTTGCCCGCCGCACCATGCGGGCGGCCGTGCTGCCGAGCAGCTTATCGCCGAGAATCTTGCCGTGGGCCGGCCCGGTGACGAGAAAATCGCAGCCAATCTGACGGGCGTGCTCGAGAGTACGATCGGCAGGATCACCGACGACGATGTGGCGCGGGACCTTCCGCGTCAGCCGCGATGAGCTCACCAGACGGTCCAACTCGATCCCGGCGTTCCGAACGCGCTGCTCCATGCCCCAAGGCCGGATCGCGCCACTCTCGATTACGTGGCAGACAATGAGCTCGGCATCCCACTCCTCCGCCAGTTTCACGGCGCGATCGAAGCTTCGGTCACATGCTGGCGTGAGATCGGTCGCCAGCATGATCCTGCGCGGCAATTGGGTGGTCATCGGTCCTGTCCTAGCATCGATGCGTGCTTGCAAATATGGTCGATGGCGCTGACGGGTGGCGGCCCGCGCGCCGCTATCTCGCAACAGTCACTGGGCAATGCGCGCGAAAAACGACGTCGCGGGACACCGAACCGAGCATGAGGCGCGAGAGGCCGCCTTTGCCGCCGGTGCCCATGACGATGTGATCGATACCGTTTTCCTCGGCAAAAACGGCGATGGCCCGGGCCACATCGCGGCTCTTGATGCTTGCCGTCCTGGCGTCGGGGGCTCCGGCCTTCTTGGCCTCGCTGACCGCGCCGTCCAGCACGCGTTTGAGCTCGGCATTGTCCCACAGGTAAGAGGCCGCGCCTCCCTTGCCGCCGACGCCGCCTATGAGCTGGTTCACAGCGAGAAGCGTGAGCTCGGCGCCCATGGCCTTGGTCATTTCGGCCGCCAGGGCAATCGCTGTCTTGGAGTATTCGGTATCGTCAACGGTGCAAACTATCTTCTTGGTCATTGGACACTCCTTGGGATCTCGAGAGTTGACAGGCGCACCGTCGGGATTTCGGCTCTACCGTCCAGCAGCGCCCGCGCGAAGCGAGAGCCAGCTTCGACTTGGTATCAGCGCACGAGAAACGCAATCTTGCCTTGATGCACATCAACGCACGCCAAAAAGGTTCAATGCACATTGCAACGAGATGGTGAGGGATTAGGTTAGGGCTAGCGATGTTGCGAAAGCCGCTGCTCACAACGCAGGAGGTTGGTATGCTTCTGAAGGTCAAGGAGGCAACCGTCCGCCGTTGGATACGCAATCGCGAGCTGCCCGCGCTGCTCATCGGGCGGGAGTGGCGGATCGCGGCCATCCAGCTTGAGGAGTTCCTGAAGGTTCGGGCCACGGTCGTGCCGCCGGCGACCAACGTCAAAGCGCGGATAGATGAGCCCTCAGGCGGCATCGAGGCCGGCGCCAGTAAACGGGAGAAGCCGGTGCAACAGCGACGCCGGCGGAAGTCGAAACATACAAGGTAACGCCACACGATCGAAGACGGCTGCCCGGTGATGGTAGGAGGACGGCAGTTGCTAAAGACGATTCTTGTTGCCACAGACCTGTCGGCGCGATCGGACCGCGCACTTCAACGCGCACTTGCAATCGCCCATGAAAGACAGGCCGACGTGGAGATTTTGCACGTCGTGGACGATGACTGGCCTCGAAAGATCATCGACCAGTTAGAGGAGAGCGCGAGAACGGCGCTTGCCGAACAGGTCGCCGCTGTTCCCCGCAGCAGAGAGGTCAGAATTTCGACAGTCATCATCCGCGGCTAAGACTATGTCGACATTCTGAAGCGAGCCGAGGAGGTGCGGTCGGGTCTCATCGTCCTTGGCATTCATCGCCACTCGCTGCTCGACCTGTTCAGGGGCACGACCGCCGAGCGGATCGTCCGCCTCGGTCGCACACCCGTGCTTCTCGTCCGAGATGCCGTCGCCACGTCCTACCGGCGTGTGCTGGTCGGAGTCGACATGTCGGTGCATTCGCTGCGCGCGCTGGAGGTTGCCGCTGAGCTCGTGCCCGGCGGCGAGTTCCGGCTCGTTCACGCCACGGACGCGCCCTTCAAGGGCTTTCTCCGTCGCAACACGATCGAAGAACTGGTGCTCGCCGAGCAGAAGGCCTTCGGGCTGATGATTGAGAAGGAAATCGTGGAGCTGTCCAAGCGCCTCGGCCCCGCGGCACCCCGTTTCGAGACGGTGGTGGCGGAAGGCATGATCCGCATGGTGCTCCGGGAACAAGTCGCGACATTCAAACCGGACCTCGTCGCGATTGGCACCCATGGCCGCACCGGAATCGCCCATGCCATCCTGGGCAGTGTCGCGGAGGACCTGCTGGCCGATGCTCCGGTCGATGTCCTGGCGGTCAAGGCCTGGTGAGACTAAAACTGTTAGGGAGCCCATGACTAGGTTTTTCGCATCTTTTGATAACCGTGCGTGACGGCAAACTAGGCGATCAGAAGAAAGAACGTGAGATCAATGCGCGCCTCGGTCCCTGCGTTTCGCCCAGCGAGATCGACAATTCCAACGTGCCTGAAACTACTTATTTTGCAGGAGCCCACGTGCGGCAGCGCCTACGAAGGCTCGTCAAATCCCATCACGGCCCTGTTCGTTCCCCGTCAGTTACGAGATCGCTAGCCCGCCGGTTGCTGCCGAAGGAGATGCAATGGCCCTCATATGAGGACATAGTACGCGGCGCCCCACGCAGCCAGTATGACCAGGACAAGTCCCGGCACGACACGAAGTGCAAACTCCCGGCCACCACCAACATAGGCCAGCACCATTCGCATGATCGAGTTCGTCGTCATTCCAGTCAGGATCGGGACGGCTGCATCGGCAGCAGCAAGCTTTCCCGAGGCCACGAGCAACGCGACCGAAACGGCAGCGGAATGAGTGTTTACCAGACCAGACAGCGCTGCAGCGAGTAGCACACCGGTATTGCCCAGCACGTCCTGAAGCGCCGCCGTCACCATGAGGATGAGGGCAAGGGCAAGAGAAAACACCAAGGCCGCCTGCACGCTGAAGGCAGGCTTCTGTGGACTCCTCGGCTGCTCGTCTGCCGCCTGACGCAACGCCACGACCGACCAGATCACCCCATATACGGTCGCCGCGACACCGGCCGCAAAAAGCGGAGCCGCAAGCGTTCGCAGTGTGGCCGTGCTCGTCGCCGCGAGAACCAAAGCCAATTGAATGATCGTCGAGAGTGACGACAGCGATGCTCCCGCGACGGCTCCAAGCATGAGGTGTGGCGCCTTGCTCGCCCGATCGGCCATATCCCTGATCGTGGCCGTGCTGGAGATGAAACCCGAAGCCAATCCTGACAGCGTGAGGCCATACTGGGCCCCGAACAGCCGAACCGCGACATGCCCCGCGGCACTGATTGCCATGACGAGTATGACAACGATCCAGATCGTATATGGGTTCAGCGCCCCATAGGGCCCGACGGGCTCATCAGGCACGACCGGCAGGACGACGAGGGTCGCGGCGGCTAGAATGAGGCCATCCTGCAATTCGTTCTGGCTCATGGTGGAGCGCACGAATGTGTGCAACGGCGCCCGGGCGGCCAACAGTATGGCAACGACCACACCGACGCCTGCCGCAAGCTCCGGCCGGCGGATCGACAGCCCGCCGAGCAGCACGGTCAAGACGAGTGCGATCTCGGTCGTCAGACCGACGGCGTCACCCTTGGCACGCACGTAGGCCAGCCCCGCCAGCACGGTGACCGCGGCCGTGGCCGCCACTAGCAGCAGCTCACCACCGGCGAGAATGCTCACCGCTCCAGCCAATGACGCTATCGCAAACGTCCTGATGCCGGCCGACGCCCGCACGGTGTCAGGCGCCGTATGGCGTTCACGCTCCGCGCCTATCAAGAGCCCAATGCCGAGCGCCTCGACGAGATTGAGCAGCATCATCGGTTCGGGCGTCATGGGGTGAGGGCTTCCTTGTTTCGAGGGCGCCACTGGTGCGGACGCGGCAGGACCTATCGTGTCGGGAGTTCCACGCTGCGGGATCGTATCGCAAGAATCATCGCTTCCACATCTTGCTTCCAGCGCGCCATTCCCGCCAAGCGATGACGATGATCGTCAACGCGCAGATTGGCAGCACGACTGTGCCGAGGACGAGGCTGTAGGTCGAAAGCGCATCGTGCTGTTGTGCAGCCAGGATCAGATAGAGCGTATAGGAGATATAGAGACCGAGGAATACCGCACCCTCCCAGCGGGCGATCAAGTGGCCCGTGAAAAAGATCGGCAGGCAGGCAATCGCCACGGCGAGCATCACGGGGATATCGAATGCGATCATTGCCGGGGCCACGGATAGAGAACTCGGCGCCACGATCGCGGAGACGCCAAGGACCCCCAGGATATTGAAGATGTTGCTACCTACGACGTTGCCCACCGCAATATCACGCTGACCGCGAACGGCCGCGAGAACCGATGTCGCCACTTCGGGCAGCGAGGTCCCGGCCGCGACAATGGTGAGACCGATCACCATCTCACTGACGCCGAGATGCTTGGCGAGGACGACGGCCGCGCCGACCAGCCAACTCGCACCCAGGACGAGCAGCGCCAGGCCCGCGACGATGAGCGCTGTCTGGGCGATGAGGCTCGAATCCCAACCGGTAGTCTCGGGTTCGACCCGGTCAGTGGCCGCGGCAACGGCTTGCTGACGGCGGCTCTGAACGATCACGAACGTCGTGTGCGCGATCAGCACCGTCATGAAGAACAGGCCATTGAAGCGCGACAGGCCGCCGTCAAGCGCCATCACAAACAACAGCAGCGAGGCACCGACCATGATCGGGACCTCCTGCCGGATCAGCTGCTGATTGACGACCAAGGGCGTGATCAGCGCCGACACCCCGAGGATGAAGAGGATGTTGAAAATGTTGCTGCCAACGACGTTGCCGACCGCAATGTCGGTTTGGCCGGAGACTGCCGCCTGCACAGAAACCGCCAACTCGGGCGCACTGGTTCCCATCGCCACGACGGTCAATCCGACGACGAGGGGCGAGATCCCGAGTTTGAAGGCCAGCTTTGAAGCCCCGCGAACCAGAAGCTCAGCCCCCACGACCAGCGCACCAAGCCCCAACAAGAAAGTAAGCAATGCCATGAGGCCTCCAGCGTGCCTATTGATTTCGACGTGTGTAAGAGGCGATTCGTACGTCCGGGTCTCCCTGTCTGCTCTTCCCTTAGCGACCCTCGCTCCGCTACCGGGCTCGGCTAGCCCCCAGGTATTGCAGAGCGCAGAGCGTCAGCACCAAGTCGGCCGACCGCTGGCTCATTCATAGTTCGATTGTCCCGATGCACAAGGAAGGCTTGCCAACGGGCAAGCGATCCACGAGCGCCCAGCCGACGATTGGAACGGTTCCGCCAGTTGTTTACCGGAGCAGAGTCCTTAGTCCCGCAGCTTCACGGCAAGGACATCACAGGGGAGCGTCTCTAGCAAGCGGCCCGCAACGCTGCCGACGAGGGCGCGTGCCACTCCTGTGCGGTCATGGGTTCCCACGACTGCCAGATCGATGTCCTCGGCTGCGACGATGTTCCGCATGACCTCCTCCGGATCCGCCTGCTCGAAATGCATTTGAACCGGTCCTGCGAGAGGACCGCCACCGTGGGGAAGCGCATCGAGCGCGCTTTGCACTATCGCGCCGATCTCCTGTCGCACCCTTGCTTCGTACTCTCCTATGGTCGAATGGGGTTTGGCCTCTCCCTTGAATCCCAAATTATAGCCGTGCACGGTCGATATCCGGCCCTGCGGAAACAGCGCGAACGTCAGATCAAGGGCCTGGCGGGAGGGAGCGGAGGGAGCAACGGCCACCGCTATGGACCGCTATGGCCCATTCGCGCGCCTGCGGACGGACAACACCGGCGCCTCCGCACACTTGAACACGCGATCCTGGCGACACCCGTTGAACCATCGGTTCCGATCACTACGAGGTTCAGCAGAATGCGTTGCACATGAGAGATCAGGACCGAATTCGCAGTCCCGTATTCCAGGCCGGTCAGCGGTGCGCGCGTGAGGGCAAATCGCCGAGGAACTCGATCATGTCCGGCTCGGCTTGTCGACGGGTGCACTCCTTCTCTTGTGCGTCCTTCTTCTCTTGTGCGTCCTTCGCGCCGGTCGGCTCGTGACTGACACTGTCGCAAGCTGTGTGGCGCGGTCGAGCGCTTGATCGCAAGCAGGTGTCGGTTCCGTTGCGAGAAGGATCTGCCTGCTCATGTTGTTCAACCACGCCGCTCATGATCGGAACTCTCGGGGCAAATTACTCAATCTCATCGTCCTTTATTCAACGTGGTCGATCCTGATGCTGCATTGACGCAGATCAACGCACATCGACGTAGCTCAAGATAGTCAATCATATCGACGCAGCAAGTCGCTATGGACTGGCTGTGTACCATGCGTCGGTGTCGCCGAACCGGAATCACTTGGTCAGCCAAGCCCCGCAGCGCCGAACATGAGTTGGAACCCCGCCAATTGGAGCACTCACAATGACAGGGATCGATGTCCTCGTTCACGTCAAGGCGAGCAAGGATTGGACCGAGAGCGTGAATGTCGGACTTCAGCTCGCACAGCGGCTGGAAGCCAGGGCCCACGGGCTGATCACACTCGGTGAGCTGGCGCGGACACGGGCGCTCCTCGGAAAAAACGTGGAGATCATGGCCGAGCGCGAGAAGATGTGGGAGAGCGTGAGCGGCAGGGCTGAGACGCGCTTTCGCGAGTCCCTGAAGAGCCACGGTGTCGAGGGGACTTGGTTGGTCGGTGAAGGACACGCGAGCGAATTGCTCTGCCTGATGGGCCGTCTGCATGATCTTGTGGTCGTCGAGCAGACCGACCCCGGTGTCGATGAGATCGACTTCGACCCGGCGGAAGAGGCGATCGCCGCGAGGTGGGTTTAGCCACGCCGGCCGCGAGATTCCCGCCGAACACGCCGCCAGCGCCCTGGAAGCCGTCCGCGCCGGGGCCCTGTGCAACGATGCGGCCCTGCGCCAGTCCGACGCTCGATGGGTGGTGGACGGCGATCCCATGGAGGGCGCGCTTCTTACCCTTGCTCACAAGGCCGGACTTGAACCGGACCGAGTGCGGACGGAGCTTCCCCGCACCGACTTCATTCCCTTCGAGTCCGAGCACCGCTTCATGGCGACGCTGCACCACGATCATCGCGGCAACGGCTTCGTCTACGTCAAGGGCGCTCCGGAGCGACTGCTGGAGATGTGCCGGCTGCAACGGTTCGAAGAGATCGAGCAGCCGCTCGACCCGAGCTTCTGGCTGGCGCGCATCGACGAGTTGGCATCCCAGGGCGAGCGCGTGCTGGCTGTCGCGGTGAGACAGGTGCCGGCCAACCATCGCTTACTCGATGTGCGCGATGTCGAGAGCGGTCTGACCATGCTCGGTCTGTTCGGCCTCATCGATCCGCCGCGCGAGGAGGCCGTCGCGGCCGTGGCAGAATGCCGGTCTGCTGGTATCCGGGTCAAGATGATCACGGGAGACCATGCGATCACGGCGCGCGCGATCGCGAGCCAGCTTGGCTTCACCAATGTGTCGGAAGCGCTGACTGGGTCCGAGATCGAGGTCCTGTCCGATCACGAACTCGCAGAGCGAGTATCGAGGATCGACGTCTTCGCAAGGGCAAGCCCCGAGCACAAGCTGAGGCTCGTGCAGGCGCTCCAGGCGCGCGGCGCCGTCGTGGCGATGACCGGAGATGGTGTCAACGATGCTCCGGCGCTGAAACGGGCCGACGTCGGCGTCGCAATGGGCATCAAGGGCACCGAGGCAGCGAAGGAAGCTGCGCAAATCGTGCTCGCCGACGACAATTTTGCCTCGATCGCCAACGCCGTGCGCGAGGGGCGCACGGTCTACGACAACCTGAAGAAGACGATCAGCTTCCTGCTTCCGATCAATGGTGGAGAGTCACTCAGCATCGTTGTCGCAATTATGATCGGTGCGACGTTGCCGATCACGCCTCTGCAGATCCTCTGGGTCAATATGGTGAGTTCGCTGTGCCTCGCGCTCGCGCTGGCCTTCGAGCCGACCGAGCCCGACGCCATGTCGCGTCCGCCACGCTCGCCGGCCGAGCCCATCCTCTCGGGTCTTGTCGTCTGGCGCGTGGTTCTCGTATCCGTGCTCTTTCTTGCTGGCATCTTCGGCATGTTCAAGTGGGCGCTGGCCCAAGGCGCCGACGTCGAGAAGGCACGCACGCTCGCAGTCAACACGCTCGTGGCCATGGAGGTGTTCTACCTTTTCAGCGTCCGCTTCCTGCGCACGCCGTCGTTGACGTTCAAGGGCGTCCTGGGCACACCCGTGGTCCTGGTCTCCGTGGCGGCCGTGGTGGTACTTCAGCTCATGTTCACGTATGCGCCCTTCATGTGGCGTTTCTTCGAAACGCGGCCGATCACCATCGCGGAAGGGTGGCCATCGATCGCTGCCGGTATCTTGGTCTTTGCCATTCTCGAGGTCGAGAAGGCGATCCGGCATCGCTGGTTCGAGGCCTCCAGGGGTGGGTCTCATCCATCCGGCACAGCGGCAGTGCGACCTTGAGGGAACGAGGAATGACTGGAAGCGTGACCCTCGATCTCGCCCTGCAGGGGGGCGGCGCCCATGGCGCATACACGTGGGGCGTTCTCGATCGGCTGCTCGATGAACGGCATATTCACTGCTCGGCGATCAGCGGTGCAAGCGCCGGCGCGATAAATGCCGTCGTGCTCGCCGATGGTCTGGTGGCGGGCGGGCGGGCGGGGGCCAAGCAGGCGCTGGAGGCTTTTTGGCGACGTATTGGCCAGTCCTCGCGCCGGTTCCTGCCGGACAGGAGCCCGTTCCACGCCCTCTTCCTTCCCGGCTATATGCCTTCCTCCCCATGGTCCAGGTTCGGACCATGGGGGGCGCCCTTGGCTTTCTGGTCGGCGATAGGCGACACAGTAGTGCGGAAGTTTTCGCCCTACGAGTGGAACCCCCTCAACTTCAATCCGTTGCTCGACCTGCTCGCGGAGTCGGTCGATTTCTCGCGGCTGCGCAGCACGGAGGACATCCAGCTCTTCATTTCCGCGACAAGCGTTCGCTCCGGAGGGCTCAAGGTGTTCCGGAACGCGGAGCTCACTCCGCAAGCCGTGATGGCCTCCGCCTGCCTGCCACAGCTCTTCCAGGCCGTCGAGATCGACGGCGAGGCCTATTGGGATGGCGGTTATCTCGGAAATCCGGCGCTGTTGCCGCTGATCGCGGAGAGCGAGCCCGCAGACCTACTCATCATCCAGCTCAATCCTCCCATGCGCCTTGTTCGTTCCCGTTCGGCGGCTGGCATAGCCGGCCGCCTCAATGAGATCACATTCAATGCGAGCCTCGTGAAAGAGCTGCAAAGCATCATGCTCTTGAAGCAAGCCCTGGACGAGGAGCCCGTCGGGCACCCCTTCAAGCATCCGCTGTTCAATCAGGTTCGTCAGCTTCGCCTGCATCGAATCGCCGCCGAGGAGGCGACATTTCGACTGGGTGTGAAGAGCAAGCTCGATCCGGAATGGGAATTCCTGCTCGGACTGCGCGACCTGGGTCGGCGTTCTGCCGACGCGTGGCTGTCGCAGCACGGCAGCGCTCTCGGCCGGCGCTCGACGCTGGACTTGGCGACGCTGGACTGATGCCTAACAGGGACTGAGCGACAAGGAGCAAGCATGATCGGAATTCTAGGTATCCTCGTCGCTCTGGGGCTGCTGATCTATCTATCCTATCGCGGACTGTCGGTGCTTCTGCTTGCGCCGCTCATGGCATTCGTAGCTGTCCTTCTCGGTGGCGCTCCACTGCTCGCGTCCTACACACAGGTATTCATGCCGGCGATGGGCACGTTCATCGTCCAGTTCTTTCCGCTGTTTCTGCTCGGTGCGCTGTTCGGCAAGCTCATGGATGACACGGGCTCTGCCCGCGCTCTTGCTGAATGGATCATCGCGCGCCTTGGCCAGGCACATGCTTTGCCTGCGATCGTGCTCGCCTGTGCGGTGCTCACCTACGGCGGCGTGTCACTGTTCGTGGTTGCGTTTGCCGTCTATCCCATCGCGGCGGCCATGTTCGAGAGGGCCAATCTGCCGCGAGCGCTCATTCCAGCCACGATCGCACTCGGCGCATTCACATTCACGATGACGGCGATGCCCGGGACGCCGGCAATTCAGAATGCTATTCCGATGCCCTTCTTCGGCACGACGGCCTTCGCCGCGCCGGGTATCGGCATCGTCGCCAGTGCGATCATGCTGGGGCTCGGGCTCACGTGGCTAACGCGACGCGCCGCGAGCTGGAGTGAACCGGCTACGACGGTTGCTGTGCCCCGCCCTCGCTCGGCGAAGGAACTGCGTGAGCTTGGGCAGGGTGAAGGCTTCGATATCGGCAGTCTCGGCGATCAACGCGCGTTCGAGCTCCCACCGCTTTGGATCGCTGCGCTTCCAATTGGTCTCGTCATCCTGCTGAACCTCGTGTTCGCGACGCTTCTTTTGCCGGCTTTTGATACGGCCTATCTGGCCGAGAAGCGCTTCGGCGCTATCGGCTTCGATGCGGTCAGAGGTGTGTGGGCCATTCTGCTCGCGCTCGCCACAGCGAGCGTCATCATGGCCGCTCTCAACAGGCATCGGCTGACAAGCCTCAAGGAAACGCTTGGGGACGGCGCTAACGCCGCTACGGGCCCGGCCTTCAACACCGCCTCGCTCGTAGGCTTCGGGGCGGTGATCGCTTCCCTACCGGCTTTCGGCATCATCCGCGACGCGGTCCTCGGCATCGCACCCGGTAATCCGTTGATCTCACTCTCCGTGGCGGTCAACATTCTAGCCGGCATCACGGGCTCGGCATCGGGCGGCATGAGCATCGCGCTGCAGACGCTCGGAGCCACCTATCTGGAGCTTGGCCGGGCAGCAGGCATTCACCCTGAGCTCCTGCACCGGGTCACTGCGATCGCCACGGGCGGTCTCGATGCCCTGCCTCACAACGGCGCCGTAATCACGCTGCTTGCAGTGTGCAAGATGACGCACCAGGAGGCATACAAGGACATCTTCGTCGTGGCCTGTCTGATCCCAATTCTGGCGCTGATCGTGATCCTGATCATAGCCGGCACAGTCGGGTCCTTCTGATCCATGCTCGGCGAATACGGCGGGCGCGCGTACGGCTACGTCAGCCGAGGAGTGGTAACGGCTCCCGACTTTCCGGGCCAACGCCGTTGAATGGTGTGCCAGATATGCGGGAGTTGCTGAGCCAGTCCCTGTTCTTCGAGATCTCGGCCATCCTGGTGCTTGCCGCGGCCATCGGGTTTGTCGGACATCTGCTACGCCAACCGCTCATCGTCAGCTTCATTGCGGTCGGCATCATTGCAGGCCCGTCGGCTTTCGACATTTCGCGCTCCAGCGAGAAGATCTCGGTTCTGTCTGAGCTCGGCATTGCGCTTCTGCTGTTTCTTGTGGGTTTGAAACTCGATATTAAGCTGGTCAGGTCGCTGGGAGCCGTCTCCTTGAGCACGGGGCTTGGGCAGGTCGCGTTCACGGCCGCGATTGGCTTTGTTCTCTGCATCGGGCTCGGCTTTGACCTAGTGGCCAGCCTCTACATTGCCGTTGCACTGACGTTCTCAAGCACGATCATCATCGTCAAGCTGCTGTCGGACAAGCGCGAGGTCGACTCCCTGCATGGCCAGATAGCGCTCGGCTTCCTGATCGTCCAGGACGTGGTCGTGGTCCTGGCCATGATCGTTCTGTCGGCAATCGGTATCGGAGCGCAAGCCGAATCATCGTGGCGCGACGTTCGCGCGGTCTTTGCATCTGGCGGCATCATGCTCGCGGGCGTGATGCTCTTCATCCGTTATGTCGCGACACCCCTTGCCGAGATATTGGCGCGCCGCCCCGAATTACTGCTGCTGTTCGCGGTCGCGCAGGCGGGCGGGTTTGCGGCGATCGGGGAGCATCTCGGATTCGGAAAAGAACTGGGAGGACTGCTCGCCGGCGTCTCGCTTGCCTCGACGCCGTATCGCGAGGCGCTGGCCGCCCGCTTGGCGCCGCTCCGGGATTTCCTGCTGCTGTTTTTCTTCGTCGCGCTCGGGGCCAAGCTGCAACTGACCTACGTCGGTGCAGCCATGCTCCCCGCGGCCATCCTTTCGATCTTCGTGCTGATCGGCAACCCGCTGATCGTGATGGCGATAATGGGGGCCATGGGATACCGCAAGCGAACGGGGTTCCTCGCCGGACTGACAGTGGCGCAGATCAGCGAATTCTCGCTCATTTTCATGGCCATGGGCGTGAGCCTTGGACACGTCGATACGGCAGCCCTCGGCCTTGTCACGCTCATCGGCATGATCACGATTGCCGCGTCGACCTACATGATCACCTACTCGCACGAACTCTACGCGGTCTTCGAGCCAATCCTGTCGCCGTTCGAGCGCAAAGGGACACCGCGGGAGGCCGCTACGCCCGGGGCAACGGAATCGGGGCGCTACGACGCCTTAGTTTTCGGCCTGGGCCGATACGGCGAGGCCATCGCGAGCCGGCTGAGGGTTGGCGGGCAACGTGTGCTGTGCGTCGATTTCAACCCAAGCGCCGTTCGGCAATGGCGGGCGCGTGGAGGAGCCGCCATTTACGGCGACGTGACCGATTCAGAATTCGTCGCCGCCCTACCGCTCGATGGTGCCAGATGGGTCATCTCTGCAATCGCCGACCAGGACGCGGGCGTGACGCACGAGGATATCAGGCTGACGGTGATCGCCGCCGTTAGACAAACCGGGTTCGGAGGATGGATCGCTGTTCGCAGCCGCCGCCCGGCCGACAGGGATATACTGATGGCCGCTGGCGCGGATATTGTCCTGGAGCCGTTCCAAGACGCTGCCGACCGCGCCGTTGAGCTGGTGCGCTCTCACGAGCGCCCACAGCGTCTTCAGACGGTGGATCTGGATCAGCAGAGGGACCTTTAGGGTTGTAAGAGAGCTGGCCCGGGGAAGGCCTAGCCGGATCGGCCACTGCGGATCAACTGCGCGAGGAGAACGAAGATGAAGACGATAATGGCAGCAAGCGACCTGTCGGCGCGGTCGGACCGCGCGCTCGCCCGAGCCGCACTTCTCGCCCATCAGCACCAGGCAAAGCTGCTGGCAGTTCATGTCGTCGACGAGGAGCTGCCGGCGGCCTTGGCAGACCGCCAGGCCGAGGACGCGGACCGACTGCTCCGTGCCGCCATCGCAGCACTCCCGGATTCGGGTACGCTCTCGAGTGAGGTTCGGGTGGTGGTCGGCGAGCTCTATCAGACCATTCACTCCGAGGCGGAGGCATCGGGCGCAGATCTCGTGGTCATCGGTCAGCACCGCAAGGATGTGTTGCTCGACCTGTTCCGTGGCAGCACGGGCGAGCGCATCATCCGCTTCGGCAATCGGCCGGTGCTCGTTGTGAAGTCTGCGGCTTTGCATCGCTACGTCAGTTTGCTGGTCGCCGTCGATTTCTCGCCGCCGTCCCGGCGGGCGGTCGAGATGTCGGTAAAGCTTGCTCCCGATGCCGACGTCAAGCTTGTGCATGCCTTCGACATTCCGTTCCGTGGCCTCCTTTTCGGGGGAGCCTCCATGGAGCGCCTCGCAAAGAAGCATCAGCAGCAATTCCAGGAGATGGTCGAGGCGCAGACACGCGAGTTTCTGGCCACTCTATCTGCACCGATTGCGTTGCGAGAGGTGATCGCGCGTGAAGGTGCCCCCGAGGAGACTGTGTTGGCTGTGGCCGACGAAACGCGGTCCGACCTCCTGGTCGTGGGCACTCATGGCCGCTCCGGAATAGGCCGTGCCCTTCTCGGCAGCGTGGCCGAGGGCTTGATTGCACGCGCGCCCTGCGATGTCCTGGCGGTCCGAGGATGGTGACATCGTTTTTAGCACCTCGGCGTGACGGTCAGACTTCCGAACTGCCAAGTTATATAGAACCGCCGTTGACAGACACGAATGACGCGCAGGCGGGCCGGGACGTAGTCCAGCATCTCGCTGACCGTCTCGCCGATCTGATGGATTGCGCCGCCGCAGCAGGGACAGGACTGCGCTTCAACGTCGAGCGTCACGTCCTCGCGCTCGAGATGATCCGGCAAGCTGAGTCGCTCCTTGGCAGCGGGCTCTTGCAGCACTTTCTCGGTTGCGACCGCCGGCAGCGCCGCCTCGGCTCGGGCAACAATCGCCGTTGGCCTGCCCCTATTCGCGATACCAGGGATGAATTTAGAGCCGATGTGTGCGGATTTTGTTGCCGAGATACTGAAGACGATCTGGCAAATGAGAGAGGTAACGACGAGCCGATGCCCTGTCCGTTGCAGTTCTTGTGTTTGTCGACGGCACAACCGACCCAGTCGGGAAAAAAGACCATGAAGATATTCTCGACTCCCTGGATGAGGGTCAGATCGACAATGTCGCCATTGGCGATGTGAGCAACCCTCAGTCTGCTTAACGGAGAGATTGCACTTGCTGATTTGCGCACCACGGCCTACGGGCCGCTAAACCGCGAAGCGCCAGCAGGCACCGCTAAAATGATCAACCTCAACGGCACCGTCCTGGTTGGGACGGCGAGCAAGTGCGCTACACATCGCACTTGATCGTTGCGCCAGTCGCCCGGCGTGGGCCACCCCATAGGGGCGTTAATGCACCGGTAGGTCAGACGGCCGAGAGGACCTTCTCATTCGCTCGGGCTTCCCCCACGTCCTCGAACGTCGCCCCGGTCTCCGCCAGCCGCGCGCGCTTGCCGGTGAAGGCCTCGAAGCGGCGGACGATGACGTCGCAGTAGAGCGGATCGAACTCGATGAGCCGGGCCGCACGGCCCGTCTTCTCGGCCGCGATGAGGGTGGTGCCGGACCCGCCGAATGGATCAAGAACCCGCTCGCCGCGCTTGGTCACGTCGAGGAGTGCATCGGCGACGAGGGCGACCGGCTTCACGGTCGGATGCATTTCGAGTTCGTCCATCCGGCCCTTCTTCATGGTGTTGACGCCTGCGTAGTCCCAGACGTTCGTTCGGTAGCGGCCGCCGTCGCCAAGGCCAAAGGTGTTCGTATGCGGGTCCGTACCGACCTTGAACGCAAAGACCATCTCATGTTTCGAGCGGTAGAACGTGCCCATCCCGCCGTTGGTCTTGTTCCAGACGCAGACGTTCTTCAGCTCGTTGAAGACCACCTCGCCCGCCACGAGAAGCTCGCCCATATGCCGCCAGTCCATGCAGACGAAGGCAATCGCGCCGTCCCGGCAGGCCGCAGCTGCATGGCCGAGAGTAGCCGTGAGGAAGGCTGTGAAGGCGGCCCGGCTCATCTCTCCGGCCGCGAAGGCGAACTCCCGGTGCTTAGTCGCCCCGAGGCCGGAGACATGGCCCTCGATCGGCACGTTGTAGGGCGGATCAGTAAATACGGCATCGACCGTCTCGCTGCCGACAAGGCGGGCATAGACGCCGGCATCCTGCGCATCGCCGCAGATCAGGAGATGGCGGCCTAGCTGCCAGATGTCGCCGGGGCGCGTGACTGCTTCACCAGCCGGTTTAGGGCACGCATCTTCAGCCGCATCCGAGCCCGCCGGCGTTGCATCCTGGGCAGCCTGAAGGACGGCATCGACCTCGCCGATCGTGAAGCCGGTGACCTCGACGCTGTAGTTCGCCTCGATCAGGCCCTGCAACTCGATCGCGAGGAGTTCTTGGTCCCAGCCGGCGTTCAGGGCCAGCTTGTTATCGGCGAGGATATAGGCCCGCTTTTCGGTTTCAGAGAGATGTGCGAGGCGAAGGCACGGCACTTCGGTCAGCCCGATCGATTGCGCAGCCAACACGCGGCCGTGACCGGCCATGATGCCGTTCGCCTCGTCGATGAGTACCGGGTTCGTAAAACCGAACCGCTCGATCGACTGGGCGATCTGGCGGATCTGCTTCTTGGAATGGGTGCGGGCATTGCCCGCGTAGGGCTTGAGCACTTCGGGGGCGAGGCGCTCGATCCGATCGTGATCGATCAAGGTCATGGTCTGGACTCCTTCGAGATGAGAGGGGGTGGGGGTGGGATCAGCGCTCATCTGACCCCTCCTTCTTCTTCTTGGCCTTTGCGGCCTTCTCGGCGGCTTCGGCGGCCGCCCACTCCGCCTCGAGGTCGAGGACGGCTTGAGGCTTCGGGCCCTTGCGCCAGGTCGGCCTGATGGGGGTCGGTTTCCTCCGATCCCGGGGCCGGCGCTCAGGTTCGTTCACGGCCTCATAGTGCGGGCGACCGTGCAGCAGGGCGTAGAGCTGGCTGTATTCGTCGTAGAGTTTCTCGTCGATCGCGCCGGTCTTGTCGTGATGAGCGAGGATCTGGCGCCCCAGCTGCCGGAGCTCGAGCTCGGCCTCTACGATCGTGTCATCGGACTTTTCAAACCGCTCGAAGAGCTTGCGCTGGATCAGGACGCTGCCCTTCAGGGCCTGCTCAAACATCTTCTGCAAAAGCAGGGCATGCCGCGTCGTCTGTGTCGGTTTCCCGCCGATCATGGCGTCGACCAGCGTTTGCTTGAAATGGTAGACGTCGGCCTCGCTGATCGGCGTCTTCTTGCGCGGCCGACCGTTCAGGTTCGGGCAGTGCCCCTTCTTCCAGCGGCCATGCGCGTCGCGGCCATTATCGTCAGTGTCGTTCATGGTACGCGTACTCCTCTTCTGCCTGTGCGCCCCTTTCAGAGGGTGCGCTTCTAAAACCAACCCTAGAAAGGGTTGCAAAAAATCAGATCGTGGTCGGCGACTGTTCCTCTGATCAGGTTGAACGCCGCGGCCGTCCACGCGAGACGAGGGGTGCGGCCTCTAGGAATGTCCGGACCGCTTGGGCCACTGCGGTGATTTCAAGCATGATGACGGTCCGGCGGCGTAACGGCATGAGGTCGTCCAGACGGGCCGTCAGCTTGGTGATGCCTTCGCAGACCTCGGGTTCAAGGAAGACCGGTTGGCTGGCCTTGCCACGCGGATGGGCCGGCGCCAGGACCTCCGTCATCTCGATGCGGTTAAGGATTAGGAACACGCGGGCGTCGGCGAGCGGCGCCTTTCCGCCGCTGCGGTCCAGGCGCGGGAGCTTGAGATGGTGTTTGGCAAGGTGCCGTTGGCGGTCGATGAGTGAGGGCCGGCTCAGGATATCCGGGTACCAGTCCTCAAGGGTCTCGCGCAGGTGGCGCATCAGATAAACGATCTCGCCTTGCTTGAAGCCGACGTCGAGCAGATCCAGGGCCAAGGCCAGGCAGAAGGCATCAAATGCGGCGTACTCGGCCTCGGTGCCGCTGCCGCCTTCTGAGTGTTCAACGAATGCAAAGGCGCTGGGTGGCGCGGCGCCGAACCCAGAGACGTCGAGATGCCGGTCGAGGTCGAGCAGGCGCTTGATCCGGGTCTTGAAGATCGGAGGCGGCCCGTCGCCAGGGCTGCGCGCGAACGTGAACGTGCGCCAGAGCGCCCATTCGACCTGCCCCCGCCGGTAGGTGAGGTTGCTCACAACCCATGCTCCGAAAAGAAGTTTCGATCAGGGTTGATATACAGCCTGACAAAGAAGCTTTCAAGAGGGTCGCAATATGAGTCGGGCCGTTCACCTGCTTCGACTTGGTCTCGGTCCGCCGGATTTGGACCGACGTGGCACTTTCATGGCGCCTGTTTGGTGGCCTGATAGGCACCCGTTTGGCGCGCGTTTGGTACCCGATCGGCGCCTGTCGGGCTCGTGTTCGGCACGTGTTATTTTGGCCGGGATTTGGGGACCCCAAGTGATGTAACGAACGATTTTTGCGAGGAAATTCTGGGTTTCGGTCGGGGTGTCGGGTGATTTTGCCCGTGTTTATCGCGTCAAAACACGTTGAACTGGCCGAGTTTGGACAATCCAGACGCTGAGACCCGTTCGCGGCAGACTGTCGGCACAGCCAAGTTCATTCGGTAGGCGCGGCCCGCACGCTTAGGCCAGGAAAACGTGTTCGATGTTGGCTTCGGGGGTTCCCATGGTGGCCTTGAACAAGCGGTCATTGGATTGGCGCAGCCGGCGGCT
>JALHMC010000023.1:25142-60503 GCA_022844225.1 Hyphomicrobiaceae bacterium | reverse complement strand
GGCACGATCTGGGAGCAGAAGCTCCCGCACAAAGTTCGCGAGATCGCAGCGTTCGTCGAGCCAGAGGATACGGCCAACCGTGTCGCGTTCGAGGAACAGCTGGCGTTCGCGACGACGATCGCGCCGAAGCTCACGATCCAAGGCGGCACAACCGAAGTGCTTCGCGGGATCATCGCGGCGGGGCTTGGATTGCGGGGGCGGTGAAGCTTCTCGATTGTCATCCTCGAGTTTGTCCCGGGGATTCATTCATCCACTTGCGCGCGAGCGAGATTGAGTGCTCCGCGCTTCGGCAATAAGCCCACGACACCTGAGTGTGCGGCCCGATGGGTCCTCGGGACGAGCCCGAGGATGCCGGCGGAGGGCTCGGAGACCAGAGGACGCAACGGAATGAAACGAGACATCGGCGCGCTGTTGAATCCGAAATCGGTGGCTGTCATTGGGGCGGCGCCCAAAGGTCAAGGACTTAGGGGCCGGATCTTGGAGTTCATGCGGCTGCATCCGTTTGCTGGCCCGATCTACCCGGTGAGTCGCAGTCATTCCGAGGTGCAAGGCCTCAAGGCCTACGCCACGATCGGCGACTGCCCAGGCCCGGTCGACCTCGCGGTAATGATCATCCCGGCGAAGTTCGTGGCGGCTGAACTCGAGGCGTGCGGCAAGGCGGGCGTCAAGGCTGCTGCGATCGTATCGTCGGGCTTTGCCGAGGAGCCAGGCGAGGCGGGCGCCCGCATGCAGGCCGAGCTGAGGACCATCGCCCAACGCTATAACATGGCGGTCACGGGTCCGAACTCCGAAGGCTTCGCCAGCATCGACGCGGCTCTTCTCCCGACGTTCAGTCCCGTCGCTGGGCCGTCGGATATCCCGCTGCTGCCGGCGAACCGATCTAATGGGCGCGTGGCGCTGGTCGCCCAATCGGGAGGTATGGGCTTCTCCTTCTTCGATCGCGGACGGCCGAAAGAGATGGCGTTCGACTACATCGTGACCACCGGCAACGAGGCGGCGCTCGAAGGCCTCGACATCGTCGAGCATCTGATCGACGAGGGAAAGACCGACGCCTTCCTGCTAATGCTCGAGGATGTGAAGTCGCCGGAGACGTTCAAACGAGTCGCCGAGAAGGCCCTACGCGCCGGCAAGCCGCTGATCGTCTCGAAGCTCGGCAAAACCGATGCGGGGGCCCGGGCAGCAGCGTCCCACACGGCGGCACTCGCGGGCTCCTACGCCTCGTTCCAGGCCCTCGCACAGCGCTACGGCGTCATCGAAGGCAACCAGGTCGAGGAGATGGTCGACATAGCCAACGGCTTCCTGTGCTGGCGCGGGCGCCTGCCACAGGGGCGCCGAGTGGGTATCTGCACGGGTTCGGGCGGAGGTGGCGTCTGGTTGTCCGATACCTGCATGCAAGCCGGCCTCGAAGTACCGGCACTCGATGCCGCAACGCGAGCCATTCTTGATCCGCTGTTGCCGAGCTACGGGACGTCACAGAATCCCGTGGACGGCACGGCGCAAGCGATTCGTCAGATCGGCTACGTCGGCCTCGCCGGGCCATTGGTCGAAAGTCCGGTGATCGACGGCGTCATCTGCATCATGAGCGCTCGGTCGGCGGAAGGGCTGACGCACGAGAAGGAGAAGCTGAAGGCTCTGAAGGCGACCGCCAAGAAGCCGATCCTGATGTGGTCTTACACAATTCCGGCGCCTGCTTCGGTCGAAGTGCTGTCGGAAGCGGGCTTCCCGCTCTACACGAATATGCAGAACGTAGTGGCCACGATGCGCCACATGGGCGACTGGAACGCGCACCGCGAGCATTTCCTAAAGGTGCCTGACGTGCGCACCACTCCGGTCTCGGCGAAGGAGGTCGTGTCGGTGGCGCTCGCCAAGGCCGGACCGGTGCTGAGCGAGGCGTCGTCGAAGCCACTCTTGCAGGCCTACGGCCTCGCGGTTGGGGCGAAAGAGAAGCTGGTCGGGTCGCGGGAGGATGCCATCGCGGCCGCCCAGGCGATCGGCGGTCCGGTCGCGTTGAAGGTCCAATCGCCGGACATCCTGCACAAGACGGAAGCTGGCGCCGTGGCCCTCGGCGCTTCCAACGCCGACGAGGTCGGTGCCGCCTACGATCGCATCACCGCATCGGCTAAAGCCTACAAGGCTGGCGCCAAGGTCGAGGGCGTGCTGGTGCAGGCGATGGCGGCCAGGGGCCGGGAAGTGATCCTCGGCATCAACCGTGATCCGCAGTTCGGGCCGATGCTGATGCTGGGCCTGGGGGGCATTCATGTCGAGGTGCTGAAAGACGTGGTCTTCGCGCCCGTGCCGGTCGCGCGGTCCGAGGCCGAGGCCATGATTGGCCGGCTCAAGGGCGCGGCACTGCTCGGACCCGTTCGGGGCCAACCGGCTGCCGATAAGGCGGCGCTCGTGGACATGATCGTGAAGCTCTCGGAGCTGGCCGCTGATCACAAGGACACGATTGCCGAGATCGATCTGAACCCGGTGATCGTGCACAACGACGGCGCAGGTGCGACAATCGCCGACGCGCTAATCGTGAAGGTGAAGTGAAGCATCGCGCATTTCATTCTCGGGCTTGTCCCGAGGGGCCATCTTGCAGCACGCTCGATGGGTTGGAACGGGAGCGCTTGGCACGAGACGTACTGTGCGTCCTGGCCAAGCGGAGAAATGGGTCCTCGGGACAAGCCCGAGGATGACAACCGAGAAGCCGGAGCAAGTCCTATGACCCAGTTCACCGATATCGGCGTCAGCACCGAGGGCCACGTGGCGATCGTCGAGATCCGTCGCCCGCCGCACAACTTCTTCGACATGTCGCTGATCAAGCAGATCGCCGACGCGTTCGAGGGTTTCGACAAAGATACCAACATCCGCGCGGGCGTTCTCTGCGCCGACGGTAAGTCGTTCTGCGCGGGCGCCAATTTCGGGGATGGCTCGAAGCTCGACGCACAAGGCAACCGCCCCAACGAGAACCAGATGGGCGGGCATCTCTATCAGGAAGCCGTCCGTCTTTTCCGCACCAAGAAACCGATCGTCGGAGCGATCCAGGGGCCGGCCATCGGCGGCGGTCTCGGCCTCGCGCTCGTCCCCGATTTCAGAGTTGCATGCCCCGAGTCTCGTTTCGCCGCGAACTTCACCCGCCTCGGCTTCCATCCGGGCTTCGGCCTGACATGCACACTCCCGCGTCTGATTGGCGACCAGCAGGCGAACTTGATGTTCTACACGGGTCGCCGCCTCAACGGCCAGCAGGCGCTCGACATCGGCCTTGCAGACGTGCTGGTCGGCAGTGTCGCCGAAGTGCGGCCGGCGGCCATCGCGCTCGCGAAGGAGATCTCGGAATCGGCACCGCTGGCAGTGCAGGAGACCCGGGCGACCGTACGTAAGGGCATGGCCGACGCGGTCAAGGCTGCAACGGACCATGAGCTCAAAGTGCAGAGCGAGCTGAGGCAAACCGAAGACTTCAAGGAAGGCGTTCGTGCCGTCAACGAGCGCCGGGTTGCGAACTTCCAGGGACGGTGAATGGGCGGGTCGGCCGTAGGCGAAAAGGGCTGTCGAGGAGGCGCCCCCTCGCGGCCCTTTTTCGTAGCGGCCTGCTTTCCGTCGCGCGCTGCTGTCCCACTACATTCCTTCACGGAGCGAAGCTATGGCCTTGCAGATCCCTGACGATCCCGGCTTTCGCGGCAAGGTCGCGATCGTGGCCGGGGGCGGCGCCGCCGATCCCAACGGCATCGGGAACGGGCGGGCCGCGTCGATTCTGCTCGCCAACGCCGGCGCGAAAGTCCTCGTGGTGGACTACGACCTCGCGCTGGCGGAGCGCACGGTCGAGCTAATCCGGGAAGCCGGCGGCACGGCAGAGGCACACAGCGGCGACTTGACCAAACCGGCCGAGTGCAAGCGCATGGTTGAAGCCGCCGTCGACCGGTGGGGACGGCTCGATTTCCTCGACAACAACATCGGCATCTCCTCGAAAGGCACCGTCGTCGACGAGCCACTCGATACGTGGCAACGCATGATGCAGGTGAACGTCGAGGTCATGTTTCTCACCGCGAAGCACGCCATTCCGGCGATGAAGAAGACGGCCGGCCAGGGCGCCATCGTCAACATCTCATCAATCTCGGCGCTGCGCCCCCGTGGTCTCACGATCTACACGACGACCAAGGCTGCGGTAATCGGGCTCACGCAGGCGATGGCGGTGGATCACGGAAAGGACGGCATTCGCGTCAACTGCGTGGCGCCGGGGCCGGTCTATACGCCGATGGTTTATCATCGCGGCAACGGCATGGAGCCGACGGCGCGCGATGCTCGGCGCAGGGCATCAGTTCTCGGCCTCGAGGGCACGGGCTGGGACATTGGACATGCGGTTCGCTTCCTGATGTCGGACCAAGCACGCTACATCACGGGCCAAGTCCTCGTCGTCGACGGTGGCGTCACCCTGCAGGCGCCTGAGCGCGAAAGCCGTACGGAGGAAGGCTCGCACTGATCGTGCGAGCCAGGGGTCCTTTGGAGCGACGGCCTAGTTCCGTTGCTTCAAGCCGGGCAGCATGCGGCGGAGAACGCCGTCGCCGCGGATTAAGTGATGGAACATCGCCGCGCCAACATGAGCCGCGATAGCGAGCAAAATGAGCATCGCGCCCCAAAAATGCAGTGCGAAGACTAGTTTTGCCTTGGCCCCCGCTTCGGCGGTAGCAGCCGGCACCTGGAAGCCGATCAGCGACGCGAGACTGCTGGCCACCTGATAGAGCGCATCCTGACCTGGAATCGCGGGCAGCTTGAACCCGCCGAGCGTGCCAAGTGCGCCGAACAGCGTGACACCGAGCCATCCGAGGAGCGGCACGGCCAAGAGAAGGGCATAGAGCCCCCAGTGCGTCAGGTGCGCACCAGCCTTCTGCCACCATTCAAGCGTCGGCTCATCAGGGGGTGCGCCATGCACAAAACGGTAGACCAGGCGCGCGACGACCAGCCAGAGCAACACGAATCCGGCGAGCTTGTGGGCGGAATAGAGTGTGTTGGTGGTCGCATCGAAATTCGTCGTGGCGCCCCGCTGGACCATGTAGAGGCCGACCGGGATGAGGATGGCCACGAACAGCACCGTCAACCAATGGAATGTCCGTGCAACGGGGGAGTAGACGAGATCCTCGGCTACCGGGGCGTGCGATCGCTTCTGCGCTTCCATCGATCACTCTCCATGCGAGATTCGCATATCGCAATCGAATAGCACGTCCCCGTCGGCAAGCACATGAACGTCAGCTGCGGGCCTCAAGGCCTGGGCAAGGCGGTCGATCGGCTTCAGGGTGAGACCGGGCTTGCCGGACCCCAGGATGACGGGAGCCACGAGCACATGCAGGCGGTCCACGGCGCCGCCGTCGATGAAGCCGGAGACGGTTCCGGCGCCGCCCTCGACAAGGAAAGTGCGCAGGCCGGCGCGGAATAGTGCTGCAATGACCTCGCGAGGGGCCAGTTGCCCATCGCGGTTAGCTGGGACCTCGAGCACGTCAGCACCGTACACTGGCGGTTGAGCACAGCCGGTCGCCCGGACGATGATGCGGCGCGCACCGTCCTCTGCCAGCAGCTTGGCAGTCGCCGGCATGCGGCCCTTGGGATCGATTACGATGCGCGCAGGATTGCGGCCTGGCACACGGCGGACGTTGAGCAGCGGGTCGTCTGCGACGACCGTGCCGACGCCGACGATCACCGCATCCACGGCCGCACGGATGCGGTGCACGTGGATCAGCGCTTCGGTCTTGTTGATCCACTGGCTTTCGCCCGACAGCGTCGCAATGCGTCCGTCGAGTGACTGCCCGAGCTGGGCAACGACGAAAGGGCGGTCGGACGGCGCCGAGGCGATACGGGCGATGGAAGATATGTGACCTGTCATGCTCTTCCCGCCCGCGGGACGTACCCTTCCCCCTCAAAGGAAGGGGGCAACGGCGCGTCGGGTCGAACCGGTAACCGCTTCACCCAACTGTCCGCACGTCCACGAACCGGCCGGCGATTGCGGCGGCGGCGGCCATGGCGGGAGAGACGAGATGGGTGCGGCCCTTGTAGCCCTGGCGGCCCTCGAAATTGCGGTTCGAGGTGGAGGCGCAGCGCTGTCCGGGGAGTAACTGGTCCGGGTTCATGCCGAGGCACATGGAACAACCGGGTTCGCGCCAGTCGAAGCCGGCGGCTTTAATGATCTTGTCCAGCCCCTCGGCCTCGGCCTGCAGCTTGACGAGACCGGAGCCGGGGACGACGTGACCGTAGGCGAGACGCGGCGAGATGCGCTTGCCCTCAACAATTTTGGCGACCTCGCGGATGTCCTCGATGCGGCCGTTGGTGCACGAGCCGATCCAGGCGACGTCGATCTCAACGTCGGTCATCTTCGTATTGGGCTTCAAACCCATGTACTCGAGCGCGCGGATGACCGAGGCGCGGCGGGCCTCGTCCTCGATTTTGGCGGGATCGGGCGTTGTGCCCTCGATCGTGACGACCATTTCCGGGCTCGTGCCCCACGACACGATGGGCGGCAGGTTGCCGGCGTCGAGCGTCACGGTCGCATCGAAGTGAGCGCCGTCGTCGGTGCGCAATGTCTCCCAATAGCGCAACGCGGCATCCCACGCGGCGCCCTTCGGCGATTTCGGACGGCCCTTCAGGTACTCGATGGTCTTGGAGTCCGGGGCCACCATGCCGGCGCGGGCACCGCCCTCGATCGACATGTTGCAGACGGTCATGCGGCCTTCCATCGACATGGCGCGGATCGCCTCGCCGCCGTACTCGATGACGTAGCCGGTGCCGCCGGCGGTGCCGATCTTGCCGATGATGGCGAGGACGATGTCCTTCGGACCAACGCCGGGCTTGGTCTTGCCATCGACGGTAATGCGCATGTTCTTGGCTTTGCGCTGCAGCAACGTCTGCGTAGCGAGCACGTGCTCGACCTCAGACGTGCCGATACCGTGCGCCAGGGCTCCGAACGCACCGTGCGTCGAGGTGTGGCTGTCACCACAGACGATCGTCGTCCCGGGCAGCGTGAAGCCCTGCTCCGGGCCGATGACGTGGACGATACCCTGGCGCGGGTCGAGTTCGTCGTAGTACTCGACGCCGAACTCCTTCACGTTGGCGGCGAGCGTCTCGACCTGGATCCGGCTCTCTTCTTCTTTGATTCCCTCGCGGCGGTTGGTCGTCGCGATGTTGTGGTCGACGACGGCAAGCGTACGCTCGGGCTGACGCACCTTGCGACCAGCGAGGCGCAGGCCCTCGAAAGCCTGCGGGCTGGTGACCTCATGCACAAGGTGACGATCGATATAAAGGACGCACGTGCCGTCATCGCGGCGCTCGACAACGTGGTCCTCGAAGATCTTGTCATAGAGCGTGGTTGGGGCGCTGCCGGCCATGGGGAACCCTCGAATTTTCTGGCTGTTGCAGGCTAGATAGCCCGACCGCGCCCGGCCTGCAATCCGGCGTCGAGGCAGGATGTGCAGCCCGGGGGCTCAAACGCCCTGAACGTCTGGTCAAAAAGAAAAACCGGGCGTCAGTCTCCTGAGCCCGGTTGGAGGTCTTTTCCTGCGCTTTTCAAAGCGCAGCTGAAGGCGTCAAAGGGAGGGTACGACCTTCAATAGCTGTCCGTCACAGCTGATATGTACGTACTTACTGGCATCGCAGTCAGCAAGGTGGGCGGGTGCATGCAAGGCATGACCAAGACGCATAGCTTCTCCAATCAGAATTTCCATTGGCGGGCCTTGGCGACAACGAAGTCTCTGAAAACCTGAACTTTCTTCGCCGTCTTAAGCTCCTCTGGATACACGAAATAGACTGGTAGGCGCGTGATCTCGATCTCACGCAGGACGGGCACCAGGTCCTTTTCTTCCTCGACCAGATAGTCCGGTATCAGGCCGACGCCGATGCCCGATCGGACGGCGTACTTGCACGCGAGGACCGTTGATGCACGGAAGACAGGCAAGCGCGGCTCGCGGCCTTCGCGACCGAGCGTCTCGAGCTTGTTGATGCTTGCAAGATGGGCCGGCGGATTGCCCATGAACGAGACCAACCGATGATGATCGAGGTCGGCGATGGACTGGGGCGCTCCGAAGCGGCGGATGTAAGTTGCCGAAGCGTAGGCATGAACCTGCATCGAGAAGAGGGGCCGGCGTATGAGGTCGCTTTGCAGCGGCTCGCGGGCCCAAATGGCGACGTCGGCGACCCGCATCGACAGGTCCACGGGCTCGTCGTTCAGGATGAGCTCGAGACGGATATCGGGATAGACGTCGATGAATTCGCGGATGCGTTGCGTCACCCACACCGCGCCAAGGCTCACGGACGAGGTGATGCGCAGGTCGCCAGCGGGCTTGGTGGTCGAATCCGACAGAAGCGTCTCGGCGGTCTGCAACCGATTCATAACGTCGCTGGCGGTACGATAGAGGATCTCGCCTTGCTCTGTGAGAACGAGACCTCGCGCATGGCGATGAAACAGCGGAATCCCAAGGTCTTTCTCGAGTGAAGACACTTGGCGACTGACGGCCGACTGGCTCATGCGGAGGCTTTCGCCCGCATGCGTGAAGCTTCCGGCCTCGGCTGCCGCATGAAAGATGCGAAGCTTGTCCCAGTCCATCAATTGGTCCGCCTGGAGCTATCTTGCCGGCGACACATCTGTCGTCCTCGCTATTCCGCGGCCTGAGCCGTCGCGTGCTGCCCAGCCAGGAATTTCTCGCTTTCGAGGGCGGCCATGCAGCCCATGCCGGCCGCGGTGACGGCTTGGCGGAACGTGTCGTCCTTCACATCGCCAGCGGCGAAGACGCCCGGAACCGAGGTCGCCGTCGAATCAGGTTTCGTGATGAGGTAGCCGGATGGCTTCATCTCGAGTTGGCCCTTGAAGAGTTCCGTCGCGGGCGCGTGGCCGATGGCAATGAAGACGCCATCGATCCGCCGCTCCGTCACGGCGCCAGTCTTCACGTTCTTCAGGCGGACCCCAGTCACCGATTTCGGATCCGCCGTGCCCAAAACTTCCTCGATCGCGCTATCCCAGACGACCTCGATCTTGGGATTCTTGAACAGGCGATCCTGCATGATGCGCTCGGCGCGGAAACTGTCGCGGCGATGCACAACGATCACCTTGCTCGCAAAGTTGGTGAGAAAGATCGCTTCCTCGACCGCCGTGTTGCCGCCGCCGACTACGACCACCTCTTTGCCGCGATAGAAGAAGCCGTCGCACGTCGCGCATGCGGAGACGCCGTGCCCTTTGAAGTGCTCCTCGCTCGGCAACCCGAGCCAGCGGGCCTGGGCGCCTGTGCAAACGATCAGTGCATCGCAAGTGTAGACGTCACCGGAGTCGCACTCGAGGCGGAAAGGCCGCTGAGCGAGGTCGACCTTCGTGACGTGATCCATCACGATCTCGGTGCCGACATGCTCGGCCTGGGCCTTCATCTCGTCCATCAGCCAAGGCCCCTGGATGACCTTTGCGAACCCAGGGTAGTTCTCCACGTCAGTGGTGATGGTGAGCTGACCGCCGGGTTGTATTCCCTGCAGCATCAGGGGCTTGAGCATGGCCCGCGCAGCATAGATCGCGGCGGTGTAGCCGGCCGGCCCGGAGCCCAGAATCAGGACGTGAACGTGTCGTGCGGTCGTCATCTCGAAGCCTCGTGCAGCCCGTTGTGGCCTAGCTATGCGTTCAGCGCATATTGGCGATCGCCGAAGATATGGCAAGCTCAACCCGGCCGTGCTGCCAAGGAGGGATTGGGATAACCCCATTCACCTCGACGTTTCGGCGGCACCGCCCCATATGCCGGCTAAATGACAACCTCGAGCGGCCGGTTGTGGCCGGAGATCACGCTATGACCGTCATTCAGACACAGGGCGTCCATCACATCACTCTCAATGGTGCCGACCGCCAGACCTCGATCGATTTCTGGGAGGGCGTGCTTGGCATGCCGCTCGTCTTCGAGCAGCCGAACCTGGACGACCATTCGGTCAATCACCTTTACTTCGATCCCGGCGATGGGCGCTTGATCACGATCTTCACCAGCGAGGATCGGCAGCGAGATGCTCGCCCCAACCCGAACGGCATCGGCAACCTGCATCATCTCGCGTTCATCGTTTCGCGGGCGGTCTACACGCAGGCGGCGGAGCGGCTGTCGTCCGCGGGTTTTAACACGTCTGGCGAGATCGACCGCGGCTTCATGGATTCTCTCTATTTTCGCGATCCGTTGGGGCAATTGATGGAGCTCGCCTACTACAAGTTCGAGCCACCTTTGGGGTTCACGCACGCAGACGTTTTGCGGGAAGCGCATGCGATCCGGGTCGCTGCGGGAGACCTCAACATTGCGGATGTCCATCTCGCCGACGCCATCGCAGCATTGACGGCGCGTCGTAACGGGCGTGGCGGCGCGGTTCCATAACACCCGCACTTTGTCGCCGGGTCTCAAGTCGGCACGATTGGCGACAATCCTCAGTGGCATAGCGCAGGTTTCTCGTCCGGACCTGACGTACCGACCACACTTGTGCGATTCCGCGCGCGCTCGCGGATCAACGGGTCTTCTGCAATGACGCTGCCACTGGCGTCCAGGTCTGTCGCTCCTGGATCTCTTTGTCCTTCGCAATCGCTCGCTGAAGGGCCGCGCGTTGCTCGAGGCGAGTGCAATAGCTCGTGAACTCAGGGCGTCAGTAGCCGCGCTTGCGGTCGACGACGTTTCTCAGCGGTTGGCCAGATTCGAAGTCGCGGATCTGGGCCACGATGTAGTCCGAGATCGCCTCGGCATCACTGTCGGCGGCATTGTGCGGCGTAACGGTCACCTTCGGATGGCGCCAGAACGGACTGGATGGCGGCAAGGGCTCCTCGTGGAAGACGTCGAGCGTCGCTGCGCCAAGCGTGCCGTCATCGAGGCAGGAGAGGATATCGGCCTCGTCTTGCAGGCCGCCACGGCCGGCGTTGATCAGAACGGGCGCGCCGAGGCGACCATCACGGGCGAGCCCGGTGAAGAGCTTACGGTTCAGGATGCCCTCGGTATCGGACGTGAGGGGGACCAATGCGACGAGGATGTCGGTCCTGGCCAGGAACGGCGCGAGTTCGGCCTCGCCAGCGAATGATGTCACGCCGGCCACGGACTTGCGTGTCCGGCTCCATCCCGCAACGTCGAAGCCGATGCGGACGAGCACCTCGGCGGCATCCTGGCCCAATTCACCCAAACCCAGGATGCCGACCCTGACGGCCGAGGCGGCCCATTGGTCCTTGGCGGCCCACTCGGCACGGGACTGCGCTTCGTCCAGCATGCGTTGTCGGCGATGGTGCATCAGGCAATGCATCACCACGTACTCGGTCATGCGTTTGGTCAGGTCCTCGCTGACGACGCGCACCAAGGGCAGGTCCGGCAGTGTCGCATCCTTCAGCAGGGCGTCGACACCCGCACCGAGATTGAAGATCACTTCGAGACCGTTGCAGCGGGCGAGGTAGCCAGGGCCGGGTTTCCAGACGGCAGCGTAGCGGAAGCCATGCTTGGCTGGCCCCTGATCGCTCGCGATTTCGATGTGGCGTCCCGGCAGTCGCTCACGGAAGCGCCTGAGCCACGGCTCCGGCCCCCAGTTCTCGCCGGTTCCGTTGACGATGAGGAGAAGGGACATGGTAGCTCCGCTCAGAATGAACCGATGTGCCGCTGCCTGCGCACAGAGGTGACGGGGTGACAGTCGTTTACGCGGCCGTCGCGCCTCGATGGGTGACCTCGAGGTTCAACGCGGCGGCCAGCAAGGCCTTCGTGTAGTCCTCCCGCGGCCGCAGGAAGAGTTCGCGCGAGGGACCCTCCTCAACGACCTTGCCGTCCTTCATGACGATGACATGGTTGGACAGTGCACGCACCACGCGCAAGTCGTGGCTGATGAAGAGGTAAGCGAGATCATGCCGCGTCTGGAGGTCGCGCAGCAGGTCGACGATCTGTGCCTGGACGCTCATGTCGAGGGCACTGGTCGGCTCGTCGAGCATCACGAACTTCGGACCGAGGACCATGGCGCGGGCGATGGCGATGCGTTGGCGCTGGCCGCCGGAGAACTCGTGCGGGTAGCGATCCTGCGTCGCGGGATCGAGGCCGACCTCCTCCAGAGCCTTGGCGACACGGGCGCGGCGCGCGTCGGCATCGAGGCTGCGGTCCTGAATGATCAGCCCTTCCTCGATGATCTGGCTGACGGACAGGCGTGGAGAAAGAGAGCCGTATGGGTCCTGGAAGACGATCTGCATCTCCTTGCGGAGAGGGCGCATGGCGCGCGAGTCGAGGCCGTCGATGCGGTTTCCCAGATAGACGATCGGTCCCTCGGACGAGACGAGGCGCAGGATGGCCAAGCCTAGCGTTGTCTTGCCGGAGCCGGACTCGCCGACGACACCGAGTGTCTCGCCGGCGCGCAACTTGAGTGTCACGCCATCGACCGCCTTAATGTGCCCGACGGTCTGGCGCATAAGTCCGCGCCTGATCGGAAACCAGACCTTCAGGGCGCTCGTCTCAATCACGACAGGCCCGTTCGGGTTCTCGGCAGGCGGGTCGCCCTTCGGCTCGGCGGCGAGCAGATGCTGAGTGTAGGAGTGCTTCGGAGCGGTGAAAATCTGCTCGACCGGCGCTTCTTCGACGATACGGCCCTGGCGCATTACGTAAACGCGCTGCGCCATCTTGCGCACGATGCCGAGATCATGGGTGATCAGGAGCATGGCCATGCCGAGCTCGCTCTGCAGCTCCTTCAGCAGGGCCAGGATCTGAGCCTGGATCGTGACGTCGAGCGCGGTGGTGGGCTCGTCGGCGATGAGCAGATCCGGCTCGTTGGCGAGCGCCATGGCGATCATCACGCGCTGACGCTGGCCACCAGAAAGCTGATGCGGGTAGGCATCCAGCCGCTCGGCCGGATTCTGGATGCCGACGCGCTGTAGAAGAGCCAGTGTGCGCTCCCGTGCATCCTCGCGAGTCATGCCGCGATGCTCGCGGAGAACCTCGCCCACCTGCTTCTCGATCGTGTGAAGCGGGTTGAGCGAGGTCATCGGCTCCTGGAAGATCATCGAAATGCGTGCGCCGCGGATCTCGCGCATGGCGCTCTCGCGAAGTTTCAAAAGATCGCGGCCCTCGAAGAAGATCTCTCCGGTCGGGTGCGAGGCCGACGGGTACGGGAGAAGCTGCATGATCGACAGCGCCGAGACCGATTTGCCCGAGCCCGACTCGCCGACGAGCGCCACGGTCTCGCCTTTGCCGATCGTGAACGAGACGCGATTGACCGCCCGCGTCGAACTGCGTCCAGACTGGAAATCGACCGAAAGGTCGCGCACCCAGATCAACGTGTCGGTCGGCGCGCTCTCGGTCATCGGAACGTCTTTCTGGGATCGAAGGCGTCGCGAACGGCCTCGCCGATGAAGATCAGCAGCGCGAGCAGGAGCGCGATCGAGAAGAACGCGGAGAGTGCGAGCCACGGCGCCTGCAGGTTGCCCTTGCCCTGCAGAAGCAGTTCGCCGAGCGAAGGGGAGCCGGGCGGCAGGCCGAGCCCCAGGAAATCGAGCGCAGTGAGCGCGGTGATGGACGACGACAGCGCGAAGGGCAGGAACGTGAGCGTGGCGACCATGGCGTTCGGCAACAGGTGCTTGAACATGATGGCCGCATTCGACAGGCCGAGCGCGCGGGCGGCCTTGATGTATTCGAAGTTGCGACCGCGCAGGAACTCGGCGCGAACCACGCCAACGAGGCTCACCCAGTGGAACAGGAGCAGAATGCCGAGCAGCGTCCAGAAGCCAGGAACCAGCACGTTGGAGATGATCAAGAGGACGTAAAGCGACGGGATTGCCGACCAGATCTCAAGGATGCGCTGGAAGACGAGATCGACCACACCGCCGAAGTAGCCCTGGATCGCCCCGGCTGTGATGCCGATCAGCGAGGAGATCAACGTCAGGAGGAGCCCGAATATGATCGACAGGCGAAAGCCATAAATGATGCGGGCGACAACGTCCCGGCCCTGGTCGTCGGTGCCGAGCCAATTGCGATTTCCGAAAGTCTCGTATCGAGCGATCTGGTCGGGCGGCGCTTCGCAGCTGGCGAGGCTCGTCGCCCACGGCGGGGGGCCTGGGAAGCCGAGACAGCGGCCCTCGGCATTCTTCAGTCTGGGATAGTCCTTATTGATCGAGCTGTAGGAGTAGCGAATTGGCGGCCACAGAATCCAGCCATCCTTCTCGATCTCCTCGAGTATCACGGGATCTTTGTAGTCGGTGACGGCAAGGAAGCCACCGAACTTCGACTCCGGATAGTCGACCAGAACCGGGAATAGTGTCTCGCCCTTGTAGCGAACCAGCAGCGGCTTGTCGTTGGCTACCACCTCGGCGAACAAGCTGAACACGAACAGGCCAAGGAAAATCCAAAGGCTCCAGTAGCCGCGGCGGTTGGCCTTGAAGTTCTCCCAGCGGCGTCGATTGATCGGCGACACACGCAGTTCGCGTCCGAAGAAGCGGCGGCCGGGCGTCGTCCCTTGCGAGGCGGCATTGTCCGTTCGGGCATCCATGCCGCTAGACCTCCCGCGTCTCGAAATCTATGCGTGGATCAACGAGCGTATAGATGAAATCGGAGAGCACGTGGAGGACGGTCGCCATGAGGGCGTAGATGTAGACCGTAGCGAAGACCACAGGATAGTCGCGGTTGATCAGGGATTCGAAGCCGAGGAGGCCCAGACCATCGAGCGAGAAGATCTGCTCGATGAGGAGGCTTCCCGTGAAAAACGCAGCGACAAAGGCGCTCGGGAAGCCGGCGATCACGATCAGCATCGCGTTACGAAAGATGTGGCCGTAGAGAACGCGGTTCTCGGACACGCCTTTGGCGCGCGCGGTGATGACGTATTGCTTCCTGATCTCATCCAGGAACGAGTTCTTGGTGAGAAATGTCATGGTCGTGAACGAACCGACCGCCATGGCAATCAGGGGAAGCGTGAGGTGCCAGAAGTAATCGGTGATCTGGCCGAGCAAGGAGAGCTGTTCCCAATTGTCGGAGGTGAGGCCCTTCCGCGGGAACCACTGGAAGAACGAGCCGCCGGCAAAAACGACGATCAAGAGAACGGCGAACAGGAAGCCCGGAATGGCATAGCCAACGACAAGGGCGCCCGATGTCCAGACGTCGAAGCGATTGCCATCACGCACGGCCTTGCGGATGCCGAGCGGTATTGAGATCAGATAAGTTGCGAGCATCATCCAGAAGCCGAGCGAAATCGAGACCGGCAGCTTCTCCTTGATCAGCTCGATGACGGTCACGTCCCGGTAGTAGCTGCGGCCGAAATCGAAGCGCGCGAAATCCCAGATGAGCTTGCCGTAGCGCTCGTACCACGGCTTGTCGAAACCGAATTGCTTCTTCAGTTCCTCGACGAACTTCTGGTCGAGGCCTTGTGACCCCCGATAGCTGGACGTGGCGCCCTCGCCGCCCGGCCCGACTGTGCGACCTGCTGCCAGATCGCCGCCGCCGCCCCCGAAGCGCGCGGTCGCTCCGGCATCGGTGCCGGTGAGCTGCGCCATGATGCGCTCGACGGGCCCGCCCGGCGCAAACTGCGTCAACAGGAAGGTCAGTGTGAGCACCCCGAGCAGTGTCGGAATGATGAGAAGCAAGCGCTTGATGAGATAGGCTGCCATGAGGCACTGCGTCCGTGGTTGGGAGAAGCAGGAACGATGTCAGCGGGACAGGCTGGCCACTACTCGCCAGCACTCACCGAATGTCACTTGACGTTCCTCAGCTTCGCCGCTCGCGCCTCGTCGTACCACCAAGTATCGAGAATCCCTCGCGCATATTTAGGCTTCACGTCCGGCCGAGAGAACTTGTCCCAATGGGCGATATGATGCGCTGCCTTGAACCAGTGCGGCACCCAGTAATGTCCTGCGCGCAAGACACGATCGATTGCCCGTGTGGCAGTGACCAGGTCCTCGCGAGACTTGGCCGCGATGACCTTCTCGATCAGGGCATCGATAACGGGATCCTTTATGCCGGCATGGTTGGAGCTGCCCTCGTTCGAGGCCGCCTCGCTGCCCCAGTAATTGAGCAACTCGAGACCCGGATTGAGGCGCATGGTGAAGCGCGTGGAGATCACATCGTAGTCGTGGCTCTTGACGCGGCGCTGGTACTGCGCGGCGTCGACGTTGCGCAGCGTTGCCCTGACCCCGATCGACTCCAGGTTCTTGATATAGGGGCCGATAATGCGCTCGAAGGTGGGGCCGCCCGAGTTCAGGAACTCGACGTCGAGCGTCTCGCCGGCGGCATTCCTGACGACCGGCTGTCCGCCTTTGGTGTCGAGCTTCCAGCCGGCGTCGCTCAGCAGCTTGAGGGCGCCGCGAAGCAACTTGCGGTCGCTACCCGACCCATCGCTCCGGGGTGGCGCATAGGGCTCGCCAAACACCTCAGGCGGGAGTTTCGCGCGGTGTGGCTCGAGTAACGCCAATTCCGGCGGCGTGGGCGGGCCTTGCGCCTTCATGTCGGAATTCTCGAAAAAGCTCTCCGTGCGGGTGTAGAGGCCATTGAAGATGTTGGCGTTCGTCCACTCGAAATCGAAGGCCATCGCAAGAGCGTGGCGCACGCGAGGGTCCTGAAACTTGGCGCGGCGCGTGTTGAAGAAGAAGCCTTGAGCACCGGACGGCGTCGCGTCGGGCAGCGTCAGCTTGATGAGCCGACCATCCTTGACGGCCGGAATATCGTAGGCCGAGATCCAATCACGCGCCGTGAACTCCTCGCGAAGATCGATACCGCCCGCCTTCAAGCTCTCGAGTTCGGCCGTGCGATCACGGTAGTATTCGTAGCGCACCTCGTCGAAGTTGTAGCGTCCGCGGTTGATCGGCAGACCGGCCGCCCAGTAGTCCGGGCGCCGCTTGTAGGTCACGTGGCCACCCTGCTTGAAGTCACCGATGGTGTACGGACCGGATCCGACCGGGATCTTCAGCGTCGTCTCGTCGAAGGGTTGCGTATCATAGTAGGCGCGGGGAAGGATCTGCAGCCCGGCAACGGTCAACGGAAGATCGCGCAGCAACTCGCCCTGGAAGACAAATCGGATCGTCAGTTTGTCGAGGGCCTCGGCCTTGACGACGTCACGCAGGATGATCCGGTAGCTCGGGTCCCCCTTGGCTTTCAGCGTATCGAGCGTGAAGACGACGTCGTCGGCCGTGACGGGGCTGCCGTCCGAGAAGCGGGCCTCCGGGCGGAGTTTAAAGGTGATGCTCTTGCGATCAGGCGCGAGATCGGCCGATTCTGCAAGCAAGCCATAGGCGGAGCCCGGCTCGTCACCTGCGCCTTCCATCAGCGTGTCGTAGAGGAGGGACAGACCCTGAGCGGCGTCGCCCTTCAAGATGAAGGGGTTGAAGCTGTCGAAGGTCCGGATCGCGGCGGGGCCGACCATCGAGATGCGACCGCCCTTCGGCGCGTTCGGATTGACGTACTCGAAGTGCTTAAAGTCGGCTCCGTACTTGAGCTCGCCGAAAATCGAAAGGCCGTGACGAGGCTCGGCCGTCGCTGGGCTCTGTCCGAGCGTCAGAACGGAGAACGTGAGGGCGGCGAGAAAGCGCGTCGTTGCAAGCTGCATGTGTCCTCCGCCGCATGCTGCGGCTCGTTTCAGCGGGCGGCTTCGAGCCGCGCCGCCGCCTTGTCGTCGTACCACCAAGTGCGCACGAAGGCATCCGTAGGTCCCGCATAGCGAGGCAGGACACCGGGACGAGCGAATTTATCCCAGTAGCCGATGCGATAGACCGGCGAATAGAAATGGGGCACGAGATAGTGGCCCCACAATAGAGCCCGATCGAGGGCTCGCGTCGCCGTGACGAGTTCCGTTCGGTCCTTCGAGTAGATCAGCCGCTCGATCAGGGCATCTATCGCGGGACTTTTTATGCCGGCCAGATTGCGCGATCCCTCCTGGGACGCTGCCGCCGAGCCCCACAACTCGCGCTGTTCGTTACCCGGGGAGTGCGACTGCGGAAAGCCCGAGACGATCATGTCGTAGTCGAAGGAGCGGACGCGTCTCTGATACTGGGCGCTGTCGACAATGCGGACACTGAGATCGATGCCGAGCTTGGCGAGTTCTGCCTTATAAGCGAGCACCAACCTCTCGAAGCTCGGCTGGACGAGCAGCATCTCGGCGGAAATCTTCACGCCCGCCGCGTTGGTCCGCACTCCCGCCTTCATCTCGAAACCGGCTTCAGAGAGCAGGCGTGCGGCTTTTCCGAGATGGCGACGGAAGTCGTCGGGGGCAAGATTGACGGGATTCTTGAACTCCGCCTTGAAGAGATCGGCAGGCAGCTCGTCACCGACCTTTTCGAGGATGGCGCGCTCTTCACCTTCGGGCAGGCCGCGACAGGCCAGCTCGGAGTTTCCGAAGTAGCTCGACGAGCGGCGATACTGCTCGAAAAACATGGCCTGGTTGGCCCATTCGAAGTTGAACGCGAGGTTGAAGGCTTCGCGCACGCGCCGGTCCTGGAACTGGGGGCGACGGAGATTGAAAATGAACCCCTGCATGGGTTTGATATCGCCGTCGGGCAGTTCCTCGCGCTTGACGAGGCCTCGCTTGACGGCCTCGAAATCGAACTCGGTGGCCCAGCCCTTCGCGCTGTTCTCCGGCCAGAAGTCGGTTTCCCCCGCCTTGAAACCTTCGAAAGCCGGGAGACGGTCGCGGTAGTAAACGTGGGAAATCCGATCGAAATTCCACTGCCCCCGGGCCACAGGAAGATCCTTTGCCCACCAGTCGGGGATTCGCTCGAGCACGATGCGCCGGCCGCCGTCCACCTTCGCTACCCGATAGGGTCCTGCGCCAACCGGGATCTCGAGGGACCCACGCGCCAGATCGCGTGGCTCGCCCTTGTCGTCCTTTGCCGTCCAATAATGCCGGGGAAGGACTGGAAGCCCGCCGACGATCAGCGGCAGCTCGCGGTTGCCCGGCGCGTCGAATACGAAACGCACCTCGTGAGGACCCGTCTTCTCGGCGCGCACGACATTCTTGTAGTAGATGCCGAATCGGGGGTTCGCCTGCTTCAGCTGATCGAGGGAGAAAACGACATCCTCGGGCGTCACCGGAGCGCCATCACTGAAGCGAGCCTCGGGCCTCAGCCCGAATGTAGCAGACGCGAAGTCCGGCGGATGGGATACCCACGCCGCGATCCAGCCGTAGTCTGACGACGGCTCATCGAGACTGGACAGCATCAGTGTGGCGTCAATCCGAGCGAGGCCGTCAGCCGCGATGCCGCGAGGCGCGAAGCGGTTCAGGGTGTCGAACGTGCCAAACGCCCGAAGGCGGATCTCGCCGCCTTTCGGGGCCGCGACATTGACCCAATCGAAATGCGAGAAACCGGGTTCATGCCGCGGCGCACCGATCAAGGATAGGGCATGGCGTCGCTGGCCGCTCACGTCCTCGGCACGTGGCGAAGCGCCTGAGCACAACCAGAGAGAAGCTACGAGGCAGGATAGAATGACGCCTGCGAGGTAGGACGGCTGGCTCGACATGGGCGGGTGGCGGCTCCCATTCTGCCAGATAGCCACATGGTGGCACCGGCGGCCTGTACGAACGCACATGAGCGGCTGTGGCGCCGGCCTCATGCCCGCAAGCAAGTCAGCGCGTTCTCTTCGCAGTCATGCTCGCTGAAGACTTCAGCAGCATGGGAAGACGTGAGGCCACTGCCAAGTTAATTATTCTTCAGGCTAGGCCAAAATCCCTCGATGGCGCGGATGAAGAGACGAGCACCCCGTCAAACGTCCGCCGCGCGGCATCTCACGCGACCGTTCGTGCATTGGGGCCATGCAAACCGGCAGCCACCCACACCCGGTGGCCGAGTTATGCAATCCGGCAGGGAAGCTTTGGCGTCTACTCTTAAGTAGCGCCGCACCACTGAAGCGGCACTCCCAAAGCGGAACACGGGCAGTCTACTTCTTTTCAGGGGCAGGCGCTGCGGCTGCAGGGGCCGGGGCTGCCGCCGCCGGAACTTCCGGCAGAGCCACGGGCGCATCGGCCAGCGTCCGCAAATAGGCGAGCAGATCGCCCATCTCGGCGACGTCTTTCACGCCCGCGTACGACATGCGATTGCCAGGGATGGAAGACTTCGGATCGTGGATGAATTCGGTCAGTGCCTCCCAAGTCCATTGGCCACCCTTGGCTGCGATCGCCGGCGAATAGTTGGTGAAGCTCGCGAGTTTCGCGACGTCGCGCCCCACGATGCCGTACAGATTGGGGCCAAGCTTATTAGCGCCACCCTTCTCAGGCGTATGACATGCGTTGCACGCCTTGAATACCTCCTTACCGGAGTCTGGATTTCCTTTGGCCAGCGCAGCCGCAACCTTTGCGAACGAGAACGCATCCGCGGCCGGTGCGCCGCCGTTCTTTGCGCCGGTGTCCTTGGGCATCGGCAACTGATAGCCCGCACCGGGGCCGTGACCGTCGCCGTGCCCCTGCATCATGGCGGCAAGCTCGGGCACGCCGAAGATGAACAGAAGCGCTGAGAGCACGCCGCCGGCAATCTTGTTCAATTCGAAGCTGTTCATTGCGCTCGATTCCGCCTCTTGCGTCGCAAATTGCCGATCAGGCGAGCACGGGAGTTGCGCCGGGTCAATAACATGCCCCTCGGCGTGGCCCATTTGCCCACGTCCAACCCAAAAGCCGCCGCAACTATATGAACTCCCGCTCCCCTTGCAACCGGCGACCATGATGAACTACGACATCTGCCCGAGACGAATTGTCACCATTCGAGGCCCCCATGCGCCCCCCCAGCGCCATTGTTGTTATTCCAGCTCGCATGCAGGCGTCGCGGCTGCCGGGAAAGCCGATGGCGGATATCAATGGCGAACCGATGGTCGTCCACGTCTGGCGCCGGGCGATGGCAGCCGAGGTTGGTCGCGTCGTCGTGGCCACCGATGCCGAGGAAATTCAGGATGCCGTCCGGCGGGCCGGAGGAGAGGCCGTCATGACACGGGCGGATCACGCATCGGGTTCAGACCGAGTCTTCGAGGCAATCAGCCGAATCGACCCTGACGGTGATCGGGACCTCGTCGTCAATCTCCAGGGTGACTTGCCGACCCTCGAGCCGAGGCTCGTGAGGGCCTGTCTTGAACCTCTCGAACGGAAGGAAGTCCACATTGCGACGCTCGCTGCCGAGATCTCCAGCGAGGAAGAGCGCAACAATATGAACGTGGTAAAAGTGGTCGGCACGCCAACCGGCCAGGGCGGCCGAACATTACGTGCCCTTTACTTCACCCGCGCGACGGCGCCATGGGGCGAAGGTCCTCTTTATCATCACATCGGCATTTATGCGTATCGGCGCAACGCCCTCGAGCGCTTCGTGTCACTGAAGCCGTCGCCCCTCGAACTGCGGGAGCGCCTCGAGCAGCTCCGCGCCCTAGAGGACAACATGCGCATCGACGTCGCCCTGGTCGATACAGTACCTCTCGGCGTCGACACGCCAGCCGACCTCGAGCGAGCACGTCGTGCGCTTGGGAAGAGCTAGCCCTCGCCCCAAACTCGTCCTCAAGGACCGTTCAGCATGCCCAGCAAGAAGCCAAGCGCGGGACAACCCGTGCCGGCCAAGTCAGTGAGCGCCGCCTCGCCGTCGAAATCCCGCATCTCCTATCAGGGCGAGCCGGGTGCCAACTCGCACACCGCGTGCAGTCAGGTTCATCCCGAACTCGAGCCGATGCCGTGCCCTACGTTCGAGGACGCAATCGGTGCGGTGCAGTCGGGGGATGCGCACTACGCCATGATCCCGATCGAGAATTCTCTGGCGGGGCGGGTTGCGGACATCCACCATCTGCTGCCGAACTCGGGCCTGTACATCGTCGGCGAGCACTTCCTGCCGATCCGTCATCAGCTGATGGCCATCAAAGGTGCCCGGCTCGAGGACATCACCGATCTCTACAGTCACGTGCACGCGCTCGGACAGTCGCGCAAAATGATCCGTCAGTACGGTCTGAAGCCGCATGTTGCCGGCGATACCGCAGGGGCCGCGCGACAAGTCGCCGAGTGGGGCGACAAGACGAAGGCGGCGCTGGCACCAAAGCTCGCCGCCGACATCTATGGTCTCGACATCCTTGCCAGCGACGTTGACGACGAGAAGCACAACACCACGCGCTTCGTCATCCTCTCGCGAGAGCCGGACGATGCGGAGCCCGGCAACGGTCCCGTGATCACGACCTTCATCTTCAACGTGCGGAACGTGCCGGCCGCGCTTTACAAAGCCATGGGAGGTTTCGCGACCAACGGCATCAACATGACCAAGCTCGAAAGCTATCAGGTCAATGGCGAGTTCGTTGCGACGATGTTCTATGCGGACATCGAGGGGCATCCGGCCGACCGTCTCGTACGGCTGGCGCTAGAGGAGTTGTCGTTCTTCTCGACCGAGCTGAGGATCCTCGGCACGTACCCAGCCAGTCCCTATCGGGCAGAGATCAGGCGCCGCGCCGAGGAAGCGGCTGCAGCAGCCGCGGGCCGGGGCGCCAAGCGGGCTTAGCCGACTCGGCGACTGGCACCGGCATTTCGCGACCAACGGACAATCAGCCGACCGCACAACCAGCTGGGTCAGAGGCAGGCAAAACCTGTCTTCCGTCGAACAAATAAGCTAACCTGATCGCTCTTCAGTGGAGCGCTTCGATGGCATCGAGCCTGGGTAAGACATGGGGCGCGGACCGTGGGCTGCGGACTATTCGCTTCCGCATCATCACGCTCGTTCTGCTGATCCTGGCGCCTTTTCTCTGCGTTTTCGCCTGGATGGCTTTCAATCTCGCCACTGCTCGTATGGCGTTGATCGAATTAAGTCGTCGCGACAACGCCGAGAACATCATGGCGCAAACCGATCGAGAGGTCGCCCATGCGCTCGGCATGCTCACCGGCCTCGGGGCGGGCGGCGCTCCGGACGTCGGCAACGCCGACAGTTTCCGGCAACAGGCGCGCGCGTTGCTCAACCGGCCAGAGCTGCAGCGGATCTGGGTCTTCGATCGACAGGGCAAGATCCAGGTTACCGGTGACGGCTCTGAGGGTGCCGACGAAATCGCGATGACTGGGTCCGATCTCGTCGATCGCATCTTTGCCGGCAAACAAGTGGTGTCAACCGTGCGTGGCGCGGGCCTCGACGACGCGACCCTTGTCATCAGCGTCCCTATTTCCGAAGGCGGCCAGGTCGTAGCGGGATTAGCCGCCGAGGTTCGTGCAAGGCTGCTCGACAGGATCCTCCCCGAATCCGGCATCGAGCCGGGCTGGGTCGTCGCCGTCGTTGACAGGAACGGCCGCTTCGTCATGCGGAGCATCGACGCTGAAGGGCGCGTCGGGCAGATGGCGAGGCCAGAGCTCAAGGCGGCAGCCAATAGCCGCGAAGCCACCGGCACGTTCGAGAACGTGACGTGGGAAGGCGTGCCCATGCTGAACTCGTTTCGTCGGTCCTCGCTGACCGACTGGACAACCGTCGTCGCCGTGCCCAAGGCGATCGTTGAAGCGCCACTGAAGCGGAATGCCGCTTGGGCTCTGCTGGGCGGCAGCGGCGCACTGCTGCTCTCCTTAGCGGCAGCTTTCGCCTACGCGACCCGAATCTCCGAGCCGATCCGCAGCCTCGGCCGCATGGCCACCGCGTTCGCCAAGGGCCAGTCGTTCAGGAAAACACGCTATCCGCTCGCGGAACTCGAAGAGGTGCAGCATGCTTTCGAGACGGCGGCGACCGAGAGCGCCCATCTTTCGGCGCTGGTCGCCTCGTCGGGCGATGCCATCATGAGCATGAACCTCGATGGCACCATTCGCACGTGGAATCCAGCCGCCGAGAGATTGTTCGGCTACACCGCAGAGGAGATCGTCGGCAAGCCGAAGAGTTTGCTCGTGCCGGCGGAAGCGATCGACGCGTTCCAGAAGCAGCTAGCCACCGTCGTTGCCGGCGAACATGTGCGGTCCGAGACGGTACGGCGGCATCGAGACGGCACGCGTATCGCCGTCTCCGTCGAAGCGGCCCCAATCCGACGCCCCGACGGAAAGATCATCGCGACGTCCTCGATCCTGCACGATATTACGGAGCGCATCGCCAACGAGGAGCATCGGCTGTTCCTGATGCGCGAGATTGCGCATCGCTCGAAGAACCAGCTGGCCATCATCCAATCCATCGCTACGCAGACTGCACGGACAACAGGATCGACGGACGCCTTCCTCAAGACTTTCCGCAGTCGTTTGCAGGGGCTGTCGGCGTCGCACGACCTGCTGCTCAAGCAAGATTGGCGCGGCGCCCCGATCGAAGATCTCGTGCGCAGTCAGATCGAGATCTTCGTCGGAGAGAACAGCAGCGCGGTCGACATCACGGGCCCACCCGCCATCCTGACCGCCGCAGCGGCCGAAGCGATCGGGCTGGCGATCCACGAGCTTGCGACCAACTCGGCCAAGTATGGGGCACTGTCCGTCCCATCCGGACGGGTGGCGGTCGCTTGGGAGCAAGTCGAGGGGGCCGACGGCGAGACCGGTGCGGGCTGGAAGCTCACGTGGCAGGAGATGGGAGGTCCGACGGTAACGCCGCCGGTCGACAGTGGCTTCGGTACCCAGGTGATCAAAAGAACGGTTGCAATGGCCGTGCAAGGCCAAGCCGAGGTGGAGTATCTTCCGAGCGGCCTGATCTGGACTCTGTCGTTTCCGGTGGCGGCTATGCGCCTCCTTCCGTACGAGCGAGCCACGATCGAAGCGGGCTCGCGCCCCAACCCTGGTGCGACTGCCAGGTCGGATGCTCCCCGCAGCGTCCTTGGGTGATGATCGGCGGCTCACTTCCACCGATCGAGCAACGGCCAGTTGCAGAACGATCGAGAGCGTGCCTAACCTTGAGCTTCTGATTGTCCGGACAACCGAGGGTAGGGATGGCCGTAACGACGAGCATAGCTGGCGTCGAACTCGAAATCGTCGAGCGGGGGGCCGGACCGCCACTCCTGTTTCTGCACGCCGGCGAGGGACTAGGCGCCGAACGTCCCTGGCTGGATCTCCTCGCGCGAACGCACCGCGTGATCGCGCCGACGCATCCGGGCTGGGGTGGATCGATGCTGCCCGACTGGATCGGCAGCGTCGACGATCTCGCCTACCTCTACCTGGACCTCGCAGACAAGCTGAAGCTCAGCGACGCGACACTCGTCGGCTGCTCGTTCGGCGGATGGATCGCGGCGGAAATGATGGTGCGGTCGTCGGCACGATTCTCTCGTGTCGTTTTGGCTGCGCCTCTCGGGATCAAGGTTTCCGGGCGCGATGAGCGCGACATCGCCGACATGCACGCCATGTCCCAAGCCGAGCTTCTGGCGCACACCTGGGCCGACCCTGCGAAGGGCACGGTCGACATGGCGACGTTGTCGGATGCGGCGCTGCGCGGGGTCGTCGGTGGCCGCGAGGCGCTCTGCCTGTTCGGGTGGCGGCCGTACATGCACAATCCCCGACTGAAGCCCTGGCTGCACCGGATCGACAAGCCCGCGCTGCTGATCTGGGGCGCGGCGGATCGCATCCTGTCGCCCACCTATCGCAAGGGCTGGGCCGAGGCCTTGCCGCAGGCGCGATCGGTCACGATCGCGGGTGCCGGACACTATCCTCATTGGGAACAGCCCGACGCCTTCGCGAGAGCCGTCCGCGGCGAAGGGTGAGTCCCCGCAGCCTCGGTGGCGAGACGTCGCTCCTTGCCAATGGCCGCGAAACACCGACACACGAAGCCTTACGTCTCCAAGGGAGCCACACATGCGCGTCTGGTACTTCTCCGAGATGGCCTATCATCCGGCCTGGGATGAAGGTTTGAAGCGGGGCTCGCTCCGCGTCGTCTACCCGAACAAGGTGGTCGACCCCCATGACGCTCACAAGCTGCTGCACCGCTATCTCGACGAGTTCGCCTACTGCGACGAGGCGGGGCTCGACATCATGGTCAACGAGCATCACTCGACCGCAACCTGCATGACGGTGTCGGTGCCGATGGCGCTCGCCATCATCGCGCGCGAGACGAAGACGGCGCGACTGCTCTCGCTCGGCAACCCAATCGCGAACCGGCCGGATCCCGTGCGGGTCGCCGAGGAGATGGCGTGGCTCGACGTGCTATCGGGCGGGCGCCTGGAGATGGGACTCGTCAAGGGCGCGCCTTATGAAATTCATCCCGCCAACTCAAACCCTGCCCGGCTGATGCGCCGATACTGGGAGGCACACGATCTCATCCTGAAGGCCATGTCGACGACGGACGGGCCGTTCTCGTGGGAGGGGGAGTACTACCACTACCGGGCCGTCAACATCTGGCCGCGGCCTCTGCAGCAGCCGACCCCGCCGGTGTGGATGACGGGCCTGTCGATCGACAGCGGCATTGCCGCAGCCGAGCGCGGACATGTGATCGCGACGCTTCTCTCGGGCAGTGTGGCCAAACCGATGTTCGATGCCTACCGCAAGCGCGCTGCCGAACTCGGGCGCACGGCGGGACCCGACCGGTTCGCCTATGCGGCCTGCATCGGTGTCGGGGCGACACGCGAGGAAGGCCTCAAGCGCGCTCACTTGATTGCGGATTACGTGCGCACGGCACCCGTCGTCTACGAGCCGTTCACGAATCCGCCAGGGTACAACTCGGTCAATGCCAACGTCGCCATGCTGAAAGCGGGACCAGCCGGGCGGTCGTTCGTCAAGGACCGCAAAGGCAATGCCGTCGACCATCGCACGGCGAGCGTCGAGCAGTTCATGGAGACCGACACGGTTTTCGCGGGCACGCCGGACGATGTCTACCAACAGATCAAGGACTTCAACGACCGCATCGGCGGCTTCGGACATCTGCTGTTCTTTGGCCAGGGCGGTCACCTCTCGCACGCTGATACGATGGACAACATCCGGCTGTTCGCGAAAGAGGTCATGCCTCGGTTGAAGGATCTCAACGCGGGGTCCGCCAAGCGCACTGCGGCCGAGTAGGATCGGCGCAAGCTATGGTCGCCACAGCCGCGATCGCTGCTAGCCATTCATCCGTTCGCGAGGACGCTGTGCCTCAGTGGAAATCCCGCGAGCGGGGAATGATGCGCTCGTTGCGCGGATGGCGGCGGGCGTGGCCACTCTGGGTGAGACGCGTGGCGGCGGCGTTGCGAGGATGCGAAGAGGATCTCGCCGAACCGGGCTCGGGGCGGAGAACCTCGTCGGCGTTGGCGATCGGCACCGGCATTGGACCGTCCGCATCCTCCATCAGCGTGGCGAGGAGATCGCTTCGATCCTCGACCACGGCCGAGACCACGTGAACGATGTCCTCGTGGCGCTGGATGCGGCCTCGGATCAGCATCAGGCGGCCGCTCATGATCTCGCGGCGATAGCGCTCGAGCGTTTTCGGCCAGACGACGACATTGGCGATGCCGGTCTCGTCCTCGATCGTCATGAAGACCACGCCCTTGGCCGAGCCCGGCCTCTGGCGCACGAGGACGACGCCAGCTACGGCGACGCGCGCGCCATCGCGCAGGGTGCGCAGGCCGGCACAGGCGACGACCCCACTTGCGGCGAGGCCGGCCCGGAGGAAGCCCATCGGATGGGCCTTCAGAGACAAGCGTAGCGTCTGGTAATCGCACACGACATGTTCCGACAACGCCATCTCAGGCAGATCGACACGAGGTTCGATGCCGGTCTCGCTTGCCGCGCTCCATGCGAATAGCGGCAGTGGTGCGGCGTTGGCGAGGCCTTTCACCGCCCAGAGAGCTTGTCGCCGGTCGAGCCCGAGCGAGCGCATGGTGTCGGCCGCCGCGAGCCGCTCCAACGTGGCGAGGCGCACACCGGCGCGCTGCCAGAGATCCGGCACGTCGGCGAACGATGTGGCCGCCGCCATGTCCCCTTCCGGCGACGTCTGGCGTTTGCCGCTCCGGCGTGCCTCGATGAGACCTCGCGCCTCGGCCTCGAGCAATCCGTCGACCTGCCTCAAGCCGAGACGGACGGCAGGGCGGCCGTCGCGGCCCGACGACGATCCCGATTCGAGCGTCGTGTCCCATTCGGAGAGACCGACGTCGGCGGCGCGTATCTCGACGCCGTGCTCGGCGGCGTCGCGCACGATCTGGGCGGGGGCGTAGAAGCCCATCGGTTGCGAATTGAGCAGTGCTGCACAGAAGGCGGCGGGATGGTGGCATTTGAGCCAGGAGGAGACGTAGACGAGGTGGGCGAAGCTGGCGGCATGGCTTTCGGGGAAGCCGTACTCGCCAAAGCCTTTGATCTGGTTGAAACAACGCTCGGCAAAGGCCGGTTCGTAGCCGCGCGCGACCATGGCCTCGATCATCTTGGTCTCGAGCCGACCGATTGTACCGCGGCGGCGGAAGGTGGCCATGGCCTTCCTCAGCTCGTTGACGTCGGCATCCGAGAAGCGAGCGGCCACCATGGCGATGCGCATCGCCTGCTCCTGGAAGAGCGGTACACCGAGCGTCTTGCCGAGGATGCGACGCAACTCGTCGGGCTCGCCGTGCTCAGGGGCGGGCGAGGGATGTGCGACGGGCTCGACGCCGGAGCGGCGGCGCAGGTAGGGATGCACCATGTCGCCTTGTATGGGGCCGGGGCGCACGATCGCCACTTCGATGACGAGATCATAGAAGCAGCGCGGCTTGAGACGCGGCAGCATGTTCATCTGCGCCCGGCTTTCGACCTGGAAGACGCCGAGGCTGTCGGCCTTACAGAGCATGTCGTAGACGGCTGGATCCTCACGCGGGACGCTGGCGAGGGTAAGCCGGTGCCCCTCATGGGCGGCGACGAGGTCGAAAGCCTTGCGGATGCAGGTGAGCATGCCGAGGGCCAACACGTCGACCTTGAGCAGGCCGAGGGCCGCGAGATCATCCTTGTCCCACTCGATGAACGTACGGTCGGCCATCGCGGCGTTGCCGACCGGAACCACCTCGACGAGAGGACCGCGCGTGAGGACGAAGCCGCCGACGTGCTGCGACAGATGACGGGGAAAGCCGTTCAATTCGTCAGCAAGCGCGATGACGCGGGCGAGCAGGGGATCGGCAGGGTCTAGTCCAGCCTCGCGCACGTGGCGCTCCGGCAGAACGCCGCCTGAGCGAGTGCCCCAGACCATGCCGGCGAGTGCCGCAACCGTGTCCTCTGACAGCCCCATGGCCTTGCCCACCTCGCGGACGGCGGAGCGGGCGCGGTAGGAGATGACGGTTGCGGCTAGACCGGCGCGGTCGCGGCCGTAGCGGGCGTAGATGTATTGAATCACCTCCTCGCGCCGCTCGTGCTCGAAATCGACGTCGATGTCAGGCGGCTCCTTGCGCTCGGGGCTGACGAAACGCTCGAACAAGAGGTCAATCTCGGTCGGGTCCACGGAGGTGATGGCTAGGCAATAGCAGACGACCGAGTTGGCGGCCGAGCCTCGCCCCTGGCAAAGAATGCCGCGTGAGCGAGCGAAGGCGACGATGTCGTTGACGGTGAGAAAATAGGGCGCGTAGCGCAACTCGGCGATGAGCGTGAGCTCGCGCTCGAGCGTAGCTGCGACATGGGCCGGTACGCCGTCGGGAAAACGGTGACGTGCGCCCTCCCGGGCAATCAGCTCGAGATGAGCCTGAGGTGTCGTGCCGGGCGGTACCGGCTCGTCGGGGTACTCGTAGACGAGTTCGTCCAGCGAGAAACGGCACGCCTCGACCACCTCGATGGTGCGCGCAAGGGCTCGCTCGTAGCCAGACATGAGGCGCGCCATCTGCTGCGGCGACCTCAGATGGCGCTCGGCGTTACGGGCGAGAAGAAGACCCGCCTCGGCAACGGTGGTGTGGTTTCGGATCGCCACCAACACGTCCTGCAGCGGACGCCGATGGGGCGCGTGGTAGAGCACGTCGCCCGTGGCGATCAATGCAATGCCAGCGCGGGTGGCGAGGGTATCCAGGGCCGCGAGGCGAGCGCGATCGTCGCCGCGATAGATGTGTGCGGCTGCAAGATAGAGGCGCGCGGCGGGGGCGAGACGAGACCTGATGAGGTGGAGCCGGGCCTCGAGGGTGGAGCTTGTGGGGTGAGCGGGCCCAAGAGGCCGCTCTGCGGGGGATGAGGAAACGGGTTGCTGCTGCTCGAGGCGAAGGATACGCGCGCGCTCGGGCCGGGCAGTGCTTGCGCGTTGGCCATACGGGACCGGATCCAGGACCTCGCGCCAGTCCCAGTGGTCGGGCGGCAGAACAATGAGCACCTGGCCTTCGGCGTGGATCGCGACGTCGTCGAGATCGAGGTGGCAGGCACCCTTGGGAGCACGGCCTTGCCCCAGAGAGAGAAGACGGCACAGACGCCCCCATGCAGCACGATCGGTCGGGTAGCAGAGGAGGCGCGTGCCGCAGGCGAGATCGAGGCGCGCGCCGGGCAGAATGCGCAAACCTACCTCGCGCGCCGCCGCATGTGCCCTGACGACACCTGCCACTGTGTTGCGGTCGGCGATGCCGAGCGCAACAAGACCCAGCGCCTTAGCCTGGGCGACGAGCTCGTCCGGATGCGAGCCGCCTTCGAGAAAGGAGAAATTGGAGATCGCTTGCAGCTCGGCATACATAGGCGATGGAGCAAGCGGCGGGTGGAATTTCATGGCATGCCCCCTCAGCCGAACACGCCATGGACGAACCAGCGCGGGGCCTGGCCTGTCTCGTCGGAACCAATGTCCCCGCTCTCGCTCTCCAGCTCGGTTTCGGGGACGTCCTCCATGCCGTCGTAAAGGCCCTCGCGGAAGACCCAATAACGCGCGCCCGTCGCATCCTCGAGACAGTAGTAGTCGCGTGTGCCGGGAGGGCGCCCTGGGCATCCGACATGACGCCACCACTCGGGCGCGATGCGCTCCGGTCCCTCGCTGCTCACGATGCGGCGAGCCAGACGGCGCCAGACGAAATGCTGCGGCGCCCCTTCCGGTATCTCGGCGATGACGGAGATCGGTTCGGGCGGCCACAGGAGCAACGGCGGACGGCGCAACGTGATGCGCGGCGGCGGACTTGCATGTGTGACAGCCTCCCGTTGTGCATCGATGGCTGACCGCCATGTTTCTGCCCGTTCCGGAATGTGGCTGACCCCGGGAGACCAGATGCGGACATGGCCGGCACCTAGGCGGCTGACTAAGCGATCGACGAGGGCGGTCACGTCGCCTTGCGCCTGCGCGGCCGCCTCGAGATCGATCTGTTGTGCGGTGAGAGGCTCGAGGCGCCCAGCTTCCAGCGTCGCCACGTCGATGCCGAAGCCGGCGTCGAGAGCCGGAAGGCGTTCAGCCATCAGGCGACTGACATGCAACGGATCACGACTAGGCCGACTGGTGCCAACAACGGCCTCCGCGACCGTCCCGTCGGTCCGATAGAGGGCGAGACGAAAGCGCCTGGCGCCAAGCCCCTGATCATCGAGCTTCGCCGCAAGCACGGCGGCGAGATGCTCGAGCGCCTGCTCGACGCCTTCGGTGGTGAGCAAAGGCTCGGCAAAGGCGAGTCGGCTCAGAGCCTCGGGAGGAGGGACGAGGGGGGAGCGGGGCTCGCGAGCGATGCCGAGCGCCTGATCAAGACGCAGGAGCAGCGTTGCTGCCGCCATCTCAGCCATCTGGCGAGCATCACGCTTGCGCAGCTCTCGGAAGCGTGCGGCCAAGGCAGCGCGCGGCAATCCGTAAAGCTGACCGATGCGCTTCAGTCCAAGGCGTACAAGCAGTCGCGTGGCGTCGGGCGTGAGGCGAAGTGCTGCGACGGGGAGCGGGGCGAGCGCTATGCTTGCTTCTCCTGGCGGGGCGATCACCCACGGCCGGGCCGGGGATAGGCTTGCAAATCGTGCCAGTGCGTGAGCGGCCCCGAGCGTGTCGGCAAGAGCGATGCGTGCCGTGAAACCAAGATGGCCGAGGCGCCTCGTAATATCGGAACACAGGTGCGACTCGCCGCCGAAAAGATGCGGTATGCCACTGACGTCGACCCACATGCCGTCGGCGCCGTCCACGTTCGAAGCCGGACCGTAGCGCGTGAGCCAACCTGCGAGAGCCAGGAGAGCCTCGCGGTCGCCCGTAGACTGCGCCGGCCGAACAACGAGAGACGGCAACGCCGCCCGCACATCCGGCAACGCAGCGCCGACGGCAACGCCAGCCGCAGCCGCGACAGCGTTGACCGCGCTGATGCGCACGCCGTGGGCGCCTTTCTCGACGAGGGCGAACGGCTCGACCTCAGGCACGCTGCCGGGACCGCGGCGCTGCATGCGCTCGATCGGCCACATCGGCAACCAGACGGAAACGACACGTGACATCACACCACTCGAGATCGAGAGACAGGGTCTCGGCTGACTGAGGCGAGCCCCGGCAGCGCTCCAATGTCAGGCGCACTCGAGGCGCGCCCGGCGCACGCCGATCCAGGGGATGGGGTGCTCCCGGCAACCGCCGCAATCGCAAGCGCAGGGAAGCCGAAGGTGCAGGTGGACTTGACGGAGGGGTCAACAACAGACCCGGGGTGCGCCCCGCAGAGGCTGCCAGGCCAAGCCGGCGCGAGGGTGTCAGATCGACGCCTTTCAACAGGCCCACTGCGAGCGCGACGCCTCCGGAGCGCAGTCCTTCTTCGATCGCCCACAGGGCATCGCTCTCTCGTGGCGCATCAACCATGATCAGGCCCGCAGGCGAGAGCCCGAGGCCGTCGAGACCCGCTCCGTAGAGCCGGCCGTGCTCACTCGCGAAACGTGGCGTCGTGCACCAGAGAACCGGCTTTCCGGACGCGGGCCAGGCCTCACCCAATGCCGAAGCGCCCCTACCCGGAAAGGCGAGACGACGGCGGACAGTGAGGCAGAGCGCGAAGGCCAGAGTCGTGGGCCAATCGCCATAGTCGCCCGGTTTCAGTTCGACGATCCCTGCCGTATCGAGACTACCTCCCGGCAGGCAGGCATCGAAGGCTGCCTCACCCAGCGTCCAGGCATCGGTCTGTGCCTGCGGAAAAAACGGAGAGAGAGAGGGAGAGGACGCGGAAACGTCAGGCTTGGGACGATGCGTCGCCCCGGGGGCATAGCCGGACATCTCCGCGCCGCGGGGATCGTATCGATCGCCAGCCGACCCGCCTTCCAGAGCCCGGACCTGCGCGCCGAGGTTCTCGATCAGGCGACGCCGGTCTAACGCCGCCGTCTGCAGAGAAAAGGGTGGCGGAGCAGACGGCACCAGGGGATCGGGGCCATCCGCTCCGCGAGAGACTCGGGTACGCGGCACGCAACGCTTACAAAACGCATCTTGCGGCACGACCGAAACCTGGATCGCCGGGGGGGTGGGGGCGGCTGGGCAGGCTTGGTTCGAACCATCGAAGATCCGCGTGTCCGGACGGCGGGAGTTGGGCATGTCGGTAGCCGTTTTGGTCACGAGGTACGCTCTTCGAGAGCTTGGGGGAGGCCATTCGGGCCCACGCAAGTTCTGTTTTTGTTCTAAATCTCGCCCACATCCCTGTCAAGTCGATTTCGGAACCAATAGAGAACAAAATGACCTTGCACGCCTCGCACGCTCCGCCGAAAACGTCCTTCTCGGAGGACGTCCGGGGACCCAGCTCTCTGCATCGAGAAAATCCGCGGGTGAGTACAAGTACTTCGGCCAGCGAGAGAATCGTGGCGCGAATCACACACAACCCATGCAAACGGCAAAACTGCCAGATCAAGAGGCAGCGACGAACCGATCAACGGTTGCGCGAGCCCCCGTCGCCGAAGAATATGTATATGAGAGCCTAGCGCGATGGGGCCAGCACGCGGACTAGCGCAGGAGAAACAGGAACACGGTAAACGATCTGTTCAAACTCTCGTGCCAGTCTGCCTCACGCATCAGCACTGCCTGCAAAGAGAGGCACGAATGCGGCAACCGGTGCCGTATCGTGTCGACGTAAGGGAACCAAAGGCCGGCGAGGCCCGTTGTTTGACGCTTCGCCACATGCGCCGACCGCAGAGAATCACATTAGAAGCCCGTCGTCAGCAGCGCGTTGATCCGGGCCAAGCCGAAGCCGAGACTTTGGAGACGAGAATGCCGATCCTTCCCTGCATCCGCGCCGTGATCGCAACAGCGGCCCTCGCAACAGCGACCATTGCGTTCGCACCGGCTGCGCATGCGCAGAGTGGTTGGCTGTGGGGTGGCGGCTCGACATTCGGCGGCAGCGGCCGCGAGACCGTTCGCTTCAACCCGTCCTACCCGGCAGGCCAGGTGATCGTCAGCTTCGGCGACCGTCGCGCTTATTTCATCACGCGGCCGGGCGAAGCGATCAGCTACCCGATCGCCATTCCGCGCGAGCAGAGCCGCTGGTCCGGCGTCACCTCTGTGACGATGAAGCGCGAGAACCCCTCGTGGACACCGACACCGACCATGCTGGCTGAGAACCCGCGCCTCCCGCGCTTCGTTCCGGGTGGGCATCCTATGAACCCGATGGGCGTACGCGCCCTCTACCTTGGATCGTCGGCCTATCGGATCCATGGCACGGACGCCCCCTGGACGATCGGCTCGGCCGTCTCCAAAGGCTGCATCCGGATGTACAATCAGGACGTGATCGATCTGTACCCGCGGGTGCGGGTCGGAGCTAAGGTGACCGTCACCTGGAACAAGTTCCAGACCAGCGGCTATTCGGCATCCTATAGCAACGACGATGAGGCACGTCCGCAGCGTCGTCTCCACGAGACATCCAAGCGCCGGGTGCCGAGGGCGGTGCAAGCAAGCGCCCGTGTGCGGAGCGCGGCGACCCAATAAGATCGCTCCACGTTCTGTAGAAAATGCAGAGGGCGGTACCGTCGGTGCCGCCTTCTTGCGTTGGGCTCATCTACGTGACGCCCGGGGAGGTGACGGGATCAGGCGCTCGTCCTATCCTCGCGTGTGAGCGGAACCCGGCATCGGGCACCGCCACCGCCCGACACGGAGGACAACGTATGATCCATGAGCTCAGAATTTACACCGCCAAGCCCGGCACCGTACCCGAGATGGCCAAGAACTCCGGCACGGTCGCCCGCGCGATCCGAGGCGACAACTACGGCAAGCTCGAAGGTTACTGGATGACGGAGATCGGTCCGCTCAACCAAGTGGTGCATCTTTGGACCTACTCGGACCTCAACGAGCGGGCGCGTCTCAGGGCCGAACTCGGCAAGAATGAGCGCTGGACCAAGGAATACCTACCGTTGATCCGGCCCATTCTGGTCCGCCAGGATATCCGGCTGATGAACCCGATTATCGCGCCGCGCAAACCCGACAAAGAACCCAACATCTACGAACTGCGCGTCTATCGGACGAAGCCGGGCGCTGCGAAGGAGTGGTGCAACCACATCCTGGAGGCGATGCCGGTGCGCGAGAAGTACTCGAAGCCTGTCGGCTTGTGGATCAGCGAGGCCGGCCAACCGAACGAGGTCGTGCACATCTGGGCTTATCCGGATCTCAACGTCCGCACTGCAGCCCGTGCGGCCGCCGTGGCTGATCCGGGCTGGCAGGCGTTCCTGAAGAAGGCCGGCCCGCTGCTCGAGGAGATGAGCTCGACGGTGATGCTGCCCTCCGCGCACTCGCCGATGAAGTAGAAACGCCGT
>JALHMC010000023.1:0-25042 GCA_022844225.1 Hyphomicrobiaceae bacterium | reverse complement strand
TTGCGGCTTGACCGCCGAGCAGACCCGGTCTGTCATGGCGCGCATAGATAGCGCCAGGAGAGACGGATGCACGACACGGTCATCAGGGGCGGCACGATCGTCGATGGATCGGGCAAGCCGGGCTTCACGGGCGACGTCGCACTCGAAGCGGGTCGTATTGCCCACGTGGGCGGCAAGGCCGGACCGGGCAAGCGCGAGATCGATGCCAACGGCCTTCTCGTGACACCGGGGTGGGTCGACGTGCACACGCACTACGACGGCCAGGCGACGTGGGATTCCGAGCTCGCCCCGTCGTCATGGCACGGCGTCACCACCGTTCTGATGGGTAACTGCGGCGTCGGCTTCGCGCCGGCGCGCCGGAACAAGACCGATCACTCGGATTTGATCGGCCTTATGGAGTCGATCGAGGAGATCCCCGGCGTGGCGCTGGCCGACGGTCTCAAATGGAACTGGGAGACCTTTACCGACTATATGGATGCGCTGGAGCAGATGCCGCGCGCGATCGATATCGGTGCCCAGATTCCGCATCATCCGCTGCGCGTCTATGTGATGGGCGACAGGGCGGTGCGGCGGGAGGCGGCAACGGGCGAGGATATCGCCCAGATGCGTGATGCCGTGCGGCAGGCCCTCGTGGCCGGTGCCTTCGGGTTCACGACGTCGCGGACGAACTCGCACAAGACCCCGACCGGCGACATGGTGCCGGGGCGCTATTCCGAGGTCGATGAGTTGCTCGGGATCGGTGAGGCGTTCAAGGGCTTGCGGCACGGCGCCTTCGGCATGAACAGCGACTTCGACAACGAAGCCGAAGAATTCGACTGGATGACCCGGTTCAGCAAGGAGACGGGCCGGCCCGTGTGGTTCCTGCTGGTCGACCAACCCAACGACACGACGCGCTGGCGGCGGATGTTGGACGGCGTGCACAAGGCGCGCAAAGCTGGCGCCATGGTCACGGCGCAGATCGCGGGACGGCCAGTCGGCGTGCTGCTCGGGATCGATACGGCGCTCAACCCATTCTCGATCCGACCGAGCTATCAGGAGCTTTTGAAGCTGCCCGTCGCCGAGCGCATGAAGCGCGTGAAAGATCCTGCCTTCCGGGCAAAGGTGCTGGCCGAGAAGCCCGCGCAGGAGTACCTGAAGCGGCTTTCGCAATTTCGCCAGTACATCGTCACGGCGTGGGACCGGATGTTCCCGTTCACCGATCCGCCGAACTACGAGCCTCGGAAGGAAGACAGCATCGCCGGCATGGCCGCGCGCCAAGGACGGACGCCCGACGAAGTTGCCTACGACTATCTGGCCCAGAGCGCGGACAGCTTCCTGTTCTTCCCGATCGTCAATTACAACGAGGACAATCTCGGCGTCCTGCAGACGATGCTGGAGGACGAGACGACGCTGCTGGGTCTCTCGGACGGCGGCGCGCACTGCTCGTCGATCGTCGATGCGGGTGTGCCGACCTGGATGCTGATGCACTGGTCGCGCGATCGCAGCCGTGGACCGCGTCTCCCGCTCGAGCGGATCATCAAGCGCCAGACCAGCGACACCGCAGGCTTTTTCGGCATGAACGATCGAGGTTTGCTGAAGGTGGGTCTCAAGGCCGACGTCAATCTGATCGACTACGATGGGCTCCGGCTGCGTGTTCCCGAGATCCGATACGACCTGCCAATGAACGGGCGCCGGATCGTGCAAAAGGCCGACGGCTACAAGGCGACGTTCGTCTCGGGCGTAGCGACCTACGAAGACGGTGTCTACACGGGCGCGACACCCGGCCGGCTGGTGCGCGCAGGCTGAATAGCGGGCTGTGCAAAGGCCACGCGCGGCGACACCCCGGATGGGGTGCCGCTCTTTGCGAGTCTCTGAGGATCAACGACATGACGACTCTTGCGCCGCTCGATGCTCGCCATCTCCCCGTCGGAATTCGGGGCCGGTTCGTCGATGGGATCAACGGCCTTCGCATGCATGTGCTGGAGGCCGGATATGAGACGAAGGGGCGGCCACTTCTGCTGCTGCTGCACGGGTTTCCCGAACTCGCCTATTCCTGGCGCAATGTCATGGCACCGCTCGCTGCGGCCGGCTTCCATGTCGTCGCGCCCGACCAACGCGGATACGGGCGCACGAGCGGTTGGGGCGATTCCTACGACCAGGACCTCAGACCGTTCTTCATGCTGTCGCTGGCGCGCGATGCGTTGGCGCTCACATTCGCGCTCGGCTATCGAAAGGCCGCAGCCGTGATTGGCCACGACTTCGGCGCGGCTGTCGCATCGTGGTGTGCGCTGACCCGGCCGGACGTGTTCGAGCGTTGCGCGATCATGAGTGCGCCGTTCTCCGGCCCGCCAAAACTTCCCTTCGGAACAGCGACGGGCGAAGCGCATCAATCCGGCCTCAATCGCGCAGGTGACGACATCGATGCCGCGCTGGGGCGATTGGCGCGACCGAGGAAGCATTACCAGCGCTACTATTCCACACGAGCCGCCAACGGCGACATGACCCGCTCGCCGGAGGGCGTCGGTGCGTTCTTGAGGGCCTATTTCCACCACAAGAGCGCGGACTGGGCCGAGAACAAGCCTCACCGCCTGAAGGAGTGGTCGGCGGAATGTCTCGCGGAGATGCCGACCTACTATGTGATGGAGCGTGACCAGACCATGGCCGAGACGGTGCGCCCGCACATGCCGTCCCCCGAGGCGATTGCGAGCAACCGCTGGCTCAACGAGGCCGAGATGGGCGTCTACGCCGAGGAATACGGGCGCACGGGCTTCCAAGGAGGGCTTAACTGGTATCGCGCGCGCTATGAGCCGCAACTGAATGCCGAGCTGATGCTCTACTCGGGCAAGGCAATCGAGGTGCCGGCGCTCTTCATCGCGGGCAAAAGTGACTGGGGCATTTATCAAGTGCCCGGCGCGCTCGAGACGATGCGCGAAACGGCATTCTCTCGCATGCAGGGCGTGCATCAAGTGGACGGCGCGGGACATTGGGTCCAGCAGGAGCAACCTGACAAGGTGGTCGCGTTGCTGCGGGCATTTCTGACCTGAACGAGGGAACGATAACAATGAGATTCGACGGCAAGTGCGCACTCGTGACGGGCGCGGCGTCCGGCATCGGACTCGCCATCGTGCGGCAGCTGATCGCGGAGGGGGCCAGCGTCGTCGGCAGCGACATCAATGCCGACCTGCTCACGCATGTGGGCAAGGAGTTGGGCAACCGCTTCGCAGGCCAGGCCGGTGACGTGACCAAAGAGGGCGACGCCGAGGCGCTGGTGGCATTGGCCGTCACGCGCCATGGGCGCCTGGATTGTGCGTTCAACGTCGCGGGGGGAAACCGTGCCGGCTATATCGTCGATCAGAGCGAGGCGGACTGGAACTTCGTGATCGACCTTTGTCTCAAGGGCGTGTTTCTCGGCATGAAACATCAGGCGCGCCAGATGATCCGGCAAGGTGGCGGGAGGATCGTCAACATCGCGTCGCTCAACGCGCATGTGCCGATGTTCGCGGGCGCCGCCTACTCCACGGCCAAGGCGGGTGTCGAGATGCTGACACGCAACGGCGCGCTCGAATGGGCCGACCAGGGCATCCGCGTGAATGCGGTGCTGCCGGGACTGGTCGAGACACCGCTGACGCGACCGCATTTCCAGGATCCGGCGCGGCTCGATGCCTTCAAGTCGCGGATCCCCATGGGTCGTCCCGCCCAACCAGCCGAGATTGCGGCGCCGGCCCTGTTCCTCGCGAGCGACGAGGCGAGCTACGTATCCGGCGCGAGCCTGCTGGTCGATGGCGCTTGGGCGGTCAGTGGATACCCCGACATGCGGGCCTTCCGCGGCCCGCAACAGTGGAAGGGATGAACCACCAGCAGGGATTCCAGGCGACCCGGTCGTCGTCAGGCCTCATCGATGGAACTTGTTGCAGCGCTTCAGCTTAAGGCTCACGATGGAATGCTCGCGGGAGGGAGCACAGCACGTTCGGAGGTCGCACCACCATGCGCCATTGGATGCGTGTTCTTCTCGCAACGCTCGGCGTCGCTCTGCTCTCGGCTCCGGTGGTCGCGGGCTCCCGGGATAAGATCCGCGAAGCGGAGCTCGGGTCCGGTGGCGAAGCGGCGTCCGGCCGACCCGAAGTGGACCTGTTGCTTGTACTCGCCGTCGATATCTCGCGCAGCGTCGATGACAAGAAGTTCCGCCTGCAGCGCGACGGCTATGCGGCGGCGATCTCGAATCCGCGGGTCGTCGCTGCGATCCGGTCCGGGCTGGTCGGACGGGTCGCCATTTCCCTGATCGAATGGTCGGGCGTGTCCGAGCAGACGATCGTCGCCGACTGGACGGCCGTCGGTACGGCCGAGGAGGCGCAAGCGCTCTCCGAGCGGATACGATCCGCACCGCGGGCCTTCATGGGGCGAACCGCCATCGGCTCTGCGATCGAATTCGCCTTGCTGCAATTTCCACGCAGCCCGTGGCGTGCGGAGCGCCATCTGATCGACGTCTCAGGCGACGGTACCAACAACAGTGGCGTCGATCTGCTGGAGGCTCGTCAGCTCGCGCTGTCGCAAGGGGTCACGATCAATGGTCTCGCGATCCTCAGCGCAGTACCGCTGTCGTTCAACCCGCAGCACACGCATCCGCCGGGGGGACTGCTGGCGTACTACGAGAACAACGTGATCGGGGGGCCGAACTCGTTCGCACTGGCGGCCGAAAGCCACGAAGCGTTCGGGACCATGATCCTCGCCAAGCTGATCAAGGAGATTGCGCTCGCGAACTGAGGAACTGAGCGGCGGTGCCCCCTATGACGAGACGCTTGACAGTCGCGGGAGGCCTTCATAAGTGTGCCGCTCGTGGTGATTTGGCCGGCCGGCTTGCAGCCACGTTAAAGAACTCGCTAAACAGGCCGTGCGCGACCCGGAACGGGTCCGGCCCGGCAATGATTGCGGGGCGGATCGGCCGGGTTTTCTGTTTGAGGCCCGACCAGGGCCACGACGGAGGCGTAGATGACGGTCGAAGCGAGGCTCGAGACGACAGTCGCCGCATCTGGAAGCGCGGCTGCGTCCAGTGATGTGGTGTTGGAGCACGCGCTGGAGCGCCCTCTGGCGACATCCACCGAAGTCGATGCACCGTCGAGCGAACTCGTCGTCTTCAAGGACAAGCCGCTCGAGCTCGACTGTGGGCAGCAATTGCTGCCTTTCCAGGTGGCCTACTGCACCTACGGCTCGCTCAATGCAGCGCGGTCGAATGCGATCCTCGTCTGCCATGCGCTCACTGGCGACCAGTATGTCGCGAGCCGCAATCCGGTGACGGGCAAGCCGGGCTGGTGGGAGATCATGATCGGCCCCGGCAAGCCGATCGACACGGACCGGTACTTCGTCATCTGCGCCAACATTCTCGGGGGATGCCTCGGTTCGACCGGACCGGCTTCGACGAACCCTGCGACGGGGCGCCCGTGGGGCCTCGACTTTCCGGTGATCACCATTGGCGACATGGTCAAGGCGCAAGCGAGGCTCATCGATCATCTCGGCATCGAAAAGCTCTTCTCGGTCATCGGCGGCTCGATGGGCGGCATGCAAGTCCTCGAGTGGGCATCGCGCTACAAGGAGCGCGTATTCTCGGCCATGCCGATCGCGACGGCGCCCTGGCATTCAGCGCAGAACATCGCGTTCCACGAGGTGGGGCGACAGGCGGTGATGGCCGATCCCGAGTGGTCGGGGGGACGCTATATCGAGACGGGGACGGTGCCGCGGCGAGGCCTCGCGGTCGCTCGGATGGCCGCGCACATCACGTATCTCTCGGAAGAGGCGCTCGAGCGCAAGTTCGGCCGGAGCCTGCAGAACCGAGTGGCCAAGACGTTCTCTTTCAGCGCAGATTTTCAGGTTGAGAGCTATCTCCGCCACCAGGGCTCGACGTTCGTCGATCGGTTCGACGCCAACAGCTATCTCTACATCACGCGTGCGATGGACTACTTCGATCTGGCCGCGGACGCCGGCGGCAAACTCGCCAAGGGCTTCGAGGGCACGCAGACGCGCTTCTGCGTCGTCTCGTTCACGTCCGACTGGCTCTATCCGACGCGCGAGAGCCGGGAAATCGTGCAGGCGCTCAATGCGGTCGCGGCCAACGTCTCCTTCGTCGAGGTGGAGAGCGACAAAGGCCATGATGCCTTCCTCCTCGACGAGCCGGAGTTGTTTGCCACGGTGCGGGGCTTCCTTGGCGCCGCAGCAAAGAAACGCGGCCTCGCCGCCTGAGGAGCCGGACCATGCTCGCCCGTGACGATACCGTCCGACGGCTGCCATCGGATCGGGTGGACCATCTGCTGATCGCGGACATGGTCGGGCACGGCTCACGCGTGCTCGACGTGGGCTGCGGCGACGGCGCGTTGCTCGAGCTGCTGGGCGAGCGCAAGCAAGTCGACGGACGCGGCATCGAGGTGACGCGCGAGAAGGTCAACGCCTGTGTGGCGCGCGGCCTCTCCGTGATCCAGGGTGACGCCGACCGGGACCTCGACAAGTATCCTGACAAGGCGTTCGACTATGCGATCCTGTCGCTGACGATCCAGGCGACGCGGCGTCCGAAGCCCGTTCTCGAGAATCTGCTCAGGATTGGCCGGCACGCGATCGTCTCGTTCCCTAATTTTGGGCACTGGTGGATCCGGACCCAATTGTTGACCACGGGACGCATGCCGACCACCGTCAACCTGCCGGAAGCCTGGTACGACTCGCCTGACGCGCATTTGTGCACCATCCGCGATTTCGTGGATTTGTGTCGTGTGGTCGATGCGAAGGTGGAGAGCAAGGTGACGTTCAATGCGTCCGGACGGCAGCTCGGAACATGGCTGCCCCTGACACTGCACAATCTGCTCGGCGAGAAGGCGGTGTTTCTGCTCACGCGGCGTTGATCGCGATCGGTTCCGCAATTGCCGGATCCACATGTGCGGCGAAACCGCGCATTTCGTTCGCAAGCGATCACGTCGATGCCGCCGTTAAGCTCGTGTTGCCGTTACTCTTGGCCTTTCGATGCTGCAGACCCCTTCCCGGCTGCGGCGAATGATGCCTTGCCAGAACTCTCGCATTGCCGGATTCCGGCTCTGTGGGGAGCGACGGGAGGACGTGTCCATTGAGTCGGGTCGGATTGATCGGCGCTGCCGTTATCGGTGCGCTTCTACTCGCGGCGAGCCCGACGCTCGCAGCTGGTCCTAACGGATATCGGCAACTGTCGCTCGGAGGGCAACTGGTTCGGTGGCTGCCACACGGGCAATCGAACCGTATCACTTTGCGCTATCGGATCGCTGACAGCGAGATTGACCAGCCCACGGCTATAAATTGCCGGCGTCTGCGGCCGCCGCAATCGCTTCTCGCAGCCTCGGGGCTGACGCTTGCAGCGTTCCGGACGGCGCTGGCGACCGCGTTCCAGCAGTGGCGCGATGTCGCCGACATCACGTTCGTCGAGGCGGCAGAAGGCCAGCCCGCTGAGATCGTCATCGGGGAGCAGACCGACCCGACCGGCTTTGCGTTTACGAACGTGGAGCTTGGCGAAAAGACAACCGGGCGCGTGCGCCCCATCATCGGCGCCAGCATCTGTCTCAATCCGGAGAAGGCCTGGAAGATCGGCTATGACGGCAATCTCACGGTCTACGACCTGGTTCACACCCTCACTCACGAGATCGGTCACGTGATCGGTCTCGACCACCCGAGCGGCCGGGGACATATGATGTCTTTCCGCTACTCGGAGGAGCGAGCTGGACTTTCCGAAGGTGACCGCCTGGGTGCCGTTGCGATCTACGGAGCGAGCCGATTGCGGTCGCTCTCGGCCGCAGAGACTGCGCCAGTGCCGCCCGGGACCAACATGGTCCGCCAAAGCGTGACAACCATTATCGGCCGGAGCATCGACGGCAATTCCGCCGAGTAGTCCTGCGACTGGAACGATTGGCTGGCCCTCGCGTTTTGATGGCGACACCCGACGAGCGCGGTGTCACTCCCCAACACAACGCAGGAGCGTAACCATGACCAGGCTTATCCCGGCCGTGGCGATTGCGGCCCTTCTCGCGGGCTCCGCGGCCGTAGCCCAGACGACGACACAGCCAGGCGACATCGCACCGAATCCGGCGTCCCCGGGCGCCAAGGCACCATCCACAACGGCGACGCCTCCGTCCGTGCAGCCAACTCCACCGACCGGCGAGCGGCTCGCACCGACCGCAAGCGCGCCAGCGACATCGGCCCCGACGATGACTGAGGCCGAGGCAAAGCAGTGGGTCGACAAGGCCGTCTACAGCTCGGACGGCAGCAACGTCGGCTCCATAGCTGCGATCCAGCGCGATGCGTCCGGCAAGATTACAGAGATGCACGCGGATATCGGCGGCTTCCTGGGCATCGGAGCGACGCGGGTGAGGCTCCAGCCCTCACAGTTCAAGTTGTCGGGAGACCGGGTCGTGCTCAACGTGACTTCCGAGCAAGCCAAGCAATTGCCGAAAGTCGACTAGCCTTGCTACGGGAGCGTCGTGCCGCCGTCTTGCAGCGGCTCGTCCTGCGGGGCGGGTCGCTGCATCATCCCGCCATGCGATGAGGAACGAGTTCGGTGAGGCGCCGCGCACGAGCCGGCTGGATCAATGGTGAGGCGACCTCTTTTCGGGCCTCGACAATGAGGACGCCGGCGAATGCGGGGCTCATGCGGGCGCCGAGCCGCTCGAGGCTCATTGCCGAGCGCAGAACCAGGCGGTTGTCGATTGGAGGCATATGCAGCGCCGCGCCCCAGTCGACTGGTGTCAGCAGAGCGTCGATCAACAAGCGTTCGAGCTGCGGTTGACTGAACGGTCGGCCGTGCCCGAACGGGGTGACGTCGAACCGAGCCCAGACGCCGCGGCGATTGGGTACGATGATCATGAGCCGGCCTTCCGGCGCCAAGACCCTCCAGATTTCGCGCAGGAGCGAACGGCCCTGCTCACTCGTCTCGAGGCAATGGACGACGAGCATCAGGTCCACAGAATTGTCGGGCAGCGGCAGATCGTCCTCTTCGACGACGACGGAGTGAACGTCGCCCGAGGACGGCCAGACGACTGCACCCTGGGTCGACGGCATCAGGCCACCAAGGCGCCCGACCTCTCCCCGAAACGAACCGAGATAGGGCGTCGCAAAACCGAGCCCCATCAGCGTCAGATTGGAGCAACGGCGCCAGCGTGCGCGAATGCGGTGCCCGAGAATGCGCCGAACCACGCCGCCGAGCGGGCTCGCATAGAAGTCCAGAAGTTGCCTGACGTCGGTATGCATCGCTCGTCATTATACCATTGGCAGGCTTGCAAGTCTGTCCGCACCCGAGAATGGGGTGACCGGAGCGTCATTGCAATCGTCTGGTCGGCTGGTAGGTTGCTCGCGACGCTGACGGCCGGCAAGTCCTGCGACGGGCCGTGCAGCTCGTTTGCCAACAAACAATCCGGCGGCCGGCCCGTCCGGATCGCCCGTTTCCAGGAGCAGCGTCCATGGCCGATCTGCAAATCCACCAATTCAACTGTCTCAGCGACAACTTCGGCGTGCTCGTCCACGACCCCGCGAGCGGCAATACAGCCTCGATCGACGCGCCAGAGGCAGATGCCGTACGGAAGGCACTGGCGGGGAAAGGATGGAAGCTGACGCACATCCTCGTTACGCATCATCACGCCGATCATACCCAGGGAATTGCGCCGCTGAAGGCCGAAACAGGCTGCAAAGTCATCGGCCCGAAAGGCGAGGCGCAGAAAATCCCGACCCTCGACCAGACAACCGGCGGCGGCGACAAGCTGACTTTCGGCGGGCACGAGGTGCAGGTGATCGACACGCCCGGGCATACGGCTGGCCACATCACGTACTTCATCCCGAGCCAGAAGGTGGCCTTCGTAGGCGACACGCTGTTCGCGATCGGCTGCGGCCGGGTGATCGAGGGCAATCCGCAGATGATGTGGGAGTCGCTGTCGAAGCTCGCCAAGCTGCCCGGCGACACGATGATCTACTGCGGCCACGAGTACACGCTGTCGAATGCCAAGTTCGCCCTGACGATCGAGCCTGAGAACGCGGCGCTGAAGGCGCGCGCAGCCGAGGTCGAGCAACTGCGCGCAGCCGGCAAGCCGACATGCCCGTCGCGTCTCGACCAGGAGATGGCGATCAATCCGTTTCTGAGGCCGCAGGTGCCGGCCATTCGCAAGCGCCTCGGGCTCGAGGGGGCGGCGGATTGGGAAGTGTTCGCCGAGATCCGCGAGCGGAAAAACAAGGGCTGAGGCGATTGGCGGGCGCATGATCCGCTACTGCGCCCGCGACTCGGATGCTGCCATTTCCAGGACGGTTGACACGCGCGTGACGGGAACCCCGAACCGCGCGCAGAAGGCCGCCTCGAGCGCCATATCGACCTCGGGCATGGTGACGATGCGGCCAAGGTCAGTAAGGCTGGTGACGCCGTGGCCAGCAATGCCGCAGGGTACGATGCCCGAGAAATGCTCGAGCTCGGGCTCCACGTTGAGGCTGAGCCCGTGCAGGCTCACCCAGCGGCGAAGTCGGATGCCGATCGCCGCGATCTTGTCCTCGGCAGCGGGGCCTTTCTCGGGGCGCGCGACCCACACGCCGACGCGATCGGCACGGGTCTCGCCTTTGACACCGAATGCGGCGAGCGTATCGATGACCCAACCTTCGAGATCGGAGACGAAGGCGCGCACGTCGCCACCGCGCCGCTTCACGTCGAGCATGACGTAGGCAATGCGCTGGCCGGGTCCGTGGTAGGTGTACTGGCCGCCGCGACCGGCGTTGAAGACGGGGAAGCGATCGGGCACGAGCAGATCGTGTGCCTTGGCGCTGGTACCGGCCGTATAAAGCGGTGGGTGTTCCAGAAGCCAGACGAGTTCAGACGCAGTGCCGGCGGCGACTGCGGCGGCCCGGGCGTCCATGACGGCGAGTGCCGTCTCATAGGGAACGGGCGTGTCCGTGATCAGCCACTCGACCGCGGTGTCGGACATGCGAGATCAGACCTGGCTCGATGAGATGCGGGCTACTCCCGCGGCAGCCATGTCAGCCCACGCTTTTGCGAGCGTACCGCCGGGGACAGTCGGGGCGTCGATGCCGCGGCAGGCATCCTCGACGACCGTGACGGCGAGGCCGAGGCGGCGCGCATCCATCGCGGTCCAGGCCACGCAGAAGTCGGTGGCGAGGCCGACGACGAACGCTTCCGTCAGTCCGCGCTCCTGCACATAAGCGCCGAGACCGGTCGGCGTGACTCGGTCGGCCTCCATGAAGCCCGAGTAGCTGTCGACGCTCGCGCGGAAGCCTTTGCGGACGATGACCTGAGCCTGGGGCAGATCGAGGCTCGCATGGAACGCAGCGCCGCGTGTCGCCTGAATGCAGTGGTCCGGCCAGAGCACCTGCGGTCCGTAGGGGAGGTCGATGACGTCGAAGGGCGCCTTGCCGGGGTGCGAGGACGCGAACGAGATATGGCGGCCCGGATGCCAATCCTGGGTCAGGACGACGTTGTCGAAGCGGCGCGCCAAGGCGTTGATGACGGGAACGACGGCGTCCCCGTCGGGAACGGCGAGGGCGCCACCCGGGCAGAAGTCGTTCTGCACGTCGACGACGATCAGGACACGGGACATGAGGTCCTCAACAGCGGATTAATGTGGCCAGGGTCGAGACCAGCCTTGACCACACCGCAGTCAACTCACGGGCGGCCCCAAACGAGCTAGACATAGGCGATGAAGCGGCCAAGGGCCACAACGCAGAGCCAAAGGCACAAGGAAGCGGCCGCAGCTCTGCTGGCATGAGCCGGCAGCGGCTCGGTATCGGTCAGCTTTGCGATTGCCGTCTCCGCCCGGGAGCCGAGCACCAGGGCGTTGAGAACGGCCAGCGCGATGAGCCCGAGCTTCAACTGAAACACACGGTTGAGGGCGACGTGGCTGGCCTCCGCGATGAAGAGCACGAGCCCCGAGAGGACCACCATGGCAAACAGCCCCATGGACCAGCGGCGCGCGCGTTGGAGAAGCGTTGCGCGACCGGCGGGTCGCACGACCCCCAGCAGGATGAGATCGATGAGCACGACCGAGCCGGCAAAGGCCGCGATGGCGACGACGTGGGCGACGTTGGCGGCTGGGTAGATCCAGACGGATTGCCGGATCGCCGCACCGAGGCCGGAACCTTCAAGAGCCACGAGCCATTGCGGCGCCGAGGCGTCCATCAACGCATCTCGATGGTCTTGCCGTCGACCGTGATGCGCTCGGCGCGCATCTCGTCGGCTTCGCGCGTGGACGGGTAGCCGAAAGCGGAAATGTCGGCGCCGACCTTGACCATCTCGGCCAGCGCCCCGCGATTGACCATCCGGGACGTCGGCGCCAGCGTTACGGTCCAGACCTTGTCCTTGCCCTGGACGGTGAGTGTGACGTGCGGATTTTCGTACTTGGACGTCAAAACCTTACCCGCAACGGTGACCGGGTTCTTGGCATCGTAGCTGCCCCAGCCGTGATGGGCTACCGCCGTGCCGGCGAGCATGGCGATGGCGGCGATGGCGAGAGCGATCCGTGTCATCGGTTGAGCTCCTGGGTCTATGTCCAGACTACGTGTGCACGGCGCGCGCCCACTGCAACCCTCAGCCAGCCTTCCGTTGCTCGGGATAGAGGCCGAGGAGGCCGGTTTCGCTGGCGGAACAGACGCCGCGTTCGGTGATGAAGCCGGTGACGAGGCGGGCAGGAGTCACGTCGAAGGCCGGATTGGCGGCGGGCGAACCCGGTGCTGCGATATCGACGGTGGCGACGGAGCCGTCGGGCAGACGGCCAGTCATTTTCAACACTTCGTCGGCGGAGCGCTCCTCGATCTCGATTTTTCGTCCGTCGTCGAGACGCCAGTCGATGGTGGTGTGGGGCAGCGCGACGTAGAACGGCACGCCATTATCCTTGGCGGCGAGCGCCTTGAGATAGGTGCCGATCTTGTTGGCGACATCGCCATTCCGGGTGACCCGGTCGGTGCCGACGATGCAGAGATCGACTTTTCCGTGTTGCATATAGTGACCGCCGGCGTTGTCGACGATGACGGTATGCGGCACGCCATGGGCGCCGAGTTCGAAGGCCGTGAGCGAAGCGCCCTGGTTACGTGGTCGGGTCTCATCGACCCAGACGTGGACCGGGATGCCGGCGTCGTGGGCCCTATAGATCGGCGCGGTGGCCGTTCCCCAGTCGACGCAGGCGATCCAGCCGGCATTGCAGTGCGTGAGGATGTTGACAGGCTCACCGGGTTTCTTCCTGGCCGCGATGTCCTTGATGAGAGCGAGGCCGTTGTCGCCGATGCGGCGGCAGATCTCGACGTCATCGTCGCAGATTTTCGCGGCATGCGCGTAGGCCGCTGCGGCGCGATCGGCGGCCTTCAGGGGCGTGAGAACTCGGCGCATCTCCTCGACGGCCCAGCGCAGGTTGACCGCCGTGGGGCGCTGAGCGGCGAGGAACGGGATGGCGCGGTCGAGACCGGCATCCGACGGGTCCGCGCGCATGGCGAGTGCGACGCCATAGGCGGCCGTGGCGCCGATGAGGGGAGCGCCGCGCACCTGCATTGTCAGGATCGCGCGGGCGGCATCCTCGACGGAGCGCAGCGCGATGGTCTCGAAACGGTGAGGGAGCTTCGTCTGGTCGATGACCTCGACCGACCAGCCGTCAGCGCCGAGCCAGATTGTGCGGTAGTGGCGGCCGGAGATGTTCATGTGACCACTCCTCGATAAGGAAAGGGTGACGAGGCAAGAGGAGCGCGTTGAATGATGCCCCTCGCGGACGCGTCACTTCTCGCCTCGTCTTCGCTCGCTCAGATATTCAATGCCCCTCGAAAGCCATCAGAGCGTGGACGTCGATTCCGTCCTTCTTCAAGAGTTCAGCGCCCCCGAGTTCGGGGAGGTCGATGATGAAGGCGGCGCCGAGGATGTGGCCGCCGAGACGGCGGATGAGCTTGACGGCGGCGCCGGCCGTGCCGCCCGTCGCGATCAGGTCGTCGACGAGAAGCACGCGCTTGCCGCGGGCGAGTGCGTCCTCGTGCATCTCGACCGTGTCGGTGCCGTACTCGAGGGCGTACTCCTGGCTGATGGTCTTCCAGGGCAGCTTGCCCTTCTTGCGCACGGGTACGAAGCCGCAGCCGAGACGGTCAGCGATGGCGCCGGCAAGGATGAAGCCGCGTGCCTCGATGCCGGCGACGAGATCGACGGGCTCCGTTCGGTAGGGCTCGGCGAGGCGTGCAACGGCAGCCTTGAAGCCCTGCGCGTCGGCCATGAGCGTCGTCACGTCCCGGAACATGATGCCGGGCTTCGGATAATCCGGGATCGTGCGGACGAGGCTCTTCAGGTCCATCGCGGTCGGTCTCCTGGGCGTGGCACGGAGGCGTGCAGCTCGTTGCCTTGTATTGACGCCGATCGGACCGCTTTTCAAGGATCAGCCCCGGCTTTCGGCGAACGAAGATCCGGCATGGCGGAGTCGTCAGAGGCGCAAGGCAAGGGCGATAGGTCCGGCGCTTGCTGTTGATATGGGATGGATGGCCCGGATCGGTCCCGATTATCGTCATAATGCTCGGCGACGATGTGATCGACGTCCAAGACAATAAACCTCAGTACGGCGCGCCGGCTCGCGCGTACCCGCCACGGCCTATAGGCTGGCGACGGGCCAGAGCCGAGGCATCGCCGGGAGAGCCGCCATGGCCGAGCCACGCTTTGCCGAAGACGACGACGATCTGCCGCGCACGTTGCGACGCGAGCGCGACGCCCGCGAGCGCGAACTGCGAGAGCGGGAGATGGCGCCCGCGGATGACGGATACGGTCAGGCCGGCCCGCAAGCCTATGGCTCTCCGACCTATGGCTACGACTATCCGCCGGCGGGCGACGGCTCGGTGACGGTGACGCGGCTCAAGATCCCGTTCCTGCACCTCGTGGCGTTCTTCATGAAAGCCGTGGTGGCGGCGATTCCCGCCTTGATCCTGCTCACCGTCCTGCTGTGGGGCCTGGGCCAGGGGCTGAAGGCGTTCTTCCCGGCACTCCGGCACTTCGAGATCATCGTGAAGTCGGCCGGGTGAGGGACGCGGTGGAGAGACCGCACCGGCTTGCGACAGGCCCTTGACGGGGCCTGAATTAATGGGCGCACTTCTCAGGCCGTGATCTTCACCCGAGAAGGAGCCCCCAGCATGCTGCCCATCGCCGGCTATGCCGACCGCCTGTCCGTCCGTCCCGGCGAGAAAATTGCCTTCAAGGTCTCGAGCCAGATCGAAGGCAACTACGAGGCACGGCTCGTGCGGGTCATTTGCGGCGACGCCAATCCGAAGGGCCCCGGCCTCGTCGAAGAGGCCGTGGCTGCTTCGCTCGCGGGGAGCTATCCCGGCCGCAATCAGCCGGTGCATCAAGGCTCGTATGTGGTGGTCGAGAAAGGGCGGGATCTCGCGGGCCCGGCCGGCGTGACGTTCGTCGCGACCGTATGGCCGACGACGCCCGGCAACGGTCGCCGGCAGGGTGTCGTCTCGGCCGACGAACCGTCGACGCGGGTCGGATTCGCGCTCGCCATCGGCGAGGACGGCAGCGCCGAGGCGATCCTCGGTACGGCACGCGTTAAGACGCGGGTTCCTTTGGTAAGCCGGCACTGGTACCGGATCGCGGCCAGCTACGACCCAAAGGCGGGAATCTTGACGGTGGCGCAAGCGCGCCTCCACCGGGGCAAGGTGCAAGGCCAGTGGACGACCGCGGCGATGGACGTCGATGCCGCGACGCACCCGATGCCGCCGGCTACGATGCCTTGGATCATCGGTGCGCTCGGTGGCCATCCCGTACGCGGCCACTTCAACGGCAAGATCGAGGCGCCGACCATTCTCGGGCGCGCGCTGGCCGCGGATGCCATCGAGGCCGCACTTGCCGGCGGACCCTCGCCCGACACTCTGGTGGCGCGGTGGGACTTCGCGCGCGACTTCGACACGCTGACCGTCACCGACATCGGTCCGCACAAGCTCAACGGCAAGGTCGTCAGCCTGCCGGCGCGGGCCATGACCGGCTCAACTTGGACGGGCCGGGAAATGTGCTTCCGGCATGCGCCGCAGGAGTACGGCGCGATCCACTTCCACGAGGACGATCTTTACGACTGCGGCTGGCAGACGGATTTCACATGGGAGGTGCCGGCCGGCACGCGGTCGGGCGTTTACGCGGTGCGTCTCAAAGCGGGCAAGCACGAGGAGAACGTGCCGTTCTTCGTGCTACCGCCCAAGCGCAAAAAGACGGCGGACGTCTGCGTGCTGATGTCGACCTTCACGTACACCGTCTACCACAACCACGCCCGGCCGGAGGCGCGAACCGGGTGGTGGCGCGAAATGTGGAACAAGCAGGCGGCCGAATGGGGCGCTTATCCGGAGAATGCCTACGATCATCCGGAATACGGGCATTCGACGTACAATTATCACACCGACGGCAGCGGCATCTGCCATGCCTCGTGGCTGCGGCCCATGCTCACCATGCGCTCCGGCTACATCACGTATCCGGACGAGAAAATCCGGGGCTCGGGCCTGAGGCACTTCCCGGCCGACACGCACCTCATCGCCTGGCTCGAGGCGAAGGGCTACAGTTACGACGTCATCACCGACAAGGAGCTGGACGAGGAAGGTGTCGAGCTCTTGAAACCCTATCGCGTGGTGATGACAGGCTCGCATCCCGAGTACCATACGCCGGCCATGCTCGATGCCCTCGAGGAGTACAGGGACGGCGGCGGACGCTTCATGTACCTCGGCGGCAACGGCTTCTATTGGAAGGTCGCGCGGCACAAGGAGCTGGAGGCGGCGATCGAGATCCGGCGCGGCGAGGGCGGTATCCGCGCCTGGGCCGCGGAGGCGGGTGAATACTACAACGCCTTCGACGGGCAGTACGGGGGGCTGTGGCGGCGGAACGGACGGCCGCCGCAAAACCTCGCCGGTGTCGGCTTCACGGCGCAGGGAAACTTCGTCGGCAATCATTACCGCGTGCGGCCCGAGGGACGGCAATCACGCGCGGCGTGGATCCTCGAAGGCGTGACAGGCGAGACGTTCGGCGGGCACGGCCTCTCGGGGCACGGGGCTGCCGGGTTCGAACTGGACCGGACAGACGTGCGGCTCGGCACGCCGGCCCATGCCATCGTGCTGGCACGGTCGGAGGGCCACGAGCCCGAGGCACCGTGGGTGCTGGTGCCTGAGGAGCAGCTGACCCACCTGACCACGATCCCAGGCAAGAAGCCGGCGGAACTGATCCACGCCGACCTCACATTCTTCGAGGCGCCGAACGACGGGGCGGTGTTCTCCACGGGCTCGATCACGTTCTGCGGATCGCTGCCCTCGAACAGGTTCGAGAACGACTGCTCGACGATCCTGAAGACCGTGCTCGACCGTTTCCTCGATCCGAAGGCGAAGTTTCCGATGCCTTAACGGGTCCCCCGCCATACCGCCGACTGGCCGCGCGATACGACATCGTGCGGCCGCGGCACGGGGTTTGCTGTCCTCCAGCCGCAGATCAACGTGGCTTGGAGGATGTGCAAATATGAAACGCACGATATTGGCCGCTGCGTGCCTGATCGGCACGATCGGGGCGATGCACGGCGCGATCGCACAGGAAACGGGCTTTCACAGCATGCACGCGCTGAAGAAGGTCGGTGGCAAACTCTGCATGGTCGATCACACGCACGCCGGAAAGAGCCCGCAATCGGGGACCGGCAGCAAGGCCGTGGCCGTGAAGCTCGCGATCAACAATTGGGTGAGCTTCACGGAATTCGAGTACGGCAAGAGCTGGGGCAAATGGTCCAACGCCTGGGCGAAGGCCGAAAAGTGCTCGGGCGGTGGCGGCAACTGGGTGTGCGAGGTCACGGCGCGGCCCTGCAAGGGACGATGAGCGGCAGCGGCCCAAGGGACCGCGGCGCTCATTGCATTACGACTTCAACCTGTACGGCCTCTCCCGAGACCACCGTGAACTGCCGCTGGTAGAGCCGGCCGGCGTGGCGCGCACTGGCGACATACTCCCCTGCTGCAAGAATATGGGTCGGCAATGCGCCCTGGCTCTCGCGTACGAGGTCACCCTGGGCGCTGTGCACGGCCCACAGCGTATCAGCTTGGGCCTCGCCACCGGCTCGGGTGACGAGCTTCATCGTTACGCGCGCGGCGTGGTGGTTGATCACGGCATCTGTGAGCTTTCCGGCTTCGACCGTTACGTCGGCACTCACCGTGGCATTGGCGTCACCCATCGTCGAGACGACATGATAGAGGCCGGCGTTGAGCCGAACGATGACGTTCGGGCGGAGGCCGCCAACGACCTTCGTCCGGCCGCCGAGCTGGTCGGCGTCGCCTTGGTAGACATCATAGCTGACCGCGAGATCGCGCACTTTCTCCGCAGCACCGAGAACGGCCGTGACGCGCAATCCGCCTGCGTTGAGAATGAACCGCTCGTCGGCGTTGGTGGCAGCGGCGATCGTCACTCGTCGGGTGAGGTGGGCGCGGCCGAAGACCACATTCACGATATAGCTGCCGGGAGCGAGCGAGACGACGGATATCGGCTCTTTCGAGGTCGTGACCAGGCGCGGTTGCGGTGGATCGACGCCCGGGGTCTCGGTGTACACCCTCCAGACCACCCCCTGGTCGATCGGCTCACCGTCCTGGGTCAGGAAGGCGGACAGCGTCAGTTGCACGCGTCCGTCGCCGGAGTTCGTCTTCGGAGGCGGTCGCTGAGCGGAGGGGCTGTCCGGCGGAAGAATGCGGCGCAACATCTCCGATTCGTTCTGCCACGGCGCCGGCAACGGCTTTTGGGCGAGCGCTTGCGGGGCGAAGTGGACGAACGCCACAAGGACGGCAAGGAACGCGAGGACGAAGGCTGTCGGGTGGGGCGGCGTCATGCAGGGTCCCCCGATCGACCGATTGATCGGCGGGCGCCGTAGCGGGTCAAAGCGGCACAGATCTATCGAACGCATCATTGCCTCCCCTCCCTGCCGGCCAATCTCACTCGGTTCTCTAAATAGCGGATTGGCGAAGCATTTCGGCGCGATAATGGCATCCCACCATGCTCACTGATCCGAGAACTCTAACGGGGGGCGATCTCGACGAGACGATCCTCACCGGCCGTGACGTCGAAATCGCGCTCGAGCATGGTGCCGCGAGCCTCTGCCCGCACCTTGTAGCGTCCGGCCAGAAGTAGCGTGCGCGGCTCGCTGCCGAGGCCCGCCCAGACGGGCTCGCCATTCCTGTTGCGCACCTCGAAACTGACGTCGGGCAGGGGGTTGCCGGTGGCGCGATCGACCATTCGGAAACGCGCAACGCCAGCGGCGTGCTCGATCGATATGCGTTCGGTGTCACCGGCCTTGAGGCGGATCTCGCGCTCCGCGCGCACATTGCCGCTTCCGACGCGGGATTCGAGCCGATATTGCCCGGCTGCCAACTCGAGCACCGCGGCAGGCCCGCTCGCCGTGATGACCTCTCGCGGTTGAACATCCAGACGCTCCAGGCGATGCGTCATGGTGGTGTCGCCATCCTGCCGGCCGCCTGCAAGTTTGACGGCGAGTGCCACCCGGCCCGCCTCAAGCACCATGGTGTGGCGCTCGACCTCACCGCTGCGAACCGAGACGCGGTCCCTCGCTTCGGCGGAGCCGCGTCGCGCCACGACGTAGTAGGTGCCAGCCGGCAACTTGAAGCGCGGCTCGGCCGCAGCCGATCGGGCCACCTCACGCCGGCCCTGCGGGGCATCGGGATCGTCCTCGAAGATCGCGTAAACCAGCTCATCCAGGCGAGTGCCGCCGCGGACCGCCGTGGCCGACAGCTCGAGAGCACCGAGGCTGAGAGAGTTCGCGAGCGAGACACGCTCGCCCGCCACGACGCCGACGGGACGTTCGATGCGCATGGCCCCCGTCGTGATCGAGACGAGGTAGTTGCCCGCTGGCAGCGCCAGCTCCGGCTCTATCCGCCGGAGAATCTGAGGCTCGCCAGGTCCTTTGCCTTCGATGCGCGTCAGCGTGATCTGAGCCTCGTCGAGCATGGCAGCGGTGGCGTCCGTCTGGCTCAGCGACAGAAGCCCTGCATCGAGGACGATCGTCAATGCGCGCGGCTTTCCCTCGGCGGCGTCGGCGATACCGGTGCGGGTGATCAAACCGATGCTTGCCTCGACATCATAGCGGCCCGTCGGCAGCACGAGCAGCGGAGCCGCCGTCTTGCCTTCCCAAAGTGGCGGGCCTTTCTCGCCGAGCGGGCGGATGCGCCAGACGATCGGAGCGGCGATCGGAGGGCCCTCCTTGACCAACGTGGCCCAGAGCTGAAGTCCGGGTCGTGTCGACGTTCCGACGCTGGGCGGCAGGGCGCGACTTGCGCCAGACGGAGGCGGTGCCGATGCCCGGGGAACTGGCGCCGGTGTCGGCGGCGGTGCCGTCGCATCGGCGGCCTTACCGACCGATTCGAGCAAGGCGGCATCGATATCGGCCGCGGCAGAAACAATGTACTGCTTGCCGCCTGTCGCCTGCGTCAGACAGGACATGGTCCGAGCCTCGTCGGCGGGGAGGCCGAGCGAGATCACGTCAACACGCGCTCCGGGATGAGCCGCCTTCAGAACTGGTAGAACCGAGCACGGATCCTGCTGGCAATTGTCGAGCCCATCGTGAATGAGCACGATCCGAGCCGGCGCCGATCGCGATCCGAGCAAGGCCGTGGCCTCTCCCAGAGCCTTCGTGATAGGGCCGCGGCCTCGCGGATTAAGGCGCTCGAGGGTCGTCATCACGCGCTCGACGTCGAACGGCGCCGGCTCGATGATGGTTTCGGTGTCCTGGCAATCCCCTCCGCGGCGATGTCCGAACGAAACGAGGCCGACGCGGGTGCCAGGGACGAGCTTTGCAAGTCCGTGACCGATCCCTTCGCGAGCCATGACCAGCTTGCTCTCGCGTTGGCCGTCGGGCCGGCCCCACATCGAGCCGGAGCCGTCGAAGACGACGACCACCGTCGCCGGCTCGGCCGCCGCAGCGGGCGGGCGCGACAGAGCAACCGCCGCAACCCAGGCCACGATGGCGGCGAGGCGGACGGCGACAACGAGACAGGCGTTGAGACAGGCGTTGGGCATGACTGCTAGTCTATACCGAACGGTCGCCCCGGGGATAAGTGCGGGGCCGCCACAATGCGCCTCTTTCACCCGGAGAATTGCCGCATGAACGAGACTTTGCAGCTGCTGAGCCGGCGCCGCTCGGCCAAGGCCGCCCTGCTGGCCGCGCCGGGCCCGTCCAGCGCCGAACTGGAGACGCTCTTGACGATCGCTGCGCGCGTCCCGGACCACAAACGCCTCGTGCCGTGGCGGTTCATCGTGTTCGAGGGCGACGCGCGCGCGAAGTTCGGCGAAGTTCTGGCCGCGACGCTCGCCAAGGAAGACAAGGAGGCGCCGTCACCGGTTCGGCTCGAGACAGAGCGGCAGCGCTTCATGCGTGCGCCGTTGGTGGTGGCGGTAATTTCGCGCGTGGTCGAGACCCCCGGCGCGCCCGAGATCGAGCAGGTGCTGTCGTGCGGGGCGGCGGCCTACAACCTATGCCTCGCGGCCAACGCCATGGGCTACGGCACGTGCTGGATCACGGAATGGTATGCGTTCAGCGGCGGCGTAGCTACGGCGCTTGGGCTCGCCGCAAACGAGAGGGTTGCAGGGTTCGTCTACATCGGCACGGAAACCGAGAAGCAGCCCGATCGCGAACGGCCAGTGCTCGGCAACATTGTCAGTCGCTGGCAGGGTTGAAGCGGCAACGGGCCCGGTACGACGGCGCCGAGGCCATTGCGAGCGCCGCGGCGGCCGACTTTGCACAGCCGGCAGTATCAAACCCCTTGATCGGCGGGGCTGGCAGTGGTCATGGTCGGAGCCATATACTTCGGCGGACCCGAACGAGACACGTGGCGATGAGCACATCTAAGATCTCGGCGTTCGGTATTCTCGGCCTATCGAGGACGCCCAAGCGCGAGACACTGCGGCAGACGCGGGCGCGTACGAAGCCGGTCGGTCGGCGCTCGGAGTTGAGGCCGCGCCTCGTGCTCGCCAGTGCCAGCCCAAGGCGGCTGACGCTGCTGGCGCAAGTCGGCGTCGAGCCGGACGCGCTACGGCCCGCGTCGCTCGACGAAACGCCGAAGCGGGCCGAGATGCCGCGCAGCTACGTCAGCCGACTCGCTCGGGCCAAAGCCGAGGCTGCGCGCGACCTGATCGCCAACGACAAGGAACTGGCGGATGCCTACGTGCTGGCCGCCGACACGGTCGTGACCCATGGGCGCTCGATCTTCGGCAAGCCGAAGAACGTCGAGGAAGCACTAGCGATGCTGCTGCGCCTTTCGGGGCGCTCGCATCGCGTGTTGACAGGTCTGTGCATCATCACGCCGGACGATCGCGTGCGCCTCAAGGTGGTCGAGACGCGGGTCAGGTTTCGCCGACTCTCGAAAGAGGACATGGAAAGCTATCTGGCCTCGCGCGAATGGCGCGGCAAGGCCGGCGGTTACGCAATCCAGGGCATCGGCGGCTGCTTCGTGCAGAAGATCTCGGGCTCCTATACCAACGTCGTCGGGTTGCCGCTGACGGAGGTGGTAGGCATGTTGCTCGGGGAAGGATTTCCTATCCATTTCAATTGGCTGAAAGCCGGCGAAGCCGAACCCGAGTAGATCGGACCGGCGAGGAGACGAGACGGCGAGATGAGTGACGGCGGCGACAGCGAACGGCACGAGCCCGCGCGAGAGCGCCGCTGCTCGATCTGCGGAAAGCCCGTCGTCGAGCGCTATCGTCCTTTCTGCTCGAAGAGGTGCGCCGATGTCGACCTCGCCCGGTGGCTCAGCGGGAACTACGTGATTCCGGGCGGCAACCAGGACACGGACGAGGACGGCGACGGCGCTCCAGGTGCGGTGCCACGGCAGGAGACACCCGATGCAGATGAGTGAGATCCCGTTCGGGACGACCGACTGGTCGACAGTGATCAAGACCGAGCACAAGGGCGAGACCGGCCTGGCGACTTGGCGGACCCGCCAGTTCGGCCAGATCCGCGTTCGCATGGTCGAGTATTCGCCCGATTACTTAGCCGACCACTGGTGCGAGAAGGGCCACATCCTGCTGGTCCTGGAGGGCCGCCTCGAGACAGAGCTCGCGGATGGGCGGCGTGTCACGCTGCTGCCGGGCCAGAGCTATCAGGTGGCGGACGGCGCCGAGCCGCACCGGTCGCGGACCGGTGCGGAAGGGGCAAAGTTGTTCATCGTGGATTGAGTGCGGCCGATACGTCGCCTGCGGTCTTCGCGAATGAATTTTTCGGCGGACGGCCATCTGAGACGGGCGACGCAGGAAGATGTTGGATCTGCGCTCGTTCAGCCTCGGAGAGACGGGATTTCCGGCGCAAAGCCAGAAGGGTCGTTTGCCGCGCGGTCGATCACGACCATGCTCATCGGCGCTATCCGCCTCGTGCCGAACCGGACGCGTTCCTCCGCGCCTCAGCCTCAGTGCCGAATGACAGTTGACTGCAAAATAGCGACACCCCCTCTTGAACTCCGGCGATCTCACTCTTAAGTGAGCACTCGATCCGGGCCCCTCTGGCGTTCACGGCGGTGAATGCGATGTCGGATTGTCGTTTCGGCATCGCGGACGCGGCGAGGGTTTCGTCTCAATCCAACGAGACGATGCCGTAGAACATGGGCCCGAAGGATGGACTTTCTCTTCGCTACCTTTTTGGGTACGCCGGCTTGGTTCTGGCTGGCGTTTTTAGGGCTTGTCATCGCCCTCACTGCGTTCGACCTCGGCATTTTGAACAAGGTTGACAAGGAAATGGGCATCGCCGAGAGCCTGAGGCTTTCGGCATTCTACATTGCTGTTGCGATGCTGTTCGGAATCTGGGTCTGGTTCCAGAAAGGCGCAGAAGCCGGTGTGTTGTATTATACTGGCTTCTTCATTGAGAAGGCGCTCTCGATAGACAATGTCTTCGTGATAAGCCTGATTTTCACTTACTTTGCGATTCCTCGGCAGTACCAGTACCGGGCCCTCCTGTGGGGCATCATCGCCGTCATCGTTTTGCGCGGCATCATGATCGCCCTCGGCGCTGCAATGGTTCAGCAGTTCTATTGGGTGCTCTATATCTTCGCTGCCTTCCTGATCGCCACCGGCGTCAAGATGCTATTTACCGGCGATGAGCCGATGGACATTTCGAAGAACCCTTTCATCTCGTTCATGACCCGGCACTTTCGCGTCACGCCTGACCTCCACGGGCAGAAATTCATCGTCCAGGTGAAAGACGAGAAGACCGGCAAGATGGTTCGCGCCATGACGCCACTTCTGCTGGCGCTCATCGTGATCAATCTGGCCGATCTCGTGTTCGCCGTGGATTCTGTTCCAGCGATCTTCGCCATAACCACCGATACATTCATCGTCTACACGTCGAACATCATGGCCATCCTCGGTTTGCGGGCGCTTTACTTCGCACTCGCTGCCATGGTCCACCGGTTCCACTACCTGAAATTCGCCCTGGCTCTCGTGCTGGTCTTCATCGGGTCGAAGATCTTCCTTGCCGATCTCCTGCTCGAAGGCGGCAAATTCCCGCCCGTGCTCAGCCTTGCCGTAACGATCGCGTTGATCCTCGGCGGTATCGTCTACTCGCTATTCAAAACGCGGGGCGAGCCACATCCAGACGACGCGGCGCGGACCAAAGGGTAACGCAATGACGATCAGGACTGTTTTTCTTTTCACGTCGACCGAGACTGGAGAAAGCGACCGCGGCCCAGGCGCGTTCGCGATCAGCCTCGCCCGATCTCACCAAGCCTACCTGACCATCTTCACGGTCGCGCTCGATGTGACGAGCCCGGGACGCCAATCCGATGCATCGGCTGTCGCCTCGGGGTTGCAGCGCGCGGCGCAGGCGGCAGGGGTAAGCTGCGAAGTCATCACAACGCACTCACATGCGCTCGGCGTTCATGAGGTGATCGCCGAACATGCACGGCTGCATGATATCTGTGTCGTGGGTTGCGGCCGCTCGGGCGTGCTGACTGAGCGCCAAGTGACTGAGTACCTGCTGTGTGAGAGTGGCCGTCCTGTGATCGTGGTGCCACAAAGCCACTCGCAACCGTACCGTGCCGGAGATATTGCGCTCGGCTGGGACAA
>JALHMC010000022.1 GCA_022844225.1 Hyphomicrobiaceae bacterium | reverse complement strand
CTCAAACAACCACGCTGGTGGCGGTGAAAACCGTCGGGCGAGTAGTTTTTCCGAGGTGATATGAAAAGTCTCAAGGACAAGTCTCTAACCGACCGCCTGGCCGACAAGAATGCCGCCAAAAAGGCCCTTCTCGAAAAGATGAAGGCCCGCCCTGGCCCCGACGATCCGGCCGTGCAGGCGCGCATTGCCGAGCGCAAGGCGATCGCCGAGGCACGGGCAGTGCGCGAGGCCGCGAAGGCCGAAGCGGCCGAAAAGGCTGCGATCGAGAAGGCTGCCCGCGAGGCGGCCGCGGCCGAGGAGCGCCGCCTCGAAGCCGAGCGCGCTGCCGAAGAGGAGCGCCAGAAGGTCGACCTCAAGGCCGCCCTCGAAGCCGCGCAGAAGCGGGCTCGCGATGCGCGCTATGCGGCCCGCAAGGCCCGGAAATGAGCGGCTGGGCCGCCGAACAGGTCCACCGGGCAATTGCTCCCTATGGCCCCGTCATGCTCTAGTCCCGCCAAATCACAGATAGCGGGAGACACGGCATGAAGGTTCTGATCCTCGGCGGCGCAGGCATGGTCGGCCGCAAGCTCGCCGAGCGGCTGGCGAAGGACGGCCGGCTCGGGGCCACCGAGATCACCGGCCTGACACTCTACGACGTCGTCGCCCCGCAGAAGCCGGCCGGCGCCAAATTCACCGTCGAGACGCTGACCGGCGATCTTCCTGCCTCGGGCGAGACCGATAAGCTCGTTGCGGGCAAACCCGACGTGATCTTCCACTTGGCCGCGATCGTCTCCGGCGAGGCCGAGCAGGAGTTCGAGAAGGGCTACCGGATCAATCTGCAGGGTACGATGAACCTGCTCGAGTCGATCCGGAAAGCCTACGACGGCGCCCCTAAGAAGCCGCGCCTCGTGTTCACCTCGTCGATCGCGGTCTTCGGGGCCCCGTTCCCGGAGAAGATCCCGGACGAGTTCTTCACCACCCCGCTGACCAGCTACGGCACGCAGAAGGCGATCGGTGAGCTGCTGATCGCGGACTATACGCGCAAAGGCATGCTCGACGGGGTCGGCATCCGGTTGCCTACGATCTGCGTGCGCCCTGGCAAGCCGAACAAGGCGGCCTCGGGCTTCTTCTCCAACATCATCCGCGAGCCGCTAGCGGGTCACGAAGCGGTACTGCCAGTCTCCGACGACGTGATGCACTGGCACGCGAGCCCGCGCGCGGCGGTCGGATTCCTTCTGCACGCCGCCACCATCGACGGCGCCCGCCTCGGTGCGCGGCGCAACCTTTCCATGCCGGGCCTCGCGGTGACGGTCGGCCAGCAGATCGAAGCGCTACGCAAAGTCGCCGGCGAGAAGGTCGTGGCTCGCATCAAGCGCGTGCCCGATCCGTTCGTGCAGGAGATCGTCGCCGGCTGGCCGCGCAACTTCGAGACGCGCCGTTCGATCGAACTCGGCTTCAAGGCCGAAGCGAGCTTCGAGGAGATCATTCGCGTGCACATCGACGACGAACTCGGCGGCAAAATCGCGTGAGGACCGGCACATGACACGTTCCAACAAGCCTCTCGTTCTGCTGAACGTCTCCGATCCCGCGCCGTTTCGCGAAGGTCTGGTGACGGCGGGCCTCGCCGATGGTTTCGAATTGGCCCATGTGCCACCGGGCGGAAGCTTCAGCGACGACCAACTCGCGCAGTGCGAGATCCTGCTCGCGTTCGGGGCTCCCCCCGGCATGCTGTCGAAGATGCCGCGATTGAAGATGATCCAGTCGATGACGGCCGGCGTCGACGGCTGGATGGCGCGCAAGGATCTGCCCCCCGACTTGCCGCTTTCAGCCGCGCGCGGAACTCACCTGCCGCAGATGCCCGAGAACATCCTCGGTGCGTTGTTCCACATCACCAAGCACTACGCGACGATCGCCGACAACCAGAAGCAATCGAAATGGGTGCGCTCGCAGTCGGCAACGCTCGCCGGCAAGACGCTCGGCATTCTGGGGCTTGGAGCCATCGGCGCCGATCTCGCGAGGAAAGCCGCCGCCCTCGACATGCGCGTAATCGGCACACGCCGCACACCCGGGGCCGTGCCGCATGTGGATACGGTGCATGGCTTCGACGGCACCAACGCGGTGCTGGCCCAGAGCGACTTCGTGGTGCTGCTGCTGCCGGTGACGCCGCAGACGGAGAATATGTTCGACCGTGCCCGGCTCAAGACGATGAAGCCGAGCGCGTGGCTGATCAACTTCGGCCGCGGCGCCTTGATCGTCGACGAGGATCTGATTGCCGCCGTCAAGGCCAAGGACGTCGCGGGTGCGGTGCTCGACGTGTTCCGCACCGAACCGCTGCCCTCCGAGCACGCCTTCTGGCAGACGCCCGGCATCACCGTCCTGCCGCACATCGGCGGCGGACATCCGGACCGGGACAAGGTGGTCGCGCGGCTCTTCGTCGAGAACGTGCGCCGTCATCTGGCGGGCGAGCCGCTGAAGGAACTGGTGCCGCGAGATAAAGGGTACTGAGGCCTCGCGGAGAAAGGGCCGTGAGGCCTGTGGCACGGCGCTTTTGTTAGCGTGACGCGGACTGCCGGTCTGCAGCGACGCAGGCACCGCCGAACCGGCTCGCGTCCTCGTGCGTTCCTCTTGTGTATGCCGACGCAGGAGCACGCCCCGTGACCACTCTCAGCCTCTTGCTGAACATCCTCTGGATCGTCACCGGCGGCTTATGGATGGCGACGGCCTGGGTCGTCGCAGCCCTCATCATGGCAATCACGATCATCGGCCTGCCTTGGGCATGGGCAGCCTTACGCATCGCGAAGTACACTCTGCTGCCGTTCGGCTTCACTGTAATCGACCGCCCGTCAGGCCCCCTCGGCGCCGCCGGCGGCACGCTCGGCAACTTGATCTGGGTCCTCCTCGCCGGCTGGTGGCTGGCGCTCGGTCACCTGATCACGGCCTTGCTGCTGGCGATCACGATCATTGGCATCCCGTTTGCGTGGGCGCATCTGAAGATCGCGGGACTGACGCTATGGCCGCTCGGCCGGGAGATCGTGAGCATCGAGGACGACCTGCTGCGCAGCCGCCCTCACAGGGATCGGTACGACAGGCGCGTCAATGACAGGTTCTCACACCGCTGACCGTGGCGCGGGCCCCACGTGACCCTGCGCTCCGACCTGCGCAACTTACTCGAAGTACCGCTTCTCGAGCATGCAATGGCAGCCGTTGTTGCCGTTGACCAACTGGGTGACGCGTAAGTCGGCGGCAAGCGAACAGAGCATGTAGGCGTCCTCGCGGCTCAGGTTCTTCCGCTCGCAGATCAGCGCGATCATCTGGCGGAGCGCCTCCTTCGCCGCCTGGTCGAGATCCGGATCGAACGCCATAGTGATCTGGTGGGTCGGCGTCTCGGCGCGCGGCCACTTCAGCTTCAGGCCCTTCTTCAAGCCGAACTTGAAAGTGCCGGTCAGTGCCGTCTCGATCGCCGTCACGCACACCTCGCCGTCGCCTTGTGCGCCATGTCCGTCGCCGCACGAGAAGTTGGCGCCTGGAACGTGAACCGGGAGGATCAGCTTCGTGCCAGCCACCAGTTCCTTGTTGTCGAGGTTGCCGCCATGCTTGTTCGGTGGCAGCGACGATACGGAGCCCCAGGCCGGTGGCGGCGCCACGCCCATGACGCCGAAGAATGGCCGGAGCGGCACCTCCGCGCCCCAAGCCAGCTTGCCGACCTTCTTATCAAGATCCATCGGAATGTGGACGAGGCGGACCTCGTCGAACTCACCGGGCAGGGCGCCGGAGAGCGGACGGATGGCATTGTAGCCCCAGGGCTGCCGGCATTCGATCGCCTCGATCTCCACCTCGAGCGCATCGCCCGGCATGGCACCCTTGACGGCAACCGGGCCAGTCAGGAGATGGCCTGGCACCCGGCGCACCATGCTGGACGCGTGGATCTCCAGAAGTTCCGGCGGCGGGGCGAGGCCGGAGCCCTTGGGTGGCATCACGTCCGGTCCGCCGCTGACGGTCTCGATACGGACGCGATCGCCCGGCTCGATCGTCAGGACCGGCGCCACGGTTGCGTCGAAATAGCCCCAGTGGACCGTCTCGATCGAGGACTTCAGCGTATGGTCGGCCATGGTGTGCTCCTGGCGCTCGCAAGCAGTTTTCGATCAACACGGTGGCCCTCCGTCGGCTCTGTTGCAAGACGTGACTTTGCGCGCGAAGTGCGCACGAACTGAGCAGGCGGGTCCCGACGGCCGGCAAACTCAGGTTCGCTCGGTCAGCAGCGTGGTGCCCGTTCAAAGCGGGTCCAGGGGCCGCCACACTTCCCACGTGCTGTGTCCCCGGACGGAGGACGCCGGGAGGCGGCAGATCCGGGGCCTTTCCACAACGGAGACGGGAAAAGATCCCGGATCTGCGCACGCGCGGTGCGCGGCTCCGTCGGGAACCCGGGCCGTTAGGCGAGGCAAGTGCGCGCACTGTCGTGCTGCGGGAGGATGGGAAGCGTCGATGACGACACCCACAAATGTCATCCCGGCACGTGTTGCCGGGACCCATTCCTCCGCTTGCTTGCGCGCGAGAAATTCGAAGCAACCGTGCACGCCCGCGATTATCGAGCAATCCGCCCGATGGGTCCCGGTGACAAGCACCGGGATGACAGCGGGGGCATGCACCGTGATGACCGAGCGGCTGCGATTTCGGGCCCGCACGAAAAACTTATCCCCCTCCCCTCGCGCCGCTCGTATCTTGCCGGCGTCCGTCTCGCGAGGGCACTCGGGCTCGAGCTGGGAGACTGCGGGAGACGGGCGCGCGTCGGATAGACGTAGGAGGTACTCAGCCACCTCCGAAGGATGCCGCAGCCCAGAGGCCGTCGTGAGACGCCCCGAGGGCAGGAGCCGCCGTTCGAAAACGGATGCGCGGTGGCTCGCGGGCCGGTCGTCCGCAGGGGGACCACCCCCGTCACGCGCAACGGAGCGGGAGGGTCGCATCCCAATCCAACATGCAAAAGAGCGAGACCGTCCCGCTCCGCGCCCTTCGGCGTCGTGTGAGGAGAGCAGAAGAATCGAAAAACTGGAGTTGCATCAACACAGAAAAATCACGCCCCGGGCCACAGCCGATCAGTCGGATCTCGTCGGAGCGACATTGCGAACGCTGAGCCAGCACCCTTCGCGCGCCCCTGGATCCCACGAGCCGCAAGCGCTGGCCACTCCTTCAACGTCATGCAAACCTTACCCGAGTGTTCCGGAGGAGGCCCCATGATCCGCAATTTCGTCACCGTCTATCCCGGCCACATCGATCTGCCCGACCACGGCCAGATGGCGACGCCGGCCAACGAGCGCCGCTTCTCCAACGACGAGTTGGCGAGCGTCTTCGAGAAGACCGAGGTCGTGGCCAGGAAACTCGACGAGATCGGCTTCGAGACGCTGTGGCTTGCCGAACATCACTTCCAGCACGAGGGCTACGAGGTACTCCCGAACCTGCTGATGATGGCCGTGCATCTGGCGCACGTGACGAAGCGGCTGAAGATCGGCTGCGGGTTCAATGTCGCGCCGATGTGGCATCCGTTGCGGCTGGCCGAGGATTACGCAACGGCCGACATCCTGACCAAGGGGCGCACGGTATTCGGCGTGGCACGGGGCTATCACACGCGCGAGGTCGAGACGTTCGGCGCGCCGCTGACGGACAACGAGGCGAACCGGGAGCTGTTCGAGGAGCAGGTCGAGATCATCTTCAAGGCGTTCAAGAACGAGCGCTTCAGCCACAAGGGCAAACACTACACGCTGCCGCCCGAGGTGCCTTATCGCGGCTACACGGTGAAGGACCTGACGCTGGTCCCCCGGCCCGTGCATACGATGGAGACGTGGCAGCCGGTCGTCTCGGCGAAGCGGGAAGCGATGGATTTCATGATCCGCCACGACATCAAGGGCATGGTCGGTGGCGGCGCGGCGACCATGGCCGAGGGCCCGATCAAAGCGTTCCAGGACGCGGCCCAGCGCGCAGGCAAGAACTGGAAGCTGGGCGAGAACCTCGGCATCGGCATCTTCTTCTTCCTCGACGACACTCGCGAGAAAGCGGTGGAGCGGCTGCGGCCCTACTACGAGGAGCACGTCAAGATGTTCGCGCCGCTCGGGTTCGTGCCTGGGCTCAACGCGGCGCAGGTCGAAGCGGTGGGCAAGCGTGGCGGCTGGGACAAGGCCGGCGTGCCGACGCTCGAGCATTTCGTGAAGCTCGGCTCCTGGTTCGCCGGGACGGCCGACGACCTCGTCGCGCACTTGAAGCAGATGGAAGCGCGTTTTCCGGGCCTTGAGACGATCAATCTTTCGACGGCGCTGACGACGCCGCAAGCGGTGATGATCGAGCAATTCGACCGAGTGGCAAAGGGCGTGATGCCGGCGTTCCGGTGAGGGCACGATGACACGCACCCACGACAGTGAGATTGCCGACGCGACCTGCCGGTGGCTCGAGCACTTCCCGCGCAAGCCCCGGGCAGAGGTCGAGGCTGTTCTCGCTTCGCTGGTCACCGCCTACACAGCCACCGGCCGCCACTATCACGACCTTGCGCACATCGGCCAGCTGCTGCGCCTCGCCGCTTTGGAAGGAGACCGGTGGATTGATCGGCGGAGCATTGATCTGGCCATCTACTTCCATGATGCCGTCTACGAGATCGGCCGACGCGACAATGAGGACGCGAGCGCTCGCCTGGCCGTTGAAGCTCTGACGCGCCTCGGTGTCGAGGAGGCGACGCGGGAGAGAGTTGCACAGCTGATCGAAGCGACGGCCCATGTGCAGCAGAACCGGCCGCCCGGAGACCACGATCTCGATCGCTTCCTCGATCTCGACCTTTCCATACTCGCGGCACCCGCCGAGGCCTACGAGGCCTATGCGGCGGCCATCCGACGCGAGTACGAGGTGATACCCGACGACGCCTATCGAACGGGTCGGGCCAGCATATTGCGCAGTTTCCTGGCGCGGCCACGCCTCTTCCGTTGCGACGATCACCACGCCGCCTGGGACGCACCCGCTCGTGCCAATCTCGACCGCGAACTGGCAAGCCTGATTGCCGAGAGCGAGCGGGCGCAAACGCCACGCACGAAGAAGATCGAGGAGGAACGGATGTCACGTGAAAAGCAACGCGCGCGAGGCCAAGAGCTGCGCGCTGAACTCGGCCTCGCACGGGGCAAGGAGCAGGTGCCCGGCCTTGACGATTTTCTGGCGGAGGTGGTCTATGCCGGTATCTGGGATAGGCCGGGGCTGGCGAAACCGGATCGCGCCATCTGCACCCTGGCGGCGCTCTCGGTGCTGCAACGGCTGGTGCCCCTGAAGGCGATGACGGGTTCCGCGCTCGACCTCGGGCTCACGCCGCGCAACATCCTCGAGGTGTTCGTGCAGGTGGGCCTCTATGCGGGCTTCGTTACGACAGAGACATCCGCGGCGGTGGCACACGAGGTTTTCGCAGCGCGTGGGCTGAAGGTGCCCGCAGAGCCGGCTAGAACCGACAGCCACGAGGAGCTGGATCGCCTGGGGCGCGAGGTGATGGCGAAACTGCACGGCGAGCGGGGCACTCAGGGTTACGCGGCGCCCGGCAACGCGATCACGGGCGAGTTGTATCCGTCAGCGATCCGCTACGGGTATGGCGAGCTGTGGTCGCGGCCGGGGCTCGACCATCGGCAGCGCATGCTGTGTGCGGTCGCCGGATTCTGTGCGATGGGCCTCGAAAGCCAGCTCAAGAAATTCGGCCAAAGCGCGCTGAATGTGGGCCTGACGCGCCAGGAGATCATAGAGGCGGTGATCCAGACCGGACCTTACGGCGGCTTTCCACGGGCGCTCAACGGCCTCGCGATCCTGAGCGAGGTGTTATGACGGCCAGCTTAGGCCATGCCGACACGGCCCTTCACCCCCCGCCGCGAACCCGCTAAGCTCAGCGCCATCCGCGCACGCCCCGACGAGGCACAGGCATGTTCACCAACTTCTTCTACGAGCTGAAATCGGCCAAGGTGCCCGTCACGCTGAAGGAATACCTGGCGCTGATGGAGGCGTTGCAGGCCGATCTCGCCGACATGCGGGTCGAGAATTTCTATTACCTCTCGCGCACCGTGCTGGTGAAGGACGAGCGCCACCTCGACAAGTTCGACCAGGTGTTCGGGCACGTCTTCAAGGGCCTCGAGCTGATGTCGGATGGCGCCGACGTCGAAATTCCCGAGGAGTGGCTGCGGGTTATGTCGCAGCTCTACCTCTCCGACGAGGAGAAGGCCAAGATCGAGGCCCTCGGCGGCTGGGACAAGATCATGGAGGAGCTGAAGAAGCGCCTCGAGGAGCAGAAAGGCCGCCACCAGGGAGGCAAGAAGTGGATCGGGACGGCCGGCACGTCACCCTACGGCGCCGAGGGCTACAACCCGGCCGGCGTGCGCATCGGGCAGAAGGAGAACAAGAACTTCCGCGCGGTGAAGGTGTGGGACAAGCGCGAGTTCAAGGACCTCGACGACAAGGTCGAGCTGGGCACCCGGAACATCAAGGTCGCGCTCCGGAGGCTGCGCCGGTTCGCGCGTGAGGGCGCCGCGGACGAACTCGATCTCGACGGCACGATCAAGGGCACGGCGCGCAAGGGCTATCTCGACATCCAGATGCGGCCCGAGCGGCGAAACACCGTGAAGGTGCTGATGTTCTTCGACATCGGCGGCTCGATGGACTGGCACATCAAGCTCGCCGAGGAACTGTTCTCGGCGTCGCGCTCCGAGTTCAAGCACATGGAGCACTTCTACTTCCACAACTGCCTCTACGAGTACGTGTGGAAGAACAACCGGCGGCGCTGGACCGAGAGGACCCCCACCTGGGAGGTGCTGCACAAGTACCCGGCCGACTACAAGGTGGTGTTCATCGGCGATGCCTCGATGAGCCCCTACGAAATCACGGTGCCGGGCGGCTCGGTCGAGCACATGAACGAGGAGCCGGGCTCGGCATGGCTGAAGCGCGTCACCGGGATCTACGAGAGCGCCATCTGGCTGAACCCGGTGCCTGAGAGTCACTGGAGCTGGACGCCCTCGATCAAGATCGTTGGCGACATAATGGAAAACCGGATGTACCCGCTGACCATCGACGGGCTCGACCGGGCGATGAAAGAATTGATGCGGTAGGGGGCGTCTAGGGCATCGACAAGTCCGGAAAAAAAGCGCCCTCGATTTCGCATTCGCTTCGGAGTTATTCGGAATGCCGTCTCCCACCACACCATCCGTTCTCGACCGCGCCCGGCATTGGCCCGAGGAGCGCCGCCGGGAGGCCGAGCAGTTGCTCGAGGCCATGGAGCATGCCGGCGCGGATGTTTACCATCTCACCGTCGAGGAGCGCCGCTTGGTGGAAGAGGGACTCTCGGAGGCCCTCCGCGGCGATCTCGTACCTGATGCCGAGATGGAGGCCTTCTGGCGCCGACACGACAAATGAAGGTCGCCTACACGCCGCGCGCCCTGGGCGACTTGGTCGCCATCTACGAGCGAGGCGTTGAGAGATGGGGCGAGAGAATTGCGAGGCAGGTCGAGAGACGTGTTTTTCTCGAGTGCACGGGCCTCGGTAGAGCACCGACGCTTGGAGCGCCGACCGATCTTGCCGACGTTCGTCGACTTCCGATCGTTCGATACCCATTTACGATCTTCTACCGCGTCGTATTTGGCGAGGACCGCGTGGAAATATTGAGGATCGTGCATAGCAACTCCGTACGCGCACTCGGCGATGTGCCCGATTGAAGGCCTGGACCGGGCGATGAAGGAGCTGATGCGATAGGGAAAGGGTAACGCGGGCCGGGCGGCTGGTCCGGCCACGTCCCCAACTGAAACGACCGTCGCGCGAGGCGAAATCTGCACCCCGCGCGACGCCCAGTAATCAGTCCGGCTTGAACACGGCGAGGCCGTCCTTGGTGGCGACCGAGCCCGAAGCGCCGAGATAGTCGCGCTGAGTCATATCGCGCAGCAGCGTCGCGTCCTCCGGCGTGTTGGCGATGAAGCGGCGGCCTTGCGCGTCGCGGCCGAAGAGGATGGCATAGCTCGGGCCCTTCCGGTCGTGCATCACGGTGTAGGTCTCGACCGTGGCCTTGCCTGAAGGCGTCTCGGTGGTGCCAGGGCCTTTGTCGCCGTCGATCTCGGCTTGATAGATGGCCGGATCCTTGGGTTTGAACGGTTTCTTGGGCGCCTCGGTCGAGTAGATACCGGCCGACTGTTTCGTCACGTAGTTGCCGTTGGCCGTGACGAGACCCTTGGAGCCCGGCTTCGAGCGGACCTTCGCGACCATCTCGGCAATCGAGTGCGTGACGTAGTTGTTGCCGGGGCCGCCGAAGTAGGGAAGCCCGCCGGTGATCGTCAGGCCGCGCGGGTCGTCGAGCGCGAGGCCGTTCTCGAAGCAGGCGATTTCGACGGCCGATGGGAAGCACGAATAGAGGTCGATGAAATCCATGTCGGCCATTCCGAGGCCGGCCATCTCAAAGGTCTCGCGGGCGACGATGCGCATGGCGGGCGACGAGTGAAAGTTCTTGCGATCCGAGATGTACCAGTGGTCGTAGGCGTCGGCGGTGCCGTGCAGGTGGACCCACTTCGACTCCGGGATGCCGAGCTGACGCGCCTTGGCGACCGAGGTCAGGATCACGGCGGCAGACTGGTCGATGAAGGCGTTCGAGTTCATCAGTTTCGTATAGGGAAAGCCGATGAAGGGATTATCGGCCGAGACCGTAGCGATCTGCTCGGCAGTGAAGCCCTGGCGCCGATCGGCCAGCGGGTTCTTGGCTGCCACAGCCGCGAAGTGGGCAAAGAGCTTGCCGCACGCCGCCATGTGCTCGGGGATCGTGCGCTTCAGGTGCCCGCGGATGCCGTTCTCAAACAGCGGGTAGGCGAAGATGGCGCCGGCCATCCGGTGGCGGTCTTCGACGTCGTTCCAGCCGCGCTTCTCGACGCCCCAGCGCTCCGGTGTGCCGCCTGCGTCCTCGTTCCAGTCGAGCGCCACTTTGGCTCGCTCGGCGGCCTTCTGCGTGGCGAGCGCCTCGCCGCCGCAGACCACGGCCGCCTCGACCTCGCCGCGCGTGACCATCTCGAACAGGCGGTTGATGCTCCACTGGGGCATGTTACCGCCAGCAAACGTGTAGACGAGACGCTTGGCACCTGTCGCACCGACACGATTGGCGATCGATTTCGGCGGATTTTTCGGCCCCCCGAACGGGCTCTTGAACCGCCAGCTGGTGTCCGAGAACGAGGCCAGCACGACCAGAGTATCGAGAGCGGCGAGCAGCTTGCCGCCGGCGCCGCTGTCCTCTGCTGCCTGCCTCACGGCGGCGGCCGTGAGGTCCATCGGAGCCAGACCCTTGCGCGGGTCGGGCTCACGTTGGGTGACCTGCCCGCAGCCGACCAGCACAGGCGTTCTCGTCTCGTCCATCGTCGTGGCTCCTGGCGCAGTGTGGCCGTCCCTTACTCGATCCGGAAGGCGGTGGGCCATGCTGGCGCTGGCCGGGATCTGCGTCAACGGGGCATCAACCGCCGCTCACACATCTACATATATTATGTTATTGCAGATGTTTAAGACATCCACCTAACGTGACACCTTAGACTTGTCGGGGCTTCCGTCATGCCCGACTCAGAAAACAAGAAGGAAGGACTGAGGCGTGTCCGGCATCATTTCTCTCGGCGAGATCGAGATCAGCGTATCGGAATTGGAAGGCCAGGCGCTCGTTCCGATCCTGCGCACGGGCGACCTCAGCTCACCAGCCGTGGTCGAGTACTCGATCACCGGCAACACGGCGACGGCCGGACAGGACTTTGTGGCAAGCGTCGGCACGGTCACGTTCGCGGCGGGCGTCGACCGGGTGCTGGTGCCGGTACAGATCCTCAACGACGCGCTCGGCGAGCCGACGGAGACGGTGATCCTGTCTCTGACCAACGTCGAGGGCGGCTTCCTGCAGGCCCCGCGCACGACTCGGATCGCCATTCTCGATGACGAGAACCCGGTGGTCGATCCAGCGAACCCGCCGCTGGTGTCCCCCTATACGGTGACCGAGCAGGTGGTCGTTGGCGGACTGACGCAACCCATCAATATGGAGTTCGTCGACCTGCCCAATGCGCCATCCGGATCGGCCTATGCCTACGTCGCCGAGAAGGGCGGGCGCATTAAACTTGTCGACACGGCGACCGGCGCCACGGTCTCGACGTTCATCGACATCTCGTCGAAGGTCAACAACATCCAGGATCGCGGGCTGCTCGACATCGTCGTCCACCCGAACTTCCCGGAAACGCCTTACATCTATGCCTTCTATGTGGTCGATCCCCCTCAGACCGCGGGCCAATCGGGCAACGCCGGTCCAGACGGGGGCGGCAATCGCTTCGCCTATCTGGTTCGCTTCACGGCGGATGCTTCCAACGGTTACCGCACGGCCGTCGCCGGCAGCGAAACCATCCTGCTTGGAGGCGCGGGCACATCGCTCGCCAGCATCAGCGGGGGCGGTGCAATCGACAGCACATCCAACCTCGGCCAGACAGAATCGGGCCGGACAGGCGGCGGCGGTTACGTCGACAACTACATCAAGGTGGACTCGCGCTCCCATGCCGGCGGGGCACTGGCGTTCGGGCCTGACGGCGCGCTCTACGTCTCGATCGGCGATGGGACTTCGTTCAACTTCGCCGACCCCAGGACTGCCAGCGTGCAGTCGCTCGACAGCCTCTCGGGCAAGATACTTCGCATCGATCCGGAAACGGGACTCGGCCTCGCCGACAATCCCTTCGTGACGGGCGGCGTCAGTCTCTCCTCGAACCGGGCCAAGGTCTATCAGCTGGGGCTCAGGAACCCCTACTCGATCTCGTTCGACACAACGGGCAAGCTGATCATTTCCGACACGGGCTGGAACTCGTTCGAGGAAATCAACAGCGGCGGCGCCGGAGCGAACTTCGGCTGGCCCTACTACGAGGGCGGCGACAATGGCGCACTGAGGCAGACGGCGGGTTATAACACGCAAGCGGGGGCTGCGGCGTTCTACGCGGCCGTTGCGGCTGGCACGATCGCGATTACTCCAGCCTATCGCGCCTTTTCACATGCGAGCGCCGATCCGGGATATCAGGTGCAGGCCATCACTGGTGGCAATGTCGCCTATACCGGCGACAAGTATCCGCAAGGGCTCCTCAACGACTACTTCTTCACCGACGTTTCGCAGGGAGAGGTCTTCTCTGTCGATCTGGCTGATCGCCGCGAGGTCACCTTTCTTTACAAAACTCCGAACAATTTTGGCCCGGTTCACTTCACGCAAGGCAAGGACGGCTACGTCTACTACGTCGATCTCGTCCGCAACCACATCGGTCGCCTTCTGATCACCGGCGGTCCGGCGGCGAACCAGGCACCGATCGCGGGAGATGACACGGCATCGACGGCGCCGGGGCTCGCGACATCACTCAACGTGCTCTCCAACGATACGGATCCGGATGGCACAGCCGCCAGCCTCGTCGTGAGCGCGGTTGGCGGCCTCCCTGCGCGGGTGGGGGCGACTGTCGCGGGCAGCAACGGCGGCACTTTCACCATCGGCGCCAACGGCCAGGCGACATTCAACCCAGGCAGCGACTTTGCCGATCTCGCGCCGGGCGCGAGCCGCGTGAGCAGCATTTCCTATGCCGTGGCGGACGCGAGCGGCGCCGAGGACACCGGCATCTTCAGCGTCACCGTCACGGCCCCGGCGGCGACGGGTTCCGTGATCACCATCTCGGCACGCGGCGACTCGGGCGCCGAGATCATGCAGTTGCTGATCGGCGGCCAAGTGGTTGCCACCTACAGCAACGTCGCCACGGCCGGTGCCGTCTACACGTATCAGGCTGTCGGGACAGTGGCGCCCGAAGACATCCGCATCGCTTTTCTCAACGATCGGTGGGAGCCGCAGAACGGCATCGACTACAATCTGATCGTCGACAAGATCACGATCGACGGGCGCGTCTTCGAGACTGAGGACCAAAGCGTCTTCTCGACGGGCACATGGCGTCCGGAGGACGGCATCGTGCCTGGCTTCGGGCGTGGCGAGACGCTGGCGACAAACGGCTATTTCCAGTTCGCCGAGCCAGCGACGGGTAGCGGCTCCAACCTTGCGATCTATGCGCGCGGCGACCGTGGCGTCGAAACGATGCAGCTGCTGATCGATGGTAACGTGGTCGCCACCTACGACAACGTACCGGTGGGAGGATCGGTCTACACCTACAGCCATACCGGCAGCCTGTCCGCCGGTCAGGTCCAGATCGCCTTCACCAATGACGTCTGGTTGCCCGCGCAAGGCATCGACAACAACCTGATCGTGGACAAGATCCTGATCGACGGCGCCACCTTCGAGACAGAGGCGGCGAGCGTCTTCTCGACGGGCACCTGGCGCCCGGAGGACGGCATCGTGCCCGGCTTCGGTCGTGGCGAGACATTGGCGACGAACGGGTACTTCCAGTTCGCTGCCAACGCGGCACTGATCGGCTGAGGAAATACCCCGTATCCGGACCGCATAGCGGCCGTCTGCAATCGCCACGCTTAAGATAATCTCAATCGCGCGGTAGGAGATTTCAGCTCTCTGGGGCGCCCGCTGTTGATTGACTTGCGGACAGGGCCCATCTACCGAGAGTAGACTTACGGGGCGCGCCGTTCGCCCCACCTATAAGGGCCGGACCCGACCAGGAGCCTGCACCATGCCAGCCGAGACAGCGCGCCTGCGCGAGAGCATCGACACCGTCGATCCGATCTGGTCAGCCGTCAGGGCCGAGGCCGAGGGCGTGATTGCCACCGAGCGGGCGCTCGGCGGATTCATTTTCGCGACCGTCCTGTCGCACGACCGGCTCGAGGATGCGGTCTGCCACCGCCTGGCCCAGCGGCTCAATCATTCCGACGTTGATGCCGGGCTGATCGGCAAGACCTTTAACGACGTTCTGGCGGCCCAGCCGCAGATCGGCGAGACGTTCCGGGCCGACCTCGCCGCCGTGTTCGAGCGCGATCCGGCTTGCCACCGCTACATCGAGCCGCTGCTCTATTTCAAAGGCTTCCACGCCCTCGTCACGCATCGCTTCGCGCATGCGCTGTGGACGCAGGGGCGTCGCGACTTCGCGCTCTACCTGCAGAGCCAGTCGAGCCGGATCTTCGCCGTCGACATCCATCCGGCCGCCCGCGTCGGGCGCGGAATTTTCATCGACCATGGGCACGGCATCGTGATCGGCGAGACGGCGGTGGTCGGCGACAACGTCTCGATCCTGCACGGGGTGACACTCGGCGGCACCGGCAAGACGGACGGAGACCGGCATCCGAAGATCGGCAACAACGTGCTGCTGGCGGCCGGCTGTTCCGTGCTCGGCAACATCCGTGTTGGCAACTGCTCGAAGGTTGCGGCGGGGTCGGTGGTGCTGAACCCGGTTCCTGACAATACCGTCGTCGCGGGCGTACCCGCACGTGTCGTCGGCACGAGCAATTGCCCCGAGCCTGCCTTGACGATGGACCAGCGCCTCTCTCCGGACGACTGCGGCTGCTGCTGACGGTCCGGGCGACAGCACGCGCGAGCGCTCCGATCTCGGCTGGCCTACACGGCCGGCGCGCTTTATCCTGACAACCCATGAGCCAACCAGCCGGCGATGCACCGAAGCGGTCGCACAGGCAAGGAGACCAAACGTGGCAAAGCCCAAGCCAGTAACCCCGCAGGAAGCCAAGAACGTCGAGACCTACCTGCGCAAGCTGTTCGCCAACAAGTCGATCCAGGTCCGGGCGCGGCCGAAAGCGACCGACGCTGTCGAGATGTATGTCGGCGACGAGTTCGTCGGCGTCATCTCCAAGGACACTGAGGACGGCGAGGTCTGCTACCAGATCTCGATGACAGTGCTCGACATCGATCTCGAGCAGGGCTGAGCCGGATGCCGCTTTACGAACTCGACGGTGCCCGGGTCGCGACCCCGGCTGACGGCGATTTCTGGATCGCGCCAACCGCAACCGTGATCGGGCGCGTCACGCTCGGTTCGGCGGTCGGCGTCTGGTTCGGAGCGACCATCCGCGGCGACAACGATACGATCCGCATCGGCAGCCGTACGAGCATTCAGGAAAACGCGGTCCTGCACGTCGATCCGGGCTTTCCGCTCGAGATCGGCGAGGACTGCACCATCGGTCACGGCGCCATCCTGCACGGGTGCACGATCGGGAAGGGCGCACTGGTCGGCCTAGGCGCCATCGTATTGAACGGCGCCAAGGTCGGCGAGGGCGCCATGATCGGCGCGGGCGCCCTTGTACCGCCGGGCAAGATCATACCACCCAACGCTGTCGTTATCGGTTCTCCGGGCAAGGTCGCGCGCGATGTAACGCCCGAGGAACGGGCATTCAACGCCTGGGGTGTCGAGGATTACGTGAAAAAGTGCCGGCAGTATCGCGAGCAACTGAAGGGACAGAGCTGAGGACGCTGGCCTCCGCCCGACGCGTTCAACCGCCTTCGCGCGTCCCACCGAGCAAGGTCGGCATGTGGACCTGCCGCGGATCAAGCGACAGCCAGACGTTCGGGTCGATATAGGACTGGCGCATCACGAACGCGTAGGGCGTTGCGCTCCAGAGCTTCAGCTCATCGTTCTTGTTGTCGAGAATGTAATCGCCCTTCGAGGTGCGCGCCGTCAAAATGGCATGGCCCTCGCCCTTCTCGTCGCGAACAACCGTCATCAGCAGCGCGGACGCCGGCCAACCTTGCCGCATCAGGATGTGCCGCTTGAGCAACGCGTAGTCCTCGCAGTCGCCCCGTTCGATCGGCAGGGTCCAGCGTTCAACCTCACCGTAGATCTCGACGTCCGTCGCAGGTTTGATCGACGCGTTGACCTGCCTGTTGACAGCATCGAGTTCCGCAAGCCGCTCGGGCGAACCGACCATGCGCTGATCCTCGAGCGGTCCGCGCCGGCACTCCTCGGAGAAGGCCGAGCAGAAGCGGACATAGCCATACGGCGGCAGGGACGGGCCGAAAACCCGCATAAACGGCTGACCACTCACCTTGCCGGGTTTCGCCGGAGCCGGATCTGCCCCCGCTTCAGACGGAAGCAACGCAACCGCCACGGCGACGGCACCGAACACCTTAGCAACTTGCCACATGGCACAAACCTCGACACACCACGCAAAGAGAACAGAAGCGATCCCGGCAGCGCTCCCCCACGCGGGGCGGCCGGCAGCAGGCCGCAGACGTCAGCCAAAATACCGACGGAGCGCTGTGGGCTGCTGGATATCCAGGAACATCACGGCGAAGCCCTGATCGTGCCAGCGCACCACGCGGCAGCGCATCTTGCCTAAACAGACCTCGGTGCCGAGGTCGGGCCGCAGGTCGGAGGCGATCGAGGCACCCGAGATCGAGACGTCGATGACGTGACACGTCAGCGTTGTGCCGTCAGCGAGAGTGAGACCGGAGGCCGGATTGCGCGGGACGAGGCGCTCGTGGCGGCGTGCTTCGGTCGGATCGAGCTCGTGTCGATTGAGCAGCCACGTGATCTGGGCCGCGAGTTTTTCGCGCCGGTGCTGCGTCGCGAAGAGCTTGAGAGCGAAGCCGCCCGGAAACTGACGTGTGACGACGCCTTCGAGGCCGCCGAGTTGGTCGAGGTAGACGACGATCGTTTCACCGTCCTCGACCGGAACCGGCGACATGAGAGCCGCGCCGCCCACCGAAATGTCGATCAGCTTGCAGGGATACTCCTGCTTAGTGGCCCGCATGAAGCGGCCGAGCAGCGTCAGCGTCACCCGCCGATGTCGGCGCCGGTCGGGCTCGATCCGAGCGGAAACCGAGGCTGGCAATGTCGCTGTCGTGTCAATCTGAAGGGCCATGGCAACCTGCTCAGAAGGCAAATCGGGACGAGTTGCGACCCGACGGCTCGAGAGGTGTGCCGGGACGCGAGGAAGGCGCTCACCCGACTATGACGACCGGCTCTTAATGATGTTCTAAGCCGGCGCGTCTTTTTGGTACGCACTGCCCGGACCTCGAGCAGGCCGGCTCCGGCGGATCACTCCTTGCGGCCGCCGTCTAGGATGCGGAACTGGCGACGCGCCGAACGGACGATGCGCGCCGCGGCCAACTCCGGTGAAAACGGCAGCTGGCGCGCGTCGTCGCCGAAGACGCCGGGCGGACCTTCCGGCCAGACGATGTCGTGGGCGATGAGCCAGCTTGCGCGCAGCGGCTCCGAGCCGAGCCACGGCTGGGGATCGATCGCAGCGATCGTACCGAGGTAGCGCGTCACCTCGATCGCCGGATGGACGAGGGGCAGAACGAGCGCTTCGAAAAGCGCGGTCCGGCCATCGCCCGTTTCGGCCTCGATTTCGAGCACCAGCACGGCGCCGGATTGGGTCACCGTGCCCAACGCCCGCGATATCGCCCGGCGGTCGCTTCCGACGAGTCCGAGGAAGTCCTCGCCCCGAAGCTCGCGTCCGAACTGCTCGCAGACCCGCGTGCCGGCCAGCCGGAATGGGTAGGACCCGTCCTCGGTCCGCTCGAGAATGAATGTCTCGGACAGAACAGGGGCCATCCGCGACGGCTCGATCTCGAACCGGGTCGGTGCGAGGCGATTTCCCCGGACGTCGTTCCAGTACTCATAGAGGATACGAGTGGTTGGCTGCTTCATCGCTGTCCTTGCCGGGGCCGCGAGGCCGTTCGAGTTGTGCCAGCAGCTGCCACCAGGGCCGGAAATCGTCCCACGACGAGACACCGGATCGGCGAGCGGCAACCTTTGATGGCTTAGGGAGCATCTTCGGTGCCACCGGGGCGAGCCGCGCTTTGCCGGTTGTCGGCTGATGCAGCCAAGGTTAAAGCGACGGAGCGCGGAGGGCGGCCGCGCGGCCTGCGAAAGGCGACCCGTCACAAGGAGCGAGCCGTTGCAGTCGCGTGAGCCGATGTTCAATGCGCCAGCCGTCGTCGTCTGGGTGCTCGGGGTGCTGGTTCTGGTGCATGCCGGCCTCTGGATGCTGCCGGAGCCACAGTGGGCCGAGGCGATCGAGACGCTGGCACTCATTCCGTCACGCTATACGGGCGAGGCGGACGCGATCTACGGCGGGTGGGCCGCCGCGTTCACCTCGCTGGTCACCCATCAGCTCGTCCACGGAGACATCGCCCATCTCGGCCTTAACTCGGCCTGGCTGCTCGCCTTCGGAAGTGCCGTGGCGAGTCGGATCGGGGCGATCCGCTTCCTGATCTTCGCCGTGCTTTCAGGCGTCGCGGGTGGGCTGACATTCGTCGCGATGCACCTCGGCGAGACCACGGTCATGGTCGGGGCATCAGGAGCGCTCGCTGGGCTGATGGGAGGAGCCTTCCGCTTCCTGTTCTCGGCCTTCGATGACGGGGGCGCGGAGGCGTTCCGCGGCGATCAGCGCCGCATCCGGCGCATGTCGCTCGGTGAGTTGTTTCGCGACCGACGGGCTCAGTTCGCCATAGGCTTTTGGATCGCGATCAACTTCGCGACGGCGCTGCTCGCTCCCCTGATCACATCCGCCGGGGGCATCGCCTGGGAGGCCCATCTCGGGGGCTTCGTATTCGGGCTCCTGGCCTTCGGCGCGTTCGATGACGGTCGGCTGGAACCGCGATCCTTGCTCGACTGAGCATCTGGCTGATGGGCGACGGCGGCGCGTCCGCTATTTGGTCACACGGGGCCCGTACACGCTGCGATAGACGTGCCACGTGGTATGGCCGATCAGCGGAAAGGCGACGACGAGGCCCAGCAGCAACGTCGCAAAGCCCGCTGCAATCATCACCGCGATCAGGGCCGCCCAGAGCGCCATAGGTTTGGGATTGGCGACCACCGCGTTGATGCTCGCGCGCATGGCGGTGACGGCGTCGATGCGTTCGACCAGCAGCATTGGCACAGCCACTGCTGACATGGCGAAGACGATCGCGGCCAGAATGCCGCCGACGATCGACCCGACCACCAGAAGCCCGAGCCCACGGTAGGTGAAGAGCAACGTCGGCAGGAACTCGCTCGGCGGAGGCAGCCCGCCACCTCCCATGAACAGAACCAGGAGAATGAAGGCCAGCTCTAGCCAGACGAGAAATACGATCATCAGCGCAACGCCGAAGAAGGCGATCTGGCCCTTCGCGGTGAAGCCTGCACCGAGTGCACTGCCGAGCGACACCCCCTCTCCCGCAGCCATGCGGCGGCTGGTCTCGTAGAGGCCCATGGCGAGGAACGGGGCGAGCAACAGAAAACCGCCGGCCAGCGCCGGAAAGAGCGAGTGCGCCTCCAGGGACAGCAGACCGACCGCCAGCGCCAAAGCCGCCAGCGCGAACACGGCACCATACGTGAGGCCAATCGCGGGCGCTTGCCACAAGTCGCGCCAACCCGCCGCGAGCCAGATCCACGGATCGTCGAACGCGACTTTGGCGGGCTCCCTGAGCGTGCCGTCACTCGCGACCGCGCCTGCACCTATCGTGAGGACATCGCCTGCCTCGGCGGGTTTGCCCATGTCGACCATGATCCCATTCCTCCCGCAGCCGGGCCTTCTTATTGGTTCTTTTCGGTCGGTGCCGGCTTGCCGTCGCCGTCGTCGAGTGCCCGCCAAGCGGCCCCTTCGAGATCGTCGTACTGGCCGGTTCGCAGGCACCACATGAACGCGAGCAGGCCCAGGGCACCAAGTGCCAGAGCGCAAGGGATGAGCCAGGCCAGCGCCGTCATGATGGTGTCTCCTGGTGTCGGACGAGGGCGACGCGGAGCGCGTTGGCGGTCACCACGATCGAGGACGCCGACATGGCGATGGCCGCGATCAGCGGGGTCAACAGGCCGAGCATGGCGAGCGGGACGAAGAACACGTTATAGCCGATGGCGATGGCAAAGTTCTCGATCGAGCGGCGCTGCGTGGCGCGCGCCACGGCAAGCGTCTCCAGCACAGGCGAGAGCGCCTCGCCTTGAAAGATGGCGTCGGCCGTGGTCTGGCTGATGTCGGCCGCCGTCGACGGCGACAACGAGGCATGCCCAGCGGCCAGTGCAGGAGCGTCGTTCAGCCCGTCACCAACCATGAGCGGATGGCGCCCTTCTCTCTTGAGCGTCTCGATGCGGGCAATCTTCTCGTCGGGGCGCACCCCGGCACGCCACGTTGCGATACCGACGGCGCGAGCCGCCTCCGCGACAGGCTCGGCGCGATCACCGGACAACACCTCGACAGCCAGTCCCTGGGCCTTCAGGGCCTCGATCACGGCGTGCGCATCCCGGCGGAGGGGGTCAGCGAGCGGAAACGCCAGCGGGGCCCGGTCACCATCGCGGAGCCAGAGCGTGGCGCTGTCACCCTCACCGGCCTTGAGCCCGCAGTGACGGGCAGATCCCAGCCGAAGCTCGCGACCCGTAACGACCGCCGTGAGCCCCGCGCCCGCGCTCTCGGTCACATCGGCGGCCGGAGCGATGCGCAAACCTCGTTGCTCCGCTGCACGGACGATGGCGCGGGCATAGGGATGACGGCTCGCGACGGCGAGGCTGGCAGCGAGCTCGAGACGATCGTCGGGAATTGTCTCCGCAGCGGACAGTCGCGGCTCCCCGAGGGTCAGGGTGCCGGTCTTGTCGAGCACGATCGTATCGATCGCGGCCAGGCGCTCGAGACCATCGGCTGCCTTGACCAGAATCCCCTTGCGGAACAGTCGGCCCGCCGCAACCACCTGCGTTACGGGAACAGCGAGCGCGAGCGCGCAGGGACAGGTGATGATGAGCACCGCGATCGCGGCCTCCAAGGCCGGCTCCCAGCCGTTGCCACGCGCCATCCACGTGAGGAACGTCGCGAGCCCCAGGACGTGCACGGCGGGCGCATAGAGCGCCGCCGCCCGGTCGGCCAAGCGAACGTAGCGGCTCCGCCCCTGCTCCGCGGTCGCCATCAGGCGCGCGATCTCGGCGATGAGCGAGCCGTCCTCGCGCGCGGCGGCCTCCACCTCGATGGCGCCGCTGAGATTGATGGTGCCGGCATAGAGACGGTCGTCCCCGCGGATGTGGCGCGGACGGCTCTCGCCGGTGATCAGGCTCTCGTCGATTTCGCTCTCGCCCGCGCGGAGGTGCGCATCGACGGGGATGCGCTCGCCGGCGGCGACGAGAATGCGCATGCCCGGCTCGATGGCGCGGGTGGCGATGCGCTCGGCTGTGCCATCGGCATTGATGAGCGTCGCTGCGGCGACGCGAGCGCCGAGCAGGTTCTGTGCCGCAGCCGTGGCACGGCTCCGCATTCGTTGGTCGAGCGCGCGGCCGATCAGCAGGAAGAACAGCAGCGTCACCGCCGCATCGAAATAGACATGATCAAGGCCGCGGGCGGTCTGATAGAGGCTCATGCCGGTGGCGAGCAGGACGCCGAGCGAGATCGGCACGTCCATGTTCAGGCGCCCGGCGGACAACGCGCCCTTGGCCGAGACGAAGAACGGACGCCCGGCATAGGCGACGGCTGGAATGGCGATCATCGCCGACAGCCAGTGGAAGAGCGTGATCAGCGAGGCCGGCATGTCCTGCGCCTGGCCAGACCAGACGGCGACCGACATCAGCATGATGTTCGCCGCGGCGAAACCGGCGACGCCGAGACGGCGGATAAGATCAGCATCGTCGACCTTGGCGGCGTCGGGGCGCACGTCGGCGAGCGGTGCCGCCTTGAAGCCGGCCGAGGCCAGCGCCGCAACGTAGGGCTCCTCGGTTGCCGCCGGGTGCCGCGTCTCGATGCTGACGCGGCGCTGCGAGAGATTGGCGCGCGCCGAGACGACATCGGGCAGACCGGTGAGGGCGCGCTCGACGGAGCGGATGCAGCCGCCACAATGCATGTTCTCGACGGCAAGCGTGGTGATGTGCCGGACAGCAGGACGCGGCGCGCGCTCGCTCGACTGTGTGGCCGCACCACCTGAGTCAAGATTGAGCGTCAGTGCTTCAGCCATATCCGCCTCCTCAGGCGATACACGGGGTCGGCGCCGTGATCGCTGGATGTCGCCTCGAAGGCGACAACCCAGGTTCCCTCGTCAAGCGCCGTGGTCCGGGCCACATAGCGGCCGGGATCGGTCTCGACCAGCGCAACGGCCCGGTCGCGGCTGTTCGTCGAGGGACGGCCGATGCTCCCCACGAACTTGAGGCCACGCACCGGCCGTCCGCCGTCGTCCGCGATGGCGAGTGAGATGGCACCATCCACACCAAGGCTGAGCGTTTCGTGCCATCCGAGCTTGGCCTGACGTTCGCCCGCCGCGATGCGATCGTTGTACTTCAACCCTTTCACGTAAGGCTCGACCGAGACGACACCGGTGTACGTCTGCAGAGCCTGTGCAAGAAAAACGCCATTGACGCTGAACACGACGCCGAAGAAGGCGATCAGCATCATCAGGACGTGGCGGCCCTTCAACTCACGCCGCGCGGCTTCGGCGGCGACCCGACCCGGATTGCTCATGGCGCGTTCCCTCCTCCGCTCTGGAAGCTTGTCGTGCGACGGCTCTCGGAGCCCGTACCTGCATCGCGAACGACGATCGCGAAGTCGTGAGACGTCCCCTTCAGAGCGCTCAGGCTTGCGTCAGGCACGGTGACGAGCACACGCAGCTCGCGGAGCGCATCCGTGGCGACGGTGATCTTCGGCTCGGTCTGATCCTCGAGGCCCAGAATGCGCATGCTGGCACCGGGGATGCCATCAGGCCGAAGCGTATAGACGCGCGGCTCGTGGAGCTTGTTCAGGATCTTGACCGTATAGCCGTTGCGAACGCCGCCATCGGAAAGGCGCACGAACGGTGGATTGCGATCGCGAAGCACATTGATCTCGAGCGTCGTCCGGTTGAACCAGACCGCCAGCATTACCGCACCGACCAGGGCCATCACGCCGGCATAGAGCAACGTGCGTGCCCGCACAAACTTGTGCGGCTCGTGCTCGCCCTTGGCCTGCGCTTCCTGCTTGGCGACCGTATCGTAGGCGATCAGGCCCTTGGGACGGCCGATCTTCTCCATGATCTCGTCGCAGGCGTCGATGCAGAGCGCGCATTGGATGCACTCGAGCTGCGAGCCATCGCGGATATCGATCCCCGTCGGGCAAACCGCGACACAAGCCTTGCAGTCGATGCAGTCGCCGCGCGTCGACCAGTCGACGATGCCGTCCTTGCCCTTGCGCGCGGGGCCACGCGGCTCACCCCGCTCGGGCTTGTAGCTGACGAGCAGCGTATAGCGATCTGTCATGGCGCCCTGAATGCGCGGCCAGGGGCACATGTAGATGCAGACCTGCTCGCGCGCGATGCCGCCGAGCAGGTAGGTGCTGAACGCGAAGATCCCGAGGAACAGGTAGGCGATCGCCGGCGCAGTGCCCGTCACCAGCTCGACCGCGAGGGTCGGGGCGTCGCGGAAATAGAAGACGAGCGCACCACCGGTAACGAGGCCGATGAGCAGCCACGAGAGGTGCGTCATGACCTTCTTGAAGACCTTACCCGCGCTCCACGGCTCTTTGTCGAGACGAATGCGCGCGTTGCGATCACCCTGCCAGAAGCGCTCGACGGTGACCATGAGATCGGTCCAGACCGTCTGCGGGCAGGAATAGCCACACCAGACGCGTCCGGCCACGGCCGTCGCCAGAAACAGGGCGAGAGCGGAAAGCACCAGGAGGCCGGTGATGTAGTAGAATTCCTGCGGCCAGATCTCCAGAAAGAAGAAGAAGTAGCGATTGTTCGCCATGTCGAGCAACACGGCCTGATCGGGGAGATCAGGTCCCCGGTTCCAGCGCAGCCACGGCAGTCCATAATAGACCGCGAGTGTGGCGGCCATCACCAGCCATTTCAGATTGCGGAAAGTGCCGCTCGCCAGCTTCGGATAGACCTTCGGACGCGCGGCGTAGAGTTGACGGCGCTCCGTCTTGTTGACCGCCTCGACGTCATGGGCTTCGACACTGCCGGCGACGGGCTGTGCCGATTTGTCGATGCGTCGATCGAGTACGGTTGTCACCGGCTTGCTCTCCATCCGGGAACGAGGCCGGCCATTAGCCGGACGATCCAGTCAAGACCTGAAATCGGAACCGGCGTGCTCGAGCGGACGGCCGCTGCTCCATGGCGTGGCAGGGCAGCGGCCGAGGTCTCGGGGTGGGCCTCGGCCATGACGATGGCAAGCTCGCATCCGCAGCCGCACATGGCTGGCGCTCCTTCGGCAGGGCCTGGACAAGCTGCCCTTCACGTTCAGCTTCACCCTCTCCCCATCGCGCAGATACGGGGAGAGGGACACGCGATCGCCGCCTCGCCTACTTGCCGCCGCCGAGGCTGTGCACGTAGACAGCAAGCGACTTGAGCGTCGTCGGGTCGAGCCGCGGTGCCCACGCGGGCATCATGCCGCCGCGACCCGTTCGGATCGATTCGACCACGTGCTCCTTGTTGCCGCCGTAGAGCCAGATGCCGTCGGTCAAGTTCGGCGCGCCCTGGTCGAGCTTGCCCTTGCCGTCGTCGCCGTGACAGAGCGCGCACTGCTCCTTGTAGACCGGGGCTCCTCGGCCGGCCGCGGCCGCATCTGTGGCCTTGCCCGACAGCGACAGCGTATACTCGGCGACGTCGTTGATCTTGGCGTCGTCGAGCAGCTTGTCGAGACCGAACTTCGGCATCTGGACGGCGCGCGACGTGTCGTCTCCGGTTCGGATTCCGTGGAGGATGGTCTTATGGATCTCCTCCACCGTGCCGCCCCAGATCCAGTCGTCGTCGTTGAGGTTGGGATAGCCGGTGAACCCCTGGGCGCCCCGTCCGTGACAAGGGGCACAGTTGGTCTGGAACGAGGCACTGCCCGCGGCGCTGGCGAAACGAAGCAGCTCCGGATCCTTGCGAACATCGGGCAGTGGTGTCTGGTCGAGCTTCTGGCGCATGGCCGCCTGAGCGTCGATGCCCGCTTTCACTTCGGCTGCGACGGTCGCTCGTTGGCTGTAGCCCCAGATACCCTTCGTATAGTCGTTGGCCAGCGGCCACGCCGGATAGACGATCCAGTAGCCGACGGACCAGATGATGGTGGCGTAGAACGTGAGCAGCCACCACCGCGGCAGCGGCTTGTTGAGCTCCTTGATGCCGTCCCACTCGTGACCGGTGGTCTCGACGCCGGTGACCTCGTCAACCTCGCGCTTCTTTGTCACCTGTGCCCCCTTTCGCCCGGCTTGCCCTGGGACGGCTTTCCATTATCGAGATCGAGTGCCCGCTTCTGTGCCTCCTCGAACCGTGGTCCATTGGAGGGCCACAGCGCATAGGCGACCACGGCGACGAACATGGCGATGAACATCAGTAGCGACGCCACCTGACTGATGCCTGCAACCGTTTGGTAGGTCATGGCTGTCACCTCAGGTTCGGGCCGGCGGCGTCGAAGGTCGTGAAGTCGACGAGTTGGCCGAGGATCTGCAGGTAGGCGACCAGCGCATCGAGTTCGCTCGGATCGGTGCCGGGGCGCTGATCGAACTTGCCGTTGCGGGCCTTCGGATAGCGCTTTTTGAGATCACGCACGGCGCGCCCCTCGACGAGTATCTGTGCCCTGAGGTCCTCTTCAGCCTTCTCGATCATCTCGTCCGTGTAGGGGACGCCAACCATCCGCAATGTCTTGAGCTTCTGCTTGACATCAGTCGTGTCGAGCTTTGTCGTTGCCAGCCAGGGGTAGCCCGGCATGATGCTCTCCGGCACGAGCGAGCGCGGATTGATCATGTGCTCGGCCTGCCACTGGTCGGAGTACTTGCCGCCGACGCGGGCGAGATCAGGCCCCGTCCGCTTCGAGCCCCATTGGAAGGGATGGTCGTACATGCTCTCGGCGGCGAGGCTGTAGTGGCCGTAACGCTCGACCTCATCGCGCAGCGTGCGAACCATCTGGCTGTGACACCCATAGCAGCCCTCACGAACATAGATGTCGCGGCCAGCCTGCTCGAGCGGGGTGTAGGGGCGCATGCCCTTCACCTTCTCGATGGTGCTGTCGATCCAGAACAGCGGAGCGATCTGGACCAGGCCACCGATGGACACCGCAACCAGGATGCCGACCAGGAGGACGATGGAATTCTTCTCGAAGACGTCGTGCTTCATGGTGTGTGCCCCCCTCACTCAGCCGGTGTGAGGCGCACGCTCGGCGCCGCGGCGACGCGCGGCTGCTCTGCGAGATCCACGGAGACATCGCCGCGGATGGTGCGCCAGATGTTGTAGGCCATGATCAGAGAGCCGAGGACGAACAGCAGACCGCCGACGGCGCGGATCACGTAGTAGGGCTTCATCGCCTCCACGGTCTCGATGAACGAGTACTGGAGGAAGCCCAGCTTGTCGTAGGCGCGCCACATCAGGCCCTGTGTGATCCCGGACACCCACATGGCGGTGATGTAGAGCAGGATGCCGAGCGTCGAGATCCAGAAGTGCCATTCGACCAGGCGGATGGAGTAAAGACCCTTCCTGTTCCACAGCCACGGCACGAGGCAGTAGATGGCGCCGAAGGAGACCATCGCGACCCAGCCGAGGGCGCCCGAATGCACATGCCCGATGGTCCAGTCAGTGTAGTGCGAGAGCGAGTTGACCGCTTTGATCGACATCAGCGGCCCTTCGAATGTCGACATGCCGTAGAACGCGACCGACACGACGAGCAGACGAACCACGGGGTCCGTACGCAGCTTGTCCCAGGCACCGGCCAGCGTCATGAGGCCGTTGATCATGCCGCCCCACGACGGCATCCACAGCATGATCGAGAACGTCATGCCCAGCGTCTGCGCCCAATCAGGCAACGCGGTGTAGTGGAGGTGGTGGGGACCCGCCCAGATGTAGATGAAAATCAGCGTCCAGAAATGCACGATCGACAGGCGGTAGGAGTAGACCGGTCGCTCGACGCGCTTCGGGATGAAATAGTACATGATGCCGAGGAACCCGGCGGTCAGGAAGAAGCCGACCGCGTTGTGGCCGTACCACCACTGGGTCATGGCATCCTGGACGCCAGCATAGACGATGTAGCTCTTGCCGCCGAGCAGGCTGACGGGAATGGTCGCATTGTTGACCACATGCAACAGCGCAACGGTGACGATGAAGGCCAGGTAGAACCAGTTCGCCACGTAGATGTGGGGTTCCTTACGCTTGGCGAGCGTGCCGAGAAAGACCAGCAGGTAGACGACCCAGATCACCGTCAGGAGCAAGTCGGCATACCATTCCGGCTCGGCGTACTCCTTGCCCTGCGTCACACCGAGCAGGTAGCCCGTGCCCGCGATGGCGATGAAAAGTTGGTAGCCCCAAACGACGAACCACGGCGACCAACGACCGGCGAGACGTGCATGCGAAGTCCGCTGGACGACATAAAGCGAGGTGGCGATGAGAACGTTGCCGCCGAAAGCGAAGATGACCGCCGACGTGTGCAACGGACGCAGCCGTCCGAATGTCGTCCACGGCAAATCGAGATTCAGCGCCGGAAAGGCAAGTTGCAGGGCCAGAACGAGACCGACGACGAAGCCGGCAATGCCCCAGATGACCGAGGCAATCGTCGCGACCTTGATCGGGCCATCGAAGTACTCGTTGAGGTCGGCAGGCTTGCCGCTACCGAACATGCCCATCACCGCCATGCCGCCGAGAATGGCGCCGGCAGCGAGGAGCACACCATGAAATATGATGGCTGGCTCTTTCGAGCCGAACGCCAAAGCCAAGCCGAGAAGCGCAAACATCCCCGCCGCCAGCACTGCTAGGCCGTCGGACAAGGCGTGTCGCTCCGGCGTCGTATCCGTCATGGATGCCGCCCCCAAGAAGGTTCGATGGATGATCCCGATGCCACGCGCTTGCACGGCCGCACCACTTTGCTCTTCACACCGGTCCGTCGAGAGGGCGTTGATCTCGGTCAATGATGGCCTGGGACATGACGTCCCCTGTTGCAGGTCAGCCCTGCAGTACGCGCGCAGCTATGGCCGGGAGCGGATCGTCCGTTAGGCGACACGACCGCCGATGGGAGCCGGAAGGCAGGGGATAGCCGGTGCGCTGCCGTGGGCTCGGCGCACTCGGCCGGATTTCGCAAATGAGCGTCGCCCTCGTCCCGACCACTCACGGTGGGCTTCGGGCCGAGGCGACAGCTGACGACGCTGCCGAAATCCGAGCAGCCCCGTCGACGCTGCGAGGGAGGCATCGCGACTCAGAAGATGGTGAAATTCGCCGCCGAAAGCTGACCCGGTTGAATGCCGGCCAGGAACACGGTCTCTCCGCCGTTCGCAATCAGCGTGCCGCCGCCGGCGGGCGCCGCAGCTGCGAGAGCCGCGAACGCACTGGCGTAGGGCGAGCCGATCAGCCAGATCTGATCCTCGCTGACAGAGAAATCGATGACGTACTGGGTGCCACCATCCGAACTCGTACTCTGGACGATGTCGATCCCTGTCCCGAGCGAGATCTGGTTGTAGCCACTGCCACCGACCACGTAGTCGTTGCCGGCTTCTCCGTAGATAAAATCGTCGCCGGCCTCGCCGAACATCGCATCGGCCCCGTCGCCGCCCAGGAGGGTATCGTTGCCGGCCCCGCCGCCCATGACGTCATCTCCCGCCGCACCGAACAGGATATCGTTTCCGGCCTCGCCGTAGACCCAGTCGCGGTCGGCATCGCCTGAAAGAAGATCGTCTCCGTTGCCCCCGAACAGTACGTCGAGGCCGGTACCGCCATAAAGCCAATCGCGATCGTCGCCACCGACGAGGAAATCATCACCTCCGTCGCCGAACAGCACGTCGAGGCCGCCTTCGCCGTAGATCAGATCCCGATCGTTGCCGCCGGAGGCGACATCGTTGCCAGGCCCGGCCAGGATGTAGTCGAGACCCGCTTCGCCGTAGATCGAATCGTCACCGTCTTCGCCGGCCAGAACATCGTCGTGAAGCCCGCCGAGCAGCGCGTCATTGCCGGCCCTGCCGAAAATGCGATCCGGCCCCGAGGTGCCCGCCAAAACGTCCGGCCCGGGCGTGCCTATTCGCGTGACGCCGGCTGAATCGTCGTCGAGAATCGTGCCGAGACCCTGGCCATCGGCAATCGTCGCACCATTGGTCGCGCCGGACAGATTGACGAAGAACGTCTCGTGCTGCTCGGCCAATGCATCGCCATTGATGGTGATCGAGATCGTCCGCGAGGTCACGTTGGCGCCGAACGACAACGTACCCGATTGAGCCGCGTAATCGGAGGGGCTCGACGCAGTGCCGGCTGCCGTGGCGAAGTTGACGTTGAAAGCCGCCGTACCGCCGGTCCGCGTAACCGTGAACGTCAGCACCTTGGTGCCGCTGTTGCCTTCCGTGATCGAGACGTCATTGATCGAGACCGAGCCGGCTGGTCCGGACGAGGCCGCACCATAGATTTCCACGGCGCCAGCGATGTCATCGGCCTGCGGCGCGGTAATCGACGCATTGTAGAAGGGCTCCATCAGAGAACCCGCGACCGTCGTATGATTGAGACCGATCGAGTGCCCGATCTCGTGCATCGCGACGATTTTGAAGCTGTCGTACGTCCAGAACACCGTCTCGCCGCTGTCGAAGATCATGTCCCCGTGCGTGGGCACGGAATTGCTGCTGCCGAACGGCGGACTGAAGGCCGATGCGAGCACGTTCGACGGCCCATCCTTGAACGCGGCCCCGATGCGAATGTTCGCGGTGTTGCCGACACCGATATCACCACCGCCGTCAGCGACTTGGACGAACGTGATGTTGGAGACGGCCGACCAGGCAGCAAAAGCCTCCGTCAGAGCTTGGGTGTAGTTGAAATTGAAAACCGTCTCCATCCCGACGGTCACGCCTGAAAAGAACGTGCCAAACCCGGTCTGGTTCGCCAACCCTGCACCGGCGAGGCTCCAGGTGACCACTCCGCCGGCCGTTCCGAATGTGGCCGAGCTGCCCCACTTGCCCCCGAACGTCTCGAAGTCGGCGTGGATCGGGCCCGTATAATCGGGTGCGTAAAAGTCGTGCGGGTGGAGTTGCCCACTGCCGTGCCCGCACCCGCAACCGGGTCCACACAAATGTTGCCGCGCAACGCTGACGCCAGCCGTCGCCTCGACCCCCTGCCTTGGCTCGAATTGCATGAGGTACCCCCTGGGTTGCTCACAACAAAGAATAGCGGTGAAAAGTAAATGCCGCCCCGTAGCAAAAACCGACTCGACGATGGAATCGCTCACTATCCCTTAGCTGATCGTTCTTCGCCTTTCCATCGGTGCGTCTTCGCTTGATGTGCATGCAGCACTGGGCGAGAATGGGGCGGCCTCGGGCAGGGTGTCCTGGGCAAAGTGAACCCGAAGCCAATCCGCAGGCGACGCGGGACTGGGTCATGGGTGTGGGGTCTGTCTCCGGCGGCTGCTGGGAGAGGTCTCGGGAGGAGAATGACCGGTCGTCCTCGATGCCCCGCGGCGGAGGAGACGGATATGCACGTCGCTGCCATCCTGAAGGAGAAAGGCCGGGCGGTCGAGACCGTCACGGGCAACGTGACCTTGGGCGAGGTCGTGCGGCGGCTCGCTGCGCGCCGGATCGGTGCGGTCGTCGTCTGCGGCCCACGCGGCGAGGTCGCCGGCATCGTCTCGGAACGCGACATTGTGCGCATGCTTGCGACGCATGGCTCGGGCGCCCTGGACCGGTCGGCGGGCGAGGCCATGACGTCCGACGTCGAAACCTGCCGCGAAGCCGACACCATAGACGAACTGATGAGTCGGATGACAAAGGGCCGCTTTCGCCACCTCCCGGTTCTGGAAGGCGGCGCACTGGTCGGCATCGTCTCGATTGGTGACGTAGTCAAGCATCGGGTCGCCGAGGTCGAACTCGAGGCCAGTGCCATGCGGGACTACATCACGGCCGTCTAGGGCCGCAACGGATCGGCGGCGGCCCTGAGGTGCTGGCCTACCCAGGCCGTCACATTGCGGTCAAGCCGCCGTCGACGAACAGGCAGGCGCCGGTGACATACGACGCTTCGTCCGACGCCAGGAAAAGAATGCAGGCTGCAACTTCCTCAGGCGTACCGGGCCGGCGCAACATGGTGCGGACGGCGGCGTCCTCGTTGTATTGCTCCACCGTCTGGCCGGCGGCTTGAATGCGGCGCGCATGGAACGGCGTGAAGATCGGACCCGGACAAACGGCGTTGGCACGGATGCCCTCCGGCGAATGGTCCATGGCGAGGCCTCGCGTCAGACCGGCGATAGCAGCCTTGGCGGTATCGTATTGGATGGTCTTGGCGCCAGCCGTGATCGAGCGGACGGACGCGACGTTGACGATGCTGCCGCGGCCCTGGCGGCGCATCAGAGGCACGGCGGCTTTGGCACAGTAGGCGTAGCTTTTCAGATTGACGCCCAGGATCTTGTCCCAGCTCTCGGACGTCGCCTCGACGACCGTCTGATACATCCGGATGCCGGCGTTGTTGACCAGGATGTCCAGTTGGCCGAAATGGGCTGCTGCTTTTTGTACGAATGCCATCGCCGTGGTCTCGTCGGCGACGTCTGCCTCGGTGAAGGTCACGTCACCCCCGCTTGAGGCGATCTCGGCCGCCACGCGGCGTCCACGCTCGCCGTCCCAGTCCGCGAATGCGACCCTGGCCCCTTCGGCGACGAAGCGCCGGACGGCAGCCTCACCGATCCCGGACGCGCCCCCTGTGATAGCGGCGACCTTACCCGTCAGCGTTCCCATGTCCGCCATGCTCCTCGATGTGGCTTTCAGCGAGGATAGGAGCCGCCCGCACCCCACATCAAGAGCCGTCGAAAGCGAGCGTCGCTCGGCACGCTGCCTCAGGCGTAATGCGGCACACGTGCGCCTGCCGATCGGCGGGCGGCGATTTCGCGATGCATATCGTCGATCTCGCGCAATGCCGCCGTCATGCCACGTTGAATGAGTTCGTCGGCGCGATGAAAGTCGAGCATGCCGAGCCCGGCGAGCCGAGGGCTGATCATGGCATCCGGCGGGTCCCCGGCGAGGCGCGAGCGAGCGATCCGATCCTGCACGATGTTGAAGGCGTCGACCATCACGGTCGAGATACCAGGGGCCGCACCGCCATCGCCGAGCAATTGGCGGCGGATGAGGCTGCGGGCTGGCCCGCCGCCTTCGGGCAACGGCTCCTCGGGTTCCGGCAGATCGTCGGCCAGCCCCGGATCGACGACGACGGCGTCCCGGCCGTAGAGATCGGTGTTCAGATTGACTGCGATGACGTAACGGGCCCCGAGAGCACGACAGACCGAGACAGGCACGGGGTTGACCAGCGCACCATCGAATAGCCAACGGCGGCCGACCTTGACCGGCTTGAATATGCCCGGGATGGCGTAGGACGCCTGCATGGCATCGATCAGGGAGCCGCGCGAAAGCCAGGTCTCGTGGCCGGTCCCGATCTCGGTCGCCACCGCAACGAAGCGCCGGGGCAAGGCCTCGATGTTGATACCGCCGATATGACGATCCAGCCGCTGGACCAGCTTGGTTCCGCTGATCAACGCTGAGCCGGTCAGATTGAAATCGAGAAAGCCGAACACCTTGCGGCGTGTGAGATCGCGGGCGAACCCCTCGAGTTCGTCGAGACGGTCCGCGGCCATGCAGCCACCGACCACGGCACCGATCGATGTGCCCACGATGATGTCAGGTTTGATGCCGGCCTGCATCAAAGCCCGCAAAACCCCGATATGAGCCCAGCCTCGTGCTGCGCCCCCACCCAATGCGATGCCAATCTTGCCGCGCTTCATGATCCGGACCCCTGTCCGCACCGACGCAGCAAGACGCGTGCCGAAAGGCGCGCCGGGCGTCGGGCACGGCCTCCCATTCCCCAACAAAGCTGCCATACCTTAGTTAATTGCTTCCCTACGGGTCACGCAAGGCACGCCCGCCGGCGGGTTTGCAGCCGACCGTTTGCCGTTCCCTTTGAGGCGGAAGGAGCGGCGGTGGCCTCCTCGTCGGGGGAGCTGGAGGACCACCGCCTGCGACGACAGCGATACGTGAGGAGCCGGGATACTGCCGCCGTCGCGAAGACAAGACGCCAACCGAGACGATTTCGTTCCAACGCCGGCGCGTTTTTTTGCACAGCCGCAAGGGCGCCTTGTCAGTCCTTGCTGCGGTAGACCGAGTCCGGGTCGAAAGCGCGCGGCGTCCCGGCGTGTTCAAGGGTCTGGGTTCCGGCTCCGGGCCCGACAGGGATCCGGCGATAGAAGCACGTCCGATGACCTGTGTGGCAGGCCGCGCCGTGGCCGGAGATCCGGACGCGCATCCAGACCGCGTCCTGGTCGCAGTCGGTGCGCAGTTCCACGACCCGCAGCACGTTGCCGCTCTCCTCGCCCTTTTTCCAGATGCGGCGGCGTGACCGGCTCCAGAAATGCGCCTCTCCGGTCGAGATGGTCAACGCCAGCGCCTCGGCGTTCATCCACGCAAGCATCAGCACCTCGCCGCTGTCGGCATCGGTCGCGACAGCGGCGATGCCGCCGGTTCCGTCGAACCGCGGAGTAAGTTGCAGGTCAGACTCAACCTGCTCCGGCGAGCCTGGCTCGCCAAAGCCCGCGACATCGGCCGGCATGAGGTGTCCTCCGTTAACGGCGCGGCATTCAGGGCCGGCGTTGGGCGTGAACGAGGCCGAGGAAGCGGTCGCGGTAGCCGGCCTCGACATGGAAGGCTCCGGTAAACCGCGTCGTTACGGTCGACACCCCCTGCTGATTGACGCCGCGCGTCGACATGCACATGTGCTCGGCCTCGACCAGTACCGCGACGCCTCGGGGGGCCAGATAGCGTTCGATGGCCTCGGCGATTTGGGCAGTCAGCGTCTCCTGCGTCTGCAGGCGCTTGGCGTAGATCTCGACCACGCGGGCGAGCTTGGACAATCCGACGACCCGGTCACGCGGCAGGTAGGCGATGTGGGCGACGCCGATGAAGGGGGCGATGTGGTGCTCGCAATGACTCTCGAGACGCACATCGCGGACCATCACCATGTCGTCGTAGCCTGCGACGTCGCCGAATGTGCGGGCAAGCACGGCCGCTGGATCGAGCGCATAGCCGCGAAACCACGATTCGTAGGCCGCGGCGACCCGGCGTGGCGTATCGAGGAGGCCTTCACGCTCCGGGTCGTCGCCGGCCCAGGCGATGAGCGTCTTGACGGCGGCCTCGGCCTCTGCCCGGGTCGGGCGAGCCGGCGGCGACCTCCCGCCGGTCGCCTCAGTGGCTGCTGCGCCCTTGTCGACACGCTGGTCCATTCTCGTTCCCTTCCATTGGCGCACTGCCAGATCGTCCAGATCGACAGGAGATACGTAGACGGGGTTCTCCCGGATCGGCGGCCGGCCGCCCGCGAGCGCAACTTGCATTCCCGGCTCCGCAACGCAATATCTGGAATGTTGCGCTGCTCTCCAGGTCTTCGGCGGCTGTGCCTGTCCGAGACACGACGAGCGTGTGCTACTATGCGGTGTCGCCCCGCCGATGGGAAGCCATTGCCGCTCCATTGTGTTACGCCGTCCTGGCGCCAGGGAGGCGCCTGGGAGTGCTGGTGCAACCGAGCGACCTCACGCAACGAGGCAAGAGATGACTGAGCTGAGCGATCTTTATAGCGACCGGATCATGGAGCTGGCTGCCGGCATCCAGCCTGCGCGACGGCTTGATCGGCCGGACGCGGCGGCCTCGGCGCATTCCAAGCTCTGCGGCTCGACGATCGCCGTGGAACTCGCCCTCGACGGCGATGTGGTCATCGACTACGCGCACACCGTTAAAGCCTGCCTGCTCGGGCAGGCGTCAGCCGCCGTGGTCGCCGCCCACATCGTCGGCAGCACGGTCGACGAGATCCGGCGTGTGGCCGGCGAGATGCGGCGGATGCTGAAGGAGAACGGGCCGCCTCCGGCCGGCAAGTGGGCCGATCTCGCGGTACTGCAGCCGGTGCGCGAGGTGAAGGGACGCCATGCGTCCACGCTGCTGGCGTTCGAGGCGATTCTCAGGGCGCTGGATGCGCGCGAGGCCGGCGAAAGTCCGGATGCAGCAGCAAAAGAGGTAGCTTCGGCTTAGGTCGTATGAGGTCCGGACAATCTGTCTCGATTTTTGGGCGCGTCACGCGTGGTGCGGTCAAGGCACCGGTCCACCTCTACCGCTGGACGATGAAGCCGCTGCTCGGAATGGAGTGCCGGCATCTGCCCACATGTTCGGAGTACGCGCTTTCGGCCATCGACACGAATGGAGCATGGCGCGGGTCGTGGCTATCGCTCTCACGCGTCTGCCGCTGCCACCCATGGGGCTCGTCCGGCTTCGATCCGGCCCCCGACATTCGATGCGTACGTCATCCGCTGGCACCGTGGCGGTATGGCCGGTGGCGTTGATCGCCGGACCCTCAGCCTCTCAGAACCCCGCCGACGCCTGATCGTCTCCAACGCGTTTGCCATCGCGCATGCGGCGCGCGTTGTTCACGACGTCGCCGGGGCGATCTTCGCTGTCGGGCTTCGCCGTCGCAAGCCGCAGCACCCTCAGATAACCGGGTTGCACCTCCATCCGGGACGCGTGCGGACCCCGCATCAGAATATCGTGCACCTTTGGCAGGTTGTAGCAGGGCACATAAAACAACAGGTGGTGCTCGAGGTGGTAGTTGACGAAATAGGGCGCCACCAGCGCGCGCTCGAGCCAACTGGCGCGGGTCGTCCGCGTATTGCGCAGGGGATCGTTCGAATCGGGCACGACGGCGTGCTCTGCGATATTGCGGATGCGCGTGATAACCATCATCCAGGTCAGCAACGGCACCAGCCACAGCAGAGGATAGGCCCACCAGACGCCCGCGATCGCCAGCCCCGCGAGCAGGACGCCGTTGGCCACCGTCTGCGGGCCGAGACGCTCCCAATAGTGCCGCGCGCGGCGCTCCAGTGGCCATGCCGGATCGCCGAGCGCATTCAAGAGCTGCGCCTTGCGCTGTTGGAAGCCGGTCTGGCCGGTAAGATCGCGCCAGAGTTTGCGCCGATAGCTGGTCGGCGTGATCGGGAAGGGCGCGGAGAGGACGAGGTCGGGGTCGTCCGGCTGCTGGGTGTGTGCATGATGCGCGAGATGATAGCGCCGATAGGCCCTTGTCTCGGCCCAGATTGGATAGGCACATAGCCACTGGCTCAGCGCCATGTTGCGCCGTTCGCTGCGCGACAGGCAGCCGTGGGCGCCGTCGTGCATGAGGATGGCGAGGCCGAGCTGCCGCGAGCCGATCAGCATGACAGCCAAGATGTAGGTCAGCGGGTTCGGGGCCCAGGCGACCAGTGCGATCGCGCCGAAAATGACGGCCCAGGCGTGCGCGATGAGCGCCACGGATTTCCACTCGACGCGCTCACGAACGCTCGCCAGTTGCTCCGCGGTGAGCAACTCGCGCGCAGCAATGCGGCGGGGAACGGCGGCCTCGGCATCGGTTGCGCTAGCTGACATGGCGGAGCCTCGTGCGGCGCGATTTCGCGGAGCTTACCAAATCGCCAGCCCACAATCACCTCTCGCTGCGCGTGAGCGCAGAAAGGCGTCGCATCGCCACGATCCCCACCGCCGGCCCGAGGGCAAGCCCCGCCAGCACGATGGGCCAGCCGGTTGCCGTCGCAATCTGCGGCACGACCTGAACCGTGACGAAGGTGAGCGCGAAGCCGAGCGCCGTCTGGAAGGTGAGGAGGCTGCCGGCGATCTCGGGTGGGGAGGCGTCGGCGACCAGAGCCGAGAACTGCGCCGAGTCTGGTACCACGCTCAAGCCCCAGACGAGGACCAGCACGAACGTCAGCCAGGGCGGGCCGCCGAACGTGATGGCGACGAGCACCGCAGAAAGGCCACTGACCGCCATGGCAGCGGCGGCGACTTCGGCCTTGCCGATCCGGTCGCCGACGAGGCCCGCTACCACGCAAGCAAGGCCGCCGACCCCAATGGCGAGGAACGCCGTCAGCTTGGCGAACCGCTCGGCCTCCGGCACCCCCATCGTTGCGGCGTAGGACACGGCGACGGCCGTCGCGATCCAAGCCCACATGGCATAGAGTTCCCACATGTGACCGAGATAACCTGCGTAGGCGAGGCGCACGCGACGGTTCGTCCAAGCCACGGTGATGGCGCGGGGATCGAAAGCCGCAGATCGTGCATGGTGGGGTCCGAGATCGACGAGCAGTCCGATCAGCCCGGCCACAGCCGCCGCCACCGAGGCGATGGCGACGGTGATCCGCCATTCGGCGCCACCGGCGAGCGCGACCAGATGCGGCAGCGCGGAGCCGAGCGTCAGCGCCCCCACAAGAGCGCCAACCAGGAAGCCTCGATCCTTCTGCCCCCAGCCGACAGCGATCTTCATGCCGACCGGATAGACGCCCGCGAGAAGGGCGCCCGTGGCAAAGCGCGCCAGGATGGCCGTCGTGCTACCCGGCGGGACGACGAGCAACACCCCATTCGCGATCGCGGCCAGCACGGCTGACGCGGCGAACACCCGACGGGGGTCGAAACGGTCGGCGACGCCGAGCACCGCGGAGACCACCGCCCCGGCGACGAACCCGGCCTGCACCGCACTCGACAACGCCGCCTGGCGCATGGGCGAGATGGCCGCCTCGCGCAGCATCTCGGGCAGGATGGCCGCCGAGACGAACCAGAGGCTCATGGCCGCAAGCTCTGCGACGAGCAGGAGCGTGATGGATCTCAGCTTCAAGGGGCGTGCCTCGGTGCCAGCAGGGCGCCCCGTCACAGGGTGCGCAGGTGATTTCGCCCACAGGCGGGCGAACCCGCGGAATCTGACACGGCACAGCAGGTGAGGACATGTCTTTCGTGCCGAGCAGGCGTCAACAGCGCCGCCGACGTCAGCCGGCCGGCGCGCAGATCACCTGCCAGGACGGCGCAGCCACGAGATTGACCGATAGATCGCTGGGTTGACCGGCCATCAGGTCGCCGGGCCTGGACGGATTGGCCTCCGGTTCCTTTGGTGCCGTGCTCGTTATCCGGCACCCTTTCGGTGCGCCAGGACCGAGCGCGACCGGCTCATCGCGAGCCGGCTCGAAGGCGATGAAGAACGACGGGTCGCCCATCGAGAACGTGAAGCCCTCAGCTTCGGCGAGGACAGGCTTGGCGAGCGGCAGCGTGAAATGCAGCGTCAGCTCGTTCACAGGCTTGCCGGCCGCCTCGGCGGTCTCCGACGCACCGGTGCGCGGCAGAACGGCGGCATCCTGCTGTGGCGCGACTGCCGCATCACGGGCCGGCGGCCGCGTCGCGTGCTCGAGGTGGTACTCTTTCGGCATCTCGACGGCCAATTCCTGGCCCTTGAGGCGCGGGAACGTGAAATAGGCGAACTCCTTCAGGGCCTCGACGTTGACCTTGGCGAGTTCGGCCAGTTCGGCGCGCGAATACTGGCCATCCTTGTCGGTGTCGAGGCCTTCGATAGCCATCACGGAATAGTATTGGTCGAAGGTCCAGGCTTGGCGGAAGCCCACGATGGCGGCATTGTCGTAGAGAACGGTCGTGCGCACGCTGACCCAGATGTGGGGATGCGCTGCTGCAGGCGCGATAGCTCCCACCATCAGCATCGCAACCAGTGTGACAGCGATCGTCCACACAGGCCGCAGCACCGTACCCGACCACGTCGTCCTACCAGGTCTCGGCTCCGTCATCCGTCGCCTCTCCTTCATGCTCTTCAATCTTGTTCGGGCGCCCGCAAAGGCAGCCCCGCGCAGTCGAACACCCACCGCTCAGCCGGCGACTATAAGCCAGCCGCTGTTGGCGGGGATAAGGCAATTGCGTCGCATTGGATACAGTATAACATAGCGGACATATCGCGTCGTTGGACGCTCGTTGCCGATTGCGGCACGCCGGCGGGTCGCGGGAGAAATCGTCCGTATCATGAGCCAGAACGACACAAGGGCCGGTTCGACGGCCAGTTGGTGGATTCGATCCTCGGTAATGGCCCTCGCCGCCACGCTGGCGGGCATGCAACCGCTTGCGGCGGCAGGGCCGGACGTGGTCGTCACGCTGAAGCCGGTGCATAGCCTCGTTGCGGCAGTCATGGACGGTGTCGGCACGCCGCATCTGCTGATCGACGGCGTTGCCTCACCCCATACCTACGCCATGAAACCGTCGGAAGTGCGGCGTCTGAACGCATCCGACGTGGTCATTCGTGTCTCGGCGCAGCTCGAGGTTTTCCTCGCGAAGCCGCTATCGCTCGTCGGTAAGCGTACGCGGATTGTAACGCTCGATGGGGTGCCCGAAATGATACTCCATAAGGCGCGCGTCGGCGGCGACTTCGAGCCCCACGGCCACGATCACGGACCCGGGAAAGGCAAGGGCAAGCACAACCATAGCCACGGTCACGCGCACGAAAAAGGCCACAACCACGATGCGGCGCTGACCGATGGGCATCTTTGGCTCGATCCGCACAATGCGCGCGTCATCGCTTTGCACGTCAGCGAGATTCTCGCAGCTGTCTCGCCAGCCGATGCCGCGCGCTTCAGGGCCAACGCCAAGGCCGTGGCGGAGAAGCTCGACGCGCTCGACCAAGCACTCAAGTCACAATTGTCGCCAGTCGCCGGTAAGCCGTTCCTCGTGTTCCACGACGCCTATCAGTACTTCGACCGTCGTTATGGGCTCGCAGGCGCCGGCTCCGTGACCGTCAACCCGGAGGTGCCGCCGAGCGCGCGCCGTCTCTCGCAGCTGCGTGAGCGCCTGTCGCGGACAGGCATTGTCTGCGTCTTCGCCGAGCCGCAGTTCGCGCCGCGTGCCGTTGATACGATCATCGAAGGCACGACCGTGCGCCGAGCGACGCTGGACCCGCTGGGCGCCGCGATCGGGGCGGGGCCCGACCACTACTTCGAAATGATGGAAAACCTCGCGCGCGATCTCAGAGGGTGCCTCGCCGGCTCGGTCTGATCGTCGATGCCTGATGGAGATGGCGGCGTTTTACTGACGCACGCGATAGAGCGTGAACTCACCTGAGCGAACGCGATCGACGAGACCGCCGGCAAGATCGGCGACCGCATCCTCGCCATAGCTCGATACCAGATCGGACAGCGCGGCGTAGATCGCCGCATAGGCCATCATCTCCGGCTTGACCCCGGTCGATGCACCCACTTCCCACGCCTCGAGAATGCAGTTGAGAGCACGCAGGCTCTCGTCGTCACTCTCACCGAGGCCAAGCCCCGTCATGGCCACGCTCCGTTACCGATGCCCTTGTGGGCTGTCCCTCGTGCTTCCCGGCGTCCCTTCGCCAAGCACCAAGCGCTGGTAGCACGGACGCTCTCGTCGTGTGGGACTTGCAACAGGAAGGGTAAATGCACTGTTGAGCATTCCGACCCGTGACGAATGCCGGCTACGACGCCATGTCCTTCAACGCGCTTGGCTTCAACCGATATCGACGATGTCGACCGTGACCTGACGGCGCTGACCATCGCGCTCGACCGTCAGGGTTGCGGTATTGCCGATTCCGATCTTCTCGAGACGTTTGGAGAGTTCGCCCGCCGTGTTGATCGGCTGACCCTCGACGGCGACGATCACATCGCCGAGCCTTTGAGTTCGACGATCGACGCCGGAAAGGCCGGCGCGCGCGGCTGGTCCCCCGGCGACGACCTCGATCAGGATGACGCCCTTGACGCCCATCCGTCCGGCAATCTCCTCACCGGCGACCGAAACGCCGATGCCTGGCCGCATCGGCTTTCCGCGCGTGATGATCTGGGGCACGATGCGATTGACCGTATCGACAGGGACCGCAAACCCGATGCCCGCGTAGGACCCCGTCTCCGAAAGTATCGCCGTATTGACGCCGATAAGCCGGCCCGCGCTGTCGAGCAGCGGGCCGCCGGAGTTGCCGGGATTGATCGCGGCATCGGTCTGGATCACGTCCTCGATGTCGCGACCGCCCTGCCCCGGGAGCGTGCGGCCGAGCGCCGAGACGATGCCGGTCGTGAGCGTCCGGCTGAGACCGAAGGGATTGCCGATGGCGAACACCGCTTGGCCGATGCGCAAATCGGTCGAGCTGCCGACCGGTATCGGCCGAAGCGACGCCGCTGAGACCGATGCCTTCAGAATCGCGATGTCGTAATCCGGCGCCCGGCCCACCACGCTCGCCGTGACTGTGTCTCCCGAATCGAAGCGCACGAAGACCCGGTCGGCGCTGGCGATCACATGATTGTTGGTGATGATGTGGCCGGCCTGATCCCAGATGAAGCCGGACCCGGTACCGCGGCCGACGCGCTCGGTCCCGAAGACCGTGCGGGTAGCCTGCTCGGTGAAGATGTAGACCACGGATGGCGCGGTCGCCTGGAAGAGGTCTGCCGCCGTCGTCTCGAAGGCGGCCAGATCGCCGCGCGGCGTGATGGGGCGCACTTCACGGGCCGAGAACAGCGCCGTCTGCACGAACCCGTTTCCGAGCCAGAGGAGCACACCGGCGACGATGCCGAGGGTGAGGAGGCGATAAAAGCTGGTCGAGGACATGGAGACGCTGCGGAAGATGGGTGACGATCGGATCGTCCGTACCGCGGGCGATCCCCTGGTGGCAATATGGTCGGGTGCAGCCGGTTTTTCATCCCTCCACGCGCCGCCGGCCGCACCTGAACCTCACCCGCGTAGGTCGCACGGGCCGCCCCGCCTTCCCGCCTCATCGCGCTGGCGACGCGGCGCAATCAAACGCCGAGCACGTCAGGCAGCGCGGTCAAGGCGCTGATCGTGTGCTGCGGGGCGCCACCTGTTGCCACCTTCGCGACATCGTGAATGCGCGGATGCTCCCGGTGGACCAGCACCGACGTCCAGCCCATGGCGTTGGGGGCTACGAAATCCTTTGCCGGATTGTCGCCGACGTAAACGAACCGGTCGCCTGGATCGCCGAGGGCCGCGGCCATCACCTCGAACGGGCGCCGATGCGGCTTGAAGTAGGCTCGATCGGGTCCGAGGGCGTCGGTGAACACGATGCTGGCAAAACGCGCCTCGACGCCCAGCGCCTCGACCTTTCTCGCCTGGACGTGACGGGTGCCGTCGGTGATGAGACCGATCGGCCCCTGCCGCTGGTAGTGATCGAGCGCACCAACCGCGTCCTCGAACAGCGACAGCGAGAGGCCCTCACAGCGCCGATAGGCTTCCCGGAACGCCTCGAGCTGCGCGGGTGTGTGGCCAGGCGCATGCCGGCCGAGGACCGTGGGAAACAGCGTGCCGAGTGTTCCGACATCGAGCATCGCGGTCATCTCATCCGTCAGGTCGCCGACGCTGAACTCGGCCTCGGCCCAGCGCGAGGCCGCACGGAATCCGGCGATGGCGAAATCGCGCTCCGGGTAGAGCGTGTCGTCCAAGTCGAAAACGACATGAAGGCGCGGCATGGCGTGTCCTGTCTCAACGGGCTCGCGCGTCCGCGCATCAGACACTGGCGCACTCGCCCCTCGCCTATCGGCGGCAGTGGCTCTAAACTCGCGTCATCCTAGAATCAACAGGGAGTGGCTCGGGCGTCAACGCGTCAGCCGCCGGTGATGTGATAGAATTGTTTATCGTTCTGACTCTGATTTTGTTGAACGGCCTGTTCGCACTCTCGGAGCTGGCCGTCGTGTCGGCCCGGCGCCCGCGCCTGACGGCCCTCGCGGCCGCCAACAGACCCGGCGCGCAAACCGCCCTTCGGCTCGCCAGCAACCCAGGACGTTTCCTGTCGGCGGTGCAGATCGGCATCACACTGATCGGGATCGTCAACGGCGCCTACTCGGGCGAGGCATTCGGTGCCCAGGCTGCGCACGCGCTGCAAGGCCTCGGGGTACCGCAGAAGCTGGCCACACCGCTCGGCTTCGGCGTCGTCATCGCGGTGGTCACCTATCTTTCGGTGATCGTCGGCGAGCTGGTGCCGAAGACGCTGGCACTGCGCAATGCCGAAGGCATCGCCTGCACCGTCGCGCCATTCATGGCCGGATTCTCGCGCGCTGCCGCTCCTGCCGTATGGCTGCTCGATGCCTCGACCCGGCTCGTCTTCCGCGTCTTCGGGCAGAGCGTCGAGCCCGAATCGCGCGTCACCGACGAGGAGATCCGTACGATCATCGCTGAAGCGGAGAGTGCGGGCGTCATCGAGCGCGGCGAGCGAGAGATGATCGCAGGCGTCATGCGGCTCGCCGACCGTGCCGTCGTCGGCTTGATGACGCCGCGGACGGACGTCGACTGGATCGACATCACCGCGCCCGAGGCCGAGATCAAGACGCGGCTCATTACAACGCCCCACTCGCGGCTACCGGTGGGAGAAGGCTCGGTCGATAAACTGATCGGCGTGGTGCAGACGCGCGAGCTCCTGGCAGCGTTTCTCAAGGGCGAATTGCTCGACATCCGCACCCACGTGCGCAAGGCGGCGATCGTGCCCGATACCACCGACGCACTCGACGTCCTCGGCATCCTGCGGCAGGCCAACGTGCCCATGGCGCTCATTCACGACGAGTACGGCGACTTCGAGGGTATCGTCACCCCTGCCGACATCCTTGAGGCGATCGCCGGCGTGTTCCGCTCCGACCAGACGAGCGCCGAGCCGCACGCCATCGAGCGGGACGACGGCTCCTGGCTCCTTGCCGGCTCGATGCCGGCCGACGAGATGGCGGACCGTATCGGCATCGTTCTGCCACCGCAACGCAGCTACGAAACGGTCGCCGGCTACGTCCTGGCGCATCTGATGCACATGCCGCGCACGGGCGAGCACGTCGACATCGCCGGTTGGCGGTTCGAGGTGATCGACCTCGACGGCAGGCGGATCGACAAGGTACTGGCGACGCAGATCCGGCCCATGCGAGGTCTGGCTCCGCGTCGCGTTTATTGACCAGCCTTTGAGGTGCGGTCGCGAGCCATCTGGCGCTTCAACTCGGCCAGCAACAGCGCCAGATTGCGCGTATTCGAGCGATAGAACAGATCAATGAACGGGCCGACGATCGGGACGATACCGAAGCCGAGGTCGATCGCAACATTGAGCAGCATGCGCGCGGTCAGAGCGGGGCCGAGGCCGAACTGATGGGCCCAGGCGACGAGGCGCAGACCGTAGCCTGCGGCGACGATGTCACCGGCAATCGGTATGAAGCTCCAAATCGGGTCCCAACCGTAGCGAACGCGGATCCAGGGAATTTGAAACCGCGTATCGAGCCGCGCCGCCTCCCGCTCGATACGCTCGAGCAAGAGCGCGAAGTCCCGGTCGACCGGCTCACCGGGTTTCTGACGGCGCAGCGGGCCCGTGGGCACGCCAGCCTTGGAATTGCCTTGGCCCGCGCCGGCAGAGGCTCCGGGCCGCTTTCCGAAAGGTGGGATCAGAGGAAAGCCATGTTATCGGGTTCGAGACCGAGCAGCGTGCGTCCGATCGTAACGTAATTCGAGCCGCGCCCCTGGGTCTGCTGGGAGGCGGTCATGGCATCTCGCATGCGCCGTTCGAACGGACCTTTCGGGTGGATCGCCGACTGACCGGCGGCCCGGTAGCAGTCCTTCACCACCTCGAAGCAGTGATTGATGACCCAGGTCGTCGTCAGCTTGATGCGCGCGCGCTGCGGAATGTTGATCTCGCCGCTGTCCGCCACTTCGGCCCAGACCTCGCGCGCGGTGGTATGGAGATAGGCGCGGGCGGCGGCGGTCCGGGCCTCGAGCTGCGCGAGTTCGGTCTGGAACACGGGGCTCTCGCGCAGCGACATGATGGCCGAGCGCGGCGTCTTGACCATGGCGAGCGCAGTCAGCTCGTCGAGCATCGCCTGCGCCACGCCGAGCATGAGCGCCGAGAATCCGACGCCATAGGCGAGCGTGGTCGAGAACTTGTAGAGCGTGCCGGGCTCGCGGCATTCCGCATAGCTCTCGCGGTCGATGGTGTCGGCCTCGGGAATGAACAGGTCCTTCACCGTGAACGTGTCGCTGCCGGTGCCGCGGAGGCCGACCACGTCCCATACGTCGTCTATGTCGGCCTTGGATCGTTCGAGCAGCATCGTGCGGTCGAGCGGTCGGCCATCGGGACGCAGTCGGCGCGCGCCATCTGGCCCGTAGACGAAGCTGTGCCCGCCGAGAAGGGTTGCGTGGCGGCTGCCACTGTTGAACGTCCAGGTGCCGGTCACGCGATAGCCGCCATCCACCGCGACGGCCTTCCCCTGGATGCCGGCGCCCCACGCCAGCACGGCATTCGGTGCCCCGAACCAGCGCCTGGCAGCGTCGGCGCTGAGAAACGCCGCCGACATCGAGCAACCGGAACCCTGGCTCATCACCCACGCCGTCGAAGCATCGGCGCGCGCGATGGTCTCCAGCGCCATGGCATGCGTCTCGAGGTCGATCTCGTCGCCCCCCACCGATCGCGGCAACAGCAGCCGGAAGAGCCGGGCGCGGTGCATCGCCGCCAGCACGTCGGGGGGCAACTCGCGCCCTGCCTCGATCCGTGGCGCCGCCGCCTTGATCAGCTCAGTGACGCCTCGTGCCCGCTCCAGCACGTCCCGGCGCAGATCTCCGTCGCTCATCCGCTTTTGCATTGGCTCTTCCCGTCGAGCGCATCCTGATGCGCTCGATGGTAAGCCCAACCCGCCGCCGACGCCAACGCCTCTATCGTGTGCCATCTTCACCCGCGACGATATCTGGCGGCCGCCGGCTTGTCAGGGCCGCGGCGACCAGTGAGCCGAAGGCCAACAGTTGGAAGACGGCGCCAGCCAAGTGCGAAAACTCCCACTGCAGGCGCAGCGTCTGCCAGTTGTCGGGAACGACCGTCCAATTCTCTGTCGCGGCATTCGCTGGCTGGGTCCAGATCCAGAAAATCGCCTGCGCCGCGGCGAGGCTCAAGAGGGCGAGCAGGATCAGCCGGTCTCGGTGCACGAGCGAAGGTAGGGCCGCTGATGAGCACTGACCATCAAGGTATCAGCAACAGTCAGGCCTTCCGCCTTCGGGGCTGCGCCGCCGGCATGACGTGGATCGCTTCGGCGATCAGGGAGAGTTCGACTTTCTCGCCTTTCGCCAGTTTGTTGCGCTCGGCTGCGTGCCGCGCGATGTGGAATGTCAGCAGGCGCGTCTCTGATGCCTCGAGCCTGACGGTCGCGATCATTGTGTCGCCCAGCCAAATCAGGCTGTCGATCACGCCCATCACAGGGTTCTCGGCTTCACCGCGTGACGGCCGGTCGCGCCGATGCAAGATCACTTTGCCGGGCGGTATGAGCCATGACACTTCCGTGCCGACGGACCATGCCGGCGCGTGAGGCGTTTCAAGGCGGCGGCCTCGCCAATCGAGGATCGTGACGCCTTCGTTGGCCAGATGTTCGACGATGCGTCCGGGAAAAACATTGCGCTGGCCGACGAGACGCGCGGCTTCCACGGACACCGGTTTGCTCATGATGTCCAACGGACGCCCGACCTGCAGAATATGGCCTCTCTGCAGGAGGCACATCCGATCGGCCAGCATCATGGCCTCGTCGAGGTCATGCGTGACGAGAATGATCGGCATGTCGAGCCGCTGCCGGATCGCGGCCAGCTCCCGGTAGAGGCGCCCACGCGTCACTTTGTCGACAGCGGAGAATGGCTCATCAAGCAGCAGCACCTTGGGTTCGCGGGCGAGAGCCCTCGCGACCGCGACGCGCTGCTGCTGGCCACCCGAAAGCTCGGCCGGTCGGCGGCCTTCGAGCCCATGGAGATTGACCAGCGACAACAACTCGGATGCGCGCCGGTTGCGATCGGCCGTTGGCACATGTCCGAGGGCCGCCTCGATGTTGTCGAGCGCCGTCATGTGCGGAAACAGACCGTAGCTCTGGAACACCAGACCGACGCGGCGCTGCCACGTCGGGATGTCCGCCTTGATGGACGTATCGCTCCACACTTCGCCGTCGACGAGGACCTTGCCCTCGAGCGGGCGATAGAGGCCGGCGATCGACCGCAGGATGGTGGACTTGCCACTCCCCGAGGGGCCCACGAGCGCGAGCAGCTCACCCGGCGGACACGCGAGCGTAACGTCGAGCGGTATCGGCGTGTCCTGACGCAGCCTGACATCGAGCCCCCGCATCGGTCAGCCGAGCCTCCGGCCGACGCGCCGCGAAAAATAGAATGTCGCTGTGATCGTAACGAGGGACACCGCCAGCAGCAAAGCCGACATCTTCGCGGCTGATGCATCGTCGAACGCCTGCACACGGTCGTAAATGGCAATGGCGATGGTCTTCGTCTCGCCGGGGATGCTCCCTCCCACCATGAGCACGATACCGAATTCACCTAGTGTGTGGGCGAAGCTCAGGACCAACGCCGTCAATATCCCAGGCCACGCGAGCGGAAGCTCGACCCGCAGCAAGCCCTGCCAAGGCGACATCCCGCAGCATTGCGCCGCCTCCCGCACATCACTCGGGATCGCCTCGAACGCCCGCTGCATCGGTTGAATCGCGAACGGCAGGTTGAAGATGATGGAGGCGATGAGGAGCCCCTCGAAGGTGAAGACGAGCTGCCCCCCGAACACGCTGTGCCAGAGTTGACCAATCGGAGATGCGGCGCCGAAGGTGACGAGGAGATAGTAGCCGAACACCGTTGGCGGCAGCACCAGCGGAAGCGCGACAAGGCCTTCGACGATCGCCTTGCCTCTAAACTGGCGGTAAGCGAGCAACCGCCCGAGCCAGACGCCGATGGGCAGCAGCAACGCGACCGTCAGAACGCCCAGCCGTATCGAAAGCCAGAAGGCAGCCCAGTCCATACGCGTCGCTTTCCTCGTTCGGATGCCGCCTCAGGATGCTTCACCGGGCAGGACGAAACCGTACTTGCGAAAGATGGCGCGCGCCTCGGGTGATCTGGCGAAATCGTAGAATGCCTCGGCGGTCGCGCCCGCGCGCTTGGTCAAGCCCATGGCCTGACGCAGGGGCTGGTGCATCTCTGCCGGGATCAGCTCGTACGTCCCGAGCGCCGACACGAGCGGAGAGAGCGCCAGCGAGTAGGCGATGATACCGCCCTGCGTGTTGCCGGAGGTTGCAAACTGCGCCGCCTGAGACACGTTCTCGCCGAGCACCAGCTTATCCTTGATCCCATCCCAGATGCCGGCGTGCTTCAGCGCTTCTTCAGCCCGCGCGCCGTAGGGTGCATGCTCGGGATTGGCAATCGCAAACTTCTTGAGCCGGCCGTCCGTCAATGCGGCCTTGAGATCGAGGAGTCTGCCGTCGGGCTTGAGCGTGGACCCTTTCGGCACCATCAAAACGATGCGTCCGATGCCATATAGCTCTCCGGCGCCGCGCATGAACCCGTCCTTAGCCAGGTCTTTGACGAAATCCTCATCCGCCGAGAAAAACACCTCGAATGGCGCTGCCTGCCGGATTTGCCGCGCAAAATTGCCGGACGAACCAAATGTGAGCTTTACGGATTTGCCTGTGGCCGTCTTGAAGGCCTCGGCGACATCGACGAGTGCGAACTGAAGATCGGATGCGGCTGCGACGACAGGGTCCGCCCGCTGTGCTTCGACGGCTCGAACTCCAAACAGGAGTGTGACGAGCGCCAGCGCAGCCCCGAAAGAGATCATCCGGGATAACGACATGACACGCTCCTTTTATAGCCACATGGCTATATCGATTGCAGCGCGATCGCTGCGGGTCAACCGTAATATCCATTCGACTACGACGACGAGACCTTGCGGCGCAGCCGCTTGAGGGCGGGCGCGATGGCCTTGTCCACGAGGAGCTCCATCTCGCGGAAGGCGGCGAGCACCTCATCGCCGAGTGGCGTCAGCCGCGCACCGCCGCCCGCGCGTCCACCTTTCACCGTCTCGACCAAAGGCTTGCCAAAATGACTATTGAGCGTCTCGACCAGATACCAGGCGCGCTTGTAGCTCATGCCCATCCGACGCCCCGCGGCAGCGATCGAGCCGGTCTCCTTGATCCCTTGCAGGAGTTCGGCCTTGCCGGGACCGATCCGCACGTCCGCCGCGAGGACGATCTGGAGCCGAGCGCCTGCCGTTCGATTTGCGACTGCCATCATGTCCTCCCGGCAATCTGACCGGAGCCGAACGGACGAACGGGTTCGAGGCGTAAGATAAGACATGTCGTTGACGGCGCTTGGGCGTCCGGAGCGATCCCCAACCAACGTGCCGGACACGGTGTGCGAGGGTTTCCCCCCGCACGGTCGCCTGGCCTCGAGAACACGCCCAGCCCCCTTCAGCCCCCCACTCAACCCTGCCTTTGCCCCGCGCCCAGCGCGAAGGCACCCGCGCCTTCGCCGGCGATTTTGCCGAAAACGGCGCCGGAGGTGAGGCCCGTGCCGCCGGGATAATTGTGGTAGAACAGCCCGCCGACCAACTCGCCGGCCGCGAACAGGCCCGGGATCGGGAAGCCGTCAGTGTGCTCGACCTCGCAGCGCGGGGTGATCTTCAACCCGCCGAAGGTGAACGTCAGGCCACAGCCAACCTGGTAGGCCTCGAACGGCGGTTCGTCGAGGACGTTGGCCCAGTTGGTCTTGGCGACCGCGAGGCCGCGCGTGCCGCGCCCATCCTTGACCGCCGGGTTGAACGGCACGTCGGTCATGACGGCGGCGTTGTAGGCCTTGAGTTCGGCGAGACACGCCTTGGCGTCGACACCCTCGAGCTTGGTGACCAGCTCCTCCAGCGTATTGGCCGAGACCTTGGTCACGCGCTTGATGCGGTACTCGTCGCGCAGCAGGTGGAGCACCTTCTTGTCGAAGATCTGCCAGGCCATCATGTCCGGCTGGTCTTTGATGACGTGGCCGTACTTGGCGTAGGTGTAGTTGCGGAAATCGTAGCCCTCGTCCACGAAGCGGCGGCCGGTGGCATTGACCATGATGCCGAGCGGATAGCTGTGCTTCTGGAAATTGTCCCCGACGGTCAGGTCGCCGAACGGCGGGGCGTTGAAGTCCCAGCCGACCGCATGGCCAGACGACCAGTGGCCGTGCGGCATGGCGCCGATGGCCAGCGCCATGTTGATGCCTCCGCCGGTGTTGAATTTGGTCCCACGCACCATGGCCAGCTCCCAACCGGGACCCATGTAGCGGCAGCGCATCTCGGCGTTGGATTCGAAGCCGCCGCAAGCAAGCACGACGGCGCCGGCCTTGATGTCATACTTCTTGCCCTTGTGGCGAGCGGTAACACCGATGACACGCCCATCGTTGTCGGTGATGAGCGAATGGCCGGCTGTCTCGTAGCGGATGTCGACGCCGTTCTTCTCGCAGATGGCGTGCTCGCTATCGATCAGGCCGTGGCCCCCACCCCACGTCTCGACGCAGAGGCCACCCCAGAACTTGAACTTGCCGTCCACCTTGAACGCCTGCCGACCCTGGCTCGTCTGGAACTTGACGCCGTGCTTCTTCCACCAGCGCCACGTGTCCGTCGAGTTCTGGACCAGGATGTCGCACAGCTCCTGGTCGGTGCGATACCGGGTCATGCGGTACATGTCGTCGTAGTACTGTTCCTGTGTGTAGGTGCCGAAGTCCATGTTGGCGACCTCGGCGTCGGAGAGATCGACCAGGGACCTGACGTCGTCCTCGCCGTTGAAGACGAGACGCAACGCACCGGCCGTGTAGGTCGAGTTGCCGCCGCGCTCCTCCTTCGGTGCAGCCTCCAGCATGATGACGCGGGCACCGGATTCGCGAGCGGCCATGGCGGCCGAGCAGGCCGCATTGCCGGCGCCGACGACGACGACATCGGCTTCGTGGGTGGTTGCCATGGGGTATTGCTCCGTCGAGTGGCGCGTCGGGACGCGCGGAAAGGTGGGGTCGGCCTAATCTGCCGGGTCGGCGGCAAGGTGCCAAGCCGCTTCGTCGCCGCGCGGAAGCGGCAATAGCCGCTCCCTGCAGAAAATGCCAGTTCTGGCCTTCGACGAGCGGACCATAGCCTAGGCAGCGACCTTCCGGTCGCGCGAAGTTGCGGCAGCAAGAATCATCGCGGCGCACTTCTCACCGATCATGATCGAGGGCGCATTGGTGTTGCCGGAGGTGAGCGTCGGCATGATCGAGGCGTCGGCGATGCGCAGGCCCTCGATGCCGTGCACGCGCAGCTCGCTATCGACGACGGCCATGGGGTCCGAGCCCATCTTGCAGGTACCCACCGGGTGATAGGTGGTCTCGGCGTTGTTGCGCACCCAGCCGAGGATTTCCTCATCGGTCTGCAGATGCGCGCCCGGTGCGATCTCCTCGCCCGTGATCTCTTTCAAGGGCGAGGTCGACATCAGTTCGCGGGCCTTGCGGATCGCGGCGAGAAGTCCGTCGCGGTCGGCCTGCGCCGAGAGGAAATTGAAGCGGATCGCGGGCGGGTCGGCAGGGTTTGCGGACCGGGCATGGATCGAGCCGATGCTCTCGGAGCGCAGCACGTTGATGTTCATCGTGATGCCGCGCTTGGTGCGGTGGATGCGGCGCTCGCGACCGACCATCTCGTAGAGGAATGGCAGCACCGAGATCGTGGCGTCCGGCGTCTCGGCTCCTGGCCGGGTGCGGAAATACATGCGGATCGGGACGGAGGTCGACGCGAGAAAGCCTTCACGGAGGAACGCGTACTTGATGGCCTCGCGCGCCAACCGCCAGCCACGGGCGTTGTCGTTGTAGGTGGCGTTCGGCTCGGTGATGGCAAACTTCACGCGCGGCGAATAGTGGTCGCGGAGATTCTCGCCAACACCCTTCAATTGGTGCACGGGCTCGATTCCCAGCGAGCGCAGGAGATCGGCCTGCCCGATACCCGAGAGTTCCAGCAGCTTCGGCGAGTTGATCGAGCCGCCGGAAACGATGACCTCGCGAGTTGCCCGTGCCTCGCGCGGTACGCCATTGACGTTGTAGCGCACGCCGACACAACGCTTGCCTTCGAGCACCAGCCGCTCGGCCATGGCACCCTGCTCGATGACGAGGTTCGGGCGCGAGCGCGCGGGGTCGAGATAGCAGAAAGCGGTGCTCTGGCGACGCCCCTTGGCGATCGTCACCTGGGACATGCCGATGCCTTCCTGCGTCTCCCCGTTGAGATCCGGGTTGTAGGGCAGCCCGATCTTCCCGGCAGCCTCGATCATCTTCTCCAGCAATGGCACCTTGTGGCGCGGCGAATCCGTGATGCGCAGTGGTCCATTGCGTCCGCGCAGTTCGTCGGAGCCACCGTCGTAGTTTTCCATGCGCTTGAAGACCGGGAGCACGTCCTGCCAGCTCCAGCCGCGATTGCCGAGCTGCGCCCAGTGATCGTAGTCCTGTGCCTGCCCACGGATGTAGACCATGCCGTTGATCGACGACGATCCGCCCAGCATTTTGCCGCGAGGCACCTCGATGCGCCGTCCACCGGAACCGTCGTCCGGCTCGGCGGAATAGCACCAGTTGACTGCCGGATTGTCGATCAGCTTGGCGACGCCGACCGGAACGCGGGACCAGAAGTAGGACGAGCCCTCGGTGCCGGCCTCGAGCAGCAGCACGCGATAAGTGCCACTTTCGCTGAGACGGCTCGCGACGGCGGCCCCCGCCGATCCGGCGCCGACGACGATGAAGTCATAGGGAGTGGCGTCAAGGTCGGCCATGCGGGTCAGTCCTCGTCCAGCGGCGGCTGATCTACGTGTGCACCAAGGCAAGCAGGGCCGATGCCGGATGACAAGGGCCTAACACGGTCATGATGTGGGCGAGCGCCGCCGCAGGGGGCTAGCCCCGGTGGCACGGGGCTGCTACGCCTCGCCCCCAGTCCTTGTCTCCCGCAGCCCGCGAGCCCCGATCCCCATGTCCGTCCAGCCCCTTACCGGCATCCGTGTCATCGACCTCACCCGTGTGCTCTCGGGGCCGTTCTCGACCATGCTGCTCGGCGACATGGGCGCTGACGTGATCAAGGTCGAGACGCCCCAGGGCGATCCGGTGCGCCAGCAGGGCGACCTTTCGCGCGGCCTGAGCTGGTATTTCGCCTCGTTCAACCGCAACAAGCGATCGGTGGTGCTGGACCTGCGCAAGGAGGATGGCAAACGCGTCCTCGAGCGCCTTCTCGCGACCGCCGACGTGCTGGTCGAGAACTTCAGGCCGGGCATTCTCGCCGAGATGGGCCTCGACGAGGCGCGCCTCGCCGAGATCAACCCCCGGCTGATCGTCGCTTCGATCAACGGCTACGGCTCGACGGGCCCCTATGTCGACCGGCCGGCGTTCGATTTCATCGCGCAGGCGATGTCCGGCTTCATGGCGACGACGGGCGAGCCCGGCGGCGAGCCGATGCGGGCGGCACCGCCGATCACGGACCTGATCGCGGGGCTCTACTGCGCCTATGGCGTGGTCAATGCCCTGCGCGCCCGCGATACGACCGGCAAGGGCCAGAAGGTCGAGTCGGCCATGGTCAACGGCATGGTGAGCCTCCTTGCTTATCTCTCATCGGAGTATTTCTCGACCGGCCAGGAGCCGGTGCGGACCGGCAATGATCACCCGATCGCCGCGCCTTACGGCCTCTTCCATGCGCGCGATGGCGCCATCGCGATTGCTCCCGCGACGCAGGACATCCTGGTCAAGTTCATGCGCGAACTCGGCCTGTCGGAGCACCTCGCCCGGCCCGACCTGAAGACACAGGAGCAGCGGCGCGCGGCGCGGCCGGAGCTGAACGCACTCGTCAACGCGGCGCTCGGCGTCGAGACGCAGGATTACTGGATCGAGCGGTTGAACAAGGCAGGCGTGCCGGCGGGAAAGGTGCTCACCATCGCCGAAGTGTTCTCGGACCCGCAGGTCGCGGCTCAGGAGATGGCGATCGACATCGAGCATCCCGGCCACGGCACCGTGCGCATGGTGGGCTTTCCAGTGAAGCTTTCGCAAACTCCGGCCCGGGTCCGCCTCCCCGCCCCCGACCTCGGCGCGCATACGGCGGAGGTCTTGGGTGAGATCGGCCTCGATGCGGCCGAGATCGACCGCCTCAGAGCGAGCAAGACAGTCGGCTAGGCGCAACGGCAGTGCTTGCCTCGATCGAGGGGAGCCGCTATGAACCAACCCGAACGTTGGGCAGGCGGATGGCCTGCTCGAGGCGTTGGCCGCAATAGCTCAGCCGGTAGAGCATCGCATTCGTAATGCGGGGGTCGGGGGTTCGAGTCCCTCTTGCGGCACCAAAAAAGCCTAGAAGTGGCTGATCCGCCTAACCAAATCTACGCTGCAACAAGGAATTTGTACCATTTCATGTACCATTCCGATGCGGGAGGCCAATCGGACGATCCAATGTCTCCTCCGGCCCACATTGCAAAAGCCGGGCCCGACGAGCCGGCACTGAGCGAGAGATGTCGCCACAAACGTTTCGGCATGCGCATGCCAGTCACGCCCTAGACAACGGCGCCTCAATCGCCCTTGTCTCATCGACGCTCGCGGAACAGCTTCCGAGTGGCACCGACGGTTTCCGGCCATCACGGCCGCGCTCCTATCCTTGCCGGCGTCGTCGGCCATTCTCGATGGCGAGCTCGTGGCGATCGGAGAGGACGGGATGCCCGATTTCGGCGCGCTGCATATCGCGGCCGGCGGCACAACCTACGTCTCTATGTTTTCGACCTCCTGCACCTCGACGGCATCGACTTTGGGCAAGACCCGCTCACGAACCGCAAGGCACCGCTCAAGGCCCAACTCGGGATTCACCGGCATCCTTCCGTCCGGTTGGTCGAGGCATTCGAGGACGGCGATCGTCTCCTGGCCAAGGCCGAATTGATGGGTCTGAAGGGCGTCGTCTAAAAGCGCCGCGATGCGCCCTACCGTTCGGGGCCCCGCTGCGGGTGGTTGAAGGTCAAGACTTCGGCTTGGCGCGCAGCCAACGCCGAACGCGGGAGGCTCTTCTCGCGCGATCGGGAGCGCGAGCGATGAGCTCGATCATCGGCACATCGCGGCCGTTCGGCTCTGGGAAGAGTTGGGATATCGGTATCTCCTACGGTTGTCACCCGTGCTCTAGCCACACAAACGACACGTCCGGGCCCACGATTCCCAGTCGCGCCGCTTCCTCCTCGGTCGGACCTCGTCCGGACTCCGGATGCCGCCGCCACTCCCCGCCTCTACCTGCGCTGCTCTTTCAGGGTCGTCAGGAGCGGGTCGAGCCGGCGTTGCGCCTCTTCAAGTGCGGCAATCGCAGTCGACCGATCCTTCCGGGTCGCATTCGGATTCGCAAGAAGGGGCAGATATTCTCGACTTCCGGGCCGCGCTTTCGATTGTATAGCCCGACCTCACCCGCGCCTGCTCCGAAACAACGCGCGCGCCATCAGCGTCCGGTGGCCCCCACCACCGTGGCGGTCGTTAAAATGACCACAAAACCTAACGCGGCCGTCTTGTGGATGTAGTCCATGGTGGCTTTCGTGCCCTCCCACGCGCTCCCTCCACTAACTGCTTCGAAGTCAACGGCCGACAGTTCGCGGATGTCGTTCGGACGGATGATCGTCTTTGAGCCAACCTGCATAACAAATCTCCTGTTATCTCAAATCGCATCTGCAATTTAACGTAGTTCAGTATGTTAGTCAACAGTGTTCAGGTGATCGAGGGCAGATCGCGGCGCTAACAACCTAACGCGTCGGCAATCGCCCTTCCCTAGACCCTCGATTGAACCCACGCGTGTCGATGTCGTCGCAGTCCTTGTCCCCGCAGCGATCATCATCGTGCGCGTCAGCACCATGTCGGCGAACGTGTGCGTAATCAGGGCAGATGAACATAGAGGGCTCGCCGAGGTCAGTGACGCCCACGTCGGGGCGCTTTTCTATCAGGGCGGGCGATGTTCACTTCAATCTCGACTTCGTTCGGCATTTGGGGCGGGCCCCAGATCCGGCCTTCAACTTCGCTTGCGGCCGCGCGCCGGAGACCCGCGTCGACCTGATGAGCCAGCCGACGCTGTCGCGATTGGAGAACACCGCCGACGCCAAGGCGCTATAAGCGTGGCTCCGCACGTTGGGACGCGCGCTCGAAGCCCCCTGCGAAGCGTTTAAACAACGCCCTCATTCAGTCAGTGGCTCGCAAAGCCGGCGAAGAAGAAGCAGCCTTCGCGACTGGGAGGCTGCGGACCCGCCTCCGTTCAAAACATCATGACACAGAGCTTAGCCAACGTCCGCAATAGCCCGACAGCAAAGTACCCCATGAACCAGACGGGGATTAGGTACGAGGGTGGGACAAAGTGACGAACGATTAGAACTGACACAGATGTCATGAGAACATGAATTACGAGCGTCAGGTGGCCGCCGGGAATGCCGGTCACTGATTTCACTGCCAAAAAAACTGAGAGTGGCAAGAAGCCAACGAGTGCTTCCGGTAAGAACCAGGCCACTCGGACCACGCCATGAGTGTGCATGGGATATATTCCTTAGCCACCCAGACCAGCGCGCCGTCGAGCATGACGGTCGCCGGTAAGGTCGCCGCCCCGTGTCCAGACCGGCGGGCGAGCTCAACGCCACTCCGCGCTATGCGTGATCTAGCTCCCTGGACTGTGAGCTTGATCGCAAACAGCAACCAGCCCTCGACGCGAGGCACAGTCAACTTGGCGACTGGTATTCCGGCAATACGAAATGCTATCGGTTGCCGAGCACGCGGAGCAAGACAAGCCATGCGAGCCGAAGCGGCGTATCGGTTCAACCTGTTTTGGCTTGACGTAGGTGCGCAAGCTCGGGGTCGTTATGTTCAAAGCCGAACAAAGATACCAACTGTCGCAAGACTGTATTCACGATCCCAATCCGGAAACGCACATACATCCACTTGCGATCCAACCGCCCGCCAAACTGGAGCTTGGTGGCATATGTCGTGGCGCCCAGGTCGAGAGTATGGATCCCTCGCTCAATGGCGTACTCAATCGTCTTCAACATAGCGAGAAAGTAGAGGTTCAAGTCTCGACCGACGGAATAGTCCATGCCGAAGTCTCTTGCAATGATCCGATCACGGCCGGCTAACAGCGTCAGCATGTCCAGAGGGCGGTTCTGCTTCTTGAACAGCAGAACCTGGAGGCCGAGAGCCATTCGTTCTCGGACGCGCGAAAAGTAGTCTGGATATCGGGTGGCGGCGATGGAATCATAGTCCGCCATCTCTTGCCTCCGGAAAGCGGCACTATCCCGCGCGTTCGGGGCGGAATGTGTGAACCGGGTTACGCCAATCGATCCCGTCGAGCATGTAGGCCAGCTGCGCGGACGATATCGATACGCTGCCGCTGGCGACCGCCGGTCAAACGAACCGGCCACGCTCCAACCTCTTGGCACAGAGCGAGAGCCCTAGTCCGTCATGCCTGAGGATCTTGATCAGGTCCCGCGCCCCGCGAAACACGAAGAGATCGCCGGCGATGAATCACGGCCGAGCGTCTCCTGCAACTGCAGCGCTAGCCCGTTCATGCGCGCCTCATATCGGTGCGCCCGACCGAGAGCCACACGCGCACGCCGGAAGGAACCGGGATCATCGCTTCCTCAGCACGTCGAGAACACGCTTCAAAGCACGGCCGTCGAAGCTCGATCCGACACGGATGCGGCAATCGCCGCCGACCTCGATCTCGATGGTGTCCGAATGAGCGGGCGTCGGTCGCGTGGCGCCCTCTTGCTCCGGCTCTGAGGTGATCGTCACAGGCACGAGAGCGCCCGACGACCCTGGGGTCGGCGAACCCGACTTCTCCGCCAGCCGGCGAGCCCCGCCGCCGAAGAGTCGGCAGCGGGGCGGCTGGGTCAGGGCGCCGATGCGCCGGAACCGTTGAAGCCGGCCAGGAAGTTCGCCAGCTTACGTCTCTTCACGTCCCGATCTCCTGCCCAGGAGCGCGACGGTCCACGTATGCGCCTCCTCAACATTCGCAGCGATCAGTACGCCCACACCAAGTTCGGACGTGGTGTAGTGATAGCGCTCGCCCCAGTACGTCCAGACTCCCAGAGGCTCGCCGTCGCGCAAAATGACGACACCATTCGGCTCCCCTCGGGCGGCCCAACCGCCGCGACGTTGCACTTTGCTACTCGCGATCAGACGGTTCATGAGGCCCAGCTCTGGCTCCGGTAGCCGCGGCTGCCGCTTTAGCTTCAACTTCACTACACTCCCCATAGGAGCCTCCGGACTCGGCTCGACGACATCGCCTTTCAATGGAAAGGAGCGTTAGCGACAACTGGTTCCGGATTTGAGCTAACAGGCTGCTGGATTGAAATTTTTGGGCGAACTCGATGCCTTTCAAAAGCTTGCCGGCGCCCTGACCTGGATGTGCGGTCGCTGCGCCGACCACGGCGGCGCCAGCACAGGGGCCCGATCGTCACGCAGGACGTCGAATACAACGACGCCAGCACGCGGCTGTGCGGCCGCACGCTGGGTGGGAGAAGGGGGCTCCTAATCCCGACATCCGGGCGAAACGGCCGGATTGAGGATGCTCAGATAACCCGCTCGCTCACCGTATCGCGCACAACGCTGCCGCGCCTCAACGGCGGGAATAGGCGACGTGATGGGTAGTCCGAACCGGTCGAGCTGCCGAGGCGAAACGACGGGCCCCGTGAGCCAGCACCGCCGGCATATCGGCTGGACCTTGAACTCATTGTTCTCGTGATCAGCCAACGTCGCGGGGCAGCCGGTCTAGCTCTGACGCTGTCTTTCCTCAGGCATTCCCAACCGGGCTCAACTGTTTCGGTAACGCGCCCTTCAGAGGTCTCTGCCACGCTGGTCACTTCTCGCGTTCTAGGCAGCGGTATGCGTCCATGCCACGGCTTTTTGTCCACTCCACGACTGCCGGCACGTTCGTCATCGCGAGCGATAGCGAAGGCCGCTGGGCGCTCGGCTTCGAAACCGAAGCGCTGGACAGCCATTTGCCCGAGGATGCAGCCGAGGCTGTCGCGCGGGGCCACTGCCGCTGGCCATCGGTTGGGAACCCGGCGGCATTCGGCATACCCGCTGAGCTTAACCGGTGGGTCGTCATTAATTCCGGTCCCGCAGCCGTGAGAACGCCGAGGCCCTTGCTCAGGGTCGTCTGGAAAAGCTCGCCCAAATCAGCGATGATCCACAGGCTCGGCCAAAGCGCATCGCGGCGGCCTGAGCATGCGGCCCGAGCCGATCATCGAGTTCGGCCCATGACTGGCCACCTACACCACCGCCTGGGACACGATCTCGCTTAATTCCGACCGCAAAGTCAAAGTAGATGAATTAAGTCTCAGCCGTCCAAGCTCTATGCAGTCGCATCAGGCCTTTTTTAGCCAGCTCAGAGGCGGGCCGGCTGACGTCGCGGGAAGGGAATGCGGGAAGGAACCGAAGGGCGTGCGCGGGGCTTCGTAAACAAGACGGTCGCACTTGAAATGACTTCAGCGCGTTCGCGACGGAGGCCACCGATGACGCCAGGAATTTCTGATCAGCCGACGGAACCGATCGTTCCTCCTCCGCCGATTCCCCGGCCGCCGGATTTACCTCCAACGGAGCCCGAGCCACCGTTACCAATCATTGATCCCGATCCAGAGCCAGACGTTCCAACGCCGGACCCGACCAAGCGTTGAGTGATCATCTGATTTAAGTCGGGCCGCTGCGTTCTTGGCCCCGAAGCCAATGACGATCACCGCAATAACTTCCACCTTGATTTGGCACCGCGTAGAGGCAGAGCGATTTGTAGGTAGCGGACGAAGCAGACTGTCGTTCGGGGCCTCGGGTCGCAGCATGCCGTGCCAACTTTGCAATCACAGCTGAGCGTTTTATCTCCACTCTGGCCCGCCATGGCCTTACCCTTCGCACCGCGACCGTGGAGGACGTGCGAGAGCCTATTACCGAGATCGCCACAGGGACGGCCGCATCAACGCGCCAGTCTCTCAATGACACCGACAATTGACGGATGACCCTGCCCCCTCCCAGCCAGAAGGTGTCAATGCTTTTTTGCGAGCCGATCTTGAACGTAGTGCCAGAGCCGCTCTCTCGCCGTCGTTCCGCGTTCCGCAGTGGTTGCAGGGCCGTCCTGATTCAAGCGGACTAGGCGTATCTCTCGATTGTGAAAGCGCTCAAGCCCGGGGCGGTGACCGGAGTGCAGAACCATGGTGTCGCTGAGCAGGTCGCGCATATACTCCATCAATTTGAACTGGCTGAGTTCGTCGAGCGAGGCTGTGGGTTCATCCATGATGAGGATGTCGGGCGGCTGGACTAGCACGCGAGCGAAGGCAAGGCGCTGCTGCTGCCCGCCCGACAAGATCGAGCCCCATTGGTCGATTTCGTCGAGCCGCCCATTGAGATGTTCGAGTCCGCAACGAGTCAGCATTTCTCGAATGACCTCGTCGGATGGATCTTCCGATCTTCGCGGGAATAGGATTGCATTACGCAGTGTCCCTATCGGAAAATACGGTTGCTGAGGAATAAAGGTGATACTTGCGTTTGGCGGCGTTAATATGTCCCCACTCCCCCAAGGCCACAATCCAGCAATAGCGCGGATGAGTGTGCTCTTTCCCGTGCCTGAATCCCCCTTGATCAAAACTTTGTCGCCTGGCGATATTATGGCTTCGGCATTGTCGATCATGAGCCTCCCGTCATGCAGCGCTATGCTGAGTTCACGTAGATGCAGCCGATCGTCAGGGCTGGCGCCCCGCGTGATGTTGTCACCCGGCCGGGAGGAGGCGACGCTCGTCTCAAGACGGTCAATCGCTTCGGATAGCTGCATCCCCCGGTTTGATGATGCAAACGAATCGGCAAGTCGCACAGCGTTGTCAGCCAGCCAATTCAATTCGACCTGGACTTGCACAAATGCCGCAGCAGCCTGCATCAGCGAGCCGAGCGTGAGTTCGCCTGTCAGGTATTTGGGCGCGCCGAGCAGGAGGGGGACCGCTCAAGGCCTCAGTTATCCGATCAGCAGCGTCAAAAGATTGCGCCACGCAAAGACCTGGTTCGCATTGACGTCGTACAGGCGCACCACCATCGAAACCGATGCCCTGGGCACGAGCGTCGCCGCCACGATCTCGCGCTTCAGCGTCTCCGGCCAACGCTTGTTCCGCCGCCGCCCTTAGTTCAGCGATTATGGTCCCGGCCATGGCGACGGCATGATTGTGGCCCCTCCGCTCGGGCAGAGGAGCCAGCAACGACGTCGTCGCGGCTGGGGTTTGCGCTGAATTCGGTCATCTCTATTCAGCAATATCAATTCTTCACGTCGACTGAGTTTGCCCTAGTTCTTCGCAGTAAGGAGCGCCACCACCTCGCTCGCCAAATACGGCTTCCTGATGAAGCCGAACGGCTCAGCGACGGCGGCCCGCTGCCTGAGCGCATCATCGATGTTGCCGGAGGCAAAGACGCTGCGAATCGCAAATCGCTGCCAGATCTCCAGCGC